>CAVRVZ010000005.1:0-348961 GCA_963724755.1 uncultured Acidobacteriaceae bacterium
GGGATCATGCCTCGCCCCGGTCCGCCGTGCATCGCTCTGGGGCGGTCTGGATCGCGCGCCAGACCCGTTCGGGCTGCAGGGCATGGTAACGTCGTCGACGCCAGCGGCCGCAGCGCATCGACGATCGCGTTGACGACCGCGGGGTCGAGGCGATCGTGCCCGCCTCGCCGACGCCCTTGACGCCAGCCGGTTGGCCGCCCGGCTCTCGGTCCGGCCGGTGACGTAGGACGGCAGGTCGGCGGCCGACGGGACCAGGTAGTCGGCCAGCGTGGAGGTGACCAGGTTGCCGTCGTCGTCGTAGACCGCCTCCTCGTACAGGGCCTGCGCGATGCCCTGGGCGAGGCCGCCGTGGACCTGGCCCTCGACGATGAGCGGGTTGACCACCGTGCCGATGTCGTCGACGCACACGTACGAGCGGATCTTGACGAAGCCGGTCTCGGTGTCGATCTCTGTCGCGCACAGGTGGGTGCCGTGCGGGAAGGAGAAGTTGTCCGGGTCGTAGGTGGCGTCGGCGTCGATGGTCGGCTCGACCCCGTCGGCAGGTTGTGCGCCGCGAAGGTGGCTAGTGCGATCTCGCGATCGTGACGTCTTGTCCGGGTCGCCGCGTACGGCGAACCGCCCGGCGACCACTTCGAGGTCATCGGCCGGGGCCTCGAGCAGGTCCGCAGCGATCACCTTGGCCTTCTCGACGACCTTGTCGCAGGCCGAGACGCAGGGCCATCCCGCCGACCGCGAGCGACCGGGAGCCGTAGGTGTCCATGCCCTTGGGCGAGACCTGGGTGTCGCCGTGCATCACCCGGATGTCCTCGAAGGGCACGCCGAGCGGGTCGGCCACGATCTGGCTCCACGACGTCTCGTGCCCCTGGCCGTGCGCGCTGGATCCGGTGACGACCTCGACCTTGCCGGTCGGCAGCATCCTGATCCTGCCTGCTCCAGCCGCCGGCACCGTAGGCCAGCGAGCCGAGACGCGGGACGGGGCCAGCCCGCACATCTCGGTGAAGGTGGAGATGCCGATGCCGAGCTGAACGGAATCGTTGCTGTCCCGCCGCTGGTCCTCTCCTTGCGGAGCTCGTCGTAGTCGAGCAGTTCCTTCGCCTTGGCCGTGGCGGCCTCGTAGTTACCTGAGTCATAGGTCAGGCTGGCGATGGTGGTGTACGGGAACTCGGCGTGCTTGATCCAGTTCGTCCCGGACCACCAGCGGGTCACGCCCAGGTGCGCGGCGAGTCGTCCATCATCCGCTCGATGGCAAGGTGGCCTCGGGCCGCCCGGCGCCGCGGTAGGCGTCGGTCGGCATCTTGGTGGTGAAGATCCCGTGCACTTGAACGAGTAGGCGTCCATCTTGTAGATGGCGGGAACATGAACGCGCCGAGCAGCGGGACGCCTGGCGTGACCAGCATGAGGTAGGCGCCCATGTCGGCGAGCAGGTCGACGTCCAGGCCACGGAGCCTGCCGTCGCTGTCGGCCGCGATCCTGATCGCTGCCACTGGTCGCGGCCGTGGTGCACGGTCATGTTGCCCTCGCTGCGCGACTCGGTCCACTTGACCGGCCGGCCCAGCTTGCGGGCGATCAGGACGGCCAGCACCTCTTCGGCCGTGACCTGGAGCTTGGATCCGAACCCGCCGCCGACGTCCGGCGCGATGACCCGGATGCTCTGCTCCGGGATGCCGGTGACCAGGGCGAGCATGACCCGCAGCACATGCGGGATCTGGGTCGCGGACCAGAGCGTGAACTCTCCGCCGACGCAGGAGCAGACCACCGCGCGCGGCTCCATCGCGGCCGGGATCAGCCGCTGCTGGCGAAAGGTGCGTTCGAGTACGACGGGCGCGTCGCGGAAGGCGGCGTCGATGTCGCCGTTGGGCGAAGGGCCATTCGAAGCTCTTGTTGCCCGCCTCGTGCACCTTGGGCGAGGCCTCGTCCAGGGCCGTCCTGATGTCGAGCACCGGCGGAAGCTG
The DNA here is from genome assembly GCA_963724755.1 of uncultured Acidobacteriaceae bacterium. Taxonomy (GTDB): domain Bacteria; phylum Acidobacteriota; class Terriglobia; order Terriglobales; family Acidobacteriaceae; genus Telmatobacter. The sequence goes on from CAVRVZ010000005.1 coordinate 1,953, forward strand.
CTCGTAGTCGATCTCGATGGCGGCCAGGGCGTCGGCCGCGGCGTAGCGGTCGCGGGCAACCACACAGGCGACCGCCTCGCCGACGTACCGCACCTCGTCCACCGCCATCGGCGGGTGCGCCGGGATCACGATGTCCGGGGTGACCGGCCAGGCGCAGGGCAGGCTGCCCTGCTCGTCGGCGAAGTCCGCGCCGGAGTAGGCGGCGATGACGCCCGGCTCGCTGCGGGCCGCGCTGACGTCCACCGAGATGATCCGGGCGTGCGCGTACGGGCTGCGCAGGAACGCGAAGTGGAGCATCCCGGGCAGCGAGATGTTGTCGGTCCAGTTGGTCTGGCCGGTGATGAGGCTCTCGTCTTCCTTGCGCAGGCGTGCCTTGCCGAACTCTCCGGCCTGCGCCTCGGGCGCCTCGGTCTGCGCGGTCATTCGCTCACTCCCGCCTCGGCGGCGCGCCGTACGGCGCGGACGATGTTCTCATAGCCGGTACAGCGGCACAGGTTGCCTTCAAGACCCTCGCGGATCTCCTCGTCGCTGGGATGCGGATTCTCCCTGAGCAGGTCGGACGCCGCCATGATCATCCCGGGCGTGCAGTATCCGCACTGCAGCGCGTGCTCCTCGTGGAAAGCGCGCTGGAGCGGGTGCAGGCCACCGTTCGCCAGGCCCTGGATGGTGGTGATTTCCGCCCGTCCGCCTGGACGGCCAGAACGGAACAACTCTTACCGACTCCCATCCAGCAGCACTGTGCAGGCGCCGCAATTTGACGTGTCGCATCCGATGGGAGTCCGGTCTTGCCCACGACTTCTCTTAGGTAGTGGACAAGCACATCCGAGGCTCGACGTGATCCGCATACTTCACGCCATCGACGGTGACGGTGATCTCTGCCATGCGATCTCCTCCCCTGACGAGCAGGACGTATTCCTGGTGCAAACCTAGGACTACCAGGCCCCATTGCACCAGTACCAAGGCAGGGTCCTGATTTTAGACACGCCAAACTAACGCCCGCTCAGCACATTCGACCGGGAAACGGCCGCGATCGGAGGATCGTATCGCAACCTATAGTTGCGGCAGTAAATTGGAAATTGCTCCCTTTCGGGAGAATTTCCGCTCAGCCCCCTGCCCTCTCCGGTAGCCGTCCGTGAGGAAGCCTAGTGCTCACGGCGGGTTCAGGCGACGTTCGCGCAGCCGGGCGTGAGCGGGTCGGCGCATAAAGGCAGGAGACCGGCGGAAGTCGCCGGCGCCGCGCCTGGCGCGGCACTCGCGAATGGAGAAAATCATGGCACCTGACATCGCGGACGCCGCAGTCGAAAGGAAGTGTAAGCTCGAGGTCCGGCCCGAAATCTGGGATCTGGGCGGAGAAATGTACGCCATGTTCTCCGTCGATGGGAGCCCGCGATGACCGAGCGGGTTCATGGATTCCAACCAGACGCTGCAGATCGTGGTCACGGTCGAACTGCAGGGCAACATCCTGAACTACCTGTGCGAAGACCCGTATGTGCGTGTGCCTCGCATTCGAGGCGTGCGGGCCGGGCTCGAAAGGGACCTCTGCAAGTGCATCATCCTGACCGGTGACCAGAGCCCGTGCCGTACGGACGGTGGGACTTCGTCATCGACGTGCTCCCAGGCACGTTAACCCCGGCCGATGCGGACGGGAGTACAAGCTCTGCATCACCCTCGGCTCGCAGGACTGCTGCGGCAAGGTCGGGTTCGTCTACGGCAGCTGCGACGCGTACAAGATCACCGTGGTACGCCGCAAACCGACGACGCTCCAGAACCGGCTGTGCAAACCGACGACGCTCCAGAACCGGCTGTGCAACAGCAAACCGAGGCATAGAGCGGGCGGTCATACCCAAACCGTCCCCGGCGGACCCGTAAACCCGGCCACCTCGGCGCCTGACGACCGGGACCTTACCGGGGGTGGGAGGTGTGGCTGATGGACAACGGACTGGCTGATGGCGGGCAGCCGTCCGGCCCATCTGATGTGGTGCCTGGCCGGTGGCAGCAGCGCGCCGGATTCTCGGTCTTCTTCGACGCGCAGCTAACCGGGCCAGGCGGGCCGGGTGAGCTGCGTCGGCGGACCAGGCTGTATCACGAGGAGACGGGGAACGAGACCACGTTTCGCGGCTGGGAACCGACAGACTGGGTGAGGTGGATGCTCGACCGGCTCGGGTCAGCACAGCCGCCGTCCGAACCGGCGGGTATGACTGCTTGGCTGGTATCGATGGAGATCGTCGACGTGCGGCTGGTCGGGGATCCGGAACCCCGCGGGAAGGTTATCCAGGGTCGAGGGGTCCGCGGGGGTGTCTTCCCGCGGGGCCGATGACACTATGGCGGTGGAGCTGCAGCTACGCGTCACCGGGATGGCCGAGCTGCGCCGGACGCTGGGGGCGAAAGTGGTCGGGGTGCTGTTCGGGCCCGATCCGCTGTGAGCCCGCCGGGATTCCTGGGCGGCTCGGCGGACCGGATCTGGTCGTAGATGCGGCTGGTCTGCGCGGCGGGTGTTATCCCGAACTCGCGAGTCAACGCCGCGGCGCAGGAGCGGTAGGCGGCGGCCGCCATGGAGCGGGCGCCGCTGCGGGCGTGACAGCGCATGGTGATCACCGTGGCGTCCTCGTTCCACGGCTCCATGCTCAGCACCGGGTCCACCACCGCTAGCGCCGCCGCATGATCGCCGCGCCCGGCGAGTAGCTCGCCCAGGTGAATGCTGAGCTGCGCGAAGCGGGCCCGAAGCCGACTGCGTTCGGCCGTGGCCCAGTCCGCGCAGGTGACCTGGCCGAGGAAATCGCCGCGATAGAGGTTCAGGGCCCGCTGGCCCACGTCGATCGCCTCGTCGGATCGCCGCGCGGCGAAGCAGCGCGACGCGGCCGAGACGAGGTCGTCGAATTCCTCGACGTCGACCCAGATGGGTACCTCGTGATCCACCCGATATCCGCCCTCGATGCAAACGATGGGGGAACGGTCGGGGTCGATGGAGTGCAGGATACGGCGCAGTTCATAGACGGCCTGGTGCAGCCGGTGGCGCCCGTTATCTTCGTCCACGTCCGGCCATACCGCCGTGATTAGCTCGTCTCGCAGCACGCTGCGGTGCCGGTGCGCGGTCAGGAACTGCATCAGCAACTGGGTCCGCTGCCCGCGCCAGTCCGTGACGCGCTGGCCGTCGATCGTGAGCTCAAAATCCCCTAGCATGCGCACGGCCAGACTTCCGCGCGTGTCACGGCCAGGGCTGGGTCGTGGCGCCGGGATCAGTCTCCCCGGTGCCTGATAACCCGAACGGTTCGGCGCTGGTGCCAGTTCCGACGGCTCGACGAACTTGTCCAGCAGGTCCAGCACGTACTGCAACCTGGCCAGCGCCCTCGACTCGCACTGGGCCAGCCGCTCGTACTCACCTTCCAGGTCCCTTAGTCGACCGGCCAGGTCCTGCCACTCCGCCAAGGCCCTGCGGCCCGTAACCACCGCGCTGGTCAGCGTTTCGTCACTGGCCTCTGCTGCTCGGGCCTCCAGCTGGCCGAGCATGTGCTCGACCGCCTGGGGGGTGAACCGGCCGCGTTCGGCAGACGACATCTCTCCGTCCGGGATCTAGATCTTAGCTAGTAGCTGCACTATCGAGGTTCATCATGCAAATACTCGTTTTAGGCAAGGGAAAAACCGGAAGCCTCGTCGCCGAAGTCGCTCGCGAACGCGGCCACTCGGTCCGCGCGCTCGATATCACGGAAAACGAGCACGCCTCCGCGCTCACCGCTCCCAATCTCGCCGGCGTAGACGTGGTCATCGACTTCACCGCCCCCGAGGCCGCGGTAGAAAACATGCGCGCCGTCCTCGCCCTCGGCGCCCGCATCGTCGTCGGCACCACCGGCTGGTACGCCCATCTCGACGAGATGAAAGCTCTCGCCCAAAAACGAGGCGGAGCGCTGCTCTACGGAACCAACTTCTCCATCGGCGTGCAAAAGCTCTTCCGCCTCACCGCCGAGCTGGCCCAGCTCGAAGGCTACAAATTCTCCATCGCCGAGACCCACCACGTCTCCAAGCTCGACGCTCCCTCCGGCACCGCTATCACTCTGCAGCAGATCATTGAAGCAGCTCAGCCCGGCGCAAAGGTCGAGATCACCTCTCACCGCATAGGCGATGCCAAAGGCGAGCACATCGTCACCGCAACCGGCCCCGACGACACTCTGGAAATCCGCCACGACGCCCACAGCCGCCGCGGTTTCGCGCTGGGCGCCGTCCGCGCCGCCGAGTGGCTCAACGGCAAACAGGCGCATGGGAGTTCCGCGAAATCTTCGATCAGTTTTAAATCCCGGCTTGCTGAAATATCGCCCGGAGTAAGAACCTCCGCCTATCTTGGCCACAATAGAAAACCCTGTCAGACGCGCACCGCCGGTATAATTTCATTTGATATGGAAACTACTGGTTGCGGTACAGCTATTGTTACGCCGTTCAAGGCGGATGGGTCGCTGGATGAACAGGCGCTCAAGTCGCTGGTGAACTGGCAGATCGACTCCGGCATCGATTTTATAGTGGCCTGCGGGTCGACGGGCGAGGCGGCCACGCTGGACGAAGAAGAGTGGCTGCGCACGGTGAGCCTGGTTGTCGAGACGGCGGCGGGGCGTGTGCCGGTGTGGGCCGGCTGCACCCACAACTCGACGCGCACGCTCGTGCGCCTAGCCGGCCGGCTCAAGCAGGTGCGCGGCATCAGCGCCGTGCTTTCGGCCAATCCCTACTACAACAAGCCCTCGCAGGAGGGCCAGTTCCAGCACTTTCTGGCATTGGCCAAAGCTGTCGCACCGCTGCCGGTAACGATCTACAACATTCCCGGGCGCACCGGCGTGAACCTGGAGCCGGAGACGGTGGTCCGGCTGGCCGCGGCTGCCTCGAACATCCAGGCCATCAAGGAGTCCAGCGGCAGGCTGCCCCAGGTCTCCGCGCTGGTGCATGCGCTGCCCAGCGGCTTCAGGATTTTCAGCGGCGACGACAATATGGGACTGGGCTCGATCGGCGTGGGCGCGCACGGGCTCATCAGCGTGGCCTCCAACGAGATTCCGGCCGAGATGGGCCGCATGATCCGCGCCGCGCTCAACGGCAACTGGACTGAGGCCCGCGAGCTGGAGCGCAAGTATGCGCAGCTGCTCGACGCCAATTTCTGGGACTCCAATCCCTGCCCGGTGAAGACGGTGCTCAACCTGATGGGCCGCTGCTCTGACCACGTCCGCCTGCCGCTGGTTCCCCCTCCGGCAGCCACTCGCGCCAAACTCGAACGCCTGGCCGGGGAACTGGGACTGCTCAAGCCGGCCACCGTTTCTTAGAGGATTCAGGCCACTCCGAACAAATCGAGCTCGGAAAGGGGACGGTCGCATGAGTAAGCGATTGAGGAATCGGCAGCGTTGCAGCGTTCGTGGCGGCATCCGTGCTGGCGGTACTTGCTGAATTGCGCGCCTCAGGCAGCCGCGCAAGCGCAACCGGGGAGCAAACAGGAGCCCGATCGCGCCGCGCTGCTCAAAGTGAAGCCGGATCTCGCGGGCTTCAGGAATGGCGTCTTCATTGAGCCTGATCCGATCGATTTCGCTGACCACACCGGCTACATATCGCTCTTCGACGGCAAAACCCTCGCCGGTTGGGACGGCCAGCCGGGGCTGTGGAAGGTGGAGGACGGCGCGATAGTGGGTGAAACCGCTCCGGAGATGTTTCCCCCTTATACCTTCCCCAACACCTTTCTGATTTATCGCGGAATCGAGGCGAAGGACTTCGATCTCAAGCTTGAAATCAAGGTGGAGAAAGGCGGCGGCAGCGGCATCCAATACCGCAGCAGCGCCGGTCTTCCGCCGGGGCAGGGACCAGCCAAGGCAGCCCCGGACGCGATCCGCGCTGGGCGATGGTCGGCCCCCAGGCCGATTTCTGGTACCCGGTGGACGCGAAGGCCAAACAATATAGCGGCCAGCTCTACTCGCAGAATACCTCGCGGGGGATTATCGTCTGGCGCGGGCAGGTGGTCGAGTCATTCGAGGGGAAGATTCCGCAATTGTCGGGAACCATCGGCGACCGCGATAAGCTGGGCGCTTTTGTCAAAGACGGCGCATGGAACCAGTACATGATCATCGCGCGCGGAGGCGTGATCCTGCACATCCTGAACGGCCAGTTGATGGCGGTGCTGGTGGACGACGATCCGGCTTCGTCCAACAACGTTTCCGGTCTGTTCGGCCTGCAGATTGAAGGAGTTCCGTGCAAGGTTTCATTTCGGAACCTGTGGCTGAAAAAGGTCGAATAAGCTCAGGCTGGCCAATTCGATCCGTAACGACTACTGAGAATCGGACTATAATCTCTGCCAGAAAAACCAATACAGCTGCAAGATGCACTTCCGCGGCATCGGCAACTAGGGAGTCTGCCATGTTGAAGAACTTTCTGCTCTTTTCCGCAGCGATCCTGTTTGGGTCGCTCCCTCGTCCGGGCCCACATTCGCTGAAGGGCGCCCACCGCAAGACACGCCGCGCCCGCCGCCACCAATCCCGTGAAACCTACCGCTGCCTCGCTTGAGAAGGCGAAGAAGTTGTACCAGATTGACTGCGCCATGTGCCACGGGGATAACGGAAATGGCAAAACCGATCTGGGCAAAGATATGCAGTTGGCGCTTCCGGACTGGACCAATCCGGCGACGCTTGTCCGGCAAGCTCGACCAGTCGCTGTTCAACGCCATCCGCAACGGCAAGGGCAAAATGCCTTCCGAGGCGGAGGGCCGCGCCAGCGATACCGAAGTTTGGAACCTGATTCACTACATCCGCGGAATGTCGAAGGGGCATGCGGCCACACCGGTCGAGCCTGACAATGCAGCCGGTCGAGCCGGCCAAGCCGAATAACTAGGGTCCGGCTGCGTTACCGTTCAAACGCTGGAGTACTTTCTGCATAGCTCGATCGTTTTGGCAATCAGCTTGGGCGCGCCCGTAATGGCCGGCTCGCCCGTTTCCTCAGGGGAATACTCCACCGCCATATAGCCCTTGTGGCCGGCCTCCGCGTAGAGCCTCCACACCCGTTCCATATCCAGCGGCTTGCCGTCGTCCCAATGATCGCGAATGTGTGAAACCGTCGCGTAGGGCATGCATGCCGCAATCTGCGCGTAGGCATCCTGCGCCGGGGTTGCCGCGGTAAAGTGCGTAATGTCCAGGTTGATGCCGGCATAAGGCGAATTCACCCGCTGCATAATCTCCAGGCATACTTTCGCGCTGTTGGTGATGTTGCCGTGGTCTTCAATGCCCAGGGTGATGCCCTTTTCCGCTGAGTAATCGCAGCCCGCCTTCATGGTCTCCACTGACCAGTCGATGGCCTGCTGCGTGGTTACGCCAGCCGGCAGATCGCCGGCAAAGATTCTCAGGTGCGAGGCCCCCAGCCGGTCCGCCACGTCCACCCACTTCTTTATCTGAACCAGGACGTCCGCGCGCGCGGCCGCATCTGTCTTCACCATGGTGGCGTTGCAGGCCGCGCCTGAAAATGCAACAGCGTTCCTAAAAGCCAGGCGGCGAAGGCTGTCCAAATATCCCGGATCGGTGGACTTCAACCAATAAACCGTCATATCCACGGCATCCAGATCCCAGCTCAACGGCCTTGAGAATCAAATCCTCATACGTCATTTTGCCGGTGGAAAGCAGTTCCCGGTAGGAGTAGGCGCAACAACTCGAAAGCAGCCGCGGCTTTTTGCTGGTCGGATTGATGTCCGCGGTTGCCGCACGTGCAAGCGGCGCTCCCGTGCCCACATCCCGCGCCTGCCAGCGCGCCCGCGCCAACGGTCTTCAGAAATTCGCGTCTTGCTATCGTGTTTTTCATACAGTTTCCCCCTATGAGTATTCGAGTGCCCCGCCAGCCATAATCATTCCGCGAGGCGGAATTGTCAAGCCGCTCATGCAGCATCTCTTAGCAGTAGATGTGCGAATATTTAAGTATTTATTTATTTAATTCAATTACGAACTCCGAATTGCGTGTGTATAGTATTCCAGCCGACCTCCCCGCATGCAAGAATAGGTCCCCAAAATAGCGGGCACGTCAGTGTGCTTGCGCATGAGGTGCGGCTATAAGCCGCAGAAGATAAGGAGTAGAAAATGATAATCACTCAATTGAGGCAGAAACGTCGCATGATTTGGACTTTCCTGTTCATCATTGGCTTCTGCTGTGTCTTCACTGGCATGGCATTGGCCCAGGTTGACCAGGGCGCAATTAACGGTGTTGTGAAGGATACCACGGGCGCGGTCGTACCGAGGCGCGCAGGTCACACTCACCAATACGGACACGAATTTCGTCTTGCAGGACAAGACGGGTGCAAATGGGGAATACAGCTTTTCTCCCATCAAGATCGGTCATTACACGCTGAGCGCGACGGCTCCCAAGTTCGCGACCACAACCCAGGAAAATATCACCGTCAACATTCAGGACGTGCTGAATATCGATCTCACCTTGAAGCCCGGCGCCGTAACGGAGAACGTGACTGTAACCGCCGCGCCTCCTATGCTGCAAAGTGAGAACGCTCAGCGTGGGTCAGGTCATGGACACTGCAAGCCATCAACAACACTCCGCTCAACGGACGCAACTGGGTCTATATCGCGCAGTTGACGGCCGGCGTTGCTCCAGCCATAGCGGCCGGCGGCGGCGCCCGGCGGCGGCACGGGAGACTTCTCGGCCAACGGCCAGCGCACCCTCGCAGAACAACTTCATCCTCGACGGCGTTGACAACAACTGAACGACGACGACAGCATCAGAACGGCGCCAGCTACAACGTCAGGCCTCCACCGGACGCGCTGGCTGAGTTCAAGCTCGACACTTCCAACTACAGCGCCGAGTTCGGCCACTCTGCCGGCGCGGTGCTCAACGCCAGCATCAAGTCGGGCACCAACCAGATCCACGGCGATCTGTGGGAGTATGTCCGCAATACCAAATTCGATGCGGCGGACTGGGACTCTGCCGGCGGCGTCGTTCCCGCATACCATCAGAACCAGTTCGGAGCCACGCTCGGTCTGTCCCATCTGGAAGAACAAGCTCTTCTACTTTGGCGATGCCGAAGCAAATCGCATCGCCTTTGCCGTTCCCGACGCAGGCTTGACCGTACCCACGGCCAGCGAGCGCAATGGCGGACTTTTCGGAATATTTCAATCACAAGCATCAATACCTCACGAGCGGCCCTATAGGAATCTTTGCGCCAAATACCGCCGGTCAGGTGCCCTTGACCCAAGCCGGCGGCGCGTATTCCGAACCCGGCCATTGCATCGCCGGCTCACTGCACCACCGTCCCACAGTATCTGCGCCTGGGATGCTGCAATGCAGCGGTACCGGCTACGGGCCTCCCACCACCAACGTGCATGACCCCCGGCGATGTATCCGTCGGCGGCATGACGGATACCGTGGGGCAGAAGTGCTTAACGATTACCCCCAGCCGAATACCGATGGCTGGACAGCTGCCAATTACGGCACTCCGGGCAGCTGGCAATTTGTCATAACAACTACAATGTCAATGTGCCCCAGTCCGAGACAATACCTTCCAGTGGGATCAGCGTCTGGACTGGAACCTCAGCGCCAAGGATCAGACTTACGCGCGCTATAGCTACACCCATGAGCAAATCGGCTCAGCTGCCTCCGCTGGGGAGTATTATCGATGGCGGCGATAATGGCCTCGGCGGTACGGTAACACCGATTTCAACCTGGCTCAGAACTTCATGGTCAGCGAAACCCACCTCTTCAATCCCACGCTGATCAACGAATTTCGCTTTGGATACAACTGGGACGTATTCCGTATCGCTCAGTTGAACGCCAATATACCGGCGCCGACGTTGATTCCCGGCATGGGCGGCGTGCCCTTTACCGGCCTTGCCGGGCCCAATGGCGGCCTCCCGCGTATCGGCTTTACAACCAGAGCGATAGGCATCAGCCATAGCCGGAGTCGTGGCTATGACATCCCGTCCATCCAGCGCCAGAACGTCTACCAGATTCTCGACAACGTGACCAAGATTCACGGGAGCCATTCCTTCAAGTTTGGCTTCCAGATTGAGAGTATTCGCCCCGCCTTTGCGCAGTCCGTGTATCCGCGCGGCATATTACAACTTCGACGGCGTTTACAGCGAGCAAATGGACGCGAAGCGGCAGTTGGAACGACAGCATACCGGAATAGGCATTGCCGATGCCTTTGACGATAATCTGGGAAATCTCGGATCTGTCTCCGATCTGGAATACCGAGTACTATCGCAACTATCGTGCCGGCTATGCTCAGGACGACTGGAAAGTCAACTCCAAGTTGACCGTGAACATGGGCGTCAGGTACGACTACATTCAGCCGTACAGCAGCAAGGCGGGCGATGCTGGCCAACTATCTCATCAACTCGCAAGGCGTAGATCCAGCAGGCGCGGAAATCAGTCGGGTCATTACGCTACCGGCACGGCCAACTATGTATTGCCTGCCCAGAGCTGCGAACCCATTTCCTGTTTCGGCGGCTTCATCACTGAGCTGGCGAATGACAACGTTAATCTCGACTACACCAACGCCAACCCCCACTCTTTGGTGAGCGTTCAGCACTATAACTTTGCTCCGCGCATCGGGTTTGCCTATCAGGTCGATCCAAAGACGGTGGTGCGCGCTGCCTACGGCTTGTTCTACGGAGCCATTGAATCTCCCGGTGGAAGCCGAGCTGCAGACAAACTTTCCTTCGCGTACAACAACGGTAATTGTACAATCCACTACCAGGAATTATGGCGAGTGCTATCCATCCACCAGGCTGGGTATAACAATCACCAGAGCCAATGCCCATCCAACGGCACACCGGATCTATCGGTAGAATAATCCTGCCAATCCTGGGTATGATGCACGAACCCGGCGGCGTCGGCATCTTTCGCCTGGTTACAGCATGCCGGCCGGTTGGAATCCATTTCCATATTCGACAACCACTTGAGATGGTGCGTCGGGCTATTTGAATGGCTGGCTTGGCACAATTCTGCTGCATCTGGCGAGGCAACTGCCTCGCTATGTCCAGATCCCACATCAAGACTCCGTACACGCAGAGCTACAACTTGACCGTTGAGCGCCAGATCACGAAGAACATGGTTGCAACTGTTGGCTATGTCGGAAACAACTCCCGGCACGGGTTTCGAAGCGAACATCTTCTCTTTCTCGGCGTCACCAGTCCAACTGTCCCTTGCATTATACCCAATACCTCCACGCTCGAACGATTGCGCTTCTTCCGGCGCTGTTGCATCACCCAATGGGATGAACACGGATGCGTTCCCCGGCTTTTATTCGGGGGTGCGTGGCAGTCATGGATCGGCGAAAGAATGTATAACTCGTTGCAGGCGAAGCTCGAAAAGCGTTTCTCCGACGGGTTGAGCTTCCTTGCTACCTATACCTGGTCGCATGCCCTGAGACGACGCTGGAAACCCCGGAATCGGTGGTGGGCCATCAGCTCTCGGAACACAACCTCATTCCACTAAAGGATGAGTTCACCAACGACAATTACGATATCCGTCACCGCGTCACATTGAACGGCTTGTACGAATTGCCGTTCGGCAAAGGCCGGAAATATATGCACCAGGGCGGAGTTCTGGACTACCTCGTCGGCGGCTGGTCAGACAAGCGCCACCTGGGCTAGCGCAAACAGGCATTCCGTTTACGGTTGCCGCTGGCGGCGGCAATGGTCATCGGCGCCAGAGGCTTTAGCCAATACAATGCAATCAAGATTCGCGATCCGTTCAAGGGCGGTGGCACTCCGACCGCGGCAAACATCGATATGCATGGTCAGACATGCCCAACTCGACCGTGCATAACAGGGCGCAACTGGTATAACCCTTGCGCATTCATCGATCCGTTGTCGGGATCGAGTGCGGCACAAGCCGGAACACCCACACAAAACGGGCCTGGCATCCCTGTTGGTACAATCCTGACCGACAAAGCCGACGCCATCGCATATTCCGGCTCAAAGTCAAACCAGATCCATGGACCGGGATGTGAGCGCGTCAACATGTCCCTCTTCAAAAACTTCAAAACCTGGCGTGAGGAGTACCTCCAGTTCCGTGCTGACGCCTTCAACCTGTTCAATACTCCCTCTGACACTCAGCCAGCCCTCCAGAATCTTAGCCCGTCTGCCGGTCTGATCATTACCGGAGTTCCAGGACTACACGCCTGCTGCGCGAGTTCTTCGAACTCTCCGCAAAGTACGTGTTCTAGAGCGGCAGATAACCTGCAGGCGTAAATACGCCTTGCAGCTTTCGAACGGCAAAACTCCCGCGGGCGCAAAGGCCCGCGGGAGTTTTGTTTTGGCATTGCATACCGGGTTCAATCCCACCGCGTTTCAGACGGCCTGGAGTTCCAGATCCGACGGCAGCTCATGCCCGGCCCGGCGTAGAATGAATTACCATTGACCTATAAAACAGACGCCGCGCTGAAACGGCAATAGACTATTTCACTTTGGAGCAGCCATGACCATCAGCCGCAGGGAATTTGCCGTTCAATCGGGATGCGCGCTCACCGCAATTGCGGCGCCCATGATTGTGCCTGCCAGCGTATTCGGGGCCAGCGCGCCCAGCAATCGCATCAATGTCGGCTTCATCGGCACAGGCCGGCAAGCCTTCGGCGCCAACCTGCCCCAGATGATGGCCGTTCCCGGCGTGCAGGTGGTTGCCGTCTGCGACGTGGATAGCTGGCGCATGGCGGAAGCGCAGGCGTATGTGAATGCGTACTATGCGAAGCGCGACGGGCTGGCCTCCTACAACGGATGCAGGACGAAGGCCGACTTCCGGGATGTGATCGCCGATCCCGATATCGACGCCCTGATGATCGGCACACCCGATCATTGGCATGTTCTGATGGGATTCTGGCGGCCAGGGCAAAAAAGCACTTCGCCCTGGAGAAGCCCATCAGCCTCAGCGTCCATCAGGGCCGTCTGCTGGCGAACATGGTGAAGAGCACCGGCGTAACGGCCCGCAACGACAGCGAATTCCGCTCTCTCCGCCCGCAAAATCATGCCGTCGAGTTGGTCCGCAACGGGCACATCGGCAAGCTGGAAAGGATCGAAATCGTCTTTCCCTCCGACCCCACCCCGGTGGGCGCGCAGCCCGATATGCCTGTCCCGCCGGAGTTGAACTACGATATGTGGCTCGGCCCCACCGCCGCTGTCCCCTATACCGAAAAGCGCGTGCACGATCGCAAGCAGCACAACCGGCGGCCCAACTGGATGCGCATCTCCACCTACGCCCAGGGCATGATCGCCAACTGGGGCGCTCACTACTTCGATATGGCCCAGTGGGCCAACAACTCCGAGCACACGGGGCCGGTCGAGGTGGAGGGCCGGGGCGAATTTCCCGTCAGCCTGTGGAACACCATGATCAACTTCAAGGTCCACTACCGTTACGCGAACGGCGTGGAGCTGACCTGCGAGCAGACCCCCACCAGCACGCCCTCCATCACTTACTTCGGAAGCGATGCCTGGATCAAGGTCGATGGCTATCCGGGAGTTATGACCAGCAGCAAGCCGGAACTGCTGACCCGCGAGCCGGAGGCCGGGGAACTCGACTTCTCGAAAACTCTATGGGATAAGAACGACCTCATCGCCGCCATCCGCGAAGGCCGCCAGCCCCTGGAGCCGATCGAGGTAGGCCACCGCGCCATCACCATCGCCCAGATCGGCCTGATCGCCTGCCAGGTGCAGGACAAGCTGCGCTGGAACCCCGAGAAGGAGAAATTCGAGGGCAACAACTACGCCAACGCCCTGCTGGCGGCGCCGTTGGCCAGGCCGCAGTGGCCGTTCGTATGATCGCCTCTAGGCTGAGAAATGGGGTCAGCTGACGTATTTAGCGAAGGAATACTGCATTGAAGTGGAATTCTAAGTTCTCTGAATTTGGGCGAGCCCAAGGTACATTTGGTTCACGAATCTCCGTGCCTTCAAGCTTGTAATAATCCCTACCGTTTTCAAATTCATCTTTTATTCGTTTGCTCACCAAGACACGCCTACTTGATGGGTCTAGTGTGAGATATCCGCCGTCGAATAGCCTATGTATGTCGCTTCGCATGAGCAACCCATTCCACACTTCATGCTTCTGAACAATTGCATACGGTTTGATGTGTGCTGCATCCAGAACCGGTAATGTTCGTTCTCCGGTTACTACGCACCGCCTGTCATATAAATCCGTTACTAAAATGCGGAATAACCCTTGGCCCAATCGTGGTAATACAATATGAGGCTGTCCATATCCCTTCGAGTCAACCGCGGCCAATGTGGCAGGGCTCTGTTCAATCTTTTCTGGATCAATTTCTCTTAGACGTTCACAAACAGATTCCCAAAGGATTCGACCAACACCAGTCTCTGAATCATATCTTTTTCCTTGTTGGATGCTAAGGCTGAAATCGGTAGGTATAGGAATCCAAGCATTTCGAGGCCAGAAGAATGGTTCAGCTAGCATAATGCATCCGATAGAGGGGTTTTCTGCTGGTCCAATCTTAGATTTCCTGTAGTACTCGATTCGTTCGCGCATCTCAGTTAGGGATTTGACACCATTGGCTTCTCTAAATACATCCCAAGCCATATTTACGGGAAGGTGATGAAATCTAGTAAAAAAACCACCACCAGCGATAAAATTATCAGGGGAATGAAGTTTGAAGAGAAGTAGTTCGCCTGCCTGCAGAACATTAAACGATGTATCCGATGATGGTCGCCAGAAGTTCACTTCCTCTACACCAACCGTTGATGCGTGGAGGTGGAACCAATTTATATCCGTAATGGCAACGTACATTCGCATATTTCTGTGGCAAAAGTATACAGTAGATTTCCTAGATAATAAGGTAAATTATGAATTCCTGACTTACGAAGTTTGATTATTCATATGAACGAGAAATCAGATTGTTCAGACAAAAATGATCGCAAATTCACAATATAATTCACCTGATCACAGACAAGCTCTTCGAGGCATACCGCGCAATATTGTGATCACTGCTCACAAGCGCAAGCCCTTCAACCATAGCCTGTGCGATCAGCATTCTGTCGAACGGATCCTTGTGGATCGGCGGCAAGTTATAGACTGCGCCGATATGCTCCGGCCTGAGCGCCAATACTCTTGCATTCAGTTGTTCCAATGCCTCTTGCCACCAGAGGCGCGGGTCACCCACATCCAGATTGCCCTTCATGCTCTTGAGCATGACTTCCCAATAGGAGACCAAACTCAGCACATTCGGTCCGTAGGAGACGACTTTAAGCGCCGCCGGCGTTAGCGCTTCAGGACGTTCCAGCGCCCAGAGTGCGGTGTGTGTGTCGAGCAAAAAAGCCTGCGCCGAACCTTCCTTGCTCAATATTCCTCGCCTAACAGTTCATCTTCAGTGATGGGATCGTCCCAGCCGGGAAGAAAACGAATGCGGCCCTTCATGCCGCCCAGCACCGGCTTGCGGCGATCGGCGGGAGGCGGCGCAATCTGGGCCACAGGTTTGCCGTGGCGGGTAATCACCACCTGCTCTCCGCCCTCCACAGCCCGGATCAGCTCAGGCAAGCGGTTTTTCGCTTCTGCGGTACTGACTTCCATGTCGATAATTATAGCCATATATTATAGCTATAACAAGTATATCGGCTCTGACCTATCAGCGAATTTCTGTGTGTCATTGCGTTCTTATTGATGATTAGCGATATTATTTCGTAATCGTGGACTATTAAGTCATTGACCTATAAACCATTAGGTCTTGTTTTCCAGAGTTCGTTATCCCTTCTTCACAGGCATTCTCAGCCTACACTCTATACTGATATGGCCACCATCCCCGACCTGACCCTCGAAGCCGGACTGCCTGCGAACGTCGACGCCGAAAAGACCATTCTCGGCGCCATCCTGCTGGACAACGCCGCCCACGCCGAGGCCGCCGAAAAGCTCGAATCCGACGACTTTTCCCTCGACTCGCATCGCCGCATCTTCTTGCGAATGACGGAGTTGATGAACTCCCAGCGGGCCGTGGACATCATCACCCTGGCCAACGAGCTGGCCCGCTACAAAGAGGTCGAGGCGGTGGGCGGCGTGGCTTACCTGGCCTCGCTCACTGAGGGTTTGCCCCGCCGCCCGGTCATTGAAGAGTACATCCGCATCGTCAAGGACAAGAGCCTGCTGCGCAAGCTCATGGGCATTTGCTCCATGGCCATTGCCCGCGCCGCCGACCAGGGCGAAACGGCTCTTGAAGTCCTGGGCGCCGCCGAAACGCAACTGATGGAGGTCACCGAAAAGGGCATCAGCCAGGGCTTCCAGAGCCTCGATGAGATCGTCCAGCACTCCTTCGGCTCCATCGACAACCTGTACAACCAGGGCAGCCACGAAGTCACCGGGCTGGCCACGGGCTTTTACGAACTCGATCCGATGACCAGCGGCCTGCAAAAGGGCGAGCTCATCATCATCGCCGCCCGGCCTTCCATGGGAAAGACAGCCCTGGCCATCAACATCGCGCAGAACGCCGCCGTCAACAGCAAGGCGATCGTGGCCGTCTTCAGCCTGGAGATGACCAAGGAGTCGCTGCTGCGCCGCATGCTGGCCAGCCAGGCCCCGGTGGACCAGCGCAAGCTGCAAACCGGCTCCATCTTCCGCGAGGATCGCGACAAGCTCCAGAAGGCGCTCGGCGACCTGGTTGAGACGCGGCTGTTCATTGACGATACGGCGGGCATCTCCCTGGCCGAAATGCGCGCCAAAGCACGGCGGCTCCGGCAGATCGCCGGCGGCCTTGACCTGGTGGTGATCGATTATCTGCAACTGATGTCGGCCACCTTGCCCTCGGCCGGCGGCAAGCGCTACGAGAACCGCACCCAGGAGGTCTCAGCCATCTCGCGCGGACTCAAAGCCCTGGCCAAGGAACTCAACGTGCCGGTGGTGGCGCTGTCGCAGCTCTCCCGCGCCAGCGAGCGCCGCGGCGAAGACAAGCGCCCGTTCCTGAGCGACTTGCGCGAGTCCGGCTCCATTGAGCAGGACGCCGACGTGGTGGCCTTCATCCACCGCGAAGCCTACTACAACCGCAGCGAAGAGATGTCTGAGGACGAAAAGGCGGATTCGGAGATCATTATCGCCAAGCAGCGCAACGGCCCCACCGGCACGGTCCATCTGTATTTCGTCTCGCGCTACACGCGATTTCGAAAATCCGGATACGACCCACGTTGTCTAAACTCGCGGTGCGATTCCTCACGGCTCATTCAGAATCAGCGCCACGCGGCCTGCAATCAGGTCGCCCGGCGACTCTCCGGGATCGCATTCGATCAGGTCCACGGGGAAGGCGATGTTGTGCGGGCGCAGGACCAGCCGGTTGGAGAGAAAATCCACATACCGCAGGGTCAGATGCGATCCGTGACGCACGGCGTAAACATTGGGCCGATTGGGGCGGTAGGGCATCAGCGAATTGTAGTGGCGGTCGAGCAGCGCGATAGCCTCCGGCAGCACCAGCGGCTCCATCGGCAAGGCGTCGGCGGAGGGAACGCGCACGGCGACAAACCGCTGCCAGGCGCGGCGGGGATTGGAGACGCGAGCGCGCAGCGTCTCAGTGAATCCCGCGGGCAAATGGAGCATGGACTGAACTGCGGTGCGGCGGATATACGGCTCAAAGAGCGCCGTGGCATGGGAAACGACTGGGCACCAGGCTGCTTTCCTCGTCGTCCGGCTGAGTCTCCGGCCTGATGGGTGAACGGCAAAGGTCGGCAGCCTCAAGGTGCTGGGCAGGCGAGAATGCGGTCCATGGCCTCCAGCGAGAGCTGGCGCCGGTTGTGCAGGAAATTGGAGATATGGGATTGGCCAAAGCCGGTTTGCCGGGCCAGGAGCGAGACGCTGAGCGTTCCCCGCCGTATCCTGCGGAGCAGTTCCAGGCGGAGGTGCTCATGCATCTGAGTAAAGTTCATCTGTGGAAAATCCGCCACCAGCAATGAGGATGAGAGCTCCACTGATTTCCTCTGGCAAAGTAATCAGGATGATTTGCCTTCATTTTCCGCGCTTGTTCGCGGATTGAAAAGCTCCGAGTCAGAAAACGGTCTGGGGACGTTGACGCAAGAGAATCATATATCTACATTGGCTTTACTTAATCTCGCACTGGTTTGTGGGAATTTATTGGGAACTGCTTCATTGCCGCAAGGCTGAGCGGGGCGAAATTCTGCCCTCTTCAGCGGCTAATGAACAGATACCGGAGGACTTCGGTCCAATTCCGGTTCATCCCATCTCCGCCCCAGGCGCCGGGCAGAGGCGTGTGGGGCAGGCCAGTGCGGACATTCCAGGATCTGCGCGCCATGAGCATGACAAAAAACAAGAGAACACAGAGCGGCAATCCCCCATCAGGGCCGGAGAAACCTGAGTTGCCGTGCCTGGTTCTCTTCACCCCGCGGAACAACAAGAACCATCGACAAGCCGTCGGGAGAAGACGCGAATACGGAGAAACAGTCATGGAATTGCGCGTGCATTTGAAAGTTTGCGAGGGGTGCGGTTGTCTTTGGTACCGTGCCCAAAATCAAGAAAGCGTGTATTGCAGGGAGTGTGAAGTCAAACTGCAGGAATTTCCAACGCCTGAAAGCCGCAAACGACGCGGGCGCCCAGGCCGCAAACCGCTCACCAGGGTGTGGGCGATGGTTGAGGCAACAGGAGGTGCGCAATGAGCGCAGCCCTCCAGTTGCCAGTGGTGTGGGGAGCAAGCTATCCGCAGGCCGGATGGCAGGAAGATGGGAGGAAATGGGAAGCGAAAAGCCGGCTAGAAGGGCCAGAAGTAAAGCCGCCGGCGAAAACGCCTCGAGGCTGGCCCGGTAACGAGCCTGGGCTTTTACAGAAAGCATACGGAGAATATGCTGCGGCGTTATCTCTACGCCTCAATGCAGGTGGGCAGGTCGCCGTCGATCCTGGGCGATCCGGTTGCGCGGGGATGGTGCTCCAGCCGGCCGGTCCGCACCTTCGAGGATGCGGTGATCTTTGTCCTCGACATTGAAAAGTGTCTGGACCAGCTTGGATCGCTGGATCGCCAGATGCTGAGCCGGATCGTTCTGCAGGAGTACACGCAGGTAGAGGCGGCCGGGATGTTGGGAATGAGCGTGCGAACCATCTCATACAAGTTTCCGCAGGCACTGGACCGGTTGACAGAAAAACTGCTGGAGACCGGGCTGTTGGTTTTACCGCACTGATGCAGATTTGAGTTGAATACGATCGACGAAGGGGAGCGTGCAGATACGCTCCCCTTCGTTGTTTGGTGCGCCCGGCCGGGCGCTTCGGTTTCCCGCTAACGGGTCAGCGGCGTTGGTTGAGCCGGCAGCACTCTAATCAAGCTCTCACTCGGGGTGAGACGTTTCTGAAGGCCCGTCGCTACCGATGCGCATACTGTAAAACGAGCGGTAGACGAAGAATGAAGGATATGGCGAAGAATATCGCCGCCAGCAGGTGCGTCAACATCGCGCCGCTGGTAGCAGACAGTTGTACCGCTAACTCGACAGCCAGCAAGCCAAAGAGCGTGGTGAACTTGATGACCGGATTGAGAGCCACGGCGGCTGTGTCCTTGAATGGATCGCCCACCAGATCGCCCACCACCGTCGCCTCATGCAGAGCCGTTCCTTTTTCATGTAAATCGACTTCGACGATCTTTTTGGCGTTATCCCAGGCTCCTCCCGCGTTGGCCAGATAGATGGCTGCGTAGAGCCCGAAGATGGCAATCGAGATCAGATAGCCGACGAAGAAGAAGGGATCCAGGAAGGCGAAAGCCAATGCGGCAAAAAACAGCGAGATGAAGATGGTCAGCATCCCGCTTTGCGCGTACTGGGTACAAATGGCCACCACCTTCTTGCTGTCTTCGGTGGAAGCTTTCTCGGCTCCTTCAATGTGGATATTGCTCTTGATGAACTCCACGGCGCGGTAAGCGCCCGTGGTCACCGCCTGGGTGGAAGCGCCGACGAACCAGTAAATGATCGCGCCGCCGGTAATCAGGCCGAGCAGGAAGGGAGCGTGGAGAATCGAGAGCTTGTCCAGATTGGTGGTGAGCGAGTTGGTCAGCGCCATAATGGTGGCGAAGATCAGCGTGGTGGCGCCCACCACGGCCGTGCCGATCAGCACCGGCTTGGCGCTGGCTTTGAAGGTATTGCCCGCGCCGTCGCCCGCCTCCAGCGTCCTCTTGGCGCGCTCGAAATCCACGTCCACGCCGTACTGCTTTTTCACTTCCTCAGCCACGCCCGGCTCGTTCTCGATGAGCGACAGCTCGTAGATGGATTGAGCGTTGTCCGTCACCGGCCCAAAAGAATCGACCGCGATGGTCACCGGCCCCATGCCCAGGAAGCCGAAAGCAACCAGGCCAAAGGCGAACATCGGCGATGCCAGAATCACGGCATCGAATCCCAGCGTGCTCACCCCGTAGCCAATGGACATTAAAGCGACGACCGCCAACCCCAGGTAGTAGGCGGAAAAATTCCCGTCGACAAACCCGGACAGGAGACCGAGGGCAGCTCCGCCCTCCCTTGCCGACGCCACCACCTCTTGCACGTGGCGGGCCTTGGTTGACGTAAACACCTTCACCAGCTCGGGAATGAGAGCGCCCGCCACCGTCCCGCAGGAAGTGATGGTCGCTAGTTTCCACCAGAGCGTCGGGTCTCCACCCAAATTGGAAAGCAGGAAATAGGTGACCGGATAGGTCACGGCAATGGTCACCGCGGAAGTGATCCAGACCAGCGAGGTGAGAGGCGATTCGAAGTTAAATTCATCCGCTTTGCCGTACTTCGCTTTGGCGATCAGCTCGTTGATGTAATAGCCCACAACCGCGGCCACCAGCATGGCCACGCGAACCGCAAACAGCCAGACCAGCAATTGCACTCCAACGACAGCACTCTTCGCGCCCAGCATGATGAAGGCGATGAGGGCGACCTGGACCACGCCGTAGGTCTCAAAACCGTCGGCCGTGGGGCCGACCGAATCGCCGGCATTGTCTCCCGTGCAGTCGGCTATCACGCCCGGGTTGCGGGCATCGTCCTCTTTGACATGGAAGACGATCTTCATCAGGTCGGCGCCGATGTCGGCAATCTTGGTGAAGATGCCGCCGGCCAGGCGGAGCACCGCGGCGCCGAGCGATTCGCCGATGGCAAAGCCGATGAAACACGGCCCGGCATAGTCTCCCGGAACGAAGAGAATGATGCTGAACATCATCAGCAGCTCGATCGAGATCAGCATCATGCCGATGCTCATGCCCGACTTCAGCGGAACGTTGAACGCGCGATATGGGTTACCGCCCAGCGCGGCATAAGCGGAGCGCGAATTGGCCAGCGTATTCACCCGGATGCCAAACCACGCCACAAAGTAGCTGCCCGCCATGCCCAGCACGCTGAACGCTAGGATGATGATCACCTTCATCGCGCTGAAGTGAAGCAACACAGCGAAATACGCCAGGATGACGACCGCAATGAAGCACCAGAGGAGAAGCAGGAATTTGCCCTGGTTGATCAGATAGGTTTTGCAAGTCTCCCAGATCAACTGCGAAACTTCACTTCATCGAGCGATGCACTGGCAGGCCCTTCAGGTGAACGTACATGAAGAAGCCGAAGACCATTCCCAAAATGCAAAACAGGGGTCCGAACATGAGCAGGCTGTGGCCGTTGATAGCCCAAAAATTGGACCTGAGTCAAATCCGGGAGCTTCAGATTGGCTTCGCCTCCGACTGCGTCCACAGGCGCCGCAAAAGCCGCGCCTTTACCGAGCAGAATCAGCGTGGCAATGACGCCGGCGAATCTCCCCCAGCGCCACGAAAATATATTGCCCGTCATACGCCTTCCTATGTCCGTCCGTCGGCTTCGGGCGGAAATCTGTTGCAGTGCCGGCGTTCCGGCATTCGAGCCCAGCACTTCTTGCGCGAACAGCCAAGCCACAATGAGCGAAAGCACGCTTACGCCCAGAAAAAAATAGACCCAATACAGTACTGTCACATGTCCTCCCGAACTATGGTTTGAAGCCGAATTAGCAACGACTCCGGAATTCGCGACCTCACTGAACAATGGGGGAAGGTCACGGCAAGGCTATCATCCGTATGGAACGCTGTCGAGTGATTGCAGTCACAGGATTCTGGGTCCGGTTACCGATGCAGGAATGGACCGATTTGGGCAAAAAATGGGTCTTCCTCCGCTACCTGAGCGAAATGAATATTTTATCGCCGGGGAGGCGCTCGTCTAAGTTCTGGGTTGCGGTTTTGTGCGCATGGGCGTCGGGCAGAGGATGCAGCTTGAAGATTACAAGAAGGTTATGTTTGATTTAGCGCAAAGCTGTCGGGGGGCCCCGAAGGGACCCCAATATGGAAATTTGGCCAATAAGGCGAAATCAGAAGGTCAAGCGAGGACCCATGGTGACAATGTGGTTGTTGCCAATGGTGTTGGTGACGGAGCCGAAAGGGACCTTTTCAGGCTGCGGCACAGCGAGCCCCAAAGATGAAGCTTGCCGTATTCCGGCTGCGAGGCTGCGGCTCGAGCATACCACGCTTGAAACCCTGTTCGGCGTCCGCACGGGGTCTATTTAAATGGACTCGCAATTGTAAAAAATCGGCAAAAATCGATGAAATTTATAGCGATTTCACATGCAATTTATAGGGTCGTGCAATAAATATCTCTTAGAATTCCGATGCTGTAAGTCAAATTTTTCTATACAGACAACTAGGAGTCCTGTGCGCGCGGAATTTTCTCGCAGGACGCACTGCCTGTCGCCCGACACTAACGCAACAAAAACGGCGCTGAACAGATTCACTTTAAATCACTTTAAGGAGAGCTATCATGACATTCAATCGAATACGCTTTGGCATTCTCTGCTTGGCGCTTCTCACCCTCGCCGCGTGTTTGAGCACAGTTGCCCTGCGCGCGCAAACATCCACGGAAGGCTCGATTGCCGGGACAGTTATGGACCCGTCCGGCGCGGTAGTTGGCGGCGCCGCCGTCACCATTCACGATATAGGAACAAATGCCGATACCCATCTGACTACCAACAGCGCCGGCCTTTACAACGCTCCATTGCTGGAACCTGGGACGTATACAATTACGATTTCCGCGCCCGGCTTCGCCGACTTTCATGCCGACCGCGTCCTGGTCCAGGTCGGCCAGGTCACCAGCATCCAGCCGCGCCTGGCACTGGCTACTTCCCACGCCGAAGTAGTGGTCACCGAGCAGACCCCGGCCATGAACCTGGAATCGCCCTCCTTTACCGATACGCTGAACACCCGCGCCCTGCAACAGATTCCCATCAACAACAAGCGTTGGTCCGCCCTGGCCATGACCACCCCAGGCGTGGTCTCGGACTCCAGCGGTTTCGGCCTGGTCAGTATCCGCGGCATCAGCACGCTGCTCAACAATGTCGAAATCGACGGCGCCGACGACAACAACGCCTTCTACTCAGAGGAACGTGGGCGCACGCGCGAAGCATATTCAACCACGTTCGCCGCGGTGCGCGAGTTCGCCGTGAACTCCGGCGTCTATTCTACGCAATATGGCCGCGCCGCCGGAGGCGTCATCACCTCGGTAACGAGGAGTGGCGCCAACCAACTCCACGGGCAAGTTTACATGTGGGACCGCGAAAGCAACTGGGCGGCTTACACCCCCTTCGCCACAATCACCAACTTTGTGGACGGCGCCAATGTCACGACACCCCTTAAACCCGAAGACCTGCGCAAGATCTATGGCTTCACGGTTGGTGGGGCGCTGATCAAGAACAAGCTTTTCTGGATGTACACGTACGACCAGCATACGCACGTTTTTCCCCAGATAGCCGTTCCGTATAACAACACACAGTTCTACACCTTGCCCTCGGCTTCGCTCGCCATAGGGGAAACCTGCAACCTCGCAAATGGCAATCTCACTGGCGCTCCATCCACGGCCATCAACGACACTAATGCCTGCACGCTTGCCGCGCGCCAGGGAGCAGGCACGGGAAGTGTCAGCTACGCCCAAGCGGCCTATGATTGGACCGCCCTCATGGAAGGTAGCGCCAACGTCACCCTGCCCACGGGCGTCACCGCAATCTCCGACCTGGGCCTGCTCTCCGACATGGGGGAATCGCCGCGCTTTGGCTACCAGGAAATCAACATGCCCAAGCTCGACTGGCAGGTCGACCCCAAGAATCATTTGAGCGTCCTCTATAATCGCCTGCGCTGGGATTCGCCCGGCGGCGTGCAGACGAATACGCCAGACAAGTATGGACGGGATACGAATGGCAACGATTACGTCAAACTGGATTACGGCGTCACCACGCTCACCTCAGTGATCACCCCCAACATCAGCAACCAGGTCCTCTACCAGTAC
The DNA here is from genome assembly GCA_963724755.1 of uncultured Acidobacteriaceae bacterium. Taxonomy (GTDB): domain Bacteria; phylum Acidobacteriota; class Terriglobia; order Terriglobales; family Acidobacteriaceae; genus Telmatobacter. The sequence continues at coordinate 26,180 of CAVRVZ010000005.1, forward strand.
GGCCGCGAACTGGAAGACGAGGGCCAGCAGGCGTACACCGATTACACCAAGGCCGACCTCACGGCCCCCAACGGCAACGTTCCGCAGGTTGAGACGGGGTACAACTACGGCGTCGAAGTCGGCTCGCCTTACTATGAACATGAAAAGGCTTTTCCTGAGGAGAACAAGTGGCAGGCCAGCGACATCGTGTATTGGAACAAGGGCAAGCACCACCTGACGTTCGGTGGAGAATTGGTTCACAACTACGATAAAATCGACGATCTTCAATACAGCGAAGGCAACTTCAGCTATGACTGGGTCGGCAACTACTTTAACGAACTGCTCAACTACAAAAACGGCGTGACTCCTTCCAGCACCAACAAGGTTGGCTGCGACTCCTACGCTTCTGAAAACTACGCGCAGAATGACAACTACTCCATCGTGGGAGATTACCCCTGCTACTACGAGTTCGAACAGGGATTCGGGACCCACAAGCTACGCAATAGCCACTTTGGACACTGGACTTTTTGTCCAGGACGACTGGAAGTTGTCGCCGCGCCTGACCCTGGATCTGGGCCTGCGCTGGGACAAGGAGACCATCCCCGGTCCGAGTTCCAACTTCACCACGGCCACCGGCAGCTTTGTTCCCTATGTGGGCCTGACCAACAATCCCAGCGAGAACAGAGCCTTCGGGCCACGCATTGGGTTCGCCTACAATGTCTTTGGGTCCGGCAAAACAGTGTTGCGCGGCGGCTGGGGCATGTATTACGGCCGCATCGACAACGGAAATCTCTTGACTGCGCGGTTCGATACCGGCAGCCCCAACGGGCAGTACGTCGTGCCCTGGTACTACTACACGGCGGGTGCGCTGACCTTTCCGAATCTCCAGTCCTCCGGCACCTCGACCTCCAAGCCTACCTCTTACTTCTTTGCGCCCAACTTGAAGATGCCTGAAGTGCAGGAGTTCGACCTTGCGCTGCAGCAGGAAATCGGCAAGGGAACGGTCATCCAGTTGAGCTATCTGGGAGCCTTGGGCCGCGAACTGCCCAACTTCCTGGATGTCAACCTCAATCCAACCCAGGCACCACGACCGGTACCTTGGAGACCAAGACGCTTACGGTCACGGACGACCCCAACGGCCAGGGCCCATTGGGCGCAAACGGATCGACGATCAGTGTTCCGGTCTTCACCGGCTACGGCAACACCGGCAACCCGGAGCTCGAGGCCATCAGTGGCACCGGTTCCGCGGCCACAGGTTACCAGGCCATCACCGAGATGATCAGCAACGTAAACTCCAGCTACAATGCGCTCGTGGTGGAGATCCTCAATCGCTCGCTGCACAGCCTTCAGTTCGACGCCAATTACACCTGGTCACACGCGCTGGACTTCACGCAGAACGCTGCCCCAACAGGCGCGACCAATGAGTGGTACAACCCTTACGGCGAATACCGCGTCAACTACGGCAACTCCAGCTGGGACGTTCCCAACCGGTTCGTCGCTTATGCGCTCTATAACTTCCCGGGCGTCAAATCGAGCAATCAGCTCAAATGGGTCGGTCAACGGCTGGAGCCTCAATGACAGCTTCCAGATGCAAAACGGCCTGCCGTTCACGGCGGGCGTCAGCGGCAATCCCAGTGGCGCCATTGCCGGCGATTTGAACGGCTCGGGCGGCACCTCGCTCATTCCCGAGATCGGCATCAACACCTATCGCTACCCGCGGCACATTGTGGACGATGCTCGCCTGCAGAAAAACTTCGCGTTCGGTGGCAGCCGCGTCTTGGAACTCAGCCTCGACGCTTACAACCTGGCCAACCACCAGAACATTACCGGCTTCGAGGGCACATACCTCTACTACGCGACGGGAACCTCGATGGAATACAACGGCCCAGGCAGCAGCGAGACCGGAGGGTCGGATTTCATGGTGCCCAACGCCGCAAACAACAGCGGCTTCCTTTACACGCCGCGTGAAATTGAAATCATCGGCCGCTTCAACTTCTAAGGCGGCTACTACGCTTGACAAACGCGGCGGTTTCGGCCGCCGCGCTTTTTGGGGGGGGCACGAAACCTCTCATAATAAAGACATTACTCGTAGGCCAGCGCGTCGATGGGATCCTTGCGGGCCGCCATCCAGGCCGGATAGAGTGCGCCGCACACCGCCCCTGACAAAGGCGATGACCGCGCCTTTGGCGATCCAGGTGCAGTGATCTCAAAGTGCAGCGTGGGAAACGCGTGGCCCAGCAGGAGACTCACGCCGAAGATGCCCGCAATTCCCAATAACACGCCGGCCACCGCCATCACCGCCGTCTCGCGCAGCACCACGCTCACGATGGTCATCTTCGAGGCGCCCATCGACTTGAGAATCCCGATCTCTCGCGTCCGCTCCAAAACCGCCGTATACATTGACTGGAAGATCACCAGGAAGCCCACGATAACCGCGATGCCGGTGACCACATCGAGCGCAATATTGAAGCCAGGCAGCTTATCCGGGGTCATCATGGAGAGCCAATCTTCCATGGTCTGCACCTGGCTGTCCTCCAGGCCCTTGCGTGGCATGGATCTCGCTGGATCACGGCGTTCTCATTGGCCGGATCGTCGCACTTGATGTAAAAGACCGAGGCTTTGCCCTCAGCGCCCATCATCTGGCCCATAGTGTCGATGGGCAACAGCTTGCGGCCGCCCTTGCCGTGCTCCACGATGCCCGAGATACGAAATGGCCGATTCATAATGGTGATCGTTATCCCCCACATGATAGTCCGCCGTCGGAGTTGGCAAAAACATCGTCCACAATCACGTCATCGGGCCCCTGGAACGGCCCGCCGGAGAGGAAGATAAAGGGCTTCAGCGCATTGAAGCTCGCGTATTCAATGCCGTACAGCACCTCGATCTTGCCGGCGGTGCTGAGATTGGTGATCACGGGCGAGGCCACGGCCACGTGGGGCAGACGCCGGATGGCCTCGATATTTTTAGCTGACATGGGAGCGCCGCCGACTCCATTCATATAGCTGGCGTTCGAGGGGCGCAGCATCAGATCGGCGCCGATGCCGTTAGTGCGCTGCTTCTGATCGTTCAGCATGCCCATGAAGACGCCAACAATGGAAAGAATCATGACGACTTCAATGGCTACTGCCAGCACGCTAATGATGGAGCGTACCGGCCGGTGCAGCAGATTGGCGAAGATGAGCTTATTCATTCCCGAGCAGGTCTCCCAAAGACTCTTCTATGATGCGGAGGGGCTATGTTCGCCTGAAAATCCCTCGTCTTCAGGGTAACAGCCTGGGCCGCTGCAGACGGTTGACTGATCATGTACGCCAGCACATCGTTCCACTCTGGATACCCCACGCCCCAAAACCTGCTCCTTAGCTGATAAATCGCTTTGACGGAAGATAAAGCCGGTTTATTGTGGAGGTGTTCATTTCCAGGCTTTCACCTGTTACCGGTAAGCAATGGGCAACTTTGGAGAAGACCTGCGCAAGGAGCGGCTGTCCCGCGGCATTGCGCTGGAAGAGATCACCGCGGTAACCAAAATCAGCCAGCGGCACCTGGTGGCGCTGGAGCAGGAGCGGTTTCGCCTGCTTCCCGGCGGGATTCTGAGCAAGGGCATCGTGCGCGGTTATGCCGGGGCCGTCGGCCTCGACCAGCAGGACTGGACGAAGCGATTTCTCGATGCCTATGTGGCCTCCGGCCAGATGATCGACGATGACCGCAGTTGGCTGGCCTTCGCCTCCAACGTAGGCAAGGCCCGCATCCTGCGCCACGATGCCATTGAGGTCCGCCTGCGCTGGGCGGGCGCAATCCTGCTGCTGTTGGTGGTGACCGCGTGCAGCTTACCTCACCCTGCGTTATTACGGCCTTCGTGCCGGGTGGTGGTCCACTCTTCTGCCCATGGATCAAGCCCGAGCCGCGGCTCACTCCTTTTCATCCAAAGCCCACGCCATTCTCCATCGCGTCCACTCCTGGTTCAATCGCTGATTCAAAACTCCTGGGGCAGCTTGATTCTTGCAAGGGAGCGTCTGCGGTTCACCTGCATCATCGCGCCCTTGAGCGCGCGCTGGGCCCCGTTCGCTGTTAATCTTTGCCCCCACCAGCCCGCCGCAATTACCATATATGAGTGCATCTTTTGGGCTGAGGCCTGCCGGTGCGGGTGTGTTGAGCCAATGGTGGCGAGCGACTGATCGATGAGAGCAATTTTTGGCTCTTCGCGTCGGCTCAAGAAGCCATCGCGGCAGGCCACCAATATGAAAATCCCTTCAGTGGGGAGGAATCCGAAGTTGAGCGACCGTTTTTTGTTTACCTCTGAATCCGTGACCGAAGGCCATCCCGACAAGATTGCCGACCAGGTCTCCGACGCCATTCTGGACGCATGCCTGGAGCAGGACCCCTATAGCCGCGTCGCCGCCGAGACGCTGACGGCCACCGGGCTGGTGGTCATCGCCGGCGAGATCACCACCAAGGCATACGTCGATTTCCAGAGCCTGGTGCGCGGCGTTGTAGCCTCCATCGGCTACGACAACGCCCTTTACGGCTTCGACTCCAACACCTGCGCCGTGATCTCCAGCATCAACAAGCAGTCGGGCGACATCGCCCAGGGCGTGGATACTGGCGGCGCCGGCGACCAGGGCATGATGTTCGGCTATGCGTCCAACGAAACCCCGGAGCTGATGCCGGCTCCCATTTCGCTGGCCCACAAGCTCTGCCGCCAGCTAACGGCCGTGCGCAAAGTCGGCAAGCTGCCCTACCTGCGCCCCGACGGCAAGAGCCAGGTGACGGTGGAGTACGACGAAAACGGCAAACCCGCCCGCATCGACGCAGTGGTCATCAGCAGCCAGCACTCCGATACGGTTAGCAACGAAGAGTTGCACGCCGACATTCTGAAGTACGTGATCCAGGCTGTGCTGCCGGCCAAGTGGCTGGACGAGCACACCAAGTACCACATCAATCCGACTGGAAGATTTGTGATCGGCGGTCCCATGGGCGATACCGGACTGACCGGCCGCAAGATCATCGTGGACAGCTACGGCGGCATGGGCCGTCATGGCGGCGGCGCATTCAGCGGCAAGGACCCGACCAAGGTGGACCGCTCGGCAGCCTATATGGCTCGCTACATCGCCAAGAACATTGTGGCCGCGGGCCTGGCCGAACGCGCCGAAGTGCAGCTTGCCTACGCCATCGGCGTCGCCGAGCCGGTGAGCGTGCGCATAGAAACGTTCGGAACGGGCAAGATCGGCGAGGCCAAGCTGACCGAGCTGGTCCGCAAGAACTTCTCGCTTACCCCCAAGGGCATTATCGAAAGCCTGAACCTGCGCCGGCCCATCTACCAGAAGACCGCAGCCTACGGCCACTTCGGCCGCACCGAGCCGGAGTTCACCTGGGAGGCCACCGACAAGGCCGCCGCCCTGGCCGAGCAGGCCGGCCTGGCTGCCGCAGTTAAGTAAGCCTCTTCATAAAGCGCGTTAACGGAAGATGGGATCCATCAATCGATGGATCCCATTCCTTTTTTCCAGTTTGTCGGTCGATGGAATAGAATTTTTAAGGGCATAGCGTCTAGTTATCAAGGAGCTATCGATGCGTTTTCCAGCACTTGCCGCACTTGCTCTCGGCCTGGCCGCCATGGCCGCCAGCGCAAACTTTGCGCAGGCTACAACCCCCTGGGACTACGAGGGCAAGCGTGGCGCGCTGGCTTGGCACAGGCTTGACCCGGCCTACAAAGTCTGTTCGTCGGGCCACCAGCAGTCGCCCATCGACATTCGCGGCGCGCGGCTGAATAAGGCCCTCCGGCCTATCGAATTTCACTACATAGCCGGGCCGGTCACGCTGGAGAACGATGGCCACACTATCGTTGCCCACGTGGACCATGGCAGCTACATCATTGCCGACGGCGTGCGCTACGACTTGATCTATTTCGATTTCCACCATCCCAGCGAGGAAACGGTGAAGAACAAGCTCACCGATATGAGCATCCACCTAGTGCACCAGAGCGCCGACGGAAAGCTGGCGATCATTGCCGTGCGCTTCAAAGAGGATATAGGCTTTCCCAACGCCGAGCTGGCCACGCTTTGGCCTCACCTGCCCCAAAAGGCCGGGGCGAGTGAGAAGGTTACCGATTTTGTGAACCCCGCCGGTCTGCTGCCCGCCGATCGTGGCTATTGGACCTATATGGGCTCGCTGACGACACCGCCCTGCACTGAGGGAGTGCGCTGGTTCATCTTTGAGCAGGAGATCAGCATGAGTCGCGACCAGTTGCGCGCCTTCGCTCCGCTCTTCAAGGTCAATACCCGTCCCTTGCAGGATGCGCACGGTCGGCGCATCGAGGCCGACGAGTAAGGAGTTAGTGCTTTTTCCGATGCGTCTCTTTGCTCCCGGTAAACGCGACTCTTGGTGAACCGTTCAGGTTCACAGTGACTTCAACCGCTCGCTTGCGGGCGCCTTCGAGAACCTGGCTTTGCTTAATCGTAATCGCGCCTTTAGCAATTTCTGCGTCGGCGGTCCAACGGTCGAAGCGGGCCAACTGCGGCGGAACTGAGCCGGCGGCCGCGGTAATAGCCCCATGTTGCCAATCGAAGTGCAGCGTACCTTTGGCCGAGGCGGCTAGGTCTTTGTCTGTGTAACCGGAGAGATCGAGCTGACCGTTTCCGCCGAAGGCGCCGCCTGACCAGCGCTGCCTCAGCAACTGTCCGACGGCTGCGGGATTGAGCTTCAGAAAGCTGGCCTGCAGCGAATAGAACGGTTTGTCTCCGGTGCTGAGCGTGCCGGCTGCCTGCACGCGGCCGCCGAGCAGACCGGCATTAAGCCCTGAAATCTCTGCTCCCGCGGGAAGAATGAACAGCTTGGCCGACGGCTTGAGCAGAGTGACCGGCCCAGCGATGAGGGAGTCGGCCTTCACCGTGCCCTCAAGCCGAGGCCAGACGGGCGCGGAAGAGAAATGCAGATGGTCGATCAGCTCGGAGAGCAATGTGCCGCGCTTGCGCGCTCCCAGAATCGCTGCTTGCAGGACACTCAGGTCAAGATCGCCGAAATCCACCGTGAACTGCGGCGTGCAAGGCTGGAGCGGATCGCAGCTTGCCGGAATGCTTAGGCTCGCTTTTCCCTTCACCGGGCCGTAGGAGAAAACCACCGGGTCCCAGCGGGTTTCGCTTCCACCCAGGTGAAGCGTGGCCGTGGAAATCATCACGTGGTTAACCAGGTAATCGGCCTTGAAATTGGCATTGCGAAAAATGACGGTTCCGCTCAGGGAATCTGAGTCCAGTATGCCGGATACTCCCGCAGACGGCCTATTCACCGCCCCGGCGGCTGCAATGCTGCCGAGGAGAATCCTCTGGGCAGGCATCCACGGGCCCTCGGCGCTCAGATCCACGGTGACTGGCTCTCCCGCCAGAGCATCCAGCGCCGCGGCATTCGATAGTCCTACCACATGCGCAATCTCCCTGGCCCGCGCAAGCGCAACCCTGGCCATGCACCGTAACCCGGTAGCCGGAGAACGCCAGCCGCGTGGCGACCGTGAGGGGAACGGTCCCGCCGGCGGGAATCACCACACTTGCCGCCAACTCCGGCGGCTGGGCAAGGCCAATGCGCTGGGTCTGAAGACCGGCAACCGGCTCCAGCACCACCTTAGGAATGCGGATGGGCGTGTGGAGCGCGTCCCCGCTCAGTTGAAATCCGTCCACGGTCAAGCTGCCGGTAAACGGTCCCTGCGCGGCGGGATGTGCCTTCGCGCTGCCGCCGGGAACAATTTTTTTAGTTGCGCTTTGGGCGTAGGCGATCTTGCCGCTGATAGTGCCCCCGGCTTCGAGGCCGGGACCAAAGCCGCTGCGTACAGTGCGCAATGCATCGAGACCTGCGGCTACCGGAATCCGGTCAAGCTCAACCGAAAATCGTGGTCGTTCGCCCTCGCCCGGCAGGTCTCCGGCAAGATGGATGCGGCCATCGCCCAGCGGAGAGTCGCAGGCTAGATTGTCAGAGCGCGGATGGAATAATGGTAGACAAAGCCGCAATTGGCGTCGAAGTCCATGGGCTCGGCGGGGAGCAAACTCGGCGCGGTGGACGCCTGTTGCACGCAGCCGGGTCTTCACCTGGGCGGCATCGGCGGTGCCATCCAGATGCAATTCGCCGGTCAGGTCGCCGCGCCAGCCGGGATCGGAGCCGAAGATCAGACGGGTGAGCTGGCCCAACTGCGCCTCCCGCCAATCCAGATCAAGATGTACAGGCATCTGGCGCAACTCCGGGCGCCGGTGCGACGCTTGCCTCCAGCCGCACGATGCCGGTATCGGCCAGGTCCAGGCTGACGTCAGTGCGTGCCGGGCTGGCCGCGCAGCTCGATGCGCCAGTCTCCCGGCTCCTGCTGCCAGAAAGAGAGTTCGGTGTTGACCAGCGAATAGGGCAGCTTTTCCACGCCGTCTCTTGATGTTGATGCGGGAGTTGGTGGCCTCTAAGATAAGGCAGCGGAACGGCATGGCGTCCGGCCTGCGTTGTCTGCCGCCGATCCCGCCTGCGCGGCTGCGGTGCGGAAGAGCGAGTCCAGGTTCCAGTGGCCGGCCTCGGTGCGCACCAGGTTCAGGCTGGCCTCGTCTACGCTGACGCGGCCGATCTCCAGCCGTCCCCGCCAGAGCGAGAGCAGCCGGAAGGAGGCGGTGACCGTATTGGCGTGGAGAATCGGCTCGGCGCCGTAGGCCGGGTCTTCTTCGACACTCAGATCGGTGAGCAAGAAGCCCGGTCTGGGCAACAGGCGCAACTCCACTGAAGAAAGGCGCACCGGCCTGCCCAGTGAAGCGGCCATCAGGCGCGTAATCTGGCTTTTGTAGCGATTGATGCTCACCAACGGGGGCACAATCAGCACTGCGAACAGGGCCAACCCCGCCGCCAGAACCAGCCATAGCCGCCTGTGCTTTCGTTGCCGGCGTTCAGCGTCTTCCGTCATAGCCATATCAGCGGTTAGTGAACAGCGACCCGGGTTCTTAGACTGATCCACTGACAACGGATCACTGAACACTGTTTTTATCTCACTCTATGCAGCGTCCGCTGCCAGCGCGTATCGCTGAAGAAGTGCAGCGCCACGTGTCCCATCCTGGCCACGGTATTGCCGACGCCGGTCTGTTCATATTGTTCCTCTGGGGTCTTGAACGACCAGTAGTTGAACAGCGGCCGGCCGATGATATTTGCCCTGGGCACAAAACCCCAAAAGCGCGAATCCAGACTGTTGTGCCGATTATCGCCCATCATAAAGTACATGCCCGGAGGAACCACCAGTTCGCCGTTTTCAATGTGATTGGGAAAGTCCACGGCCCAGGCCTCAGGAGTGCCTAAGTTTGCATCCGGCGTGGGCACCGGCGGAACGGAGGGAAACTCGTCGAGAAAGTCTTGATGATTTTCTGGAGTTGTTGCTTCTGCGAATGGCTGGTCTTGCGCCACTCCGTTGATAATCACGATGCCGTTATGCAGATGGATATGGTCACCAGGCACGCCAATGAGTCGCTTGACCAAGTGCATGTGGTCGCCATTCTTATCCGCCACCGGTTTGATAAAAGACCACAATATCGCCGCGCCGGGGCTCGCGATAGTGAACCAGAGGCATCCACTTAGTGGGTGGAGCGAGGGTGATGCGATCAACCAGAAGATGGTCGCCTACCAGGAGAGTCTTTTCCATTGATCCGGAAGGAATGACCATGTTTTGGCCTTGGAGCGTGGCGGCGAAAAGCCAAATCACGACAAAAACGCAAAGGCCGGCCAACGCCTCAAAGGGCGTCTCTTCCACCTTGTTTCGAGTGGCTCCTGGCTGTTCCGGCGATGTTTCCTTCTTTTTCATCCAGCCTCTACCGCACTATATGCAGCGTCCGTTTCCAGCGCGTATCGCTGAAGAAGTGTAGTGCCACGTGTCCCAGCCAAGCCACTGAATTGCCGATTCCGGTCTGCTCATACTGGTCCTCTGAGGTTTTGAACGACCAGTAGTTGAACAGCGGCCGGCCCACGATATTCGCTCTGGGCACAAAACCCCAGTAGCGCGAATCGAGGCTGTTGTGGCGGTTGTCGCCCATCATGAAGTATTTTCCCGGCGGAACCACCAGGTCTCCATCCACGACGTGGTTGGAAAAATCCACGCTCCAGGCTTCTGTGGCGCTTGGCGGCGAAGGCGGAATCGACGGAAATTCATCGAGAAAATCCTGGTCGCCGCCGGGTATGATCTTTTCGTCCTTAGGCGGTTTCTGAGCCACGCCATTGATGAAGACGATGCCGTTGTCAAGGTGAATATGATCGCCGGGCACGCCAATGAGCCGCTTAACCAGAAACAGATACTGGGGATTTCCCTCCGCGTCCAGATCCGGCACGGGTTTGATAAAGACCACAATGTCGCCGCGCCTGGGCTCGCGGTAATGCACCAGCGGCATCCACTTCGCTGGCGGGGAGAGCGTGATGCGGTCCACCAGCAGGTGGTCGCCCACCAGCAGTGTATTCTCCATCGATCCCGAGGGAATCACAAAGTTCTGAGCCAGAAACGTGAGGATGAACAATCCGATCACCAGCACGGAACAAATGCTGGCGATCGCCTCATACGGCGTTTCTTCCGCTCTGGTTTCCTGTGGAACCGGTTGCGCCTCTGGCGGCGTCTTGGGGGCTGGCGTCTTTTTCTTCGTCATCCTGTGCTCTTTGAGTGCTCTCGGCTCTCAGTTTTCATCTTCTCAGCTGTCAGGGGCAGGAGTTCTTACTGAAAGCTGACAGCTGCTTTTAGTGCACCACGTGGAAGATGCGCTTCCAGCGGGCAAATCCCGTGAGTCTGGCCGAGAGTTCCCTGTCGTGTCCGAGTCTATCATCCGCGGCTTGTTGCACATCGGTAGTGGAAGAACGGGCAACCGAGAAGTAGATGACCAGCGGCCTGGCCACAATCTCCTGCCGCGCCACAAAGCCCCAGTAGCGGGAATCCGTGCTGTGATTGCGATTGTCGCCGAGCACGAAATATTCCCCCGAAGGGACGACCAGTTCGCCGTTTCTGATGAGGCTCTGCATCTGTTTCCACCACACTGGATCAACCTCGGGATCGGTATAGACCTGGGCGGGAAAATCGTCGCGGAATGAATTAGGTGCGGCGGGTTCGAAGGCCGCGTAGGGTTCGTCCAGAGATAGCCCATTCACCGTAACCCGCCCATCCTCAATGCGCAGCCGGTCGCCAGGAAGGCCCACCACGCGCTTCACAAGATAAGGGTGCTGAGGGTGGTGGAAGATGATGATGTCTCCGCGGGCCACGTCGCGATAAGGCAGCAGCCACCGGTTAAACCTGTCGGAGGGAGCAAAAACCTGCTTGTTCACTAGCAGGAAATCCCCCACCAGCAAAGTGCGCTCCATGCTTTCCGATGGGATCAGATAGGGTTGCAGCACAAAGGAGTTCAAAAACAGCGCCGCCACCACCAGGGTAAGCAGCCAGGCCAGGGCCTCCGGCACAGTGGGCAGATGGCCCGTCAGCCCTGACAATATCCGCCCTGGAATGTTCGGCTGGTGCGTGCCGGGCTGTTGGACAGGAGCGCTCATTGCGCTGCTTGCTCCTCTTCTTTTGCGCATGGCGCCTGATCTCCGGGATTGGCCTCGGTTGCCGTCAGCCGTTCCAGCGCGCGCTTCGCGGCATCCTGTTCTGCGTGCTTTTTCGTGGTTCCCTTGCCGCGGGCCAGAGGCTTACCCGGCCCTCCTTCATCCGCTTTGAGTAGCACTTCCACCAGAAACCGTTTGCGGTGGCCGGGACCGCTTTCACTCCTGACCTTATAAACCGGCGAACCGGACCGCTCAGCCTGCAGATGCTCCTGAAGCGCCGATTTATAATTGCCCAGCGCAGCCCCGGAGCGCAGCTCCTCGGCTAACTGCTCTGCTGCCTCGCCCATCACCCAGCGGCCTGCAAAAGCCCTCACCCTCTCCAGTCCGCCGTCAAGAAACAGCGCGGCCATCACTGCCTCCATGCTATTGGAAAGCACGGTGCTCTTGTTCCTGAGTCCTCCGCGGTCTTCGCCGCGGCTCAGGCGCAGGTAGCTGCCCAGCCCGATCGCCTGGGCCACCTCCGCCATGTGCTGCCGGCTCACCAACTGTGCGCGCACACGGGTCAGTTCGCCCTCCTGCCACTCAGGATGCGCCGCAAACAGCGCCTCTGCCACCACCAGCCCGAGCACTGCGTCGCCCAGAAACTCCAGGCGCTCATTATCTCCCATGGCCGCGAAATCTTTATGCCCGTTCTCAAGCGCCTGTTCGACGGCCGCCTGCCGATTTACCAGGGAGCGATGCGTCAGCGCGCGCACCAGCAGTTCAGGCCTGGCGAAGCGATGACCAAGTGCGTTTTCCAGTTCGGAAAGAGCTGCTTCCATGTGCGCCTCGACAGTTTCCATTCCTATTGAATCTTCAAAGGGGGACAGCGGCGCTCCCGACGGTAACGGGACAAAAATCACACCTAATATTTTATTAGACTACCTGCAGAGACAGCAGGGTTGCACAATGCGTATTATTGCGGGTTTGCCGGTACAGTTTGTCCTGATGATCCGGCTTCCGGCTTCGCACCAGTTGACGGCTCGTCCTGTGCATCCTCGTCGCAACTATGGCCCCTGACGGCAAAGGCCGCCTTGATGCCCCGCTCGGCGGCCAGGCGGGTATCCTGCTGCCCGTCGCGCACCGTGAGCGCCGCGGTGTACTCGGCAATCGCCTGGTCACGCTTGCAGTCCAGGTCCAGCATGCGGCCCAGGTAGATGTGCGACCAGGCCAGTAGCCGCGGATCCTTGCTGGTGGCCAGAGTCTTCTGGAACTCATCCATTGCATCTTCGGGATGACCGGTTAGAATGGCCGCCCTGGCCAGGATGAAGTTGGCGCGGGCGGATGCGGCCACCGATTCCACATTATCGGATTGCACGGTGAGCGCCTGTCGCGCCAGGGTGCTGGCTGTGGCCACGTCGCCGGCGGCAAGCTTGGCCTCGGCCAAATCCAATCCGGCTAATTTGCGCGGAGTGCTGCGCCCCAGCACCTCGCCGTCGGCTTCCTTGTCAAAGTCGATATGGCGGGCGCGTTTAACCTGCTCGTCCACATCCATGCTGTATACCATCTCGCCGATGGTATCTTTCAGGCTGGCCGGGTCCTTCTCAAACTGGATCAACTGCTCATAGAAGTACTGCGTAAACACAAATCCCTGCGTCATATCGTGGTTCACGGTGGCCCAGCGAACGGCGTCCACCTTCTGCTGGTAAACAATCCTCTCGTGCTCGTAGCGCGGAAGATCCGAGCGGTCCACGCCGGCTGGAATTTTGTACTCGGGAACGCCGGTATCCATGGTTCGCGCCTCGATGGCCTTGATGAGGCACTCAATGGTCAGCGGCACGGAGTCGGAGCGCAGGCGAAAATTCAGAGGAGCGTCGCGCACCACCTTCAGAATGGGCTGCATGCGGTCAATCGCCGTGGCCCGCGCATATAGCAGCGGCTCGATCACGTAATGCAGGTAGGTGTGGCGCACGTCGTTCATCGGAATCTTGCCGTCCACCGGCGAAGCAACCACGATGTAATCAACGCCATAGATGCGGGCGTTGACCATGCGCGGCGAGTAGAGCGGCTCGAGGATCACAATAAACCGCTGCCCTTCGTAGGCCGATGCTGGCATTTTGAGATAGAGATTGGTGTTAACGATCATTTTCGACAGCGGATCGTGCAACTGGTTCTCTTCCTCGTCGTAGATGTGGTGCACGCCCAGCCAGATTCCGTGCAGGTCAACGGCAGCCACAAAGTCCTTGAGCAGCGGCACAACCTCCGCCACCTGCGTGGAGTCGGGCGGCATCTCCGACAGATCCTGCGATATCTCAATCTCCGGCGGCGGGGTCAGATAAAGCGAGAGAGAAATGTATTGCGATATATCCAGGTCCGAGCCCGTCATGCGGTGCTGGGCAATGAACAGGCAGAGGCTGTCTCTTTTAGCGCGGGCGTCCTCGCTATTGGCCAGCGCCTGGTTCATCTCCTCGCGCACCCGCTTGCGCACCGGTGCGCCCTCTTCCAGTCCTTCGTCGTAGCCGCATGCGTTCAGAGCCGCGGCCATCACAAAAACCGGCTCCGCGCTGATCAGCGAGACGGTGGGCCCGGCGGGATCGATCAGCGAAGGCGCCCGCTCCTGCTGCATTGACGATGAGGACGAACTCTGGTCCTTGGTGGAGCTGCTGTCGTGAGATTGGGCGTGCCCCAGTGCGGCCGCAAAACCCGCAGACACGCACACAAGAACGGCAAATAGAGCGGCGAAAGATCGATCTGTGCGCAACGTCATGAATATACCTTGCTTGCAAGTCTAGTTTAGTAGACGCAGCAGCAGGGTCAAACGAGAGTGGAGTACAACTTCACGGTAGTGAATAAGCCCTTTGACCCGGCGAACTTCACGGAATCCCAGACCTTCTACCGCGGCAGGGATCTTTGAGAGGCTGGATGGACGCGAAATTTTGCGGATTTCGACGGTTTCAGTTCGGAATTTAGCCTGTTATGTCGCATTTTCTACCCCTCGTTTTCAGGTCATTATCATTTATAATCAATAACATATCGCCTATAAAAGGCGAACAAAAAAGAAATCTTCCCCCCGGGGGTAGGGTGGTGAGTCTCAGGTATAAACCGGGCGGATGAGGCGAGCACGGTCTTCTACTATTTTCATTGTGCGCCAGCGGACGGATATTTGATGCAAAAAGGAATAAGAAGACGGATGGGCACCTGCCGAATCGTCGAGCTTCGTGGTAACCCATACGCTTTTGAGGTTAGGTCATAGGTGGATTGGCAGGCTTTGCGCAAACCCACGCGCATTCCAATAAAGGCGAAAATACTCTCAGAAGAATCCTGCCGTCATCCATTCCTGCCGGGAGCAGCCGGCAACTGCGCTTTGACCGGCGCGGGCGTCTTGATCTTTGGTATGCCGTGCTGATGGCAATCCGTGCACTTGACCCAGTGGATATTGTGCGACGCTGGCGGCATTGAAGTAGGTGGTATCCATCTTCTCCACGTCGATTCCGCAATGGGACATCTGCGGATGGCAGGTCTTGCACGATGCCGTGGCGTTCTCATCGTGCCCAATGTGGCAGGAGAGGCAGCTCAGGCCCTCATGCACGCCCATGGGCGTGCGGTCGTTGCCCGAGCCCACCTGCGGACCCCAGTGATGCGCGGCGGCAACGGTGCCTGTATCGGGAATGCGCGGCGCGTGGCACTGGTAGCAGATCGCCTGCGCGCGTGATCCTGGCTCATCTTTACCGCGCGAGTGGCCATCGTACAACGGCATGAATGGCAAGCGTGGCGGCGGCAAAGTGGATGCGCTCGCGGCGGTCAAAAAAGGCCAGCGAATCTGCTACGGCCGCGCCGGCCACCGAGATGCGCTTGGCGGGCTTTGTTTCCTGCGGGCCCTGGTAATGTGCCTGGTGGCAGGTTTGGCAGGGCATGGTGGGCTGATCGGCAAAGCCGGCGCGGATGATATGCCAGGGGCCCTGCGCGTTTTGCGGCTGGACCATGTCGCGAATGGGGCCGTCGAAGTGCATGCCGTGGCAGCGCAGGCAGTCGTTCATCAGACTTCCGCTCGGAGTTGTGGTCGGGATCGGCAAATATCTGCTTGTAGGTGGCGCTGTGCGGGCCCGCGTTCCAGGTGGCATAGTCCTGCTGATGGCACTTTTGGCAGTTGGGCACCATCTCCAGCACGTCCACGTCGCGCAGGCGGATGCTCTTCAGGCACGTCTGCCGAAGAGATGCACACGGATGTGGCGCAGCTTGGTGGAGAGACTGGCATCATGGCAATCCATGCAGCCCACTTTGCGGTGAGGCGAGGAGTGCACGGCGCTGACATAGCCGGCCATCTCGTGGCAATTGGCGCAGCCCTGGCCGTAAGTGCAGGTGTAGTAATACGAAGCGCCATAGGTAGCGCCGACCGCCAAGCAAGATCATCGCCGCGACGGCAATTGCGGCAAATTTCAAATAATATTTCATGACCGGAATTCCGTTCCCTTCCAGTTGCGGACCAATGCATCGGATGCATAGTAGGCGACAGCCATGATGGTCAGCGCCGGATTGAAGCCTCCGTTGGTCACATGCACGCTGGCATCGATGACGAATGACATTGTCCACGTCGTGAATCTGGCAGTAGCGGTTGACCACCGAGCCTTGCGGATCGTCGCCCATGCGGCAGGTGCCGGCCTGGTGAGAGTCGGCCGAGACGACATCCCGCTTGTTCACTGAGAGCGTGGTATGGATCGCACCGGCCTCTTTCAGCCATGCTTCCGCGCGTTTGGCCTGCACTTCTCCAATTTCATAAGTAAGCGGATGCACGTTGCCGGAGGTGCGCACAACCGGCATTCCCCATTTGTCGCGTACGGTTGGATCGAGGGTGACCCTGGCGTCCGCGGTGGGAATCTGCTGGCCTGGTCCATGGATGCCGACGGTCCGCTTGTGCCAGTCGCGCATGCCCTGCTTGTGGCCCACTCCCCAGCGCGGCGTGCCTGGTTGGCAAGCCGGTTGACCATGTTGACGGGCAGGCGAATGAACTCGTTGTCCAGCATTCCCCCGCCGATCATGCCGGGAGTGCCGTGGTTATAGTCACAGATGGCAATGCAGGCGCCGGGACCTACGTCGTCGTAGGTATCGAAATCAAAGTAGCCGGTTGCGCCTGTGTATTGATGGCCTTGCAGATGGCGGCCAACCTGGTCATAGCGATTTCCCAGCCCGTTGGGAAAGAGGCGGCTTTTGGAATTCAGCAGCAGGCGCGCGGACTCAGTGGCGCTGGCGGAGACCACCACAATGTCGGCAAGCTGCTCCCGCAGGTGGCCGTCAGCGTCGAAGTAGGCAACGCCGCGCGCGCGTCCCCGATCGTCGGTGAGGATTTCTATAGCCATGCACTCGGTGCGCAGTTCGCAGTTTCCGGTATTGAGCGCAACGGGGATCACGGTGTTCTGGGAGCCGTTTTTGGCATCCACTTCGCAGACAAATCCGTCGCACCATCGGCAGCGCATGCAGGGGCCGCGGCCGTTGTAGGGCACGCTGTTGCGGCACATGGGAATCTGAAAGCGGATGCAGGCCGAGACGTTTGGCCGCCGGTTCCAGTATTGAGAACTCCAGAGTAGGCGGCAGCGGAGGCATGGGCAGAGGGCGTTTGCGCGGAGCATGGAACGGATCGGGCGAGTAGTCGCCGCAGACGCCGATTTCATACTCGGCTTTTTCGTAAAACGGCTCCAGGTCGTCGTAGGAGATTGGCCAGTCTTCGAGCGAGCTTCCCGCCGGCGCGCCATAGGTGGAGCGCATCTTGAAGTCCTGCGGCATAAAACGCCAGGCCTGCGCTCCCCAACTGAGCGTTCCGCCGCCCACGCAGGCGGCGACGTTCTGGTACTTTCCGCCGTCGCTGGGAAATACAGTTTGAGGTACGCCGTTGGCGCCGACCCAAACGCGCGGATGGCCCTTGTCTTCCGGTCCAAACGCACAGCCCAGTACGGTGTCACTCTGATTGCGCAGGTCGTCCTTGCGGTTATCGTTGGCGGTGTACCACTTGCCGCGCTCCAGCAGGACTACGCTCAATCCGGCGGTCGCGAGTTCCTTGGCGACCACGCCGCCGCCGGCGCCCGCTCCCACAATCACAGCATTCACTCGTTTCATGAATGTGTGCCCTTCTTCAGGTCGTATTGCGCGCGGCCGCGCAGCAGCGGCTCATCCAGGCCCAGCATCCGCCAGCTTACGGCGTTGCGATTGCCGCCGTGGCGCGGCGAGCCGTAGTAGCCCTGCAAGGTGTGGCTGCGCACCAGACTCAAAAAACGTGCGATTCTGTTGCTCGAGGGCGCTGACTGCTTCAAGTTGCTGTTGCGAAGTGAGCTGAGACAAATCTTTGCCGAATCGCTTGCGGCTGATGGCTTCAGCCTGCTCCAGGCCGTCGCGATAGGCATCCTGGTGGCGGCGGAAGTGGCGAACGAGCTGCTTATCGATATAAGTGAGAACACCAGCCTGCGAGGCGCTGGGAAAATCGTCGGCGGGGATGATCTGATCGCAGATTGCGGTTAGCGTTCGGGCTTGTGTGTCGCTCAAAAAATCCCAATTGCCCTGCCTTCCCGCAGTGCAGCCGACGGCGATTGCCGCGCCTCCAAGGGCTCCCGCGGCTACGAACTGCCGCCGCGTAAGAAGGGTGGCTTTCTTTTTCGATTGCATGGTCAAATCCCTTCGTAATGAACCCACCCCGAACAGGGCTCACATCGGAATTGCATGGATAATTGCTTGCATGCTAGTATGTCCGTGCTTCGCAGGTCAAGGTTAAGCATCACTTGAATTGGTGAGCCAAGTGGCATCAATTCGTGAAAGCGAAAGGCATTTCAATGGGAAAGATTGCAATCGTTGCCGTTAGTGCGTTAGTAATTTCTTCTTATGCCGGTCTGGCACAAGGACAAACTACCCCAAAACAAAAACCCTGGGTAATTGTCCGTCCGGTTGAGACCCAGGAGATCCTTTTCAATCCGGGCATGGGGATTCAAACCTTTCAGCGCTACAACGGCGACGCCTGGGCATATGGAAGGGCCCACAGCCCCGCTCGCGGCGCCTGCTGTAAAGCCCGATTTTCCGCCGGCCACTGTTGCATACGACCGCTGGTACTGGGATACTCTGGAACCGGAGCAGGGCAAGGTTCGCTGGGATATCATCGATCTCGCTCTGGCTGAAGCCAGACGGCACGGGCAGCGGCTCATGATCCGGCTGATGCCCTACGGTGACCAAGGGCATCATCCGTTGCCCAAGTGGTACCGCGAATCTGGCGCGCGGCGGGCAAATTCGGATTCATCGAAAGATGGGAAGACATGGCAGCCTGATTTCAACGATCCGCTTTACATTAAATATTGGGGCGCACTGGTGACCGAGGCCGGCAGGCGCTACGATGGGCATCCGGACCTGGACAGCGTGGACATTGCTGGCGGCGGCTATTGGGGCGAAAATTGGCAAGGCGGTCCCACGCCCGATTTCCAGATGCAGAAAAGGTGGATCGACCTCTACCTGAATGCCTTTCACAAGACGCCACTGCTGATGAACTTCGCCGAGCCGGAAGTGCTGAATTATGGAACTGCGCGTGGGGCGGGTTGGCGGCTGGATTGCCTGGGCGATATGAAAATGTGGAGAGAGATGCTGGACTATTATCCCGAGGATATTGCTGAGGCCGGCATCCACGATGTGTGGAGAACTGCGCCGGTCTCGATGGAGACTTGCGGGGTGCCTGAAAATTGGTTCCAGCAAGGCCTGGACGTGAAATATATCCTCAACCAGGCGTTGAATTGGCACGTGAGCACGGTCAACGTGAAGTCGACCGCACTCCCTAAGGCGTGGAAGAGCGAGTTCGAGGACTTCGAGCGAAAGATGGGTTATCGCTTCGTCTTGCGAAGGATAGCATGGCCGACACAGGTTCGAGCTGGTGACGCAATTTATTTTAATACCTGGTGGGTGAATGAGGGGGTGGCTCCCATTTATAGGCCGTATGTTCTCGCCTTCCGCTTCAGCTCGCCGGAGCACTCCGCGGTGATACGAACGGACGCCGACCTTCGCAAGTGGCTGCCGGGCGATGCGGTCTTCAATGATCCGGTCTTTGTTCCGGGAGATCTTCCCGCGGGAGATTATCAACTGAGCGTTGCGATATTGGATCCGATTACGCTGCAGCCTGGAGTCAAGCTCGCGATCCAGGGGCGCGGAGAAGATGGATGGTATCCGCTGGGTAAGATCGGCGTGAGCCCGGGATTGTAGTTCTGAAAAATCTATCTTCCCGTTCCGCCCACCGTCATCATATCCAGCTTGACGGTGGGCATGCCGACGCCGACGGGCACGGATTGGCCGTCTTTGATGAGGTAAGCTTCGGATGCGGAGAAGACGAACTTGCCGTTGGTGATATCTACTTGTCCGCCGCCGAAGTTGACAGCATATAAGCCGCGTTTGACGCTGCGCAGAATATCTTCGGGCGCGTCATCGCCGGCCAGCATGTAAGTGCTAGTATGTACCTGCTTCGCAGGTTAAGGTTAAGCATCACTTGAATTGGTGAGCCAAGTGGCATCAATTCGTGAAAGGAAGGCATTTCAATGGGAAAGATTGCAATCGTTGCCGTTAGCGCGTTAGTTATTTCTTCTTATGCCGGTCTGGCACAAGGACAAACTACCTCAAAACCAACGACCATCGTCCGGCCGGTAGAGACCCAGGAGATTCTTTTCAATCCGGGCATGGGGATTCAAACCTTTGAGCGGTACAACGGCGATGCGCTGAATGCCGGCGTCAAGTGGTCGGAAGCAGGGCCTGTCAGCCCACTCCCAACGCCCGCTGTAAAGCCCGACTTTCCGCCGGCCACCGTTGCCTACGACCGCTGGTTCTGGGAAGCGCTGGAACCGGAGCAGGGTAAGGTACGCTGGGAGATCATCGATCTCGCGCTGGCGGAAGCCAGACGGCATGGGCAGAGGCTCATGATTCGGCTGGCGCCCTACGATCAACAGCATCCGTTGCCCAAGTGGTACCGCGAATCGGGTGCGCGGCGCGGGAATTCGGATTCGTCAAAAGATGGGAAGATCTGGCAGCCTGATTTCACCGATCCCTTATACATAAAGGATTGGGGCGCCCTGATAACCGAAGCCGGCAGACGTTACGATGGGCATCCGGATCTGGATAGCGTTGATATTTCGGCGGGCGGCTATTGGGGTGAAGGATGGGCCGGCGGCGCTGCGCCCAGTCTCCAACTCCAGAAAGAGTGGATCGACCTCTACCTGAAAGCCTTTCGCAAGACGCCGCTGCTGATCAATTTTGATTATCCCGAGGCCCTTGAATATGGAACCTCGCATGGGACCGGCTGGCGTTTCGATTGCCTGGGCAATATGAACAAAGGGTGGTCGGAGATGCTGGACCAATATCCCGAGGAGATTGCGGAAACCGGCATCCATGATGTGTGGAGAACGGCGCCGGTCTCGATGGAGGCGTGCTGGGTGCCAGAATCATGGTATCGATTTGGCTGGGACGTGAAGTACATCCTCAACGAGGCGTTGAGCTGGCACATCAGTACGCTCAACGTGAAGTCAACCGCACTCCCCAAGGCGTGGAAGACAGAGTTTGAGGACTTCGAACGGAAGATGGGCTACCGTTTCGTATTGCGGAGGGCAGAGTGGCAGACGCAGGTTCGAGCGGGAGACGCGATTCACTTGAATACCTGGTGGGTGAATGAGGGGGTGGCTCCCATTTATAGGCCGTATGTTCTTGCCTTCCGCTTCAGTTCGCCGGAGCATTCGGCGGTGATACGAACGGACGCGGACCTTCGCAAATGGCTGCCGGGCGATGCGGTCTTCGAGGATCCGGTCTTTGTTCCTGGGGACCTGCCGGCGGGAGATTATCAACTGAGCGTTGCGATATTGGATCCGATTACGCTGCAGCCTGGAGTAAAGCTCGCGATCCAGGGGCGCGGTGAGGATGGATGGTATCCGCTGGGTAAGATCGGCGTGAGCCCGGGATTATAGTTCTGAGAAATCTATCTTCCCGTTCCGCCCACCGTCATCTTATCCAGCTTGACGGTGGGCATGCCGACGCCGACGGGCACGGATTGGCCGTCTTTGCCGCAGGTACCGATGCCTTACTTCAGGGCCTAGCGGTATCTCACCGTGAAAGGAATTTCAATGGAAAAGATTGCAATCGTTGCTGTTAGCGCGTTAGTTATTTCTACTTATGCCGGTCTGGCACAAGGACAAACTACCCCAACACAAACGAGCATCGTCCGGCCGGTTGAGACCCAGGAGATTCTTTTCAATCCGGGCATGGGGATTCAAACCTTTGAGCGGTACAACGGCGATGCGCTGTTCGCCGGCGTGAAGTGGTCAGAGCTGGTAGGGCCCACAGCCCCGCTCGCGGCGCCCGCTGAAAAGCCCGACTTTCCGCCGACCACCGTTGCCTATGATCGCTGGTACTGGGATACTCTGGAACCGGAGCAGGGCAAAGTACGCTGGGATATCGTCGATCAAGCTCTAGCTGATGCCAGACGGCATGGGCAGAGGCTCATGATCCGGCTGATGCCCTACGGCGGCCAACAGCATCAGTTGCCCAAGTGGTACCGCGAGTCCGGCGCTCGGCGGGCGAATTCGGATTCGTCAAAAGATGGGAAGATCTGGCAGCCTGATTTCACCGATCCCTTATACACAAAGGATTGGGGCGCTCTCGTGACCGAAGCCGGCAGGCGTTACGATGGGCATCCTGACCTGGACAGCGTGGACATTGCTGCCGGCGGCTATTGGGGCGAAGCATGGGGCGGCGGCCCCACGCCCGATTTTCAGATACAGAAAGAGTGGATCGACCTCAACCTGAAGGCCTTTCGTAAGACGCCGCTGGTGATGTACTTCGCTGATCCGGAAGTGCTGAAGTATGGAACCGCGCACGGGGCGGGCTGGCGCTTCGATTGCCTGGGCGATATGAAAATGTGGAGAGAGATGTTGGATCTATATCCCGAGGATATTGCTGAGGCCGGCATCCACGATGTGTGGAGAACGGCGCCGGTCTCGATGGAGACTTGCGGGGTGCCTGAAAATTGGTTTCAGGATGGCCTGGACGTGAAGTATATTCTCAGCGAAGCGTTGCGCTGGCACGTGAGCACGGTGAACGTGAAGTCAACCGCACTCCCCAAGGCGTGGAAGACAGAATTTGAGGACTTCGAGCGCAAGATGGGTTACCGCTTCGTATTGCGGAGGGCGGAGTGGCAGAGTCAAGTTCGAGCGGGAGACGCAATTCACTTGAATACCTGGTGGGTGAATGAGGGCGTGGCTCCTATTTACAGGCCGTATGTTCTGGCCTTCCGCTTCAGCTCGCCGGAACATTCGGCGGTGATACGAACGGACGCGGACCTTCGCAAATGGCTGCCGGGCGATGCGGTCTTCGAGGATCCGGTCTTTGTTCCCGGGGACCTGCCGGCGGGAGATTATCAGCTGAGCGTTGCGATATTGGATCCGATTACGCTGCAACCTGGAGTCAAGCTCGCGATCCAGGGACGCGGAGAAGATGGATGGTATGCGCTGGGTAAGATCGGCGTGAGCCCGGGATTATAGTTCTGAGAAATCTATCTTCCCGTTCCGCCCACCGTCATCTTATCCAGCTTGACGGTGGGCATGCCGACGCCGACGGGCACGGATTGGCCGTCTTTGCCGCAGGTACCGATGCCTTCATCGAGTTTCAAGTCGTGGCCGACCATGGAGACGTACTTGAGGGCTTCCGGGCCATTGCCGATAAGCGTGGCGTCGCGGACCGGAGCGGTAATCCTGCCGTCTTCGATGAGGTAAGCTTCGGAGGCGGAGAAGACGAATTTGCCGTTGGTGATATCTACTTGTCCGCCGCCGAAGTTGACGGCGTATAAGCCGCGTTTGACGCTGTGCAGAATATCTTCGGGCGCGTCATCGCCGGGCAGCATGTAAGTGTTGGTCATGCGCGGCATGGGGATGCACTGGTAACTCTCGCGGCGGCCGGAACCGGTGTTGGTTGCGCCCATCAGATGGGCTGAGAGCTTGTCAGTCAGGTAGCCGCGCAGCACGCCGCCCTCAATGAGTATCGTCTCCTGGGTGGCCGAGCCTTCATCGTCCACATTGAGCGAGCCACGGCGGCCTGAAATGGTTCCGTTATCCACTACAGTGATCTTCGGGCCGGCGACCGACTGGCCGAGAAGCCCCGTGAAGGCAGAAGTTTTTTTGCGGTTGAAGTCGGCTTCGAGGCCGTGACCTACCGCCTCATGCAGAAGAATGCCGGGCCAACCGGGACCGAGGACCACTTGCATTTCGCCAGCCGGTGCGGGGATGGCGCCCAGTTGGAGAATGGCTCCACGGGCTGCTTCTCGGGCCAGGCCCTCCGGGCTTTTGGAGCCGGCAAATTGTTCCAGACCGGTTCGGCCGCCGCCGCCCGCAGAACCTTTGGTCGTAATAGCGTTTTCTTTGGCAATTACGAAAACGTTTAAGCGGCAGAGAGGCTGGGTATCGCTGGCGAAGGCGCCGTCGGATGCGGCGATGAGAATGCGGCGCAACTCCTCGGAGTATCCGGCGCGAACTTGCACAATGCGCGGATCATAAGCGCGCGCGGCGCGGTCGGCTCGCAGAATCAGTTCGAGGCGCGCCGCGAGATCAAGATCAAAGCCGCCCAGTGGAACGGGATAAAGATTTGCGGCGGGCGCTTCAACAAATCCCTGCACCGTTTGCTTGGCCGGCCCAGAGGCGATGAGCGCGGCGGTGCGCGCGGCATGGAGCAGGCGCTCGGGGCTCAGATTGTCGGTGTAGGCGTAGCCGGTGCGTTCGCCGGAAAGGACGCGAATGCCGCAGCCGGCGCTAGTTCCCTGGCTGGCCGATTTGACGATCTGCTCGTCAACTCCCAGCGAGGTAGCCGTAACCGACTCAAAGTAGAGATCGGCATAGTCGCCTCCGGCAGCAAGAGCTTCGCCCAGGCAGCGCTCCAGCAGCCGCTCGGTGATGCCGAACTTCTCAAAAAAGTATCGCTTGTGGCCGGGTCGGGGGGAAGCAGCCGGATTGGTCATTGTGCCTTCAGTTTACGCTTGTTGCGCAGCCACTCCTCCAACGATGAGCGAATCGCAGCAGAACCGCGGCACGTCAATTTACTCTTTGTTGTGGAACGTACAGTCCGCAGTTGGAATTGGCCTGATGGGCCGGCTCCGGTTATACTGTAGATTCGGGTAGGCACAGGGGTGTGATTTCATTGCCCAGATAGCCGCTCCCGGCGAACAGACTTGACCTGCATGCATTTGGAGTTGTGATTGCGGGAGGCTGAGTCTGTCGGCACAAAACAGCAGAAGAGTTTGGAGCGAAGTCATGGCACAGGTATGCGATATTTGCGGGAAAGGCCCGCAGTTCGGCAACAACATCTCCCACGCGCACAACGTATACGCGGCGCCGCTGGAGCGTGAATTTACAGGCGGTGAAGGCGCTGGTCAACGGCGCGCCCAAGAAGCTTAGGGTTTGCGCCAGTTGCATCAAGAGCGGCAAGATCGCCAAGGCATAACGGCCTCAGGCAGGCTCCATGCCCGCTGAGTCTGGGCTCCCAGCCGAATTTTCGATCAAGTACGAACCCCGTCCAGGCCGGACGGGGTTTTGTTGTGGGTGCAAGTCTCCCCGCACCCGGTGGGTATGTCTTCTTACTTGGCTGCTACCGGCTCGATGGATGCGAAGCGCCCGCGGTTGCCGTGGTCGGTAAACTTCACCCGGCCGCTCACCTTGGCGAAGAGCGTGTCGTCGGAGCCAATGCCCACGTTAAGGCCCGGCTTGATACGTGTGCCGCGCTGGCGCATGATGATGGAGCCGCCTGTAACCAGTTCGCCGCCAAAGGCCTTTACGCCCAGCCGCTGTGCATTTGAATCGCGTCCGTTTGTGGAGCTGCCTCCACCCTTTTTATGTGCCATTGCCGAATCTCCTTTTTCAGCTTTCAGCCTTCAGTTCTATCCGATTGGCTATTACTCTTCGTTGCCGTGATGCATGAGCTAAAAGCCGACAGCTTCGTCTTACTTGGCGGCGGTGTAGGTCACGCCGTCGGCCTCAATGGCCTTGATGCGCACCTCGGTAAAGTTCTGCCGGTGCCCTTGCAGCTTTTTGTACTGTTTCTTCCGCTTCAGGTGGAAGACCAGAATCTTGTCGCCGCGGCCGTCGCCCACAACTTCGGCGGTCACCTTGGCTGTGGCCGGCCTGGCGATGGTTCCGGGCTCACCGCTGACCACAATCACGTCGCTGAATTCGACGGTCTTATCCTTGTTGTCCTCGGAAGTCACGCTTTCAATTTTCACCACGTCGCCAGGTGCGACCCGATATTGCTTACCACCGGTGCGAATCACTGCGTACATAACAAATCCTCCAGCGCTCCTCAAAAAAAACAAAGCAAGGCGCGTTTAAAATCGGATACCGTGTGCTCGATTGGGGAGCATACATAGAATGATTGTGACGGGCGAGCGGGCCTGACACACGCTAAAATCCGGGCAGTAAACCCACTATGGCCCTGCACATCCACAATTCGGGTGCATCGCCAAACTCTTTGATTCTATCGTTAAACGGCGAATCGGGTCAATTTACACATCCGGGGTCGCAAGCTGCGTCCTATCCTCACCGCTATACTTCCTTCATGCAGTCAGTTACCGTCATCGCCACTGTTCTGAACGAGGTAAAGGAGATCTCCAGGCTGGTTCCCACCCTGCTCGAGCAGGTTCCTCCGCCGGCCGAGGTCATCATAGTTGACGGCGGCTCCACGGACGGCACCTGGGACTGGCTTCTGCAAGTACAGAGAGAGAACCCCATTCTGTTGGCTATCCGCGACGAATCCTGCAACCTAAAGCGCTCGCCCGGGCCCATCTCCAGGGGCCGCAACGTGGCCATCGCCGCCGCCCGTTCCCAGATCATCGCCTGCACCGATGCCGGTTGCACCTATGCACCTGATTGGCTGGTTCGCATTACCGCGCCTCTGCTCGACTCCACTGCCGAATACGCCCTGGGCGGTTCCTGCCTCGATCCCGCCGATCCAACCGTCTGGGACCTGGCCTCGGCGCCCTTTTTCGGAGTCAAACTCTTACCCTCCATGCCCTCCAAGTCCTGCACCGCCCGCTCCATGGCCTTCCGCAAAGACCTCTGGAATCGCATCGGCGGCTTTCCTGAAGTGGTTTTCTTTGGGGAAGATACGCTCTTCGATCTCGAGGCCCGTCGCCTTACCCGGCCCACCTTCGTCGAGGGGGCAAAGGCGCTCTATCGCCCGCAGCACAACTTCGTGACAGCCTTCAACCAGTTGGCCAGTTACGCTGTCAGCGACGGCATACTAGGCGTTCGCCGCGCGCGCCTGTTCCGCAACGCCGCCCGCTGCGTCGTCGAAGTTCTGGCCCTGCTTTGCCTGCTCTTACTCAAGCTTCCAGCGGTAAGGTCGTCCACGGAGTGGTGGTGGGCAATGATGCCGTTTCTTGCCGTCCTATTGCTCCAGTTCTGGTTCGCCTTCCACCCGGACTTGCGTTACCTATACCGCAAAGGGCCACGCGTACTTCTTGCCCGCTTCTTCTTCTCTCTCCTGGTTCCCTGGATCGTAGCCGTATACCACATTCAAGGCATGCGGACCAAACATAACCTGCCGAACCGGCAGAACCGATGAGAAAACAGTGGTCAGAGATCAGAGGTCAGGGTTTTGGCGGCTGACAACTGAAAACTGATCACTGACCGCTGTTTACGGCCGTATCGGAACCACATAGAAAAGAATGGCAAAGTAGTGGAATACGCTTCCGGCCAGGACAAAAATATGCCAGGTGGCATGGAAGTAGCGCAGCCGGTCAAGGGCAAAGAAGATAATGCCCAGCGTATACGCTAATCCGCCTGCGCCCATCCACAGGATGCCGTGCCAGCCGATGGCATGGAACAGCGGCAGGGCCGCGATGACAATGAACCAGCCCTGAAACAGGTAGACCAAGGCCGACGCCACCGCGAACCGGGCAACAGTAAGGCGGTTGAGGGCGAAGCTCTTGAAGATCACCCCGGCCACGGCCAGAGACCATTCAACGCCAAAGATCGACCAACCCAAAGTCCCGTGCAGCGAGATGAGCGTGAACGGTGTATAGGTACCCGCGATCAGCAGGTAGATGGAAGAGTGGTCGAGCACATGGAAGACGTGCCGCGCCCGCGTTCGCACCAACGAGTGGTAGAGCGTGGAGCAAATGTAGACCAGCACCAGCGTACTGGCGAAGACGGAGCAACTGACCACGAGCCGAACTGATCCCCGCGTGGATGCGGCAATCAGGTAAACGGCGCCCACAAAAGCCAGAATGGCTCCGACGCCGTGCGTGATCGCGTTGGCAAGAATGTCGCCTAATTTGTAGTGGGTTTGCACAGATTCATCATAATCACGGCTTCAGCAAGTTGACCGGCATGCTGATAATCATTTGGCGAAAATACGGCACAGACCGGACAAATGCCAGCCTTGAATCGGCCAAGCAATGTGTTCTGCGACACTTGCAATTTTTACTCCCGGGCTGTAGGCTTATGCTCGAACTTGAGGACCAGTTAACCTGAACGGCAATTAATGAGAGGATCGATTCTCTTTGGATCCTTGAATGGTTTGTGCACTGGCGAGATGCCTGGGTAAGCCGGCAGCAGGCGCGGATAGCGATGCTGGCAATACACGCCGGCGGCAT
The DNA here is from genome assembly GCA_963724755.1 of uncultured Acidobacteriaceae bacterium. Lineage (GTDB taxonomy): Bacteria > Acidobacteriota > Terriglobia > Terriglobales > Acidobacteriaceae > Telmatobacter. The sequence continues at coordinate 54,276 of CAVRVZ010000005.1, forward strand.
GGAATGAATGAGGACAGTGCGGCGGAAAGAGTTGAAGCACGATATATCTCATGGAGATCAATCAGGAGGAGTATTGATGAAGCGGCTGGAAAGCAGGAATTTGTTTGTTTTGCCGTATTTTCTCATCTTCGTCGCGGCCATTCTGCGCCTGACGGTGAGTCATCCTTATAACTTTGTACCCGTCTTCGCCTGCCTGCTGTTTTTCGGAGCGAACCGGCCGAAGCGGGAGTTTGCATTGCCGCTGCTGGTTCTCGTGGGAGTGGATATTTTCCTCACTACGCATCGCTACGGCTACCTGCTTAGCGGCGATCATGCCGTTACCTGGATGTGGTATCTGACGGCGGTGTTGCTCGGCGCCGCAGTGCTGCGCAGCTCGCAATCGACCGGACGCGTGCTTGGCGCTTCGCTGCTGGCATCGGTGTCGTTCTTTCTGGCCAGCAATTTTGCGGTATGGGCTATGTGGGGAATGTACGCGAAGACTTTGAGCGGCCTCGGAACCTGCTACATCGCCGCGCTGCCCTTCTTCCGCAACAGCCTGCTCTCAGAGACCACATTCAGCCTGCTGATTTTTGCTCTTGGCAGATATTGCCCAACATTCTTGCCGGCCAGGCGCATGCAGGATGCACGTTCCTGATTTCAATAACAATTTGAGGGATAGAAAAAATGGCGCAATCAAAGGAACTCTACGACGCAATTCTCAACGGCGATGCAAAGAAAGCCCACGCCGCCACTGAGGCCGCGCTGGCCGCGGGCGCCGTGCCTATGCAACTGATTAGCGAATCCATGGTGCCGGCCATGGACGAAGTCGGCCGTTTGTTCGAGGCTGAAGAATACTTCGTTCCTGAACTGCTGCTGGCAGGCCGCGCCATGCGGAGCGCACTGGATTTGCTCCGCCCGCTCATGACCGCTTCCGGCCAGAAGCTATCCACCAAGGTGGTCATCGGCACGGTCAAGGGCGACCTGCACGATATCGGCAAGAACATTGTCGGCTCCATGCTGGAAGGGAGCGGATTCGAAGTGATCGATCTCGGCACCGATGTTTCACCGGAGAAGTTTGTCTCCGCGGTTGAGGAGCAGAAGCCTCATGTGGTGTGTATGTCGGCGCTGCTGACCGTGACCATGCCGTCCATGAAAACCACCATCGAAGCGTTAAAGACAGCAGGGCTGCGCACCAGGGTGAAGGTGCTCATCGGCGGCGCGCCGGTGACGATGCAGTATGCCAAAGAGATTGGCGCGGATGGCTACAGCGAGAATGCAAGCGGCGCCGTCGGCATGGTGAGAAACCTGATTGCGAAAGCGTAAGGCGATGATGGGGAATATTCTGCGGCGGGCGGAGCAGGCCACGCATCGAATCCTGCTATAGCAACTCGTTACCTGCAACGTCGTTCCAACCGATACGGCCGTGCTGTTAACGGCCGCCCCACCGCGCTTCGAATATCGCTCTTTTTCTATAGGTTAATTTGAGGAGAGCGCGGCAGCGGCAGCACTCAGCTTGTTTTTTTCGGCTCTTTCTTCCAGCTTTGGCCCGATTTTGCCTGCGCGGAATGCACGGTTGTACTGCCTGCAATTGGCATCGAGTGCAAGAAGCGCATTGGTTGCGTACAAGGTCTCCATCAGTCCGCGATCGGTTGGGTCCGCGATCGCGGAGTCGAGGCCGGCTGCCACCGCCAATGTAAGGAACGCGCGGTTGAGAAGCGTACGCGCAGGCAAGCCGAAGGAAACGTTGCTCAACCCGCCGGTAAGGTGGGCCTTGGGATACTCTGCCAGAATCGCGCGCATGGTCGCCAGAGCAGTCAGACAAGCTTCACTTTCTGTCCCCACCGACATAAAAAGTGCGTCCACGTAGACGTTTTCGTCGTTCACGCCTGCTTTTCTCGTCTCTTCGAAAAGACGGCGAACCACCGCCATGCGGCCCTCGCAACTCATCGAAATGGTGCTTCCATCCATCGCTAGAGCCAAAACACGGCACCCGTGCCTGGCGACGATCGGTAGAACTCCGCAGATGCGCTGCTCTTCCATGCTGATGGAATTGATGATCGGCACTTGCCTGGTGGCAGAGATACCCGCCAGCAGAGCCGCAGGGTTCGCGCTGTCGAGGCAAAGCGGCTTGTCTACGATCTCCTGCACCGTATTGATCAGCCAAACAATGTCATCCGGCTCGCGGTCGGGCATGGTGCCGGCGTTGATGTCCAATGCGTCGGCGCCTGCTTCAACCTGCGAAACCGCAAGATGGCGAATGTGGGCGGCGTCGCGCTCCAGCACAGCCTTGTTGACCAGCTTGCGGGTACCGTTGATTTTTTCTCCAATAATCAACATCGATGAGTCCTTTCTTATTTTGCTCCGTTACTTCGGAGTCTTTTTTCGGGCAATGGTTTCGATCTTGAGTTTCGGCGCTGAATGATCGCGTCCGAGATAAAAATTGATCCAGGAGGAGGTCTGGCTCAGATCGTAGTTCACCGGCGGGACCAGGTCCTCCCCAAGTGATTGATCCGCGCCGTGCGACTTGAGTCTCTCGTAGGCGAGTACGTATATACATTTGCGCTGGTTGGGATATGCTTCGCACCAGCCATCGTAGCTTCCGCCGCACGGACCATTGCGCTGATTCTTGGGGCACTGGCTCATGGGGCAAAGATAGGCCAGATCCAGCATGGTGCAATCGCCGCAGTGCCGGCACTCGTTAGTCAGACCTTTGATGATCTGTTCGCATTTCGTATAGGGGCTTTCGAGCGCGGTTCCGTCCACAATCCTGGCTAATGCGCGCATCGGCCCAAAGAGCGCGCCTTCCTTGGTGAAGGCGAGGTGATGGAGTATGCGAAATGCGGAATAAACCATACCGGCAGAAGAACCTGATTCTCGCGAGACAGGCGTCATCGTGTTCATACCGGTCTTTTCGTCGCGTTCGAAGAAATACCAACCGTTCTCTATGGGATAGTCGAATTCATGAACAAAATCCGGCCAGCGCTGTGATAGTTCTTCGCCATGCTCAATCACTTCCAGCAGGTCAGGAAAAGTCATGCCATGTCCGCTGATATGCGCACCGGCATATCCCATTCCTTTGAGAAGGGCGTACATCTTTGCGGCGCGCTCAAGGCGTTTCCCTTTTCCTTTGTCTGCGCCCTCGGCTTCGGCCTGAACATTCCTCAGCAGTTTACCGGGAACCACACAGCCAGGCAAGCCATTACGATTCATCAGCTTTGCTGCGCCCAATGGAAGCAGGTAGACATTGCCTACAACGGGTATTTTCTCAAAACCAAGCAGCTTCACTACTTGCAGCAGCTCGTGAATCTTACGCGCGTCATAGCCCAACTGAGAAACTACAAACCTCGCGCCCGCCGTAAGTTTCTTCCTCAGTTTGTAGTATTGCCCCATCTGCTCCGCTTCCAGCGCTTTAAAGGGGCTGGCCACCGCTCCGGCAAAGAATCTCGTCGCTTTGAGTATCGTCTTGCCTCCCGGCTTCGGGATCTCTCTTCCCTTATTGAGTTCAGAGATAAGACCAAGCAGAGTGATCGGGTCCAGGTCGAAGACCGGCTTGGGGGCACCACCATACCCGGCCTTGGGGAAATCGCCGGTCATGACGAGCAGGTTGCGAACGTCCGCCCGCTCCAATCCATAAAGCATGCTTTCCAATTGGCTGCGATTCTTGTCTTTGCAGGTCATGTGAACCAGCGGCTCGATGCCGAGGCGGCGGATCTCGGCGCCAAGCATCTCGGCTGAAATCGCGGGGCTGCCACCGGGATTGTCGGTAATGGTCAGCGCGTGAACCCGGCCGCTGGCGGCCGCTTTAGTCGCGGCGTCGATCACGTCCAACTGCGTTTTCTCGAAGGCTCCTCGTCCGGGAACGAGTTCCCAGGTGACGCTGAACGTGTTTGCGTCATGGAGCGAGAACTCGTACCTGCCGAATTGCGCAACTTCCGCCGGTACGATTTTTGACTGGTCCATTCTGAGACCTGCATTAGAGAGGAGAATGTTGCTCTCAGTACAATTTCTGCTTATAATATCATATAGAATTCAGTGAATTAATTTTGGCTTCTTTCATGAGAGTCTCTCTATCTCCAGGCACTATGCCAGAGGGAGCATGAAATGGCTGCGAGTTGGTAAGCATGCCTACGGATGCGTTTACGTTGATCGGAACGGATGAAGTTCTGCAAACCTGGGAGCAAAAGAAGACGGTTGTTCCCAGTGATATTGAAATCGCGCAAGCCGCGTCTCTCATTCCCATTGGCCGTGTTGCGCACCAGGCTGGCATTCTCGCGGATGAACTGGAGAATTACGGAGATACCAAGGCCAAGGTGCGCCTCTCGATTCTGAATCGCCTGAAGCACGTGCAGAGCGGCAAGTACGTGGTGGTGACCGCAATCACGCCCACTCCTTTAGGAGAAGGGAAGACGACCACTACGGTCGGCCTCAGCCAGGCACTTGGGGCACATCTGGGCAAGAAAGTGTTTGCCTGCGTACGCCAGCCGAGTATGGGGCCGACCTTCGGAATTAAGGGGGGCGCGGCAGGTGGCGGATACAGCCAGATCATCCCCATGGAGGATATCAACCTCCACCTCACCGGCGACATTCATGCCATCACAGCAGCCAATAATCTGCTGGCGGCAGCGATCGACGCCCGCATCCTGCACGAGCGCGAAATCGAAGATGACGATGTGCTGTTTGACCGGCTCTGCCCGCCCTCAAAGAGCGGCTCTCGCAGGTTCACACCGGTCATGCGCCGCCGTTTGAGCAAGCTCGGCATCGACAAGGACGACCCAAACGAACTCACCACAGAAGAGCGCTCCCGTTTCGCCCGCCTCGACATCGATCCCGACACGATTACCTGGCGTCGTGTAACAGATACCAACGACCGCCTGCTTCGCGGCATTACCATCGGGCAGGGGCCGCAAGAAAAGGGCATGACGCGCGCTACAGGTTTCGACATTGCCGTGGCTAGCGAGATCATGGCAATCCTTGCCTTGACAACGAGCCTCGCGGACATGCGTGAACGCCTAGGTCGCATCGTTATCGGCAATGACCGGCAGGGGCGCCCCGTGACCGCCGACGATCTTGGCGTGGGAGGCGCGCTGGCGGTCATCATGAAGGACGCCATCATGCCTACCCTCATGCAGACGCTGGAGGGTACGCCGGTATTTGTGCACGCAGGTCCGTTCGGCAACATCGCACATGGCAATTCCTCGATTCTGGCTGACATGATCGCTTTGAGGCTTGTCGGCAGGGAAGGCATTGTGGTTACCGAGGCCGGATTCGGTACCGAGATGGGCTTTGAGAAGTTTTGCAACATTAAGTGCCGTGTAAGCGGGCTGGTTCCGAACTGCGCCGTGCTGGTGGCTACTATTCGCTCCTTGAAGATGCATGGCGGCGGTCCCAAAATTGTCGCTGGCAAGCCCATGGCCAGCGCTTACACAGAGGAAAATCTTGAGTTGCTGGAAAAGGGATGTGGGAATCTTGTAAAGCACATCGAAAACGTGCGCAAGTTTGGCATACCGGTGGTGGTGGCAGTGAACCGCTTCAATACCGACACCGAGGCCGAGCTTGCGTTGGTGCGCCGCATCGCCTGCGAAGCTGGGGCCGAGGACGCGATCACAGCGGACAATTGGTCCCAGGGAGGGGCAGGCGCCGAGGCGCTCGCCGAGGCCGTGGTTTACGCTTGCAACCAGCCGAACAACTTCCATTTCCTCTACCCTGCGGAGGCTTCGATCAAAGATAAGATCGAGTGCATTGTGCGTGAAATTTACGGTGGCGCGGGCGTCGAGTACTCTCCCCAAGCGGAGAAGATGATCGAAATTTACACGCGGCAGGGATTCGACAAACTACCCATTTGCATTGCCAAAACCCAATACAGCCTCAGCCACGACCCTGAACTGAAAGGTGCGCCGACGGGATTTATCGTGCCTATCACGGACGTTCGCGCCAACGCGGGCTCCGGGTTTGTTTATCCGCTGGTGGGCAAGATGAGCACGATGCCCGGGCTGTCGAGTCGTCCCAACTTCTATGAAATCGACCTTGATCCCCAGTCTGGACGCGTCATTGGACTTTCTTAGGCAGTGTTGCCGTGCTATTTATCACGGCTAATTGATGGAGCAGCAGTGGTTCACGCGCATCGACGAAGCGCCGGACGGATTTTCAAAGGAAGAAGAAAGGCTGATACGCGATCTGGAGGCTTAATATGGAAGCCTCTATGATCGTACAAGCTATGGTTTATAGCTGGGTCCGGCCGGTTCTTGCGGCAACACCGCGCACGGCATCGGAGATTTTCACAAATACGCCATGCGCCTTAAGCTGATCAGTTGCGAGGTTCTCACGCGCGAGATGAACGATGTTGTTTCGCGTTCGCCCCATGCGATCGATTCAGAGACGCTGGAGATGGGCCTGCACGATCTAGGCGCCTCCATGCGCCCGCATATACAGGAGCGCATTGATGCCGTGGACGGGGACGGCTATGATGCAATTCTTTTGGGCTACGCACTCTGCGGCCGGGGAACCGAGGGCCTGCGCGCGGGAAAAACTCAACTCGTCCTGCCGCGCGCGCACGACTGCATCGGTTTGCTGATGGGCAGCCGCCAGGCTTATCAGTCATATTTCGAAAACCACCCCGGCGTCTACTATCGTTCTCCGGGCTGGATCGAGTACCAGAAGCCGGGCCAGACGCTGGTGCCGGCCTTTCCTTCCGCAAACAACAAGATTGGGGAACGGCGCAGCCTGGAAGAGTTCATCGCCCAATACGGTGAAGATAATGGAACGTTTCTTTATGAACAATTCGGCGCGTTTCGCAGCCATTACTCCGGGCTGACTTATATTTCAACCGGAGTAGGGCCAGAAGAAACCTTCCGCAGCCAGGCGCGCGACGAAGCGGCAAAAGAGAAATGGACTTTTGAAGAAGTTCAGGGATCGCTCTGCCTGCTCGAGCGCCTGGTCAACGGAGATTGGGATGCGGCCGATTTTCTGGTTGTTCCCCCCGGCGCCGCAATTCGCGGCACCTTGGGCGACTCCATCATGGATGCCCTATGAGCGCGGAGACAGTGCGGATTCAACTGGAGCCTCTGTCGGTGTCGGTGGATGCACCTCGAGGCGCCACGCTTGCAATCCGTGCTCCCGCAGTTTGGCTTGGAGTTTCCCTGCGGAGGAACCGGACTTTGCGGCGGTTGCCGGGTCCGCGTGCTGGCCGGATCGCTTCAGGTTACGGATCAGGACCGTTCCTTCTTCACCGATGCGGAACTCGACGGCGGATGGCGGCTCGCCTGCCAGGCGTGCGCTGAGATGCCGCTGGTTCTCGAGTGCGGCCAATGGCACATGGATATTCTCACGGATAACTCCGGGCTCACCGGAGCAGGGAAGTCCGGCCTTGGAGTTGCCATTGACCTGGGCACCACCACCATCGCCGCGCAGATGATTGACTTGGCCACGGGCGATGTTCTCTCGGTCGAAACCGATCTCAATCCACAATCGTCGTTCGGCTCCGACGTGATGAGCAGGGTTCGTGCGGTTCTGTACGGCGACGATCTTCGACTCGGTGGTGCGCATCGCCCTCGGGCGGATGATCGGCAAACTTGCCGGCGGCCGCGAGGACGAAATTGCCGAGGTGGTACTGGTCGGCAACACGGTGATGCATCATCTGTTTGCGGGGCTTGACGTTGAGCCGCTTTCGCACGCGCCGTTTCATTCCCCCAATCTGGGTGAGCAATGCTTCACCGCCAAGAACTGGAGTGGCCGTTGCCTTCGTCGTGCCGCATCCGCTTTCTGCGCTGTCTAGGCGGTTTTGTGGGATCGGATATTCTGGCTGGAATTCACGCCGTCGGCATGCCGGCCGCTGAAAATCGGATGGCATTGATTGACCTGGGCACCAACGGCGAAATCGCCATCGGCAATCGCCACGGAATTGTCTGCGCCTCCACCGCGGCGGGACCGGCCTTTGAAGCAGGTTCCATCCGCATGGGAATGCGCGCGGCCACAGGCGCCATTTCGCGCGTTTCGCTCCACGACGGCCAGATGCACTCTACCGTGATTGGCGACGTGGAAGCCCGCGGCATCTGCGGCAGCGGCCTGGTGGATGCCGTCGCGGCAGGCCTTGAAAGCGGTGCAATTCTGTCGTCGGGGCGCATCGCCGACGGAACAAAAACTCTTTCCGGTGCAGACTCCTGTCGTTCTCTACCAGTCCGATATTCGCGAACTGCAACTGGCCAAGTCGGCCATCGCTTCAGGATTCAGGCTGCTGCTCAAGCAACTGGGCGCTGACTTCAGCGATATCGAGAGCATCTACCTTGCCGGCGCTTTCGGCAACTACGTTCAGATCGACAGCGCCATTGGCGTGGGGTTGCTGGAGATGCCCAGGGAGCGCATTCACGCGGCGGGCAATACGGCATTGCGCGGCGCAAAAATTTTGCTTCTGTCAGCCGGTGAACCGTTTCTGCCTGAAGTGGAGCACGTAAGTCTTGCCTCCGATCCTGGTTTTCAGGACGAGTTTGTGAAATGCATGACCTTTCCCGGTGCCGAAAGTTATGTCTGAACAAAACGGAAGTCGTACGGAAAATAGAAAGAGCCATGAGCGGCTCGCCGCCGCGCTCAACCACAGGCAGCCGGACTCGATCCCTATCGACTTTGGCGGAACCAACGTCACCGGCATGCACGTCAGCTGCGTGGCGGCGCTGCGCGATTACTACGGGCTTGAGAAGCGGCCGGTGCGCGTTCTCGAGCTCATCGCAAATGCTGGGCTAATCGGATGAAGACCTGCTGGATGCGATGGGCATCGATGTGGTCGGAGTCTTTCGCCGCGCTACCAAGTGGGGAGTTCCCGGCGGAGCGCTGGAAGAGCTGGCAGTTCAACGGTCTTGAAGTGCTGGTTCCCGGAGACTTCAATACCACGGTTGATGAGAACGGCGATACGCTGATCTATCCCCAGGGCGATACCACCGTCCCGCCCAGCGGGCGCATGCCGCGTGGCGGCTATTTCTTCGATTGCATTGTCCGCCAGGAGCCGATCGACGAAGAGAAGCTGAATCCGGAAGACAATATGGAGGAGTTCAGCCTCATCTCGCAGGAAGATATCGACTACCTGGTGCGTGCAACTGATGAGGCCTGCGCGACTGGCCGGGGCGTGATTGCCGGCTTTGGCGGGACCGCGTTCGGCGATATTGCGCTGGTTCCGGCGCCGGCACTCAAGCATCCCAAGGGCATTCGCGATATTACCGAGTGGTACGTCTCCACCAGCAGCCGCCAGGACTACATTCACAAGATCTTTGAGCGCCAATGCGAGATTGCCCTGCAGAATCTTGAGAAGATCCATGCCGCAATCGGCAATCGCGTTCAGGCGGTCTATATCTGCGGCACGGATTTCGGTACGCAGACCTCCGCCTTCTGTTCCGTGAAGACCTTCCGCAACCTCTACTTTCCTTACTACAAACAGATCAACGACTGGATTCATGCCCACACCACCTGGAAGACCTTCAAGCATTCCTGCGGCGCGGTTTCAAAGTTTCTGCCGTCCATGATCGAAGCCGGGTTCGACATTCTCAATCCCGTGCAGTGCTCCGCGACAGGAATGGAGCCGGAGCAGTTGAAAGCGAACTTTGGCGACCAACTCGTCTTCTGGGGCGGAGGAGTAGATACGCAGAGACGTTCTGCCCTTCGGAACGCCGGCTGAAGTCCGGGAACAGGTTCTGCGCAGGTGCGAGGTCTTCGCACCGGGCGGGGGATTCGTCTTTAACTCGATTCATAACGTTCAGGCGCGGACGCCGGTTGAAAATATCGTCGCCATGATCGATGCCGTGCATGAGTTCAACGGCAGAAAATAATCCCAGGCGCTGCATCCGTGCCAGAAAGTGAAGGAGCAGAGAAATGGCAAGTCCAATGGAGATGAACAAAAGCCGCGAGCGGCTAGCGGCCACGCTGAACCACAAGCAGCCTGATCGCATTCCCATCGACTTTGGTGGAACTGCCGTCACCGGCGTGCATGTCAGTTGCGTCGCAGCCCTGCGCGACTATTACGGTCTTGAGAAGCGCCCCGTGCGCGTTCACGAGCCGTTCCAGATGCTGGGGATGCTGGACGACGATCTGAAAATTGCCATGGGGCTGGATGTGGAAGGCGTTTATTCGCACAATACCATGTTCGGCTTTCCGGCGGAGAAATGGAAGAGCTGGCAGTTCAATGGACTGGAAGTGCTGGTTCCGGGAGATTTCAACACTACGGTCGATGCCAACGGCGATACGTTGATTTATCCTGAAGGCGACACGACGGTTCCGGCCAGCGGCCGCATGCCGCGCGGCGGCTATTTCTTCGATTGCATCGTCCGCCAGGAGCCCATCGACGAAGAGAAGCTGAATCCGGAAGACAACATGGAGGAGTTCAGCCCCATCTCGCAGGAAGATATCGATCACCTTGCGCGTTCAGCGCAAGATGCACGGCCACGGGTCGCGGCGTGATTGCCAGTTTCGGCGGGACCGCATTCGGCGATATCGCGCTCGTTCCTGGGCCGTTTCTCAAGCACCCCAAGGGAATACGCGACGTTACGGAGTGGTACGTCTCCACCAGCAGCCGCCAGGACTATATCCACAAAGTCTTCGAGCACGAATGCGAAGTCGCCATCGGGAATCTGGAGCGCATCTATGCCGCGGTCGGCGACAAGGTGCAGGCGGTGTTCGTCTGCGGCACGGATTTCGGCACGCAGACTTCCGCCTTCTGTTCCGTGAATACCTTCCGCAATCTTTATTTTCCCTACTACAAACAGGTCAACGACTGGATTCACGCTCACACGCCCTGGAAGACCTTCAAGCATTCCTGCGGCGCAGTCTCAAAGTTTCTGCCTTCCTTTATTGAGGCCGGCTTCGACATTCTCAATCCCGTGCAGTGCTCCGCAACGGGAATGGAGCCCGAGCAATTGAAAGCGAACTTCGGCGACCAGATCGTCTTCTGGGGTGGCGGAGTGGATACGCAGAGGGTTCTGCCCTTTGGAACGGCGGCTGAGGTAAGGGAACAGGTTCTGCGCAGGTGCGAGGTCTTCGCGCCGGGAGGTGGATTCGTTTTTAACACGATTCACAACGTTCAGGCGCGAACGCCGGTCGAAAATATTGTCGCCATGCTCGATGCCGTGCATGAATTCAATGGGAGGCTAGGTTAGCGATTAATCGTAGCCACAGCGTCACCAGGGGAAGCCTTTGCCGGGTGGATTATTCCATAAGCTATTGATTCTAATTGGCGTCCCCGACGGGATTTGAACCCGTGTTATCGCCGTGAAAGGGCGGTGTCCTAGGCCGGGCTAGACGACGGGGACGCTTGTTGTGGGCCAGGAGCGGCTGGAATTGACCGAATGCGCCCTCATGAAGGCTACCAACTTGGGAGGCAGTGTCAAAAATTATTCCGCGGGAGAGTGCCCGGCGCTGAGTTTTTTCTGTCGATAGGCCGGTTCCGGGCGTCAAATAGTAGATTTGATGAGTCGAACTTTTTTCCTGACTGGATGCGTACTCTCCTATTGGGGATCATCCGCAAGAATGTGAAGATGCGGTAAACGGAGCAATCTAAATGCCGGCAGTCGAATCAATTCGGCCAAACCGGAGATCAAGGCCCGGGCTATAGGCTGAAAAATCTGAATAGAGGAACGATCGAGTGAGGACGAACGCGTTGAAGCGCATCTATGGGATTGGTTGTCTTGTTCTGATTGGGGCTTGCGGCCACCGGCTGCCAGAAGAAGCCGGCTGCGCCGGCCGGATGCCGGGATGCAGGCCATGCCGGTGCAGACGGTGACCGTGTCGCTCTCCCCGGTGGCGCAGAGCAGCGAGTATGTGGCCACCATCAAGTCGCGCCGCTCGGCCACGCTGGAGCCGCAGGTGCAGGGAACTCTGACGCAGATTCGCGTCAAGTCAGGCGACCATGTGAAGGCGGGCCAGGTGATGATGGAGATCGATCCGCGGCTGCAGGTTGCCACGGTCGAAGTCGGCGCGCGCCACCGAGCGGCAGAAGAAGGCCGCTCTACGACTACAACGTCGCTGGAGATCGAGCGGCAGCGCAAGCTCTTTGAGGCGGGCATCACCAGCCGCGACGCCTACGAGCAGGCGCAGCAGGCCTTTGACAACACCAAGGCGGACTACGAGTCGGCGGTGGGCACGCGCAAGACGCAGGAGGAGCAACTGGCCTACTACACCATCCGCGCGCCCTTCGACGGCGTGGTGGGCGACGTTCCCGTGCATGTGGGCGACTTTGTGGCGCCCGCTCAGCTCACCACCCAGCGTGCTGACCACGGTGGATGAGAACAAGGATCTCGAAGCCTATATCTACGTTCCCACGGAGCGCTCTGCCCAGGTGAAACAGGGTCTGGATGTGGAGCTGATGGATAACAGCGGCAAGCTGCTGGAGAAAGACGAAGATCGATTTTCTTTCGCCCGAGGTGGATAGCACGCTGCAGGGAATCCTGGTGAAGGCCCCGGTGCATTCCGCGCCGGAGATTCTGCGCACCGCGCAAATGGTGAAGGCGCGGGTCATCTGGAGCACGACGCCGATGGCGGTGGTTCCGGTGCTGGCCGTCACGCGCCAGGGCGGGCAGACCTTCGTCTTTGTGGCGCAGCAGCAGAATGGGCACTTTGTGGCTCACCAGACGCCGGTCACGCTGGGCGATACGGTGGGCAACTCCTATTCCATCTCTTCGGGGCTGAATGTGGGCGATAAAGTGATCGTTTCCAGCACCCAATTTCTGGTCAACGGCATGCCGGTTATGCCGCTGCCGGGCGCCTAAAGTACAAGCGAAAAAGGAAGGCAACCCTTGTTTGTCGATTTCTTCATTCGCCGGCCTGTTTTTGCCACGGTGTGCGCGCTGCTGATTATTCTCGCCGGAGCCGTGTGCATCCCCAATCTTCCCGTCGCCATGTATCCCGACGCTGGCGCCTCCGGTGATTGAGGTGACATGCAACTATGTGGGCGCCAACGCCGATACCGTCGAGAAGGCTGTCACCATTCCGCTGGAAGAATCGATCAACGGCGTCGAGGGGATGCGCTACATCAATTCCACCAGCACCAATAGCGGAACCAGCACCATCACCATCACCTTCAAGACCGGCTACGACCTCGATATCGCGGCCGTGGACGTGCAGAATCGCGTGGCCAGCGTGCAGGGCCGTCTGCCCGCGGCGGTCAATGCAACCGGCATCACCATCACCAAAGCCAACTACAACTTCGTCTTCGGCGCCGGTTTCTTTACCCGCGACGGGCGCTACTCGCCCGAGTTCATCTCCAACTACTGGACGTCTACGTGAAAGATGCGCTCAAGCGCGTGCCCGGCGTGGGCGATGTGATGATCTTCGGCGAGCGCAAGTACGCCATGCGCGTTTGGCTCGACCCGGTGCGCCTGGCGGCACGCAGCCTGACGGCCACCGATGTGGTCAACGCGCTGGTGGAGCAGAATGTCGAGATTCCCGCCGGCCAGCTTGGCCAGCCTCCGTCAGATCCGAAGCAGGCTTTCCAGATTCCCGTGCGCGTGGTGGGCCGGCTCACCAGTCCGGCCGAATTCGACAACATCATCGTCAAGAACAGCACGCAACGGCCTGGTGCTGCTCAAGGACGTGGGCCACTCCGAGGTGGGCGCGGAGGATTACAGCACCGCGCTCAAATACATCGGGCCACGAAGCAATGGGCATCGGCGTCATGCAGCTCTCCAACGCCAACGCACTGGATGTGGACCGCAAGGCCAAGGCGGTGTTGCAAGGAGCTTTCCAAGAGCTTTCCTCCGGGCCTGGAATACGCCATCGCCTTCGACTCCACCACCGTGGTCGGCGACTCCATCCGCGAAGTGCTTCAGACTCTCGGCATCGCCATCTTCATCGTCATCACGGTCATCTTTCTGTTCCTGCTCGACTGGCGCGCCACCATCATTCCCGCCGTCACCATTCCGGTTTCGTTGATCGGAACCTTCGCCTTCATCAAGATCTTCGGCTTCTCCGTCAACTCGCTCACGCTCTTCGGCATCACGCTGGCCACGGGACTGGTGGTGGACGACGCCATCGTGGTCATTGAGAACGTGCAGCGCCACATCGCCATGGAGCACTCCGATCCCCACGAGGCCACCTCGCGGGCCATGGGCGAAGTCACCAGCGCCGTCATCGCCACTTCGCTGGTGCTCATCGCGGTCTTTGTGCCGGTCTCGTTCTTCCCCGGCACCACCGGCATTCTCTACCGGCAGTTTTCGCTGACCATCGCGTTTTCCATCGCCATCTCGGCCTTCAACGCGCTCACGCTTTCGCCGGCGCTCTCGGCCATGCTGCTGCGCGGCGAAGAAGCGCGTCCCAGACAGTTGGACTTTCTGCACATCGCGCCGCTCTCCCGCGCCTTTGCCGCATTCATCCACGGGGCCGATGCTGCAGTAAGCTGGCTGGCCCGCGCCTACGCAAAATCCATTCATGTCGCGCTGCAACTGCGCTACCTGCTGCTGATTGTCTTCTTTTGCCGGCCTGGGCGCCGCGGTGTGGATGTATCGGCATGTTCCCACCGGATTCATTCCCCAGGAAGACCAGGGCTATCTGATGGTCGTCGTGCAGGCGCCGCCTGGCTCCTCGCTGGCCTACACCACTGCGCTGGCAGACAAGCGCACAGTACATCATCGCCCAGAATCCCGATATTGGCGGAGCATTCTCCGTGATGGGCTTCAGCCTGGCCGGCGGCGCTTCCAACTCGGGCATGATGTTTGTTAGCACCAAGCCCGCCGATCAACGCCGCGGCAAAGGCCACTCCGCCGCAGATATCGTTGCCGACCTCTCGCCCAAGCTGCAAGAGCCTGATGTTCGCTCCCAATGGCGGACTGGTGGCCGTCTTCCAGCCTCCGGCGGTTCAGGGCGTGGGCAGCTTTGGCGGTTTTCAATTCATGCTCCAGGACCAGGGAAGCAACACGCTCAGCGACCTGGACCGCGTGGCCCATCAGATTGTGGGCGCCAGCAGCCGCGCGCAAGGATCTGACCGGCCTGTTTACCACATTCTCAGCCAACGACCCGCAGATGCTGGTGACCATCGATCGCGAAAAAGCCAAGGCCATGAACGTTCCGCTCTCGCAGATCACCACCACGCTCAGCGTCTTCATGGGCTCGGAATACATCAACGACTTCGACTACAACAACCGCACCTATCGCGTCTTCGTGCAGGCCGATCAGCCCTTCCGCATGACGGCCAAAGATCTGCACAACTTTTACGTGCGCTCGGATTCCGGCCAGATGGTTCCGCTGGACAACCTGGCCACCGTCGCTGAAAGCTCCGGCCCGCCGGTGATTACCCACTACAATCTCTTCCGCTGCGGTAGAGATCGACGGCTCTGCCGCGCCGGGCTACAGCTCCGGCCAGGGACTGGCGGCGATGGAAGATCTGGCCAACAGCAAGCATGATGATGCCCGGCATGGCTTACCAGTGGACGGGATTGACGCTGGACGAGATCGAATCCAGCGGCAAGGCGCTGATCATCTTCGGCCTGGGAATTCTGGTCGTCTATCTCACGCTCTCCGCGCAATACGAGAGCTTCGCGCTGCCCTTCATCATTCTTCTGGCCGTGCCCATGGCGGTGCTGGGAGCTCTCGGACTGGTCGCCGCTCGCGGATATGCGAACGACGTCTACTGCCAGATCGGCCTGGTCATGCTCATCGGCCTCTCGGCAAAGAACTCGATTCTGATTGTCGAGTTTGCCGAGCAGTTGCGCCGCAAGGACCGCAGCATCGTCGAGGCGGCCATCGAGGCCGGCGAGCTGCGCCTGCGCCCCATTCTCATGACCTCGTTTGCCTTCATCCTCGGCGTTCTCCCGCTGGTCTTCGCCACCGGCGCGGGCGCCCTGGGCCGCCGCTCCGTGGGAACCACCATCGTGGGCGGCATGTTGCTCTCCACGGTGCTCAACCTGTTCTTCATTCCCGTGCTCTACGTGATCGTGAGCAGGCTGCTGGAGCGTGGTGACGATAACTCTCCACAACTAGCCAAAGCGGTAAACTAACAATTAAAGTCAAGGGGGATAAGATTCATGCGTAACGCATTTATTCGTGTCACTCTACTCTTTCTGACTCTGGCAATTATGTACCGGATGGGAATATCTCAATCCACCGAGACCGATTTCGGTATCCTACGCTCGATGGATAATGGGAAAAGCTGGAAGCAGGTCTTCCGCGGCAACCTTACTGTGGACAATTTGGCCATTGATGGGCATGGGCGTATCCTCGCGAGTTCGATGATTGACAAACCCAAAGGCATAGATTCTGAACTATACGTCTCCGGCCCGACACCGGAACAATGGAGAAAAGTATTGCTGCCGGGAATCGACCCTCATCATTCCATGATTTACGATTTGATCACTGCTCCCGATGGCTCTGTCCTCGCGCTTTTGAAGGGCAAGATTTTCAGAACAGATGATGGTGGTATCACTTGGACAGTTATTGCGCCGACCCTGCCCGCGAATTTTGTATCATTCATGACTGGTCCAAATCTTTCGCTGCTGGCTTTCCCGTCTCAAGGGGTTTATCAGTCAATAGATAACGGGGAAAACTGGCATTTCTCGGGTTGGGATGATCAAAAAATGATCGGTAAAACACTGCTTGGCGATGGCTCATTTCTGATTTCTTCTGATTGTAAGTTGTATACAGATTCCATTTCTCAAGAGCATCCATCCGAACTATTTATACCTGAAGATAGCTGCCCAGGCTATGACGAGTTTGCCGCAGATGCAAAAGGATCCATATACGCTAATACATCTCACGGTGTATTCAAGTCCGATGCAGCGGGAAAACACTGGGAGAAAGTACTAACCTTTCAAAAAGAAGTATCGCCCTTTGGAATTGAAGTTGCACCAAATGGTGATCTATTCGCTCTCGATCTGATCGGAATATCCAGAATCACACTCTTTCGGTCCGAAGATGCCGGATTGACCTGGAAGATGATTCAAAAACTCAGCGCCGGCGTCACGATATCGAAGTTTGCATATTCTCCTAACGGAGCCATATATGCAGGACTAACATCATTCGGGGATTAGGTACACCTACACATCCCGAAGTTATTTATCCCTGTGCGCGATCACATAATCCTTGATGCGGTCGTAAACCTCGCCGGTCACCACGCCTTTCTCCACCAGGTCTGTCTTGGCGCGATAGGGACGGAAGCGAATAATGCGTCCCGCCCAACTCGGCGTCATACCCGGAACCTTCAGTAACTCATCGGTTGTGGCGTGATTGATATCGATGCGCATCTCCGGCGGCGGAGCTGTTGCTGAGGTTGCAAATGGTCTGTAGGGGTCGCGATCCTGATTCTGCGTTATCCCGGTGAAGGATGCGCAGAGAATAGCCAGTGCAAATGCCGTAAATCGCGTTCGTGCTCGCACGGTTCCATTGTCCGCCTGCTCCGGCGCTGGCGGCAAGCGGCTAAGACAGCTTCTAAAATCGAGCTTAAATTCCACAAGAGAAGCTTCAGGTTGCTGTGTTCCTTATCACAATGATCCTCTGAAGACGGCGCTACAATGCTTCGTCTTTGAAAACCGTGCGCGAGGTTACGCGCGTCGGCTGGCCATCGAAAGGCGGTGTCTTTATGTCCAATACTCGTCGGGAATTTCTGCAATCAAGCGCGGCTCTCGCTGCTCGGCATCATGGGTGGTGCGGCAACAAATCTGGCAGCGGAAACTCAGTCTCAAACCCAGCCCGCCGTAACGCCCAGCGCCGCGCCTTCGGAGGTCCAGATTCCGAAGATGAAGTTCGGCAACGCGGAGATCGGACGCATGGTTCTCGGCGTCAACCCGCTCTACGGCTGGGCCCACTACAACAACAATTTCAGCAATGCGATGTGAGATTGGTACACGCAGGATAAAGTCTGCGAGGTGATGCACCGCGCCAACGCCTTCGGGATCAATGCGCTCAACTACGTCAACGCCAAGCGCGCCCCGGCCGACCTGGCGCGGTTCCAGTCCGAGGGCGGCAAGATGCACCTGATCGTTCAGGTGACGGCCCCCGACGATGCCGCCGCGCTCTATAAGGACCACAAGCCGCTGGCCATGCACCGGCAGGGCGAGGTGGTCGATATAGCCTTCCAGAGAACGCACCATGGATACCGTCCGTGAGTGGTGCAAGCGCGTCCGCGACCTGGGCGTGCTGGTCGGCGTAGGCACGCACAAGCCGGAGGTGATCGAACTGGTTGAGGAGCAGGGCTGGGACGTCGATTTCTACGCCGGCTGCGTCTACAACCGCACCCGAACCGAAGAGGAATGGAAGCAGATTCTCAACGGCCAGTTGCTCGAAATGCCCCGCGAAATCTATCTGCAAAGCGATCCGGCGCGCATGTACAAGGTGATGCGGCAAACCACAAAAACCTGCTTCGCTTTCAAAATTCTTGCCGCCGGGCGCATCGAAGGCAACAGCGTGGAGCAGGCTTTCCGCACCGCGTTCTCAAGCATCAAGCCGAACGACGGCGTTTTTGTCGGCATGTACCCCAGAAATAAGGATGAAGTCAAAGAGAACGCCGAGATCGTGCACAAGATTTTGACCAGTGCTTGAGACAGAATAATTCGCTTGATGGGGAAAGAAGGTATTATATGTCCAATACGCGTAGAGAGTTCATACAGTCCAGCGCGGCCCTCGCGGTCGGCATGATGAGCGGTGCTAACAGCACTGGCAGCGGAGCAGGCCGCTGGTTCCCAGGTAAAGCAGAGCACCGTTGCCCCCGCGGAGATTCAGGTTCCCAAAATCAAATTCGGCAACGTCGAGATCAGCCGCATGGTTCTGGGCCACAATCAGTTCTGCGGATTTTCTCATTTCAGCACCAATCTCAGTAAAGACATGACCACCTGGTACACGCAGGATGAAGTCTGCGCCGTCATGCACCGTGGCAAACTCTTACGGCATCAATGCCTACAACTACAGCCAGAACGGCTCCGAACCCGGCAGTGCGCAGCGCGCCGCCGATGACTGGGCGCGATTCGTAGCCGAGGGCGGCAAGATGTACGTGATCGCCGGGGATGCAAATCTCGACCCCGCGGGCACTCTCTCACTGGTTCAAACCATCAAGCCGCTGGCGCTGCAAAGGCACGGCATGGTTGTCGACGAAGCCTTCCACAATGGAAAGATGGATTCCGTCGTCAGGGAGTGGTGCAAGCGCGCCCGCGACCTGGGCGTGATGGTCGGCGTGGGTACGCACAATCCCAAGGTGATTGAATTCGTGGAAGAAAAAGGCTGGGACGTCGATTTCTACTCCGGCTGCGTCTACCAGATCACGCGCACTGAAGCCGAATGGAGGCAGGTTCTCAACGGCGAGCTGATGGAAATGTCCGGCGAAACCTACGTGCAAAGCGATCCCGCGCGCATGTACAAGGCCATCCGGCAAACCGCAAAACCCTGCTTCGCCTTCAAGATTCTGGCCGCCGGACGCGTCGCCGACAACGCCATAGAGCAGGCCTTCCGCACCGCGTTTTCAAGCATCAAGCCCATCGATGCCATCTATGTAGGCATGTACCCCAGGCATAAAGACGAAATGAAAGAGAACGTCGAGATCGTGCATCGCATCTTGACCGGCGCTTGATTCAGCGGGAAGAGATCCCGTCCAGGCAAGGAAATCATTTGACACTGTGGGGTATTTGCCTTTATTTTCAAATAGAGATGCAGAGCTACCGCCATCACGGGTATCATCACCATCATGGGACATCCATGCCGGCGGACTGCCATGGCCTGAAGTAAACGGCCAGAGAGATCAAAAGACAACCATGAAGCCCGCCGGCGACTAACGCCAGCGGGCTTTTTCATGCCAAAATCTCAATCAGGATCAGGAAAATGACAACAACAATCGACTTTGAAAAAATGGATGGCCTCGCGCCCGGCATTGTGCAGGATGCGCAGACAGGCGAAGTGCTGATGCTGGGCTTTCTCAATCCCATCAGCTACGCCAAAACGCTGGAAACCGGCTTCGTCACCTTCTGGAGCCGCACCCGCCAAAAACTGTGGATGAAAGGCGAGACCAGCGGCAATCGCCTGCGCGTCGTCTCCGCCTCCACTGACTGCGACAACGACACGCTGCTGTTTCGCGTCGTGGTCGAAGGTGACGGCCTGGTCTGCCACGAAGGCACCGTCAGTTGCTTCACCAAACCGCTGCCCGTAGGCTCGGCACGGCGAGAAAGAGGAAACCCGTGGCTAACAAACTCAGACTCGGCATCCCCAAAGGCAGCTTGCAGGATGCGACCATCGCTCTCTTCAAGCGCGCCGGCTGGAACATCTACGCCGACGGCCGCTCCTACTTTCCCTCCATCGACGACAGCGAGATCGAGTGCATGCTGATTCGCGCTCAGGAGATGGCGCGCTACGTCGATCACGGCGTCCTCGATGCGGGACTCACCGGCATCGACTGGGTAGTCGAAAGCGGACTCGACGTCACCAGCGTCACCACGCTCACCTATGCCAAGCAGAGCCGCCGCAAGGTGCGCTGGGTGCTGGCCGTTCCCGAGGGCAGCGGCTTTGAGAAGGCCGAAGATCTCGAAGGCAAGATCGTCGCCACCGAACTCGTCGAGGTCAGCAAGCGTTACTTCGCCGCCAAGGGCGTGAACGTGAAGGTCGAGTTCAGTTGGGGCGCAACGGAAGTGAAGCCGCCCACGCTCGCCGACGCCATCATCGAAATCACTGAAACCGGCAGCTCCCTCAAGGCCAACCGCCTCAAGATCATCGATACAGTGATGGAAAGCGAAACCCATCTCATCGCCGGCAAACCACTTTATCCGACGCGTGGAAGCGGGAAAAGATCAGCCAGATCGCCCTCATGCTGCGCGGCGCAATCGATGCGCAATCGCAGGTGGGCCTCATGCTCAACGTCAAGCGCGACGATCTTGAAGCAGTGCTCGCGGTGCTGCCTGCGTTGAACTCGCCCACCATCTCCCAGTTGAGCAACTCCGAGTGGGTTGCGGTCAACACCATCGTCGATGAAGGCGTAGCCCGCGACGTGATTCCGCGCCTGAAAGCAGCCAAGGCAACCGGCATCGTGGAATACCCGCTGAACAAAGTTGTGCTTTGAGCATTTGTTGAATACTCTGGCTTTGTATCAGGGCACGACTTCAGTCGTGCCGATAAATGGATCGAAATGCAGCGAGGGCTTTAGCCCCTGAGGGAATGTCCGGGTGCCCCACCCTCGCGACGTTCTTGTTTTTGTCGCTAGGGTGGGATACCACAAAACTCCAACCAACGGCTTGAAGGAAGTAAATGAAGATCATCCGCACAAAAGGACGCAGCGCAAAGCAATCGGCAGAGATCCTCGCCGCCCTCGAACAGCGCGGCGGTGCGGCGCTCGATACTGTGCTGCCCGCCGTCAAGCGCATCGTCGCCGATGTGCGCAAAAAAGGCGACCGCGCGCTCCTGCGCTATGCGGCTCAATTCGACGGCCTGCAAGGATGCAGCCTCTCTTCGCATAACACAGCAAGAGATGGCCGCCGCATTGGAGGCAATCGATCCCGCGCTCACGCACAGGCCTTATCCACGGCCGCCAAGCAGATTCGCGTCTTTGCCAAGCGCCAATTGCCGGCCTCGTGGAGCGCATCTCCGATCGCCGGCCTCACCACAGGCCAGCTCGTTCGTCCGCTCGGCTCGGTGGGTTGCTACGTTCCCAGCGGCCGTCATCCGCTGCCTTCCACGCTGCTCATGACGGCCATTCCCGCGCAGGTCGCGGGCGTCGAGCGCATCGTGGTCGTCTCGCCCAAACCCGCGCCAGAGACGCTCGCCGCCGCGCATCTGCTCGGAATCACGGAGTTCTATCGCCTCGGCGGCGCGCACGCCGTCGCCGCACTGGCATATGGAACCGCAGAGCCTCCAGCGCGTAGACAAAATCGTCGGCCCCGGCAATCTTTACGTCACTGCCGCCAAGCGCCTGGTAGCTTTCGACTGCGCCATCGATATGCTCGCCGGACCAACCGAAATTGTAGTGACAAGCGAACGCGGCAACGCAGCCGATATCGCGTCCGACCTCGTCGCGCAAGCCGAGCACGATCCCGAAGCGCTGGCCATCTTCATCACCACGCGCGCCGATCTGGCCAAAGAGGTCATCCCAGAGGTTAAAGCAGCGCAGCCGCCAACAATCCCATCGCGCGCCAGGCTCTCGATCGCAACGGCCTGGTGATCGTCGCCTCCACCGTCGACGAAGCGCGCCAGATCACCAATCGTCTTGCCGCCGAGCACCTCACTGTCGACGCGCCCAGCGATCTCGATTGGGTGCAGAACGCAGGCTCAGTTTTTGTAGGCCGCTGGTCCGCGCAGCCCATGGGCGACTATATCTCCGGACCCAATCACACGTTGCCCACCGGCGGCATGGCCCGCGTCCGCGGCGGCTTGAGCGTCAACGACTTCGTCAAACTCATCACCGTGCAGGAGTACACAGCGCAGGCAATCCGCTCACTCGGGCCCCCTGCGGTTTTGCTGGCTGAAGCCGAGGGGCTCGTCGGCCACGCCGAATCCATTCGCACCCGCCTGGTACCTGCAATGCGGGAGACGCGGCTTATGCCGCAGAAGGCTAGACGCAGCAGCACGCAAAGGAGGTCTCGTGGCTAATCAAGTGTTGAAGGGAACGACTTCAATCGTGCCGATCACGCGCCAACAACGTCGGGGGCTTTAGCCCCTGAAGGAACTTTCGCGGATCCCCGACCCCGCGCGCCCGCGTGCAGGCGATGATGGAGTATCACCCTCCTCTCGGCAGCCGCGATGCTCTGCGCCTGGACTTCAACGAGAACACGCTTGCCTGTTCTCCCAAAGTTCGCGAAGCTCTCGCCCGCATCTCCACCGGCGATCTCACGCGTTACCCCGAGCGCCAGCCAGTCGAGGCCATCGTTGCCGCATATCTCGGCCTCGCCGCTGAACAGCTGTCCCTCACCAACGGCGTCGACGAAGCCATTCACGTTCTTTTCGAAACCTTTCTCGAAGCCGGCGACGAGCTGTTGTTGCCCGTGCCCACTTATACGATGTATGAAGTCTACGCATCGGCCACCGATGCGCGCGTGGTCACAGTGCAAGCCGCGGACGATCTTCAAGTTTCCCTATGAGCGTCTCCTTGCCGCCATCACACCGCGCACAAAAATCATCGCCATCGCCAATCCCAACAGCCCTTCAGGCTCAGTGGCCACGCGCGAGCAACTCATCGAAATCGCGCGCCGCGCGCCTCACGCAGTGCTTCTCGTCGACGAAGCCTACTTCCACTTCTACGGCGAAACAGTAATCGATCTGGTAGGAACTGTCCCCAATCTGATTGTTGCGCAGAACCTTCTCCAAGGCCTACGGCCTGGCCGGCTTGCGTCTTGGACTGCTGGCCGGCCCAGTGGAGTTGATGCGCTGGATTCGCCGCGTTCTTTCGCCCTACAGCGTGAACTCGCTGGCCCTGGCCTGCCTGCCGCCCGCGCTCGAAGACAAAACTTATCTCGACTGGTACGTGGGCGAAGTGCTCGCAAGCGCGGAAGGAATTCGAAGCCGCTCTCGATAAAGCCGGAGTTCGCCGCTGGCCCAGCCGCGCGAACTTTATTCTGGTTGAGATCGGCCCGCAGCACGCGGAGTTTGTGCGGCGGATGCGCGCCGCCGGCGTTCTGGTGCGCGACCGCTCCAGCGATCCGGCTGCGATGGCCGGGTCCGCATCACCATCGGAACGCGCGAGCAGATGGGGCAGGCGATTGCGGCTCTCAATGAAGCTGTCGCAGCCTTGAAAATTGGAGGAAAAGCGCAATGACCACCGGCAAAAAA
Organism: uncultured Acidobacteriaceae bacterium; assembly: GCA_963724755.1. Classification (GTDB taxonomy): domain Bacteria; phylum Acidobacteriota; class Terriglobia; order Terriglobales; family Acidobacteriaceae; genus Telmatobacter. Next base: position 77,949 of record CAVRVZ010000005.1, read on the forward strand.
GCAAAATCCGTAATCAAATCGAAAGCGCGCACTTCCATCGTTGAGCGCAACACCGCGGAGACGCGCATCTTCATCCAGCTCACCATTGAAGGCCGCGGCCAATACAAAATCTCCACCGGCATTCGCTTCTTCGATCACATGCTGGAGCTGTTCACCCGCCACGGCGCCTTCGATCTCGAACTCAAGTGCGACGGCGATCTCGATGTTGATCAGCACCACACCGTCGAAGACGTGGGCATCGCGCTGGGCGAGGCCTTCGACCGCGCACTCGGCGACAAGCGCGGCATTCTGCGCGCCGGTTACTTCCTCATGCCCATGGACGAAACCCTCGCCATCGCCGCCGTGGACTTGAGCGGTCGCGCAGCCTTCGCCGTCGAAACCAAAGTGCGCACGCGCCTGGTTGGCGACCTGCAAACCGAACTGGTCACTGATTTCTTCGAGGGTTTCGCCCGCGGCGCCCGCGCCAACGTTCACGTCAAAACCATGTACGGCCGCTCCAACCATCACAAGATCGAGGCAATCTTCAAAGCATTTGCGCGCGCTCTCCGCGTAGCCTGCTCGCGCGACAAACAACTCGGCGAAATGCTGCCCTCGACGAAAGGGTTGCTCTGATGCGCGTAACGGTCATCGATTACAAAGCGGGCAATCTGACCTCGGTGCTCAAGGCGTTGCGCCATCTGGGCGCAGAGCCCGTTGTCACCGATGGCGACTTGTCTCTGGTTGAATCCGCAGAGCGCATCGTGCTGCCAGGCGTAGGCCACTTCGCGGCCACCGAGCGCCTCGACGCGACCGGCCTCACGCCTGCCATTCGCGCAGCCATCGCGCGCGGCGTTCCCTTCCTCGGCATCTGCGTCGGAATGCAATGGCTCTACGCAGGCTCAAGCGAAGCGCCCGATCAGCCGGGCCTCGCGCATTTTGCCGAATCCTGCACGCACTTTGCCGAAAGCAAGGAAAAAGTCCCGCACGTCGGCTGGAATTCGCTCGAAGTGCGCAAGAGCTCTCGCCTGCTGGCTGGCGTCGAGCCGGGTGAGTTTGTCTACTTCACGCATTCCTACAAAGCTCCGGTCACTGCCGATACCGCTGCCATCACGCACTACATCGAGCCATTCGCATCAGCCGTAGAGCGCGCCAATGTGATGGGCGTGCAATTTCATCCGGAGAAATCCGGCGCAACCGGGCTGAAGATTCTCGGCAATTTTCTCTCCTGGGAAGGGAAGTAATGATCACCAAGCGCATCATCGCCTGCCTCGATGTTCACGCTGGCCGTGTCGTCAAAGGCGTGCAGTTCGTCGACCTCATCGATGCGGGCGATCCGGCTACGCAGGCCGCGCGCCACGCCCGCGAAGGCGCGGACGAGATCGTGCTGCTCGATATTACCGCGACGCACGAAGGCCGGCAGACGCTGCTCGATACAGTGCGCCGCACCGCTCGTGAATTGTTTGTTCCCTTTTGCGTAGGCGGCGGCATTCGCACCGCAGACGATGCGGCGCAGGTCTTCGAGGCTGGCGCGGACAAGGTGAGCGTGAACTCCGCTGCGCTCGCCGATCCCAACTCTGATCGACGCGCATCGGCCGCAGCTTTGGCGCGCAAGCCGTCGTCGTCGCCATCGATGCCCGCCGCGACCCCGAAGCCGCCGATCCGGTCCGCGACGCGCAGGTCTTTGTGCAGGGCGGCAGAAAACCGGCAGGCCGCCGCGTCGTCGAGTGGGCGCGCGAGGCTGAGGACCGCGGCGCAGGCGAGATTCTGCTCACCTCGATGGACTCCGATGGAATGCGCACCGGCTTCGATTGCGAGCTGACCGCCGCGGTCAGCGAGGCGGTCGGCATTCCGGTCATCGCCTCGGGAGGCGCCGGAACCGTCGATCATTTTGTCGATGTCTTCGGGCGCGGCAAGGCCGATGCAGCGCTCGCCGCCAGCATCTTTCACTTCGGCGTTTCGAGCGCCCGTTCGCTCAAAGAAGAGCTGGCCAAAGCCGGCGTCTCCGTGAGGCTGCCATGCTGATTCCTTCCATCGATCTGCTGGGCGGCCGCATCGTTCAGCTTGTGCAGGGCGAAAAACTCCGCCTCGCTTTTGACGATTTCGAATACTGGATCGAGAAGTTTTCTCGCTTTCCGTTAGTGCAGTTGATCGACCTCGACGCCGCCATGCGCCAGGGCGATAACTCCGCATCTGGTCGCGCAGATTGCCAAGCGGCTGCCCGTCCAGGCCGGCGGCGGCATCCACTCCATCGAACGCGCACGGCAGGTGCTCGATGCAGGCGCCAAGCGCGTCATTATTGGCTCCGCGCTCTTCTCTGAGGAAGGCGCAGTCAACACAGAGTTTGCCGCCGCGTTGGCCGCCAGCGTGGGCGCGGAGCACGTGGTTGCCGGCATCGATACCAAGAACGGCAGAATCGCCGTGAAGGGCTGGAAGGCGCAGGTCGCTCTCACGCCCGACGAAGCGATTCCGCAACTCGAAGCCCACGCCGCCGCATTTCTCTATACGCACGTGGACGGCGAGGGACTGATGCAGGGCTTTCCCATTGAGACCGCCGCGCGCTTGCGCAAGCTCACCGAGCGGCAGCTCATCGTGGCAGGCGGCATTCGCAGCCGGCAGGAAGTGGATGCGCTGGATGCTCTGGGCGCCGATGCCGTGGTGGGCATGGCTGTTTACACTGAACTACTCACGGTTTGATTCGCGTCGCAAAATCTTCGCGCAGTTACTCCTGCTTCTCTCCGATTGCGCGGCTGGTCTCAACCCGCGATGCTCTTAGCAGTCTCGCTATCTGTTTCAGATGAAGTTGCACGGCATAGGCGCGCAAAATATCGGACTGCGAAAACCGGATGCCCTTGGGCCGCGCCTCGGTCATCCGGGCTTCGAGCTGGGCAATATCCTCTTCGAGATTCAGATCCGGCGGCGGCACGTTGAATCGCCATTCGTGAATGCAACTGGCCACATGGTGGAAACCGGTGCGAATGTCCTCAGCCAATTGACCGAGAGACGGTTCCAATTGTTGCGCAAACCGATCATGATGGCTGTCTTTGACTGAGAATTCCAGTGCCACCAGAGCGTCGAAAAGCGAGCGGCCAAACTGCGAAAGCATTCCCAGGCCTTCTCGCCATCCCGGTCCGCCTGAGGGCTCATTGCGCGCGGCCTCCAGCAGTTGGTTGTTGCTCCGCAGCATGGCCAGCGCATCGTCGCGCAGCGCGGGCAGGTTCTCAGCAGGCGCGCCGCGAAATCCCTCGAGAATCGCCTCGAAAAAAGCGCCCAGCACCAGAAACTCCTGCGCCAGTCCGTCCCGCAGCCGCAGCCGTGCGCGGTCGGGCAGCACCAGCGTGGTCACGGCCAGAGCCACCACAATTCCCAGCAGAACTTCGACCACGCGTTCCAGCGCCAGGCTCCAGCGCGGCCCAGTTTTTTCGCACCAGCATGATGATAGTGATGGTGACGCCTGCCAGCCGGGAACTGCTGTGGAGGCCCAGCAATCCGCAGATGATGACCGCCGCAAGCACGGCCAGGACGTAGTTCCACGGAAGCACGCCGAACAGAGAAAACGAAAAACCAAGCAGAGCGCCGATCACCGTGCCCAGAATGCGATCGCGCGATGCGTTTACCGTGGAACCAAAATTCGATTGCAGAACGATAATGGCGCTGATCGCGCCCCAGTAGCCGTCATGCAGCCCGAAGCGCAGCGCCAGCCACCAGCATAGCGCGGCCGCCAGTGCGGTCTTTGCAGGCGTGGATCAACAGCCGCCGGTGTTCCCAGGAAAGAAGTCCCGCCTTCTCCTTCTGTTCCACGCGCAGCTTGATCGCAAGCTGATGCTGGGACCACGTTTTGTTTCGTTTCAGGCGCATCGATGAAATCCGTACTCCAGGGTTTTCATCAAGATTCAGGATCACAGAATCCGATCAATTCGGCAGTGACCCATCTCACGCTCTCTCAAAGAGAATAATCTCCCCGCAGGAGGTAATGCTTGCCTGAGATCAAAATTAGCTGCGCCTATTCCATCGCTTGCGCGTCTTAATAGATGACACGCTATTCTATTCAAGCATGTTCATATTCATGAACAGATAAAATCCAGTGGAGTGAAATTGCGCATGATACGACCCTCGCTCTTCTTCCTCTCCATACTGATTGCTGGGACGTTCACGGCCCTTGCCGTGGCGCAGTCGGATCAATCCGCATCTGCGGGGTCCCTCTCTGTATTGCCGGACGCGCCTTCCCCCGCACAGCAAAGCCAAACAGCGCCCACAATCCCAGTCTCAGCACCTCAAAGTGAGGAAGGCCAGCAAACCAGGCGAATCCTGGGAATCATTCCCAACTTCCGCTCCGTCAGCGTGGATCAGAAATTTCCCCCGCTTTCTGCAAATGAAAAGTTCAAGCTCATGGCGGAAGACAGTTTCGATTATTCAGATTTTATTTATGTGGGAATTCTGGCTGGAGTCGCGCAGGCTGAAACTTCTTATCCTGAGTTTCACTCTGGAGCACCTGCCTATGCCCGCTACTATTGGCACAATCTTGCCGACACAGTGGATGGCAACCTGATGACCGAATATCTTTTTCCCGTCGCAACAAAGGAAGACCCGCGTTATTACACGCTCGGCCATGGCGGATTTTTCAAGCGCTCAGGATATTCCATTTCACGGCTCTTCGTCACCCGTACCGATAGCGGAGGGATGGCCCCGAATTTTTCTGAGATTGTGGGTAACGGTTCGGCTGCGGGTATTTCGATTCTCTACTATCCCTGCCCGGAACGCACCTGGACCAAGACCGGACAGCGCTGGGTGGCCCAGGTGGGTCTGGACGGATTCTCAGACCTCATCAAGGAGTTCTGGCCGGACCTGAACTCTAAATTTTTCCACAACAAATACTGAGTTCATCCACTACTGCGGCGGTACTGGTCCGCGTGTAGCATAGAATTGAAGCGCCCGCATAGGTCGGGCCAGGAGTCTCATGCTGCGAGTTGGATACCCGGCTATATTGGCTGCTGAATTGTTGAGCGATTTTCCACAAGGAATCGAGCTTATACCTCTGCCCGATGGATTGGACCACGACGTTGACCATCGACGTCTGGATTCCCGATCCTTACCCCGCGAAAGCGATAAAAATTTGGCCGCATCTGCGCGGCGTGCGCCTTGTGCTCTCTCTCATGGCCGGTACGGAATGGATTCCCGGCAAGGTGGGACCGCACGTTACCATCTGCAACGCTCATGGCTCTCACAATATCTCCACCGCGGAGTGGACCGTGGGCGCAATCCTGGCCATGCTGAAGTACTTTCCGTTTTATCTCGATATGCAGCGCACCGGCCAGTGGAAACGCCGCTTCGAAGCCAGCGCGCGCTACGCTGCACTCACTGGGGACAAGCGTCCGCTCTATCCGCCCGTCATGCTGGAGGAACTGACCGGCAAGACAGTTCTCCTGGTGGGCTACGGCGCCATCGGCAAGGAGATCGAGCGCATGCTCGCGCCGTTCCATGTGGAGATGCTCGCGTGGCCCGCAGTGCGCGCACCGAACCCGAAGTTCATGCCGTCGCTGAGCTGGACAGTCTTCTGCCGCGAGCAGAGGTCGTGATTCTGATCCTGCCCTCTACCGCCGAGTCGAACAAGCTGATCGGCCCGCGCCAGCTTGCGCTGATGCGGCAGGGCGCGTTGCTGGTCAATGCCGCGCGAGGCCCGATTGTGGATACGGATGCGCTGGTTGAGGCGCTTCATTCAGGCCGTATTCGCGCCGCATTGGACGTCACCGATCCCGAACCGTTGCCGGAAGGCCATCCTCTGTGGAGCTGCCCCAACCTGCTGCTCACGCCTCACGTAGCCGGATCGAGCCCGCAGTTTGCGCCCCGCTCGTTGCATACGGCGGCAGATGAATTGCGCCGCTACATGAACGGCGAGCCGCTGCACAACGTAGTGCAGGCTGCAATCTAACTTAATACTCCGGATGCCACAGATCCCGATTCTGAGACCTGGGAGGCCGCCCGCCGCCAATCGCGCAACCCCAGCACGGCCAGAGCAACCAGTCCCGCATAGAGCGCGGCTGTGGGCCTCAGATCCTTGTAGAGATATTCGCCGATATAGACCAGATCCACAGCAATCCAAATCCACCAGTTGGCCGTGTGTTTACGCGCCTGCCACCAACTGGCCACCAGGCTATAGCTGGTCAGCGCGGCATCCAGGTGGGGCAGCGCCGCGCCGATGCGCACCATCAACCAGCCCAGCAGCACAGCGCCAACGGCTCCCGCAGCCAGCCCCGCAAGCCAGCCCCGCACGCTCAATGGAACCACGCGCACCTCGCCCTCCGCGCGTACGCCGCGCCACCAGTGCCACCAGCCATACAGCGTGAAGACCACAAAGAAAACTTGCAGCAGCGCATCGGAGAAGAGCCGCGCGCGATAAAAAACAATCAGGTAAATTACGTCCGCGGCCAGCACCACCGGCCAGCAGATGAGAAGCCGGCGCGTGGAGAGCCAGATGCCCAGCACCGTGGTGACGGTGCCCGCAATCTCCAGCCAGTTTGCCGAAAAGTAATTCGTAATTGCAATCCAAGCTCATGATTGCTGAACTCCCTCAGGGCGCCGATTGCGCGTTTCTGCCCATCGGCCAATCGCATCCAGCAGCTTTCTGCCGCCAGCGCTGCGAAACCAGCGCGCATGACCCACCAGCCAGCCATCGCTGGCCATCAGCGCTTTCTCCTTCGAGTGCAGCACGCCCAGAAAATAATCCGCCTCACTCAGCGCAAACTCCGCGTGGCACAGCGCCGTCATTGGCGCCAGCGCCGCAGCCTCTTGCTCTGAAAGCGGACGCACCGACTCATAGCCGTCAAGCAATGCGTGCAGATGATCCAGATGCACGGGCACATTCTCAGGATGTGCCGGGTTCTCAACCAGCACAAGCCACTCCACAATATTGCGCTCGATCGCATGGGCCAGGTCGTGCACGGCATTGGTGCGATCGGCCAGGCCAAAATCGATGATCGCCGTAGCCCGTGCGTCGTCGCCTGCATCGCTCCAAAACAGATTTGAAGCATGCAGATCGTTGTGCGTCCACAACGGCGCGAGTGCGGGCAGCAACGGAAGCAGCTCCGCATGAAACGGCGCAAGCAGTTCGAGCGCCTGTTCGCAGTGTTCGCGCACGGCTGCATTCGCAGCCAATGCCGGGCGCGCGGCCAGATAGCGTTCCATCTCCGTCAGCGGGATCCAGGGCGGCAAAGATGGTGAAACTGGCCACCAGCGGGCGAGGCTTGCGGCGTGGCGCGGCAAACCCCTGCGATGCAAGATGCAGCCGTGCCAGCGCCTGGCCCGCGGAGTGCGCATGCGCCGCAGTGCGGAACGGCGTCCAGGAGATCGCGTCTTCATAAAGGTCCATGCCCTGGGGCGCATCATGCACCTCGTAGGTCCACTCGCCCATTTCGATTGCAGTCTCGCCGGACGCGGCGGCAAAAACGCGCGGCACCTGCGCTCCAGCCCCGATCAAATGATGCAGAAAACGATGTTCCTCCAGCAGTCCCTCCCGGTCGCGCACCGTGCGATGATGGCGTTTGACGAAGACACTCCCACCTGCCGTAGCCACCACGCTGGCCGCCGAAAACGGCCGCGGGCTCACCGACAGAATCTCGATCGGCTCACCGCAGCCTGGGAATTGCCCAAGCAACGCGCGCACTTCGGCAAGAGTCAGCGGCGCCCAGTCGGGTTCCACCAGCCTGCCGTCCATTCCGTGCGCTTTGCTTGTTGTGCTCATTGCATAATCCACATCCTCAACCGGAAATCTAAAACGTGTAATGCGCTGAGAGCCGCACCGTGGTGGGCGCGCCCAGCCAGATAAAATGTATCCCCATAACTCGCGCCGGTATCGCTCCAGTAGCGTTTATCGGTGATGTTGTTGCGCATAGATCCTGAAAGGTCACGCGGCCCTGGTCGCCGCCCGGCGTGTAGCGTGCTCCCAGGTTGAAGAGGTTGTAGCTCGGCACGCTCACCAGGTCGTCGCGTGTAGCTTCCTTGCGGCCTGTATAACTCCAGCCGGGCAGCACGTGCAGTCCGCGAATGTGCGGCACCGTCAGGTCCGCAAACAGTAGTTGTGTGCAGATGCGGCACGTTGATCACTTGCTTGATTGTCGTAACTGGAGTGCCCGTCTCGTCGGAGATTGCACTCATGGCCGTCGCCGATGCTGTAAGCCGCAGCCAGTACGCGGCTTTGCCTTCCGCGTTCAGCTCCACGCCGTCGTGCGTCTCGCGGCCCTCGGATTCAAAGCATTGATCGCCCGTGCTTCCGCTGGGACAAAAACTGTCAGAGCCCGGCAATCGTTTTGGGATAGAAGAACGGCGCGCGCATGTGAAAGAACGCGGTCGTCAGCAGAATGCGCTGGCCCGGTTCGATACTTCGCGCCAATTTCGGCCTGGCGCGTGAAAAAAGGAGCAAGAAATTGACTTCCGTTATCCGTCCACCACGGCGCTTGCGGTCCCAGCGAGAGCAGCACGCCGTAGTTGCTATAGAGCGTAAGGTTTTCGACCGGGTTGAAGGTGACCGCGTATTGCGGCAGCCAGAGGAGCTTGTCAGTAAACTGGTGCAGGCGGCGTAGATTGGGCTGGTTGCGGTAAGCGGAATAGTTATGGTCGCGCAGGGAATCAAATCGGCCGCCGGCGATCAGTTGAATGTGTCCTGGCAGATGAATCCGGTCCTGCATGATGCCGGCCGATTGGTGGCTGTCTTCCCACAACCTGCGCGGACCAGCGGATTCAAGCGGGCTCTCGATGGCAACAGGCTGCAATAGGCTGGTAGATATTCTCCGAGCCGACGTAGGTATACACCGCGCCATCCTGCACGATGCGACGGCGAGTACGGGTTTGCGACGGAAACGAACCCGGCTGCTGCACGCTGCGCAGAAACAGCTCTCCTCCGAAGGCCAAATCCTGCGTGATGGCGCCGGTTTTCACATGCCCGATCAGCATGGCCTCGGCTTCGGCGTCGATGCGCAGTTCGCCGGGATCGCGGTAATCGTAGATGCCATAGTTGCCGCCGTCAGTAACTCCTGGGACCGCGGGACAGAAGAAATATGCGACCGCATCGGGCGCGCCGGGGCAATTGGGAGTATCGTATAAGCCGTCGCTGGGTCGTAAGACATGGACGAGCCGTACGCATAAATCACGTTATCCTGTATCAGCGAATGGCTGTAGCTGGCCGCGGCAAAGGCCTTCCAGTTTCGCGGCAGATTGTAATCCAGTCGCGCGCCGGTATTGAATGTGTCGTAAGTATCGGGCGGACCCCACGGTTGATCGCCCAGCATCGTCGATCGGTAAATTTGATTGATATCCGGCACCGTCGTGCCGCCCAGCAACTGATAGCCGCTCCCATCGCGCTCTGTCTTGTGCTGGTATTCGAAGTCGCCCTTCAAGAATCGCATTCGGGCTGATCTTCCAGTCGGCCGCGCCCGCGCCCATCGCGCGCCAGCCGTTGGTATCGTTCATATAGGTCACAATTCTTTCGCCGGCCAGATTCACGCGCGCGCCCACCTGCTTCCGGCTGCCGAAGAACCGGCCCAGGTCGACGGCTCCGTATGCAGTTCCGCGTTGATCGGTAGCCAGATCGACGGCCTTCACCATCGCCGGCCGCTTGGTCACGTAGTCGATCAGCCCGCCCGCCGAGGCCACGCCACTCTCCACTCCGGCAATGCCCTTGAGAAATTCGACGCTCTGCTTGTTTTCCAGCGGCACGTCCTGCTCGCCGGCAACGGTCATGCCATTGATCTCGAGTCCAGTGGCCAGATCGAGGGGAAAGCCGCGAATCATGTAGACGCCGTAATAGCCCACCGGCACGTAATCGTCGCCGATCGACGCATCGTTCTTCACCACGTCGGAGAGCAGGCGCGAAACCTGGTCGTTCATCAGATCGCGCGTCACCACGGTGGCCGAAAGCGGCGTATCCATCAGCGGCGCGCCATCGAGCGTCCCCACCGTCACAGTGTCGGGACAGATAATCGTCCTTCACGTCGCCCTTGACCACAACCGTAGTAGTCACGCGCGGCGCTTGCTGCGAGGCAGCGGCGGCATTCGATGTGCCGGCCGCCTGCGGAGGATTTGCGGGCGCCTGCGCCGTTTCTGGCTGGCGAAGCGCTCTGCGCAAATGCAACGGATGAAAGGGCCAGGCAGCAGGCCAGCACGAGCGCTTTCATCAGAGATCCGCGTGCCGCGGAAGATTTGAATTGTATTGTGGTCCGTGACAGCGGCTGCAAAATCGAGCATGGACTCCCCTTGTTTCCAGATGCATGAAACAAGAGAACTCACGCTGCGATTCGAGGAAGAAGGCCGTTCGGCTTCGAAAGCTTCCCACGCCGGTATTATCCGGATCGGGTTCTAGGGTATTTCTCAGCCCCACTTCGTGGAGCACCCCTGTTTCAATAGTCCGATTGAAACATTTCCGGCCCGGTTTTGCAAATGAGGGAGGTTAGCCCGGCCCAGATTGCCGGTACAAATGTGAGCATCGTCACATCCGGCATTCTCGCCAATATCTACACTCGGAGACACTTCCGGAGGGATTCAAAGGGCATCATGCAACTCAATCCCGCTTTTCCCGCAGTCGATCCCATTCCTTTGCCGGCCCCGATATGGCTGCTCAAACTGCTCCATATCGTTACCCTGGCACTGCACTTTGTCGCCGTGGAAATGCTTCTGGGCGGGCTGCTGCTTGCGGTCCTGCTCAGTCTCTTCCGCCGCTCGCCGGCCTCCATGGTCACCGCCAGGGCGCTGGCGCGAAGGCTCACGGTGGTCATGACCTTCGTCATCAACCTCGGCGTGCCGCCGCTGCTGTTTGCCCAGGTGCTTTACGGCCGCGCGCTCTACACCAGCAGCGTGCTGATCGGCCTCTACTGGATCTCGATCATCGGCCTGCTCATGCTCACCTACTGGCTGCTCTACCGGTTCACCGCCCGGCTTGAGGCAGGCCGCTCGGCCTGGTGGGTAGGTCTCATCGCCTGGCTGCTGGCCGGCAGCATCGCCCGTCTGCTCTCCACCAACATGACGCTGATGCTGCGCCCCGAAGTCTGGCGCCAAATGTACTCCGCCTCCGCCGCGGGCAGGTTTCTTCCCACCGGCGACCCCACCCTTGAGCCGCGCTGGCTGCTCATGATGGCCGGCGGCCTGTTCATCGGCGGTCTCTGGATGATCTATCTCGCCGCCCGCAGCACCTTCACCGCGGATGAAAAGCGCTTCGTCGCCGGAATCGGCGGCAAGGTCGCCGCTGTCTTCGGCATCGTTTATCTCGCCGCCGGCCTGTGGGCGGCTCGCGTGCAGCCGGAGGCGGTCAAAGCCGGCCTCGCCGGCCACGGTCTATCCGCTCTACAAATTTGCCGGTTTCGCCGGCTACGGCTGGCTGGCCCTGGTCGCGGTTGCCGTTCTCCTCGGCGCAGTCGCCGGATTCGGCAAAATCGCCGCCGGTTGGCTCGCGTGGGCTGCCGTTCTCGTCGCCGTGCTCACTGAGATCATGTTCACCGTCTACCGCGACGGCGTTCGCGATCTCACCCTGCTCAGCAAAGGCTACGACGTATGGGATCGCGTGGTCGTCACCAACTGGAGCGTCGTCTTGCTCTTCCTGGTCCTCTTTGTCGCGGGCCTGGGTGTGATTGGCTGGCTCGTGTCCGTAGTGGCGCGCGCCAAAAAAGTTATGGAGGGCGCGGCTACCTTATGAGCGAACCGACAAATCTCAGCAACCATCGTTGAGGAAACCAACGATAAAACCACGCGCCGCTTCTTCCTGGCCGCGGCCGGCGCGGCAGGCCTCGCCTATACCGCTGCCCTCGCCTATCCCATCTACCGCTACCTGGCCTCGCCCGCGGAGATGGCGATGGAAGCCACAGCCGTCACCGAGGTCACGCTCAAGGACGCGCAAAAGCTGCCTCTGGGCTCGGTGCTCATGTTCAAGTTCGGCACCGCTCCGGCCATGCTCATTCACCATGAGGACGGCCGCTGGATCGCCCTCACCGCCGTCTGCACCCACCTCGGCTGCACGGTGCAATACGAGCCCCAGGCCGACCGCATCCACTGCGCCTGCCACGGCGGCGTCTACAACCCCTACACCGGCGCCAACGTCAGCGGCCCGCCGCCCAAGCCGCTCAAGCTCTTCAAAGTTGCCGTCACCGAAACCGGCGTGGATGTTTCGCGCGCCTGACTCGATTCACTCGTTCACTTTTTCACTCATTCACTCGTTCACTTCTCCCGAGGATTCGGCGCATGACCGCAAAAACGCTAACTAACTCGCTCTATCAATGGACCGACGAGCGCCTGGGACTGAGCGAACTGGCCGCCTTCGCGCGCCACAAGACCGTCCCCGTCCACTCCCAGTCCTTCTGGTACTACTGGGGCGGCATCTCGCTCTTCCTCTTTCTCGTCCAGTGCTTCACCGGCGTCCTGCTGCTGGTCTACTACCGCCCCGGCGCCGAAGCCTACGAGTCGGTCCGCCAGATCACCTTCGTCATGCACTTCGGCTGGCTCATCCGTTCGGCCCACGCCTGGTCCGCCAACCTGATGATCTTCTCCATCCTCGTGCACATGTTCTCGGTCTACTTCATGAAGGCCTACCGCAAGCCGCGCGAGTTCGGCTGGCTCAGCGGCATGGCTCTGCTGGGCATCGCCTCGGTCTTCGGCTTCTCCGGCTACCTGCTGCCCATGGACGAGCTCAGCTACTTCGCCACCAAGGTCGGCCTGCAGATTCCCGCGGCCATTCCCTGTGATCGGTCCAGGCCATCGGCAACATGCTGCGCGGCGGCCCGGATGTCAGCGAATTCACCGTGCAGCGCTTCTTTGCCCTGCACGTCGTCGTGCTGCCCGCAATCTTCCTGCCGCTGCTCGGCTTTCATCTCTGGCTAGTCCAGCGCCACGGCAACGCCGTGCCGCCCTGTGAAGAAGCCAAGCCCGCCGGCGAACGCAAGACCATCCCCTTCTTGCCCAACTTCCTGCGCAAAGATCTGGCCATGTGGCTCATCTCGCTCAACATTCTCGCCCTGCTGGCTTCGGTCTTTCCCTGGGCCCTCGGCAAGCAATACGATTCGCTGGCCCCCGCGCCCATGGGCATTCATCCCGAGTGGTATTTCATGAGCCCCTTCGAGATGCTCAAGCTGCTGGGCATGGTCAAGTGGCTTCACGGCGAAGCCGGCGAGATCGCCGGCATCCTGCTCTTCACCCTCGGCATCGTGCTGTGGATTCTGATTCCTTTCTACGACACAAAACAGGAATCCGGCCAGCGCGCCCGCGCCGCCCACTACTTCGGCCTGCTGGCAGTCATCGCCCTGCTGGCCACAACCGTCATCGGCTACTGGACGATTCGGTAAAGGAAGAGCAACGATGAACTATCCATTCTGGAACATTCCATATCTCGGCTCGGGCTGGGTGATCGGCATCATCGCCATCTTCCACGTCATGATCTCGCAGTTTGCCGTGGGCGGCGGCCTCTATCTGCCCATGGCCGAGCGCAAGGCCATGCGCATGCCGGAAGGCCAACTTCGCTCCGACTGGCTCAGTCAACTTGCCGGCCACTCCAAGTTCTTCCTCATCCTCACCGGCGTCTTCGGCACCGTCTCCGGCGTCGGCATCTGGTTCGCCATCGGCCTCACCCATCCCGAGGCCACCAGCACGCTCATCCACAACTTCGTCTTCGGCTGGGCCATGGAGTGGGTCTTCTTCATGGTCGAACTCACCACCGTCGCCGTCTACTACTACACCTGGAACCGCATCGATCCAAAACTCCACCTCAACGTCGGCTGGGTCTATGCCGGCGCATCCTTCTTCACCCTGGTCATCATCAACGGCATTCTCACCTTCATGCTCACCCCCGGCGATACCTGGCTCTCCGTCGCCGGCACCGGCAATGAGGCCAGCAAGTTCTGGTATGCCTTCTTCAATCCCACTTACTGGCCCAGCCTCTGCCTGCGCGCCTGCGTCTGCGCCTCGCTGGCCGGCATCTGGGCGCTCATCACCGCCAGCCGCATCGACGGCGACAAGCAGCCCGCGCTCAAAACCAGCCTGGTCAAGTGGAGCTGCAAGTGGCTGGTGCCGTCCTTCGTCGCCATGCCCTTCCTTATGGTCTGGTACCTATGGATGGTCCCCGCATCGCAGCGCGCCTTGCTCACCCTGGGCATCGACACCATCAACTCCGGCACCTTCTCCACCGTCACCCGCATCGCCCTCATCATCATCGTCACCTCGGCCACCATCGTCGGCGTCGCCTACTACCTCGCCTATCGCAATCCGGTGGACTTCAATCTCTCCCACGCCATGGCCGTCCTGCTACTGGCGCTCATCGCCACCGGCTCCGGCGAATATGCCCGCGAGATGCTGCGCAAGCCCTACGTCATCGGCCAATGGATGTACTCGAACGGCGTCCGCGTCCCCTACGTCAGCCGCATCAATCAGGAAGGCTATCTAGCCCACTCCAATGTGGGTCTGGAACGGATCGAGCATCCAGCTACTCCCGCGGCGAAGCCATCTTCCGCGGCGAGTGCGGCTCCTGCCACACGCTCAACGGCTACCGGCCTCTTGCACAATTGCTCTCCGGCCGCGACCGCGCCAACATCGGCAACTTCATCACCATGCTTCACGAGAACAAGCCCGACTCGCCCTATCGCCGCTTCATGCCGCCGATGGTAGGCACAAAGCAGGACATCGACGATCTGACCGACTACCTCAACGCCCAGGTAAACCCGCCGTGCACCGCAGCCAACACTAACCGCGCAGAAGTAGCTTTTCGATCTACACAAAAAAAGCTGGTTGCCCCAGGTCTCGATTTTGAGACCTGGGAACCCACAAAACTGATTCACTCACTGCTGATTTCCCACAAAAGCCCCGTACCCCATCCCTTGTCGACTTTTTTCTGTCACAAGGGTGGGAAACCACAAAACTACCAACCGCCCGCACTTCCCATCTGCTCACCCTTCGGCCGCAAAGCCTCAGAGCTAAGTTCATCGGCATGCCGCAAGCCGGGAAACAGCGCCACCCACAGCCCCGCCACGGCCAGCGCGCCCACTCCGCCCACCACCGTAGCCCGCACCGCGCCCCACCACTGCGCCGTCAGCCCGCTCTCAAACTCTCCCAGCTCGTTCGATGCGCCGACAAACAGCGCATTCACAGCGCTCACCCTCCCGCGCATCTCCGGTGGCGTGCCCAGTTGCAGCAGCGAGGCGCGGATAACCACGCTGATCATATCGGCCGCCCCGGCCAGCGCCAGCGCCGCCAGCGAAAGCCACAAACTCCGCGAAAGTCCGAAGATCACCGTCGCCGCCCCAAACAGCGCAACGCTGACGAACATGCGCACTCCGGCGCGTCTGCGGAGTGGAAACCGCGCCATCAGCAGCGACACAACCAGCGCACCAGCCGCCGGAGCCGCCCGCAGCATTCCCAGTCCGCGCGGCCCCTGGTGCAGAATGTCGTGGGCAAAGATCGGCATCAGCGCCGTGGCGCCGCCCAGCAGCACCACAAACAGGTCCAGCGTAGTTGCCCCCAGCAGCAGCGACGAGTGGCGCATGTATTCGAACCCGGCCAGCACCACCTTGATCGAAGCGGCCCGATGCTCCATGCGCCCCGGCCTCACGTGCAGGCTGAAGACCAGCGCCAGAAACCAGACCAGCGTGCCCAGCGTAAATAGATAAACAATCCCCGCCCCCTGCAACGTCCGCATCGCGTAAAAAAGATGCCAGCGGCAAGAGTGAAGAGCAGCCCGCCCATCGCCGGTCCCGCGATGTTTGAGAACTGAAAGATGGCGCCGCCCCAGGTCACGGCATTCACAAAGTGCTCCTCCGGAACCAGATGCGGAATCAGCGCGGAACTTGCCGGCCCAGAAAACGCGCGACCCGTCCCGACGCAGAACAGCACCGCATAAATCGGATAAACGCTGTCGCAAGCCGGAGAAAGTCAGCAGCAGCAGCGCCGTGGTGCAAAAAACCTGCAGCCCATAGCAAACAAGAATCACCTGCCGCCGGTCGAAGCGATCGGCCACGTGGCCTGCAGGCAGCATAAATAGCAATCCGGGCAAAAACAGCGCCAGCCCGGTATAGCCCAGGTCCAGCGCCCGGTGCGTGATGGAATAAACCTGCCACGCCACCGCAACCGA
The DNA here is from genome assembly GCA_963724755.1 of uncultured Acidobacteriaceae bacterium. Classification (GTDB taxonomy): domain Bacteria; phylum Acidobacteriota; class Terriglobia; order Terriglobales; family Acidobacteriaceae; genus Telmatobacter. Next base: position 94,015 of record CAVRVZ010000005.1, read on the forward strand.
CTTGCGCCTCGGCGCCCAGAATTACCGCCGCGCGCGCCAATTGGTACCGCCTGAAGTCGCGAGAGGCAAATGCCTCCATGCCGCGACGTTGGTGGCTTTAGGGGGAAGAGACTGCATATCCTTCCCTTAGCTTATATTGCTTTTCCGTCCCGCAATTCGAAACCCTCCCGCGTCCTCAATTGATGAACCCCAACTCCGCCAAAATGAATCTACTCGAATAGTGTGCCATTCAAGGCGATCTATATTTTGATTGAGCACACCCCAGCGGATCACAGAACTTCCCCGCCAGCGGAAAACAAGACCCATTAGAGGAGAAAACTTTTGTCTGAGCTCGATCCCGCATCGACGGCCCCCGCCGGCGCCGGAACAACCCTCGACAATCCGCAATCCGCCGTGTTCGCGCACTGGAAGCCCCGCGTCAATCCCTGGATTATCGCCATGACCGTGGCCCTGGCCGCCTTCATGGAGGTGCTCGACACTTCCATCGCCAACGTGGCCCTGCCCCACATCGCCGGCTCTCTCGGCGCCAGCACCGACGAGGGAACCTGGGTCCTCACCAGCTACCTGGTCGCCAACGCCATCGTCCTTCCCCTCGGCGGCTGGGCCTCCAGCGTCATGGGCCGCCGCAACTTCTTCGTCTTCTGCATTACCGTTTTTACCATTGCCAGTTTCCTGTGCGGCTCAGCTCCATCCCTGTCCATCCTGCTCATCTGCCGCATCATTCAGGGCTTCGGCGGCGGAGGCATGCAGCCCATGGCCCAGGCCATCATGGCCGACTCCTTCGAACCCCAGAAGCGCGGCCAGGCCTTTGCTCTCTACGGCATCGTCGCCGTCCTCGCACCCTCCATCGGCCCCACCCTGGGCGGATGGATCACCGACAACTACTCCTGGCGCTGGATCTTCTTCATCAACATCCCGGTCGGCATTCTGGCCTTCATTCTGGTCAACCGCCTGGTCGACGATCCGCCCTGGATCAAAGCCGACTTCTCCCGCCTGCGCAACATGGATTATCTCGGCCTCGGCTTCCTCACCGTCGCCATGGGCGGCCTGCAGATCATGCTCGACAAAGGCGAGGAGAACGACTGGTTCTCCTCCGGCTTCATCCGCTTCTTCGCCTTCCTCTTCGTCGCCGGCATGATCGGCCTCGTTTTCTGGGAGTGGCGCCGCAAAAATCCGCTCATCAACCTCAAGCTATTCCGCTTCAAAAATTTCGCCATCTGTTGCTTCCTCATGGCCCTGGTCGGCGGCGTGCTCAACGCCAACACCGTTCTCCAGCCCCAGTTCTTGCAGCAACTGCTCGGCTACAACGCCACCACCGCCGGCATGGCGCTCACCGCTGGCGGCATTGCTGTGCTGGTCATGATGCCCATCGCCGGCTTTGCCACCGGGCAAAATTGCCGCGCGCTGGCTGGCCATGACCGGCTTCACCCTTTTTATCCTCACCTTCCGCTTTGCCGCCCACGCCACCACGCTCGACATGAGCTTCTCCGCCGCCTCCTGGTTGCGCGTCATCCAGATGTTTCCCATCCCCTTCTGCTTCATCTCCATCACCACCGCCGCGTATGTCGGCCTGCCCAGGGAGCAGAGCAACCAGGTCGCAGGCCTCATCAACTTCGCCCGCAACATCGGCGGCAGCCTCCTCATCGCCATCACCAACGCCCAGGTCACCAGCCGCGCTACCTGGCACCAGCAGCATCTGCAAAGCGCCATGACCTCCGCCTCCATCGCCTTCCAGCAGCAAACGCAGGCCTTCGCGGGCTTCTTCGGCAGCCACTTCGGCTCGGCCAACGGCAATGGCATGGCCATGGCCTACATCTATAACCAACTCAACCGCCAGGCCCAGATACAGGGCTATCAGGATGTCTACATGGAGCTCTCCTGGATGTCCGTCTGCCTGGTCGCTGCTCGCCTTCCTGCTCAGCAAAAACAAGCCCGGCCAGGCTCCTGCCGGCGGAATGCACTGAGATACGCATAAGCAATCAGACTGCGTTTAAATCTGCTGTGCGCAGATCCATGCACACTTTTTAAATTAATTTTAAGTACCCCCGTAAGCCCATTTCTCTCACAACCCGGTTGTTTCTCTTCAGCAGCGAATCCTCTGTGCCGATTAATGAGAAGAGGCAAAGACTGCGGGAGCCAAATCCTCCAAATCGATCTCCTCAGTCTTGAAAAAGACAGATGCAGAGAATGATGAGAGCAAATTTAATGCTTGCAGCGGCGCTGATCGCATGGTTCATGCTGGCGATAGCGCAATCGCCCGCAAATCGTATAGCAGCGCCAATCGACGAAGCGCAGGTAGTGACGCTGATGGGCAACGTGCATCCGCTGGCGCGGGCGGAGTTTGACCAGGGGGTGATTCCGGAAGAGACGCGGCTGGAGTGGATGATTTTGCAACTGGAGCCGGCCGCCGCGCAACAGACGGAACTGGATGCGCTGCTGGAAGCGCAGCATGATGCGGGATCGCCGCTCTTTCACCACTGGTTGACGCCGTCCGAATATGGAGCGCGGTTCGGAGTGAGCGCGCAGGATCTCGAGCCAATTTGCGCATGGCTCAAGGGACACGGATTCACGGTGGATGAAATCCCTGCCGGTCACCGGCTGGTGGTGTTTTCCGGAACGGCAGGCGAAGTGGCGGAGACCTTTCACACTGAGATTCACCGCTACCGTGTGGATGGAGTGGAGCATATTGCCAATTCGCAAGATCCGCAAATTCCCGCGGCGCTGGCTGGAGTGGTGGGCGGAGTGGTTTCGCTGCACGATTTTCGCCGCAGGTCTCTGATCAAGTCGCGCATAGCTTTAGATTCGCGACCGCAGTATTCGGCCGGGAGCACGCACTACTTGTTTCCCGCCGATTTTGCGTTGATCTACGATCTCAATTCGCTTTATAGCGCGGGAACCACGGGAGCGGGAACGTCGATTGCTATTGCGGGGCGAAGCAATATCAACCTGAGCGACGTTGCAACGTTTCGGGCCATGTCGGGTCTGGCTGCAAACAACCCCACGGTAATTCTTGTGGGTGCGAATCGGGGGCTGGTCCCCGGAGATCAGGATGAAGCGACGCTGGATGTGGAGTGGAGCGGTGCGGTGGCGCCGGCGGCGCGGGTCAATCTTGTAGTTGGGGAATCAACGGCAACGACAGATGGAGTTGACCTGTCGGCCCAATATATTGTGAACGATGCAACCGCCCCGGTCGTCAGCTCCAGCTACGACAGTTGCGAGCAGGATATGGGGATCACGGAGCTTGCGTTTTACAACGATCTCTGGGAGCAGGCCACGAGTGAGGGCATGAGCGTATTCGTCGCCTCAGGAGACGCCGGAGCCGCGGACTGTTCCGCGGCAACGGCGACCATGGCGTCGGAAACCGCGGTGAACGGAATGTGCAGCCCGCCCTTTTCCACCTGCGTGGGCGGAACGGAGTTCAATGAGGGCTCCAATCCCGAGCAGTACTGGTCGGCAACAAACTCTTTCAGTTATCAGTCGGCCCTGAGTTACATTCCCGAAGAGGTTTGGAACGAGAGTGGGTCGAACGGAGGGTCGGGGCTGCGGGCATCGGGAGGCGGCGCAAGTGTGGTGTACACACAGCCGTTGTGGCAAAGGGAATTGAACGGGATCAGCGGAGAGATGCGCGCGGTGCCTGACGTGGCCCTCAATGCGGCGGCGCACGACGGATACGTAATCGCAGAGAATAGCACGTATTTCGTAGTCTCGGGGACCTCGGCGTCTTCGCCTTCCTTCGCCGGGCTGATGGCGCTGGTGGTGCAATCGAAGGGTGGTGCGGGGCAGGGAAATGCCAATGCGGGCCTGTATCCGCTCGCTCTAGCGCAGCGCAATCCATTTCATGCGACGCCTACCGGCAATAACAGCGTTCCAGGTGTGATGGGTTTCACGGCCAGCGGCGAGGCGTATAACCAGGCCACGGGGCTGGGCTCGGTAGATGGAGCTGTGCTGGTAAGCGAGTGGATCTCCGGCGGCGTTACCGACGCCGACTTTGCGCTGACGGCTTCAGCGGTGAACGGAACCCTGCAGGCGGGTGGAACGGCCGGAATTACCTTAACCATCAGCCCGGCGAATGGAGCTGCCGTCTTTCCCAATGCCATCGCCCTGTCGGCCAGCGGCCTGCCCGCCGGAGCGACGGCAATCTTTTCGCCGAACAGTGTACCGGCCGGTTCGGGAACCACCATGGTCACGCTGACCATCCAATTGCCGCAGGCCTCATCCGTCACGCAACCGGCCGGCGGCATCGTTGGCCGTCTAGCGCCGTTATCGTTGGCGCTGTTGCTGTTTCCCATTGCAAGCAAGTTGCGGCGCAATTGCATGCGCCATCTTCGGCTGGCATCTGTACTCTTATATTCAATCGCGTGCTGGACGGCAGTTGCCGGGCTCAGCGCATGCAATTCCCTAAGCGGTACCCCTGGCCAGTTGCCACAAATCTACACGGTAACTGTGACCGGAACCTCGGGCGCGCTCTCGCACTCCACCACCGTAACGCTTAAGGTTGAGGAGTGAGGATTTCTGCCGCGGATGCCGCAGGATATCCTTGTAAAATTGTTAGAGGCTTTCAACGCAACAAAAGCGTATACAGAGAATTTCTCAATCGGGAGAAGAAGGCAGTAAGTTATTGATTAAAATGGTCGGGGAGAGAGGATTTGAACCTCCGACCCCCTGGTCCCGAACCAGGTGCTCTACCAGGCTGAGCCACTCCCCGAACTTGGGTTGCAGTAGCGTATCGACGGGGCGCGGCCTGGCGCGTTTTCCCCTTGATTGCGCTTGGACCAGTGTAGCAGAATTTGGGCGTTTAGAGGGCTGTCCGCCGCCACGAAGCTCTCGCATCGGCCTCACTTTACCCCACGTTCCCGGCTCTTTCCTAGTCGCTCTTCGTCGACTCGCTATCCAACCCGGTAGGCAAATCCAGCTCGACCAAAGCAAAGCGGGTTTGCCCGCCCTTCACGCTCTCAAAGCCCACTATGTGCTGGTGGCTCTTCGAGCCCGCCTTCAGCTCCAGGCTGTCCCTGCTTATGCTTTGGCCAATCTGCACCTTAACGTCCCCGTTGTCGGCCACTGTCTTCCGTTCGCTCGTCGTTTCGGTGCGCTTGTAGCTGTTGTCCGAGCAACTCAGCCCTTCCGAAGTCATCTTCGGCATGCCCATCGCCGCATTTCCCTGGCAGGTAATCACGTCGCCATAGCGCCCCAGAGCTTTCTTATAAAAAGCCGTCACCTGTTCTTGTGTGTCCGGGGTGCTGTAGCTCACCGTCCGCACCCGCATCTCCCACTCGCCAAAACCCACGTCAACATCGGCGGATTTGTCTTTGTCGTTATCCGTCGCCAGTTTTGCGCCGGGATAGACCGGCAGTCCCAGGTCCGCGGCCGTCGTCTGGTCGGTATTCACGTGAACCCCGCCAAACGGCGTATCCACCTGGACCTTCTTCTCTTCGCCGTTGGCGCCCTTGTCCACCTGCACCCGGCATCCAGCCAGCCCGGCTGCCAGCGCCAGTCCTGCCAGCAACATTGTCGTTTTCCGCATCATGGCAATCGCCCTCGTTCCCTGATATACGTCCGGGCGCCAAAAATGGTTCCGAAAATCTGGAAAGGTTCCTGAAATCGGCTGGGGAATCAGTGCGCCTGCGGCCCGTCTTCCTTGCTGCTGGTGGCAAACAGAATCGCCGCCACAAACACAACCACAATCACCGCAACCACAAAGTAGGGGGAAGTAATATCCATTGTGCAAGCTCCTTACCACTCAAGAGTACCAAAAAAGGGGCCCCGTGATTGGAGCCCCTTTGCTGGAAATACCTTATGAGTTGTCATTCTGAGCGAAGGTCGCCGCGGCGACCGGAGTCGAATGCCTGCCCTGAGCGTAGCCGAAGGGAACCCGCGTTTCGTCCTTTTGAGGCAACTCTGTGAACCCAAAGGACTCAACCCTTATACTGTTCCTATTGTTTCGGCCCTCCTTGCGGATAATCCACCCGAATCGTCAAAATCTCATACGGATGAATGGGAACCTTCACCACATCGCCGGCAATCGTCAGCGGCCCGCCCTCCGGCGACTCCATCAGATTGGTCACCGTCGCGCCGGTTGCTCCCGCCGGCACATGAAATTCCGCCGTAGTCTTCTTGCCCGCCCACTCATACGCGCGGAAAATCAGTCCATTCGCATCCTCAGCCTTCTTCACCGCCGTCAGCACCACGTTCTCCGGCCCGACAGAAGCAAACGAGTGCTCCGCCGGCAGCGAACCCGCATGCGCCGTAGTCACCACCGCCGTCAGCGGATAGTTGTACTCGTATCCATGCCGAACGGTCAGAGCATCCTTCCATGTCCCCGCGTGCGGATAGAGCGCGTAGTGAAAATGGTGATGCCCCATGTCTGCCTCGGGGTCGGGCGATTTCGGCGAGCGCAGCAGCGTAAGACGCAGCACGTTCCCCGCCGCGTCGTACCCATACTTCGAGTTATTAATCACACTCAGCCCATGCTTGCCGTCGCCCAGATCCGCCCAGCGCATCGCCGGAACCTCAAACTGCGCCTTCTCCCAACTGTTATTCCGCGTAGTCGGTCTCTCAATCGTCCCGTAAGGAATCTCATAAGTGGCAAACGGCCCCGAAGCGCTGAGTGGAAACGCAGCCTTCAGCAACACGTGCGACTCGTGCCAGTCGATGTCGTTCTCGATGTCGATCTGATCACCATCCAAAGTGATGGTCTGTACGAACTTTGAGTTATCAAAGTGGCGAGTCACACGGAATCCGTCGTTTCCGAATCCGGTGACCTCATCCGCCTTGGCGGGTACTTCGATTTCTTTATCTAGCGTGCCCGGATCGATGTTCCACGCGTCGTATTCTTTCGGTGTGTCTTTGAAGAATTGGACCTGATTGCCACACCCGCCGGGGGCGATGTAGTCAAATCCGGAGGATTTCTCCACAATACTCCGAAGACATCCGGTATCCTGGTCGATCTTTACTTTGAGGACGCCGTTTTCAATCGTGATCGAGCGGTAAGTCGAATTCGGTTTAAAGTCCTCAAAATTCATAATCGAGATGTCGTTGAGAGTGTGGCAAGCTGCTTCATCACACCCTGATGTGATTCGGAATGCTTTGAATCCAAGTGCGGGGACGTCTTTCACGGGGATTTCATAGTTATACGTGTTCCGTTGTCCATCGATTTCCCGCAACGGAGTGATCCCATAGCTCGTGAAGTGCTCTCCTGTAACCAAATCGTCAAGTGTAAAGCCGTCATAGCCAGGGATGTGTACGATTACAGTTCCCGAGCGCTCCCATCCAAGAGGATTGAATACGACGAGCATGCGGCTAGTCGATTTAGGTTTGCCTGTGAATGCGTCCATGGATTCCACGATACGGTTCAGAGAATTGGCTGTGATATCGTTCGTTGAAAAGCGCACCCAGTCATAATCTTTCTGTGCATCCTTATAGATCACCCCAATCCCCGACCCCGCCGCCAGATCGTGGAACTGATTGAAGAGAACCTTCTTCCAGTCTTTTGTTAGTTCGTTGCCGGGATATGAAATCGATTGCCAGCCGGGAAGAGCCCAGGCAAGCGCAGCCCACTTCTCCGCATTCAGCACTTCCACCTCGGCGTCACGCATATTCCGCTTGTGGTTGGCCTGCGTGGTATAAACCCCGCGGTGGAATTCGAGATACATTTCTGTGTCCCACGTCGGAATAGCCACCTTGCCCGGCACAGCCGCCGGCGCAGTATATCCCTTGGCGATCGACTGGTAATTCCAGGTCCGGCTATCCGGCGCAATCTGCTTCTCAATCGAAGAGAAGAAACTCTGCGCCGTGCCAAACTCATACTTCGGAGTAATATGTCCCCCTCCGTCGGAAGTCTGTCCCATCCAGTGCGAAGCCTCGTCCAGGATGGCCCGCGTCGGTCCGCCGCCGTGGTCGCCGACGCCGTAGAGGTCCATCATTTCCAGCATGCCCGGCGAGCGCTCGCGCGCCATCTTCAAATTTTCCGAGAGCCGGTCCGGCTTCATGTCCAGGTTCACATAGTCATGCGGGAAATAAGTCAGCACCTTCGACCCATCCGGCGACTCCCACCAGAACAACTTGAACGGCAACTGATTGGTATCGTTCCAGCTCATCTTCTGCGTAACAAAGTAGTCCACGCCGCTCTTCTTATAGATTTGCGGCAACTGCCACGTATACCCAAACGAATCCGGATTCCATCCGATCCTCACGTCCACGCCGTAGGCATCTTTGTACCACCGCTTGCCCACCAGCAACTGCCGCACCAGGCTCTCGCCGTCCGGCATATTCAGGTCCGGCTCAACCCACATTCCGCCTACGATCTCCCACCGGCCTTCTTTGATGCGCCGCGCAATCCCCGCATTCAGCTCCGGATATTTCTCGGCCAGCCACTCGTTGTAAGCCGCCGCCGATTGTGTAAAAGCATAATCGGGATACTCATTCATTAGTTGCAACGCGGTCCCGTAAGTCCGCTTCACCACGTCCACCGTCTCCGTCCACGGCCAAAGCCAGGCGGCGTCGATGTGCGCGTTGCCGGTCAGATGAAACGTCGCCTGCTGCAGAAGCGGCTTCAGAGCCTCCAGCCGCACGCGAGCCGCCTTGAGCGATGTATCGAATTCAAACTGCGACTCCGATTTCGTAATCGTACTGCCCGATTCAGCATGGTCCAGCGCCGCGATATTCACCGCTTCGATCGCCGCATTCAGCGTCTCCATCTTCGCCGCGTCTCCCGGCGCAAGCGAAGGAACCAGCAACGCCGCCGACAAAAACTCCTGCCGCAAATCTCCTGGACTGGGCCGATCTTGAGGGAAGTCGATCTTCAGCGTAGCCCCATGAAATCTCTTGGTACCCGCCGTCTGCAGCATTTTCACGGCAACAGTGACCTTGTCGCCTGGCCGCGCATCATCAAACAGAACCACCGGCTCCAGGTCATCGCCCATAGCCACGCGCCGTCCGTTGAAGTAGAGAATCTGCGGCATGCGCCCATCGACATGGAACTGGAACCATATGTGCGTCCCGGTCAGGTCATATCCGTTCAGCGTCGCCGGCACCTGGTAAGTCTGCCGAACCCACACCGCCTCCTTGCCGGCCTTCTCCCCTGCGGTGACCGGCTGCCAGGTACTCTCGTCCAGGTGCAGAGCTTCACCGTGGGCCAAATCGCCGCTATGCATCTTCCACGTCCCATCAGGCAGCGCCTCTAAACCAGCCAGCCGTTCGATCACCGCACGCGACGCTGCCGTCAGCCCCGCAGGCATCTTTGCAGCCTGGTCGTCCTGGGCCAGATCGTTGCCCGCGAACAGTAACGCTCCCGCAACCGCCAGGAGCACAAAAACAAAAGGTCGCAATTTCAAAGCTGAAATCATGGCGAAAAACCCTCCGCAGCATTTTAGGTGATTTGCATCCCCTCTGGTTCATCCAAAAGATGGTCAATTTGCAAGTATGGGCTTTGCATGCTGCGGAAAAATTCGTTACGGAAGGCAAGAAGTATCGGGACATGACCGGATACCCTCTGAGTCGTGTGCCGAAAATTCAGCAAAAAATTGGGCTTTCTTAAGGACTGCAAAAAGAATGTCCGCACAAACGCGCCGGAGGCGCAATGTTGGTTAGCCCCGTGCTTCACCGGGGTCCCCAAGAAACGGTCTTTGTTTTTTGGGGTGGAAGAGTGGGGGAAAAGGATTCCATAAGTTCGTTACAGAGTCCCGTAGGGACGGCGTGAGACTAATCCCCTCCCAACGCCGCCAGCTCTTTAGCCGCCTTCCGTCCCAGCCGAATGCAGTCCGGGATCCCAATCCCGTCGTAAGCATTCCCCGCCAGCCACAGCCCCGGCAATTCAGCCACTCGCGCCGCCACCCGCCCCATCCGCTCCTGGTGCCCCACCGCATACTGCGCCATAGCTCGCCGCCAGCGCGAAACCTGCGTAAACTCCGGCACTGCACAAACTCCCAGAATCTCCTTCAGCTCCCGCCGCACCGTCCCCACCAGCGCCGCATCAGCCTTGGCCGCCAGCTCCTCATTTCTCATCCCGCCCAAAAAGGCTCTCAGCACCGCCTTGCGCGCCGCCGTCTTGCCCAAAAACTTGCGATGAGCAAACGTGCAAGCCAGCATCGCCCGTCCCTCGACAGCCGGAACCAGAAATCCGAATCCCTCCGGCAGCGGTCCCAGCCTGGCCTCGTCATAAATCAGGTTTACAGTAATCGAAGAAGAGTAGGGAATTGCTCCCAGTTCCTCGCCCAGCTCTAGGTCCACCTTGCCCAGCAGCTCGCCCGCAACCCACGCCGGGCAGGCCATAATCACCGCATCGTAAAATTCCGTTGTCCCGCCGGCCCTCACCTTCCACCCGTCCTCCACCTTCTCCAACTCCATCACCGGCGTAGAACAGCGCACCCGCGTCGGATCGATCCGTGCCGTCAGCGTATCGATCAACTGCTGCATCCCGCCCCGCAGCGTCGTAAAAACCCCCCGCGCAGCAGGCTGCGTATTGCCGCCTCCGCCGGTCTTTGCTTTTTTTGCCGAAGCCGCCATCCGCATCTTCCGGTGTGCCGCCAGCATCCCGCGTGTCAGCGAGCCGTACTCGCTCTCCATCTCCACCAGCCGTGGCAGCACCGTCCGCGCGCTCAGTTGCGCCGCATCACCGCCAAAAATTCCGCTCAGCAGCGGATCGGCTAGCCGCTCCACGGCCTCCACTCCAAAGTGCCTCTCCACCAGCGAAGCCACCGACTCATCCGGCAGCCCGCTCGGCCGCGGCGGCAGCAGCAGTTCCATCCCCATCCGCAATTTCGTTTTCCAGCTGAACAACCGCGTCAGCGCCGTCGGAATCAGTTTGGTCGGCACCAGGAACATCAGCCCATCCGGCAACGCCACCAGTCGGTTCCGCACCACAATCCAGGTCTTGCGAGCTGCGTCGTTTGAAGCAATGAGATCGTATCCCAGCCCCACTTCGCGGCACAGCTCAGCAGCCGCATGCTTCTCGCTCAAAAAGGAGTCCGGTCCACGCTCCAGCACCGCCCCGCCCACAATCTCCGAAGCTAAACAGCCGCCCAGCCGCTCCTGCGCCTCAAACAGCGTATACCCCACCCGTGCGCCCGCCGCCCGCGCCTTTTCCAGCTCAAATGCAGCCGCCAGTCCCGCAATTCCGCCGCCGATGATTGCCGTCCGCATCCTTTTACCTCACCCATCATTAGACCATTCCCGCCGGGCGCGCCGACTGCTCCACCCATTGCGTGCAGGGTTCGGATTGGCAGGTCAGGGATTTCCAGACTGCGTAAAAATTCAATACGGAGGGAGATGGGGGGTTAAACCCCCGCATTAAACAACAAAATAAATGATGGCTTAACCCCTGAGGAAGGCTTTCCAGAGAATACGAAAATGGCCCATGTACCGAGACTTGGCGTTAAGCACTTTTCCCGCGTTTTCTAATTGTCCAAAACGGTCAAGATTGTGTGCTCTTCCGCATGCACATTTTGCTGCGCAAAAGCCTCCGCCTCGCTCTCCAGTTGCGGATCCCAGTTCCTGCGGCTGATAGATGCAGCACGGCTCTGCTGCCAGCGGATCGCCGGTAACGGCATAGGCCCGCGCCCGCGACCCTCCGCAAATCTCCTTGTACTCGCACGCTCCGCACTTGCCTTCCAGCTTGCTCGTATCCCGCAGCGATTTGAAGATAGGCGCGTTTTGGTAGATCTCCTGCAGCGGCGTCTCTTTCACATTTCCGGCATGGATGGGCAAAAACCCGCTCGGATACACATTGCCCACATGCGAAACAAACAGGAACCCCTTGCCGTCGTTCACCCGTCGCGTGGCCCAGCTCGCAGTCCGCGTCTTGCGCGTCGCTGGTCGGCGCGCCTGCCTCATAACCCACTGTTTTCCCATGACCTGCGCCGTGCGGGTGCCCATGCCCCATGCGCCGCTCTTCCAGGTTGTGCTGCAACAGGTAGCGCCGGTAGTGCATCGCCTCCGTAGTCTTGATCTGGAAGCTCACCCGCTGGCTCAGCTCGTAGATCTTGCCGAAAACCTGCTCGAACTCTTCGCCCGTGAGCAGGTCGCCCAACTGCCCGCGTCCCACCGGCACCAGGAAAAACACATTCCACATCACGATGGCCAGCTTCTCAAACAGAGCGCATAAGTTGTCCAGATCGTGCGCGTTATGCCGGCTGATGGTGGTATGCACCTGGATCGGAATCCCCGCCTCGTTGGCCCACTCAATGGCCTGGATGGTCCGCGCCCACGCGCCGGGAAGGCCACGGAAGGCATCGTGAATCTCAGGCGTCGACCCGTCCAGCGAGATCCCCAGCCGCACCAGCCCCGCCTCTTTCAGCTTGAAAATCGCCTCCCGCGTCAGCAGCGGCGTAGCGCTGGGCGTGAGCGCCACCATCACGCCTTTGCCCGCCGCGTAGCGGATCAGCTCGAATACGTCCTTTCGTTTCAACGGGTCGCCGCCGGTAAAGACAAAAATCGGCACGTGCATCGCGGCGATCTGGTCGATCAGCGCCTTGCCCTCGGCCGTCGTCAACTCATCCGGGTGGGCGATCGGCTGGGCTGCCGCGCGGCAGTGCTTGCAGGCCAGGTCGCACGATTGCGTGACCTCCCAGATCGCCAAAAATGGCGTTTCGTCGAAGTTCAGGCCCCCACGAGCCGGAATATGATGCATCGGTTCCATAATCAACCTCCCAAATCATGTGCAACGGCCTGGTCTGGGAACCGGACCTGCGCCGGGGATCGAGCCATAATCCAGTCATTCAAGATTGCTTAGACTCTGCCGATAAGGTTGTTCTCCCATGGGAGGAAACCATCTTGCAAGATTCAGGCAGGGCCCCATGAATGGATGAACCGCTCTGGAGCGCCACGATTCCGCTTCAGAAGACCACTTTGGAGCCGGTCGGGCTGTGATTGAGATCACATAATCTCGCCTGATCGGCGGTTGTGATCTTTGTCTGAAGGATAGGCTTCCGCAATCGGAATTTCATCCAACTTCAGGCAACGATCGCTCTGTATGCATCGTCTAAACAGGCAAGACCCGGTTTGCGGGAGCGCTGAGCCGGTGATTCTCCCTTGCAAGGTGAGTTGAATCACCTCTCACATGTGCCGCCCGGCACCGCAACCGAATGCCGAGTCTGCCAAAGTATTGCCGCACCACCAGGAGGTTCCCATGGCACACGCTGTCAAGCCAGGGTGGAGCAAACCCTCCACCATCCTCTACGCCTCCGAGATTCCCGCCAACGAAAAGCCTTCTCCTTCGCTCTTGCGCAAGCCGTCGAGTTTGGCGCCCATCTCATCCTCTTTCACGCCTATGACACTCTGGTAGTGGCCGCATCGGAGACTTCCGGTATCCGCTATTACGACTATGCCGCCGCTGCCCGCGCCGAAAAAGAGCAGCTTGAGCCGCTGGTTCAGAGAGTGCGGGACGCCGGCGTTCCCTGCGAACTGGTTGTGCGCCCCGGATTGGCCTGCCGACCAGATCCTCGCCTTCCTGCGCGAGCGGGAGGTCGACCGCATCGTCATGGGCACCCACTCTCCCGGCCCCATCGGCAAGCTGCTGGTGGGTTCGGTGGCCGAGGCCGTACTGCGCACCGCCAAAGTGCCGGTCTGCATCGTGGGCCCAGAGGTGGTCGACGGCGCCTACCGCAAATATGCCACCAGCACCATTCTCTGTGCCGTAAGCCTCCAGGAGGCCAGCCATCTGGTGGCTGGCTTTGCCGCGGAACTGGCCGCCCAGCACAACGCCCGCCTGATCCTGCAGCATGTAATCCCGCCCCATGACCGCATGAGTGCTGGACGGCCACACCCTCGATGAGCTTGAAGCCGATCTGTTAGGCCCTCGTTCCGGCCAGGTTACGGGGCAAGATCGCCGTGCAAACTATCCTGGTGCCCGGCGATCCGACAGAGGAACTGCTCTACCAGTGCAGGCGCAGATGGCCGACCTCATCGTACTGGGAGCGCACGGCGCATCGGCATTCGCCGCCATCACCCGGCATGGTGTGGTTTACAAAGTTTTGGCCCACGCGCAATGCCCGGTGATTACGCTCTCGCCTGCCGTGATGGCGGAGTGCGGTGTGAAGGAAGAAAAGCACCAACCGGCTGAGGCTTACCTGGCCGGCGTCTTTTAAGACCACAATCCGGCGCCAAGGGATGGAATCTCCCATCCCTTACGGGTATACTGTCGGCAAGGCGGCTCATATTCAGTTGCGCTTCCTTTAGAGTGAGGTGTGTCTTCCTCAGGGACTCGAGTTCACTGACGCTTAGATGTTCCACCATCGGAGACTTCTCGGTGGCGTGCAGTGGCCCGTGTGCTTCGAAGTCCCATGGATTCATTGGGTTGCGCACTTCTTCCCGCCTTCTGTGCTCTCTGCGGCTCCCCTCTGCCGCGGCTTTCCTCCGTGCCAATTTGCGATGTTTGCTGGACAGAGTTTCCTGTCCAGAGCGGCCCTGTGTGCGCACGCTGCGGCGATGTCCTTGGCGCGCCTATGCTGGCCTCGAGCCCGGCCAGCGCCGCGCTTTGCAGATCCTGCCGCATGGCGCCTCCGCCCTTTGTGCGGGCGGTGGCCTTCGGGCCTTACCAGGACCGCATGAAAGCAGCCATTCATGCGCTCAAGTACGACGGGCTGCATCCGGCCGCCCGCGGACTGGGCCGGATGCTGGCTGAGGCAATCGCCCAACTGGCTGCCGACGCGCCGGCCGAGATGCTGGTGGTTCCGGTGCCGCTGCACCGGTCAAAGTACGCCCAGCGGGGCTTCAATCAGGCCCGGTCGCTGGCCGTCCATGCGCTTGGGTTTTTGCGCAAGTCCCACCCCGCGTGGCGGCTTACGCTGGCCTCCAGCACGCTGATGCGCCTGCGCGCCACCGAGAGCCAGGCCGGCCTGACTTTCCGCCAGCGGCGCTTGAATGTGCGCGGCGCCTTCACGGTCTCCGATCCGGCCGCTGTCAACATGAAGCACATTCTGGTCGATCGACGACATTTTCACCACCGGCGCAACCGCCCGCGCCGCCGCACAGGCGCTGGTTCGGGCCGGTGCGGCTTCAGTGTGGGTGGCCACGCTGGCCAGAGCACACATCATCAACCAGGTCCGCCGCAGTTCACTTGATTATGCAACGCGGAGGACAACAGCAGATCTGCCCGGCAATTCGCCGGATGCGGATTTTGAACCGGCAAGCTTCAATTCATCGCACGACCAACCATCTTTTTGACGAGGGGAAAAGAGATGTCGCTGGGAAAAGCTATGATTCATGCTCGCAAGCAGAAGTCCATTGCCAAGGCCGCGGCATATAGCGGAGACTATGCGGCTGTGCAGCCCAGCCACATGCTGCAGATGCCCGTTCTGGTGCTCAACGCCTCCTATGAGCCCATCAATATATGTGGTGCGCGCCGTGCACTGGTGCTCGTGCTCAAGGGCATTGCGCGCACCGAGGAGGAGCACGGCCTGATGCTTCACGCCCAGCGCAGCCGCATCGCCATGCCCTCGGTCATCCGTCTGCTGGAGTACCGCCGCATCCCTTACCAGACCCGCGCCCTCTCGCGCAAAAATATCCTGCTCCGCGACCGCAATACCTGCCAATACTGCGGCGAGGCGCTGCCCTCCAGCGACCTGACGCTGGACCACGTCATTCCCCGCTCCCGCGGCGGCAACTCCACCTGGGAAAACCTGGTGGCTTGCTGCCACGACTGCAACCGCCGCAAAGGCAACCGCATGCTGCATGAGATCGACGACATGATTCTGCTTGCGCGATCCGCGTCCCTTCTCGCTGCACACCAGCCGCCAGATCATGCGCATGCTGGGCCGCGGCGACGACCGCTGGCGCAAATACCTGTTCTATTGATCGACAGAAAATCGTGATTTATTCGGCAGCTACGCTCCCGCAGTTCCAGCAGCGCCATGCCCTATTGATTTAGCATTCTGGTTACTTTGATTACACTATCTGAATCCCTCAATATCTGCCGCCTATCTACAACATAAGGCGCATGTACAGTTAAGCGGAGAGGTTACAAAATCAAGGCTGGGAACGCCTTGCCGTTCACGTGAAACAAAAATGGCATGCGCCCAATAGTCCAGGTAATTGTATTTTCCATGATGAGAACAGAAGGAGATTAAGGCTTTCATGCCCGACTATTACCACGCTCCCGCGCTCATCCTGATATGCTCCTGCTGCCCGCATTCGAGTATCTGTATCTGCGTTACCAGGATACGCGCACCCTGCTCTGGCTTCCTGGGTTTCCTTTTTGCCATCGTCTCCATGGTCATGCCCTACACGGCGGGGCCGTTGAGCTTCTATGCTGGGATTTACCCCTGGATGGCGGCTGCCGGCCAGACCTCCATCCTGATCAGTTCCGCCCTATTTCTCGGTTCGCTGTCTCCTTTGCATTTTCGCATTGACCGGTTCAATGTTCTCTACGTCATTCCCTACACCATTCCACTGGTGATCTACTCGGCCCTGCTCTACGGTATCTTCTACGGATTATCGCCGCAGAGGCCGTTGTTTTTTATCTTTCCCGCGCTGGGAGCGCTTTCTCTGCTTGTGGTTTGTTTTTGGGGCGCTGCCAAGGGGAGCGTTCCCGCCTGGCTGGGCGTTGCCGCCTGCATCTGTACTGGGTGGCTTGGCGTTCTGGGTTTGCTTCACGCAGGGAGCGGCCTGGGCGCTGATCTTATGTCGAGTGCGCCAACCATCTTTTGACCGCTTGCTGCTGGTATATCGTCTTCCGGCGCTATCTCTCCGGGAGTAATCCTGAGCGTGGTGGGCTTTACGGCTTGGTCGCTTCATACGCTGGAGATTTTTCCGTCCATTGCGGGCAATCCGTCCCTCGACCTGAAGCTGATTCACATCGTTGTGATGAGCAAGGTGGTCGCGGCGATGGGCATGCTGCTGCTGGCGCTTGAAGATGAACTGGCCATGAACAACACTGCACAGGCGCGCGAACACAGGGCGCGCCGGGAACTGGAAGCCTATATCAATCTCAATCTCTCCCGGAGCCGCATTGAGGACTTTGACCGCCAGGGCGACGAAGTCTGCCAGACCGTGGCGGAGCACAGCCGGTTTACTCAGACTGCGTTGCTGCTGGAAAGCATGGGGCGTTATCGACTAGCCGGCTCTGCCGGTCTGGATTCAGCTACCGCTGCGGCGCTCAACGAACTGGCCGCGCGAATTCCGGCCGCGAGTTTTCTTGTACCCGGCTCTGCCCCGCCTGCCATTGAGCGCAGCCAAACGCTCAGCCTCGACCTCACTCCCTGGCTCAGCCCCGGCGACGATCTGAAGCGGCTGCGGTTTACCTCCGCTCTCGCCGTACCAATAATGGGCCGCTCGGCCATTGAAGGCGCTTTGCTGCTGGCCGGAATGCGTCTTGCGAAGGGCAATCGTGCGGATCTTTCCGGTGATCCGCTGCGCGCCGACGACCTGCTGCCCATTGAAATGCTTACCGCTCGACTGCAAGCCACGCGCAGCCAGACCAGGATGCTTGAAAAGCTCATCAACTCAGAAAAATTTGCCGGTCTCGGCCAATTGGCCGGCAACGTCACCCAGCAGTTGAACAATCCACTGACGGTGATTCTGGGATATGCATCGCTGCTGGAAGAAACATCCTCGCTTGACGCTCACGATCGGAAAGGCGTGGATGCCATCCTGGCCGAGGCACGCAGTATGAAGTCAACGCTGGATAGCCTGTCGCGCGTATCGCGTCCTCAAAATGACCAGTTGACCACGGTATCAGTGGCTGAGTTGCTGGCCGATATGGAAGAGTTGCACCGCCCCGAGTTTCTGCACCGCTCCATCGAGTTCGAACTGGGCATTGCCACGGCGCTGCCCAGGGTTTCTGCCATGCGCACCAATTGCGTCAGGCTGTGCTCCAATGCCTGCAGTTTGCCGTTGAAGCGGTGGACAACCCGAGTTCTGTTCCCGGACTCGCTCCCGCCACGGGAACTAACCAGTCCAGGTCTATCCGTCTTGAAGCGACCAGCGAGGGAAGCCTGGTGCAGATTCTCATTGCCCACTCCGGCCCTGCATTTCTTGATCCCGAACGCGTCTTCAACGCCTTCGTTCCCTCACAGGCCACCGGGGACATAGCCGGCCTTGGCCTTAGTCTCTGTGCCTCCATCATCCGCGACAACAACGGCCGCGCTTCGGCAGTGAATCTGGAAACCGGCGGCGCTGCCATAGTGCTCAAACTAAGGGCTGCGTAAAACGCAGATTCCGATGCACTCTTCGCTGGCGTCCGATTGATAGGAGCAGGATTTAGTAGATCTTTGTCCGGAGTTGGATGGAACCAGGGTCGTTTTTCCATCGGACGACCCGATTGTTCTGAAAATAAACTTCAGACCCGCCGTACTCGAATTTGTCTTCTGAAAATGCCGTCGGAGTTCCCTGAACCACCAGTACAACATCTTTCGAGGAGCCAACCGTAAACGAATCCAGGCTTGTATCCACTGGAGATTCCGGCCAGAGCTTAACCCTGATCGGGGATGAGACGGGGTCGATTCTCCAGCCGACGACGCTGTTGTTGTTGAAATACAGTTCTGAATGTCCATACACAAGTTTATTTTCCGAGAAAGCTGTCGGAGTTCCTTGCTGTTCCAATACCTCTTCTTTGGTTGAACCGAGAGTGATATAGGGATAGATTTTTCGCGGCGCGATCGGAGCCTTAGCCTGCTGCCTTCCTATAGAACTATGATCGTTAATCGGGATGCTTGCTGTTGCGGGTTCGTCCGTTTGCGGCAAGGCTGCCGGCACGGGTCTGCTTGGATCCAGTCTCCGCAAGTCCTGCTCCACCGCATTCAGAAATCTTCTCTTCGGCGTATCAAGCCCATTCAGAACACTATCTTTGCCGTAACCTAATATTGTTGCCGCTTCACCGGAGAGATCCTGAAGATCGAAAGCTATCCACATATATCTGCCAATCAGAATCGCCAATAGAACAACAGCAACTCTGAAAAGAATTTTGAGAGTTGGGAATAACCATGTGGAAGTGCTCCGAGCCGGGCTGACGTAATGCGCTTTCTTGCCCGTTTGTGGCCTGCTTGCTGTCGATCTGTCTTTTGTAGACGGCTCTTGGCGAGCCGCATCCTGGGACGCGTCTCTTGCGTATTCTCGTCGATCTTCCATCGAGGAGGCTGAAGTTAGATACACATACGCGGTATTGACGCTTTTCAGCTTTGCATCGGCGGCATCCTTCAATGTTTTGTCGCCCTGAAAACGGTCAGGATGCCACACTCTGACCAGCATGCGATAGGCGGCCTTGATCTCTCGTTCCGATGCTCCCGCGCGAAGTTCCAGAGTTCGCAGAGCGGCGCATCGGCGGCAAACTGTGCCGTTGTCCTCAGCCGTGATTCCGCATGCGCAGAGATTCATCTTGCCCGGTTGACCTCTCGTGCCGCTTTAACGAGACGAGTCAATTATAAAAGAGGATATCCTGTGCGGAGGAGTAATGCCCATCAGCGCGAAGAGACAGAAATCCGTAGAATGATATTGAATGGCATTTACCGAACAATACGATGTGGCCGTGGTGGGCGCAGGGCACGCCGGGTGCGAAGCGGCGATGGCTGCGGCGCGCATGGGGCTCAAGACCGCGCTGATCACCATGAACCTCGACCTAATTGCGCAGATGAGCTGCAATCCGGCCATCGGCGGCGTAGCCAAGGGCCACCTGGTGCGCGAGGTGGACGCTCTCGGCGGCATCATGGGCGAGGTTGCCGATGCCGTGGGCATACAGTTTCGCCTGCTGAATACCTCGCGCGGGCCGGCTGTCTGGAGTCCGCGGGCGCAGTGCGACAAGCAACTCTATCGCGTGAAGATGCGCGAGGTGCTGGAGTCGCAGCCGGGTTTGCACATTCGCCAGGCTGAGGTTGTTAACCTCGTCATCGAAGAGGGAATAGGGGATCGGGAACAGGGAATAGATTCGGGTGCCCCAAGTCTCGATTCTGAGACATGGGAAGGCACAACAACGGACCAGCCACGAGAACTTCCCCGTCCCGTCCGCCCGCGCAGGCGTGTGCTCGGCCTCAAGCTGCGTGACGGCCGCAACCTGCTTGCCGGTGCCACCATCATCACCACCGGAACCTTTCTGAACGGCCTCATCCACTGCGGCGAGGAGCGTTATCCGGCCGGCCGCAGCGGCGAACCAGCCTCTGTTCTGCTGGGCGAGGCACTGCGCGCGCTGGGCTTGAGAACCTGCCGGCTCAAGACCGGTACACCTCCGCGACTCGACGGACGCACCATTCGCTGGGATGCATTCGAGGAGCAGCCGGGCGATATCGACCCCACCCCTTTCAGCTTCAGAACAAAGAAAATCATTCAGCCACAAGTTAGCTGCCACATAGCCTTCACCACGCCGGAGACACTGCGCATCATTCGCGAGAATGTGCATCGGTCGGCTATGTATTCAGGGCGAATTGAGGGCATCGGACCGCGCTATTGCCCTTCGATCGAAGACAAGATCGTCAAGTTTCCATCGAAGACGCAGCATCAGTTTTTTCTGGAGCCTGAGGGGCTGAACACGCACGAGGTTTATGTGAACGGAATGTCCACCTCGCTGCCCATGGAGGTGCAGTGGCAGATCGTGCATTCGATTCCGGGCCTCGAAGAGGCGGAGATGCTGCGCCCCGGCTATGCCATCGAATACGACAGCGTGGACGCGACCGAGCTGGACCGTACCCTGCGCGTAAAGCAGATGGAGGGCCTCTACCTGGCCGGCCAGATCAACGGCACCAGCGGCTATGAAGAAGCTGCCTGCCAGGGCATCATGGCCGGAATCAACGCGGCCCTGTGGCTCAAGGGCGAGCCGGCTTTCACCATGAACCGGACCGAGGGCTATACCGGCATCCTGATTGACGACCTCATCTCAAAGGGCATCAATGAGCCCTACCGCATGTTCACCTCGCGCGCTGAGTTCCGGCTGCATCTGCGCATCGATAACGCCGACCGCCGGCTCACCCCATACGGCCGCCGTCTGGGCCTCATCAACGATGCAGCCTGGGCGGAGTACGAGCAAAAGCAGGCGAGGATGGAAGCGCTCACCAAGCTGTTGACCACGGGCAAAGTCGATGCCGAGCGGCTTGCTTCCGCTGGATTCGGCGCGCTGACAGCCACAGCCGGCCTTACCTGGGCACAACTGCTCAAGCGGCCCGAGGTAACCATCGAGCCGGTGCTCGCAGCTCTCGGCGAAACTCTGGCCACAGATCCGCTGCTCGCGGAACTTTCCGCCGTGATCCATCAGAATCCCAACCAGAGCGCCGAGGTGGGAACCGCTGTCCTGCGCAATGAGGCCCGCGCCGTCGAGACCGAGATCAAGTTTGCCGGCTATCTGGAGCAGCAGAAAAAATCGATCGACAAGCTCAAGGCCGCCGAAGCCGTCGCGATTCCGGAGTGGATTGAGTACGGCGCCATCAGCGGCCTATCGCGGGAGATGCTGGAAACGCTGGAGCGGGTGCGCCCCACCACCATCGGCCAGGCCAGCCGCATTCCCGGCGTTACGCCGGCCGCGCTGAGCCTGGTGCATGTTTCCATCCGAATGCAGGGAGCCCGGCGGCTGGCGAGTTAGGCGGCCAGCATTTTCACATCCCACCCTTCGCAAAAAGCACGAAGGATGGGGCACCCGGCACGCGTGTAGGGACTCGGGACTAGGGAATAGGGACTAGGGACTAGGGACTAGGGACTAGGGAATAGGGAATAGCGACCTCGGTCCTGTGTGCCCAATAATTAGTGTCAATCTTCCTTCTTTTCAACTCCATCTTCATCTTCATCAACATCAACCCATTCGTAGAGGGAAGAGTCATCGCAGGTGTCGCGATCTTCACAGGCGGCGCAATCATTCGGATCGCAACTGCGTTTTATGGGGCCTAGCTCTTCTCCGGTGTCAGATTGCGTGAGGGAGTCGACGCCAAACATAGGGATGATGTCGTATTTGCGCTCGACATTTTGGGAGCCAATCTGGAGGGCGTAGAGCAGGAGGCCGGCTTTGCGCGTGTCGATGCGGCTGGAGCAGAGAGCATCGAGGACCTGGGCGAGGGCGATCTGGATGGCGGTGCGGTCTTCAAGGACGGGAAGCCGGAGGTCATCCATCACTCCGATAGGCGGCTCGGCGGTGAAGCGGTGAAGGCGGGTGTGGAAGTAGCAGTACGGCTTGCCCCGCAGGGCCACTGCGTGACAATTGGCTCCGTTGGGCATGATGTGTCGGCAGCCGTGTTTCATTTCTCTCCTTTCCCTTACCCCCCACCCTATTTCTGGCAATAAGCCCCCTGTATTCATGGGGATAGAGCCGGTTGCGAACTGCAAACTGTTGGCTCTAAAGGAGTTATTGCCAGATATTAGATAACAAAATGTTTATGGGTGATTATTGGTGCTCTCTGTATTGTGGAGGGTGTTATGAAATGATTGTGCGCCGTGGGAGTGTAATTATCTGCAATTCCTAGTCGTTTCAGACCGCTCGACATGGCTCAATCATAACCCAGCCACGATCTAAACCCACGACCCGCTCATCGCGATGAGACTGCGATGAACGGGGCACAGCTTCTCATCGCTCAGTGTGATTCTTCAGGGCTGATGACCGGGCCACCTGCCTTCAACCCACGAGATTTGATTGAGCCTACCGGTATATTTCTTGATGGCTACTTTGAGAACAGCGGAATGTGGAAGGGCATCTCGGCGTTGGATTGCTTCTTCTGTTTGGATTTCGAGTCTTCGCGCAGCAGTGTGCGCTGAGAGTTGATGCACAGCCAGGTGCCGTGCGCGCGCTCGTAAACGTGCGTGAAGACGCCCTTTTCCTGAGCCTGGGAAGAATTCACCCTGCGGTTCAGGGTATAGGTGCCGTTGGCAACGGCGATGTCGCCCAGCATGCGCACCGTGATCACCCGCTGTTCGAGGTGGAGGGTCTTGTCCTCGCCGGTAATCATCAAGGCGATTTGCTGATTGCGGGTGGTAATGTCGCCTGTGGCTGAAACATCAACAAATAAAGGAGATAGAACCAGCTCCAGGCCGTACTGGTCGCGCTGGTTGATGGAGTCGGACCAGGAGTCTTCAATCTTCTGGAACTCCAGAATCTCAGGGCTTTCGGTAGTGGTGACGTTGGGCCGGGCTGCAGCCGTAGTCGAGGCAGGAGCCGGATTTTGTCCGGCGGCTATGCAGCAAATCAGAAGAAAAGCAGAAATGCAAGACACAAATCGAATCATACGCACCATGAACTCCCAAACAGGATGATAGCGCTATCAAAATGATAAACCTTGGACTCGGGAAGCGGTCAGAAGGGGAGCGGCAAAAAAAGGGACTAGGGACTAGGAACTAGTAACCGGGGACCAGGGATTAACAGCTAAAGCAGTGTTTGCAACTGCTCCGGCTGGCTGAGGGTGACAATGGAGTCCTTGATCGAGATCCATTTTTCCTTACGGAACTGGCCCAGGGTGCGGGTGACGGTTTCGCGTGTGGTGCAGGCCATGGAGGCCATCTCTTCGTGGGTGAGCAGCAGCGGGAAGCGGAAGCTGCCGTCGTCCTGATGTTCGCCGATCTGATGGGCCAGCTCGAGCAGCAGCCGTCCCAGGCGTGCGGCTACGGTTTCAGCCAGCGCGATGCGGCAGGCATCCTGCAGCGCGAAACGATATTCCTGGCAGATGCACTGGACGGCGCGCATTTGCGCCTCCTTGTGGCTGCGCAGGAAGCTGAGAAACCGGTCGCGCTCGACGGGGCGGAGCTGGGCGCTGGTCAACGACTCGGCGGAGACCTCGTAGACGCCATGAGAAAGAACCGCATAAAGGCCCAGCATGGAACCTGGACCGGCGACGCGGACGATCATCTGGCGATCCTCCTGGCGTCCGGCGGTGAGCTTGAGATAGCCTCCACAAATCAGATAGAGACAGCGGGCATCCTCACCCTGGGTGAATAGCGAGGCCTGCGCGGGCAGGGAGATGGTGCTGGTGGCCAGCTCAAGATCGGCCAGGACGGCGCTGCCCAGGGAGCAGAACCAGCCGGGGCGTCGATTGCCGCAAACCGCGCATCCCGCCGGAACCGGCTGTGCCATGTGCTTTTTCCGCGTATGGATTTCTGCCGAGATCTCAGTACCTAACATGGTCTTGCCCCTTCCGACACCGATGACAACAGATTTTCCCCTGCTTTTAGCCGAGCCTTGTGAAACTCCACTCGTACAAAAGCAGGGTTAAAATCCGCTGGACTCCCGGAAAAGTGACACTTATCTATTAATGAGTTTGCCGGAGGTACAACTTTTATAGATGTGATGGGCCTCACGTCTATGTGGCCCTGCAGCGGATGACAAACTCCGCTGTAGCAGGTCGAAATCCGATCATGCTATATTTTCGTAATTTCTTCTCTTGCAGCCTCACGTTGCTCAAGCGGAAAAGAAACATCTGGTCAATTAGAAGCCGAAACTCATCTGGGCGCCATTCAGTTCGCTTTTTTGGGGAAAGTGAGCAGTTTTGTACAGCCATAAAACTATAAACCTGATTTTCTTTTTGATAGCGTTCTCCCATTCCGTTATTTCCCGTCTCCAGGGGGTCTTGAGCGTATGTGCTCTGTGCCGCGCTCGTGGTATGTCTATGGGTGAGGGATCTCTGTCACTTTCAATGAGGAAATTCGAGTACAGAATGCTGTCTCCGTCCTATGTGACGAACATCACCGATTGGGGATAAATTAACCGGATAGCATTCAACGGATGAAGTGATGCTCCACACAAGCCGATTGAAACTGGTAGATCCGTTTCCAGAAGAAGCAACGAGATCATCGAGGGTGGTAATTTTCCATGCATAAAGATGAGCCTGTAACGCAATTGCCGATTGATGCGGCTCCGGGCAAGATGCCGGGACTGCGAGCCTGTTTGATGTTGATGCTGGGTGCAGGCATCTTGTGCGCCTCTGCTGTGGGAGCACAGGCGCCCAAAGCCGTTTCGGACGCCAAACCGGCCGCCGCTCAAGCTAAAGAAGCCGCACCTTCTGATTTCGTTGGCGCGGAAACATGCGCGACCTGCCACGAAGAAGTGGTCAAAGGGTTCGCCAACAATCCCCACACAAAAATGGCGCTGATGCACGGCGACAACGGCGTGACCTGCGAGAACTGCCACGGCGCGGGCCGCTTGCACGTTGAAGGCGGCGGGGACGTAACCAAGATCTTCGACCCCGCGAAGGCCTCGGCCAAGGATGTGGACGCCAAATGCCTGAGCTGCCACGCGGGAGCGCATCCCAACTTCATGCGTGCTCCTCATGCCAAGGCCGGCGTAAGCTGTGTCAGTTGCCACAGCATTCACGCCAAAGGCGACAGGGAAGCCCTCCTCAAGGCTCCTCAGCCCACGCTTTGCTTCCAGTGCCACACCGACGTGAAGCCGCAATTCTCGATGCCGTTTCACCACCTGGTCAACGAAGGCGTGGTCAAGTGCAGCGACTGTCATGATGTTCACGGCACGTTCGGGAACAACAACCTGAGGAGCACAGTCGACCAGAACATGATCTGCACCAAGTGCCACACGGATAAGCGTGGTCCGTTCGTTTTTGAGCACATGCCGGTGAAGGCGGAAGGCTGCCTGGCGTGCCACACCCCGCACGGATCGCAGAACGCCCGGCTGCTGAATATGCCGAACATCAACGTGTTGTGCATCCAGTGCCATAGCTCAGTCGCCGCGGATACGGTGCACGGGATCAGCAACGCATCGTCGGACCTGGTGCCATGCACGAGCTGCCACACCTACATTCATGGTTCGAACATGAATCCGGCGTTCCTCCGGTGACGATTATGGATATGCGCCGCGCCCTCTGGCAACAACGGACGGCGCGGCCCGGATCCCGCACCAATTTATGCACGAAGGTTCGAGTTTTGATGTGAACGACGTATTTATTCAAGTGAGGCTTCATATGATGAACATAGGCTGGTTTTCTCGGTCCTCCAATCAACAGCCCTCTTCCGCAAAGATCCAGCGCATTGCGGGGGGCATTGGAGTCGCCATTTTGATGATGGGCATCGCGGCCGCCCAAACTCCGGCTGACCAGGTTCAAGCGCCGGGCACAACCATGTCTGTCCCGACTGGGTATTCGGTCCATGCGAGCGTGGATGCAGGCGGGCGCATAGCCGGCATCTCGGGCAGCAATGCCATGTACGACACGCTGGTCAATTTGCAGTCCGGGCCGCGCATGCAGGGCCTGACCTACGAGATGCGCTCGCTTCAGGGCAATAAGCATCCACTGTTCGACGACCTGTCAGCGTTTAGCACCGGCTTCGGCGGCGATCCCTACAACTTCACCAAGCTGGATTTCTCGAAGGGTAAATATTACGAGTTCTCGTCGAACTTCCGGCGCGACCGCCGGTATTTCGACTACGATTTGCTGGGCAACCCGAATATTCCCAGCGGGTATTCGATTCCCGTCAGCGGGTCGACGACGCCGTATGCATGGCCGCAGGTGATGCAGTCGCCATTCATGTTTAACACTGTGCGCCGCATGACGAACACCAACCTGACCCTGCTTCCGCTGTCGAAGGTGACGTTCCGCTTCGCGTATTCGCAGAACATCTTCCAGGGTCCGAGCCAGACCCCGAGCGGCAATTCGGTGGCCGGATCCGAAGTTATCCTTCAGGAATACCAGCGCAACAGCACGGACGATTTTACGGGAGCGGTCGATTGGAAGCCCCTTCAAGGCACCAAGCTGACCTATGAGGAGCAGATCGACCACTACAAAGGCGATTCTTACTTCACCATGGCTCCCCAGTACTTTACCGTGCAGGAGGCGGACGGAACCCCGGTCGCCCTGCTGGCGAACTATCAAAATTTTTATCCGTATGGCTACAACAGCTCTTCGGGCGTATTTACCCCCACCGGCGTCTGCAACAGCAGCAGCATGATGAGCACGTCCACGATTCTTTATGCCAATCCCAGTGGCGGCTTGCCGATCATCGATCCGGCGTGCAACGTCATCGCCAGCTACTCCCGCTACCAGCCGACGCGCGAGATCTTTCCCACAGAGATCTTCCGCTTCCAAAGCTCAAGCATCAAGAACATCTCGATGAACGGCGATGCACGCTACACAAGCGCGAATATGAACCTGCCGAATTATTCCGAGGCGTTCCAGGGCCTGGACAGCGAGCGAATGTGATCGCAGAATCGGCCTATGCGGGCTTCGCGAACGCCAAGCGGAATGTGATGGCATTCGATTACGGCATTGTCTGGCAGGCGATGAAGACCGTCAGCCTTTCCGATCAGGTGAGTTACTCGAACGTTCACCAGCCGGGAACCTCCGAGTTCACAAGCGGGACCGTCGTAACGGTGCCCACGACGCCGGCGGGCGATGAAACCATCAAATACAATGGAACGACCCAGCGACGGGGAGTGGGACCCCGTGCACGATCAGTCCGACGGGCAACCTTCGTAAGCTGCACCTCGGCGCCCTTTACAGGCAGCAAGGCGGTCGGCACGCCGGAGTACGGCTACTTCGCCCAGAAGTTCGTGATCAATAATGCGACGGTGACCTGGGACGCGGCGGCTCGCGCCACGCTCTCGCTCACTTATCGCTACCGCACGCACGTCATCGGCGAGGGCGCATCAATCAGCGCAGCGGTACCCGGCACATGTCCTAATTCCAGCGACGGCCAAGCCTATTGCGGAACCGTCACCATCAACGAAAACGGCGGCATCTTTAACGTGGCCCTGCGTCCCACCAACAACTGGGATGTGAACGGAACCATCGAGATGCTTTACGACGACAATGTCTTTACTCCCGTTTCACCGCGGCAAACACAGCACTACAGGGTGCATACCCTGTACAGGCCAAAGGTGTGGGCAACGATTTCAGGCGCTTATAACGACCTGGAACGGCATAACAACACGAACAATACGGGTACGGTGGTCACGGGGGTCGGGCCGCTGGGTCACGTCGATCACAGCCGTGTGGTAAGCGTGGGCGCGAACCTGATGCCGAACGAGCACTACGGGTTCGACTTCAATTACGCCTACAGCGACGTGTACACGGCAACCAACAGCTGCTATGAGGGTGTAGCTACCAACATGCCGGGTAGCACCAACGCGCCTGCGCCTGCCCCAACATCGACCAGCATCACGTCGTGCCCCGGTGAATCGGGCGAATACGGGCCGGTCAAGGATTTCGAGGACGCTCCGACACAGTACGTGTCGGCGGCTCTTGCGTTGTCCCCGGTCAACAAACTCCACTCCAATATCGGCTACCGCATCAGCTCTGTGAGCGGCACCCGGTTGTTCACCGATGCCCGCGACGTC
Organism: uncultured Acidobacteriaceae bacterium; assembly: GCA_963724755.1. Taxonomy (GTDB): domain Bacteria; phylum Acidobacteriota; class Terriglobia; order Terriglobales; family Acidobacteriaceae; genus Telmatobacter. The sequence continues at coordinate 122,180 of CAVRVZ010000005.1, forward strand.
AATGGTTCGCTGGTGTCCGGATACCAGACTCCCTTTGTGAATGCCGCATGGACGATTCACAAGGGATTCGTCTGGAAAGGCGAATACGACTACTTCGGTTACGGCGAGGGCGGGCGTTCCGGCGCGCAGTGGTGCAACACATCCACGACCATCGGCACGACGCCGGTGCTTTGCAGTTCTGTGCCGAATACCGCGATGTACGCGAGCTCGCCGGTCTATGGGTTCACCGCACCCCGGAACTTTCATGCGAATAACCTGACCCTGGGAGTGCATTACGAGTTCTGATAGGGCGTAGCCATCTAACCACCGGCGCAGTTCCGGAATCCAAGGGACTGCGCCGTTGCATTGAGATGGTGGGTTTTGTCATCCAGGTTGCAATCCTTGCGGATCTTAACAGTGACCGGGGTTGTAATATGTAGTAGCAAGACGCAAGGCCGGTAATTTTCCAGACCAATCTGACCGAAAAATAAAGGAGTCTCACAATGACAAAGACGATTCGATCCCTGATGCTGCTGGCCCTAGCGCTTTCCGTGGCCGGCGCCGTGTGCTTTGCCCAATCCGGTGAAGCTACCTACAAAGCCAAATGCGCGATGTGCCATGGCGCGGCCGGCGTCCCCAGCGCGGGGATGGCCAAGGCGATGGGCATTAAGCCAGCCTCAGCTCCTGAGATCAGGCATCTTTCAGCGGTCCAGATGGAGAGCACAGTCAAGAATGGCAAAGGCAAGATGAGGCCGATCAAGGGTCTCAGCGACGAGCAGATCAAGGCGGCGGTGGAATACTATCGCAAGTTCCAGTAGCCATTGCCACTGCCGCCCGGCTTCTATGGGATCGCCGAACTCGAAGCTGTTTCATCACCGGATGTGGGCGCTACAAAGCATTCCCTCAGGGGCTAAAGACCGCGATTTTTCTGTCTTGCAGAAGCACGGGACCCCGACCCAGAGGGTACCCCGGTACCCCGCAGTGCCCTTTCAAAACCGGGTAATGAAACAGCTTCAATGCAAACCCGCCATCGAGCGAAACTACGAAAGGCGTGTGCCTTAAGCCGCTATTCTCATGCGCCGATTCCTGAGGGGAATCGGCAGCCTGCTGCATACTGCTGATGGCGCGGTGAACACAGTTTCGCGCTCAGCGGAAGACCGTTGAATTGAGTAAGGAGAGATAAGGTGTCCATACTCCAAAAAATCCGTGAAAACTGGGTTCGCCCGGCGCTTTTCTTCGGCAACAACCCCATCAGTCTTGCCGGCGGAGCCATTACCACCGCCTCTGGCGTGACCATGATCGGCTATTGGATAGTGGAGCTCCTTGGCCGGCCCTACGACAATCCCTATCTCGGCATCATCTTCTTTCTACTGCTGCCCGCCCTTTTTGTGGCCGGATTGCTGCTGATTCCGATAGGCCTGATTCTGCGCCGCGGAAAACTGCAAAAGGCCGGCCAAATTCCGGCCGAATTTCCCAAGATCGATCTCAACGACCGCATCTTCCGCCACGGCCTGGACATTGTGCTGCTGGCCACGATTGCCAACCTTCTGGTTGTGTCGATATCCACCTATCGCGGCGCGGCTTATATGGATTCTCCGCAATTCTGCGGCCAGTCGTGCCACGTGATGCACCCCGAGTACACGGCCTACAAGATCTCCGCCCACTCTCATGTGGCCTGCGTTGACTGCCACATCGGCTCCGGCGCCGAAGCCTACTTCAGCGCCAAGGTGAACGGCACCAAGCAGATTCTTGAAGTCACCTTCCATCGCTATCCCACGCCCATTCCATCGCCGGTCGAGAACCTGCGCCCGGCCCGTTATACCTGCGAGGGCTGCCACACGCCTGACCGGTTTGTGGGCGAAAAGCTGCTGGTCAAGTCGAGTTTTGCCGACGACGAGAACAACACCGAGACCCAGACGGTTCTGGTGCTGCACCTGGGCGGACTGGATGGGCTCTCCCATCTGACCGGAATTCACGGCGTGCACCTGGGCCACATCGAGTACATCGCCACCGACCCTACGCGAACCACCATCCCCTGGGTACAGAGGCGGAATGCCGATGGTTCAGAGACGACATTTACCGCGTCAGCCCTGAACGGCGCCATGCCCAAGGGCGAGCGGCGGGTGATGGATTGCATCGATTGCCACAACCGCGCTGCTCATACCTTCCTCACTGCGGAAGACGCGATCAACCGCGCCATGGCCGACGGCGTGATCTCCCCGGAGCTGCCCTGGGTCCACAAGGAGGGCCTGGATCTGCTGAAAGCCACGTATGCCTCCCAGGCCGAGGCAAGCGCGAAGATTCCCGCGCAGCTTGCGGATTTTTATCGCACCCAGCATCCTGAGGTTTTGCCGGCAAAGGCTGCCCTGGTGAAGTCCGCTGGACAGGAACTGGTGACTCTCTATAGCCAGAACGTCTTTCCCTCGATGAAGGTGACCTGGGGAACCCATCCCAACCACATCGGCCACATGAGCTATCCAGGCTGCTGGCGCTGCCACGACGGCGACCACTCCACCAGGGACGGCAATGCGACCATCACCAACGACTGCGCAGCGTGCCACAACCTGCTTGCCCAGGACGAAGCCAAACCCAAGGTGCTTGCCGATCTGGGTATTCAATAGAGCATGTTTCAAAGATGGCTTAGCAGATGTTAGTGGTAATTCCTCAGGGACTATAGCCCGTTGCTTTTGCAGCCTATTCGGCATGCGACCGACCCGCTGGGCGAGTTCCCCCGTCGTGCTCTGACACAAGGCGGAATTTTGAAACAAACTCCAGGATATTCCCTACCTTTTACTCCACAGCGGCTTTCAACCACCACTGGGGCACCGGCTGTTGGCTGCCGGGAATTATTTCTTTCTGGCTAACTGTGCCGGTCCCGCTGCATAATCTAGAGTTTAGGTACCCTCAACCGCTATACAATCGGGGCGAAGCTCTACGAACCCGCCCGCCTGTGCCTGACGGCGGCCGGGTATTACAAATGTTCCATGAAGGGGGATGGGGAAAGCTCCATTTCACCATTCGGGAATGAGGTACAGGTCACTCCGGGTTCGTGTACAAAGAGGAACATGGCATACAACAAAAGCCTTGGTCTGCCGTTCGCAATTCTTCTCCTGGCCATTTCTGGAGTGGCCGTAGCCCAAGTCCAGGCGCAGGCCTCCCGTCTGGCCGGCGATTGGCGCAGTTCCGATGCTGTAGTAATTCCCGGGTCCAGGCCACCAATCAACCTGGATGCTGAAGACCCTGCACCGGCCGGCATGAAGTTGGATCGGCTGCTGTTGCTGCTTTCGCCATCGACTGCCCAGCAGCAGGCGCTAGCTACGGAGCTTGCGGACCTCGATAATCCCTCTTCGCCTCACTATCATCAATGGCTTACTCCGGAGGCCTTCGCCGCCTCGTACTCGAACTCCGCCTCCGATGTTGCCGCGGTTTCCGCATGGCTTGAGAGCCAGGGCTTTCAGGTCGCTCCCTTGCCCGCCGGGCGCGGCTGGATTGAATTTTCTGGAACGGTTGCCCAGGTTGAACAGGCCTTTCAAACTCAAATCAATTCAGTTGTTACGGCCGGCGGAACGCGTGCCGTGCTGGCGCAGGGCATCTCCGTTCCCACCGCGCTCGTGCCTGTTGTGCAGGGACTGGTTTCTCTCGATGGAGCGCTTTCCACGCCCGCTTTCACCACGCCGCAGCCCGTCGCCGTCTCCGCGGCTGAGCTGGAGGCGGAAACCTCGCCTAACCAAGCTGAGGCTCTGACACCGCAACTGGCCGCGCAGATTCTTCATTTGGATGCACTCCATTCCGCCGGGGTCGACGGCTCAGGAGAATCGATCGCCATTGCGGCACGCAGCAATGTGAACAGCCAGGACGTTGCCGCCTTCCGCGCGGCCTTCGCATTGCCCGCAAACCCGCTCATTATTACCCCCAACGGCCCAGGGCTTGATTCAGTAACGGGAGTTACACGAGATCAGGCTGCGGCCACACTGGCAGCTTCCTGGGCTGGCGCTGCCGCTCCCGGCGCGAAGATCGTACTGGTTCCCGCGGCTACCACCTCGGCCACCGACGGATTGGATCTGTCGCTGGCGGCTATCGTCGATCAAGCGCTGGCGCACACCGTCGCCGTGGGCTACTCGGAGTGCGAAGTGGCTTTGAGCCAATCGCACCAGGCCTTCTATTTAGCGCTCTACCGGCAGGCGGCCGCGGAAGGCATTGCGGTGATTGCCGCAGCCGGCGATAGCGGCCCCTCGGCCTGCCATTTGGCGGGTAGCGATGCACTGGTGAGCAGCGGGTATGGCGTCAACGCGCTGGCCTCCTCCTCCTGGAATACATCCGTAGGCGTTGCGGCATTTGGCGCAGACGGTCCGGCGGCGGGAATCTCCGCATTATCGGCATGGTCTCCAGCGAGCGCAACCGATCCGGCCTATGCCGGCGGCGGCGGCAGCAGCACGATCTATCCCGCGCCCATCTGGCAGCCGATACTGAAAGCATCACAACCGGGAACAGAGGGAACGGGAACCCATAACCGGCTCCTGCCCGACCTGGCGCTGCCCACAGCCATCGATAGCGGCATGAATCACGGGCTGGCCTTCTGTTTAGGCGAGTCCACCGCATCCACCGGATGCACCCTGGCGCGCAGTGGAGGCAGTTCCGCCGCCACGGCCATCTTTGCCGGCATTGCGGCCTTGATAGCTGAAAAATACGGCGCGCAGGGCAACCTGACGCCCAACCTGTATGCACTCAGCCGGCAGAACGGCATTTTTGAAGACGTGCAGCAGGGAAGCGCGCAACTGAAATGCGTAGCGGGAAGCCCCGGATGCGGCGCAACGGGGCAGATCGGCTATATTGCCGGTGCAGGCTACGACCTGGCCACCGGACTGGGCACGGTAAACGCCCAGGAACTGGTGAACCATTGGGCCACTCCCGATGCGGCCGGCACCGCGGTCACCGTGAGCATTGGCATTACGCCCGTGCAGCTTAATTCCACTTACAATCCAGCGGCCCAGGTTACGCTAAAATCCACAGTGGACCCGGTGACCGCCGGCGCCACGCCTACCGGCACCATTACTTTCTACAATACGGTCACAGCCTCAGCGCTTTCCTCGGCATCCACCGTAACGCTTGACCCCACCGGGACTGGCACGTGGATGGTAAACCTCGACAGCGTTTTTGCTACTGCGGGCTCCTATAGCGTTGCAGCATCGTACTACGACGAGACAGGCACCTACGCATCGACAAACTCAAATCCGATCACCATCACCACGGCGCCAAGCACCACCACGCTTACGGTTACACCTTCAAACCTTACTCCGACAGTCGGCGCCGACATTACGGTCACCGTGACGTTCGGAGTTTCTACGTCCGGCCCGCCAGCTGGGGCTGTCGCGCCCACCGGCACTGTAACGCTGAATATCAACAGCGTGGCCTTCGGCACGTCACCGGTTACAACCACAGGCGGCGTCACAACCGCGACCTTCACGGTACCGGTTGCCGCGACCACTCATACGCTGCAAGCCGTCTATGCGGGCGATGCAAATTACACCGGCGCCAATGCCCAGTCGACCATCACCGTAGTGAACATTCTGCCCGATACCGTGGTCCTTACATCGAACTTCAATACTGCCCCACCAGGAATTGCGGTGATTCTGACCGCGACGGTAACGCCGAATACTCCGCCGCTTGCGGGCGTGGAGCAAAACCCATCCGGCAACGTAATTTTTTACGACGGAACCACCGTGATCGGGGAGGCGGCGCTGACTGCTGTGCCGCTGACCGATTCCTCCACGGCGTCCATTACAACGCAAACTCTGCCTGGCGGCTACGACCAGCTCACGGCTGTTTACCTGGGAGACGCCAGCTACGACACCGAAACCTCGAACGCTCTCACCCTCGGTGTTGAGAATTTCACCCTCACCCCGTCACCTTCAAATCCTCCTACCAATCTCGATATCGAGCAGGGCCAGTCGGGCACCGCATCGTTTCTCGTTTCCGGCCAGGGTGGTTTCGACGATGAGATTCAAGTGATCTGCGCTGTGCCTTCGCAGGACGATATGACCTGCACCGTGACGCCGCAGCAGATTGTTCCTCCCGGCACTGTCACCTTCACCATACAAACCTTCGCCAGCGGAGGATCTTCGGCATCCAACCATCATCGCGAACCAATCTGGCCGCGCGCTGCAGGCGGCACGGCGCTGGCGGTGCTAGGATTCTTCCTGCTGCCGTTCGGCAGGCGGGCGCGCATTTTGGCAAGCCGTTCCACGCGGCGCTTCCTGGTACTGCTCTTGCTGCTAGCGGGTCTAGGCGGCGTGGGCATCGGCTGTAACAGCGTCAGCGGACTCGTTACTCCCACTGGCGGCACTCCCCTGGGCGTGGCAACCCTTAAGATCACCGCCGCCGCCTATGTGGACAATACCGTGGTCAGCCAGAGCGTGTACCTCACCGTCAATATTGTGGCCGCGCCATAACCGCCTGTAGAAGAAGTCAAAATCTCGAAAAACCATCCCCCAGGGGCTAAAGCCCAACGTTTATTTGATTGCATGTGCGGCACGACTAAAGTCGAGCCCTTTCAAAGCCGGACTTTCACCACAGGCTGCTAACCGCGGCTCCCCCCGAACGTGATAGGCTGGCCTTTCGCATACAAGGAGCGCAATTTTTCATGCAATCCAGCCAGCCTGTGCACTTCAATCTTGTCGCCGCAGCCCACGCATCCATGATCGAGCACGGTTTCCAGCCGGATTTTCCCGCCGGAACCGATACCGAATTGGCCGCTATCGAGGCCCATCCCGATGCTCCTTCCATTCCCGGCATACAGGACCTCAGCAACCTGCATTGGTCTTCCATCGACAACGACACATCAAAAGATCTTGACCAGATTGAGTGGGCGGAGCAGCTCGCTGACGGCCGCATCCGCGTGCTCGTAGGCGTGGCCGATGTGGATGCGCGCGTATGTAAGGGCACCATCATCGATGGCCACGCCAGTAGCGAGACGACTTCGGTGTATACAGGCGTAAAAGTATTTCCCATGCTGCCCGTCGAGCTTTCCGAGGGCATTACCTCGCTGAATGAGAATCAACTCCGCGTGGCGCTGGTGATCGAATATGCCGTGGATCAGGCGGGCGCTGTATCCGATGGGAAGTCTTACCGGGCGCTGGTGTGCAACTGTGCGCAACTGGCCTATAACTGCGTGGGCGCCTGGCTTGAGGGAAAAGGCCCTGCGCCGGCCAAGGTTGCCGCCAGCGCCGATCTGGCCTCACAACTCAAACTTCAGGACGCTGCGGCCCAGCGCATGGAGGGCGGCCGCTTTCAGCATGGAGCGTTGGATATCGAGACCATTGAAACCCGTCCCGTAATGCTGGCCGATCAGGCAGTCGATATCGCGCGCCTGGAAAAGAACCGCGCCACATCGCTCATCGAGGAGTTCATGGTGGCGGCCAACGGAGTGATGGCCCGCACCTTTGAGCAGGCCGGCGTAGCCTCCATCCGTCGCATTGTGCGCACCCCCAAACGATGGGACCGTATCGTGGAAGTGGCCAAGGGACTGGGCACCACCCTGCCCGCCCAGCCGGATTCGAAGGCACTCAACGATTTTCTGCTCGCGCAGAAGCAGAAGGACCCCGACCACTTTCCCGACCTCTCTCTGGCTGTGGTCAAGCTGATGGGTCCCGGCGAGTACGTGCTGGTCAAGCCCAATGAGGTTTCGCCGGGCCACTTCGGCCTGGCTGTGCAGGATTACACCCACTCCACTGCTCCCAACCGCCGTTTCCCCGACGTAGTGACGCAGCGGCTGATGAAGGCACATCTGGCTCGTGGACCGCAGCCTTACACTGAAGATCAACTCAACGCCATCGCCCAGCGCTGCACCCTGATGGAAGACGGCGCCCGCAAGGTAGAGCGGGAGATGCAGAAACGCATCGCCGCCGTTGTCCTGCACTCCCACATCGGCCAGAGCTACCCCGCCATCGTCACCGGCGTGAACAATTACGGCACATTCGTCCGCACCCTCAATCCGCATGTGGATGGAAAACTGGTGCAGGGCGGCAAAGGCCTGGACGTGGGCGACAAGGTTACGGTGAAGCTGGTCTCCACCGATCCGCAGCGCGGATTCATCGATTTTGCGGCGTGAGCTGAGGGAGACTTTTGGGGTTTTCTCCGATTTCAAGATCTGTGCTGGCTTACTTATAAATGCAATATGTAAGCGCAATTAAAGTGGCCGCGTGGCGCGTTGGCCCGCAATATGCGGGCTGATATGATTAAACCTTGGATATCCCCTAATTCTGATTTACCCATACTGGTGAACCGGCTGGCGGGAGTCGACTTCAAAACTGGTGAATGCATGCGTTCAGGCTCAGGTTTGATTGCCGCCGCGCTTTTCCCTTGCATGGCCGTTCTGGGGCTGCCAGCAAAAGTTTTTCCGCAGACGCCGGGCTCAGGCCCAGTGATGGCGGCGTGTGCCATGCTTCCCGATGCTCCTCAGCCGCAGGCAGACGCTGCCGGAGCCTCCGGCCAGCAGGCTCAGGACGGACAAGGCCAGGCGGCGCAAAAGCCACCCGCAGACTCTACAGAAAAGCACATTCCGCCTCCGCAACCGAAGCGCATTCTTGGAGTGATGCCCAACTACCGCGCCGTGAGCGCAGGGGTGAAGCCACCGCCGCCCAAGCCCCACGAAGCATTCATGGTTGCCACCCAGAACAGCTTCGATTACTCGGCCTTTGTTTTTGTGGGCATTACCTCTCTGCTGGCCGAGGGAACGGGCGCGCACACTCAACTGGGCAAAGGCGTAGGCGGATTCTGGGCATATTACTGGCGCGGCTATCTCGATAAGACCGACGGAAACTACATGGTCGACTTCGCCATGCCGACCGTGTTCCATCAAGATGAACGCTACTATGCCAAGGGCGAGGGTGGAATCTGGAAGCGAGGAATCTACGCGGCTTCCCGCGTTCTGATAACGCCGGATTATCATGGAAAAAACAGCTTCAATGCATCGGAGGTTCTCGGCCGCGGCGTGTCCCAGGCTGTCTCGCTGGCCTATTATCCCAGCCAGACGCAGACCGCCAGTGGCTTCACGCAGAAATATGCATACGCCATAGGGCGCGATGCCCTGACCAATGTGTTTCGCGAGATCTGGCCGGACATCAATGCCCATTTGTTTCACCGCAGCCACTGATTGTCTGCGGCTACGTCGACATTTTATTTTGGTGAAAGAATGCTTGTACGATTTCGCAGTGTAGCTGTCGTGTTCGCCGCGGGCCCATTTCTTGCCGCGCTATCCTTTTCATTGAAGGCGCAGATACCCGGTGCTGTTCCGGCCGAGAACATGAAAATTGCAGCTGCGGCTGCGCAGATCCCTGAAGCTCCTCAGCCGCAGTACGAGGTTGCTTCATCCGAACCTGCTGACCAGCAGCCCGCTGCAGGACAGGGTCAGAACGCTTCCCAGCCGGCCTCCGGTTCCGCGCAGACCCAGGTCAGTTCCAGCTCTCAAGCGCCCGCCCAGCAATCCGGCAGGGGAAAAAGCGAGCACGATCTGGCCGAAGAGCAATTGAAGCAGCAAGAGCATAACAGGGTTGCTGGCGTGATGGCCGCCTTCAATACCACCCAGAACCAGAACGCGGTTCCTCTCTCTTCGGGACAGAAATTCCAGCTTTTCTTCAGGAGCGCCACTGATCCGTGGCCTTTTGGGCTGGCAGCCGTAGTTGCCGGCATCGGCCAGGCCGACGGCAGCCCCACGGCCTGGGGGCAGGGCACGGAAGGATACGCCAAGCGATTTGGCGGCGCATACTCCGATTACTTTATCGGTAATTTTTTCGGGAATGCGGTGTTGCCCTCCCTGTGGCATGAAGATCCACGTTACTACCAGAAGGGAACAGGTTCAGCCGCGAGCCGGGCATTGTGGGCGGCCGAGAGCACCGGATGGTGCAAGCGGGACAATGGTAAATGGGGGCCGAATTATGCCAATGTAATTGGCAACCTGATTGGCTCCGCCATTGCCAGGGTGTATTACCCTCCTTCACAACGCACTGTCACCGATACCATAACGGATGGATTGACCGTCTCTGCCGAAGGGATCGTAGGCGCGGAAGTCATCGAGTTCTGGCCGGATGTGGTGCGCCACTACAAGCGCAAGCAAGCCGAAAAAGCAGCCCGGTTAGCAGCGCAGGCCGATGCTGCCTCTCACTAATGCCCCCGTAATTTTCATTGGCCGGTGCGAACTTCGGAATGAACCACGTGAATCTCTGAGTGCGGGTCACCTAGGACTCAGCTGTCAGTATTTTTGAACGAGTTTCGATGCGCTACAATACTAACTTAACTAACATGAATAAGTCGGCAGATCGGACCGTCCCGAAGGTATGTCTCACCTTCACTTTTGAGGGATGGATGCGTTCAGGTTTGATCCCTGCTGCAATTGTTATGTGCACTGCACTCCTGGTATTGCCATCGTATCTTTTTTCGCAGGAATCGAGTTCAAGCCGGCAGGCAATCGGAGCCGCCGAACTTCCTGAAGCTCCTCAGCCTCAGCTCATGCTCGCCGCAGATGCACCCTCTGACCCGCAAGACCAGACCACCCAGCAGCCGCCCGACATAAAAAAAAGACAATATGAAAAGGCTGAAGAGCAAATTAAGGAAGAGGAGAAGCAACGCATCGTGGGAGTGGTGCCCGCATTTAATGTCACGTATCACAGTAACGCCGTCTCCATGACCTCGGGGCAGAAGATGGGCCTCGCCTTTCGCTCCTCCATTGACCCGGCGACCTTTGTTGGCGGGTTAATGGACGCCGGCTTCAAAGAAGCCAAGGATGACGATACTGGGTTCGGATGGGGTCCTGAAGGTTTTGGAAAGCGAGCCGGCGCGGCGTACCTTGATGCTTTTGACGGCACGATGATCGGCAACGGCATCCTGCCCTCGATCTTGCACCAGGATCCCCGCTTCTTCCGCATGGGCCACGGATCTTTCGGCCGTCGGTTGCTTTACTCCGCGGCAACCAGCTTCATCTGCAAACACGACAACACCGGCAAGTGGGAGCCCAACTACTCAAACGTGGCCGGCAACATTGTCTCCGGGGCCATCTCCAACCTCTACTATCCGCCCAGCAACTCCGGCATCGGACAGACCTTCAGCAACGGAATGCTGGTAACCGCCGAAGGCACCATTGCCGCCGTATTCGATGAGTTCTGGCCCGATCTCTCGCGGAAGTTCCTTCATCGGGATCCGACTCACGGCCTTGACGCCCAGCTCCGCGCGCGTGACGCAGCCGAAAAAGCTGACCGGAAGAAACAAAATCAAGATCTGCAATAGAGTTGTCGCGATCCTGCTTCCGTCAGCGCTTATCCTGCGCCTGAGCCGCACATTCCTTCAAATCGCGACACAGTACGTCGACGCGCGAAAGATCGGAATCCCAGGAGAACATGAAGCGCGTCGCGCCGCCGATGAAGGTATAAAATTTCCAGCCGCGCGCTCGAAGCGAATTGAGAATCTCATCGGAAGCTGAAAGAAAGACCGCGTTGGCTTCAACGGGAGCCGCCAGCTTTATTCCCGGAATGCCGGAAATCTGCGCCGCAAAATGCTTTGCGCAACTTGTTTGCATGCGCGGCATTGCGCAGCCATGCTCCACTCTCAAGCAATCCCACCCATGGCGCCGCAAGGAATCGCATCTTCGACGCAAGCTGGCCGGCCTGCTTGCATCGGTAATCGAAGTCAGTTGCCAGCTTGCGATCGAAAAAGATGACCGCTTCACCCACCGCCAATCCGTTCTTCGTGCCTCCAAAGCAGAGAACATCAACACCGCTCTTCCACGAGGTCTCCGCAGGAGAGCAACCGAGGCTTGCGCAGGCATTTGCAAACCGCGTGCCATCCATGTGCAGAAAGAGGTTATGCATCTTGCATTCCTCTGAAATTGCGTGTAATTCATCCAATGTATAAACAGTGCCAAATTCAGTGGATTGCGTGATGGTGACTACACGCGGTTTGGGATAATGAATATCCTGTCGCTTGGTTGCAAGTTCGCGAATGGACTGCCGGCGTCAGTTTGCCCTCAGCGCCCTGAGCCACCAGCAACTTTGATCCGTTCGAAAAAAACTCCGGCGCGCCGCATTCATCGGTTTCAACATGCGCCGAGTCGCAGCAGATAACTCCGTGATAAGACTGGCAGAGAGACGCAAGCGCCAGTGAGTTGGCCGCAGTGCCGTTAAATACAAAATAAATATCGCAGTCTTTCTCAAAGAATTCGCGAAACGCATCGGATGCTCGTGCGGTCCATGGGTCGTCTCCGTAGGACGATACGTGCCCATGATTGGCAGTCTCGGTCGCCCGCCATGCCTCAGGGCAGATGCCTGCGTAGTTGTCGCTTGCAAACTGTTGAAGCTGCTCTCCGCGTTCAAACTCGATCACGATTCATCACTCCGTATTGCAGTCATTGTTCAGAGTCTATTATATAATCATGGCACAGTGGGCGCATGCTATCCAATCGAGGCCACAGAGAGGATCAACAGTAAATCGTGCGTCAGGCAGATCGGCCTGTTATCGTGGGTGGATTCAAAGCAATGTGCGGGTTAGTTTGACGGCAAGCTTTTGATAAATTACATCGGACTGCAGAGTGCAGCCTGGAATATCCGCTGTGCTTCACGAACAATCAATCGGCAGGAAGGGCTTCGTTCGCCAAGAACACTTTTGATGCGGCGGTAAGCGTTGAAAGGACACGGATGTTGGCAGCCGCAATGCGATCAGGAACCACGCAGGCTACAAATGTGGCCGCGATTACCCGCATATCGGACCAGAAAGTGGCCCGGCACATATAGCGCGCATCGATGCGCGCCTTCAGCGGCTTGATCCGCTGGTGATAAAACTGGTCCAGATTATCAGGGTTCACATGACCTCAATAACTTCTCTTCGTATCGGAAGGCAAGCGTTGCTGCTCCGGTAATTCCGGGGCGATAGGGCATTTTGACGATAGCTGCGTATTGCGGCAATTTTGGCCGGGGACCCACCAGGCTCATATCTCCGCGCAAGACGTTGTAGAACTGTGGAAGTTCATCGAGTTTGAGCCTGCGCAGCCACCGGCCTACTCCAGTAACGCGTCTATCTCCATCTCTTGTCAGGCCTGGGCCAAGACACTTTTTGGAAGCCACTGCCATGCTGCGGAATTTGCAGATGCCAAAAATACGTCCTCTCCGGCCAATGCGATTCTGCACAAAGAGCGAAGGTCCATGCGAGGAGAGACGCACGCAAAGTGCGATCGCCAGCATCGGAACGGCAAATATCAAGAGAATCAGAGAAGCAACCAAAATATCCATCAGACGCTTTGAGCGGGATAGGCTCCAGGGGCTTGCGGATGGGCTTTCGATCAACGCTTTACGAACGGGCGCGATAGCATCGGGTTGTATCGATACAGGGAGGAGCGATGGCGGTATTGCGACAGTGTTCGGCTCAATCACTCGATTGAACAGTTGCATGGGAACGCACCTCGACAGATAAAGATAGAATTCCGAGCATTGATGAAAACGTGGTGCGCAGAGAATCTTACCTGGGCCTTATTCTGCCTCGCCAAGAACCTTCGCATGCAATTTCCAACAACGGCCACTCATGAATCTTCGCTTTAATTTGTGTGTACCGCGCGAACGGAACGATAAATTGAAAGATGGATAGAACGCGAATGGAACCATTCCCGTATTCGAACAGCGATGAGTAAGTTTTTAATGAAGAGCCCCCGTCAAGAAGCAGCCCTATATATCAAGGACAAGTGCAGATATGGACAGGTATTATCTAATGTTAAATATAAGTATTCGATTGCATGGCGGAATCAGGCTGCGAATCTAAATACCGTATTTATACAATTGCCCGAGACGAGAGACTGCTTACCCTGCGATAGGCAGATCATGCAAGACAAGCAGTCGGGTCGAATAGAGCTAAGCGGCTACTTGAGTGAGTTGACCAGCAGTGCATCTATGGAATAGCCGGAGATGAACTGGCTCCATCCTAAAATCTGGCTCAATGTCGAGGGACGCACGTTCTTTTCCGGTACGACGATCGAATCGCCTGGATAGAGACGCAGTTTGTCGAAGCTGGAGGAAGCGAAGATCGACTGGCCTGCTTCGCGAGGAGTAACCGTTCCGTTGGCGCGCAGAATGAAGGCTCGTCGGCGATCCGCCTCGCGGCTTGGTCCGCCGGCCAGATGAAGGTAGTCGCCAACCCTGGCGTTTTTTCCGTGATAAAGAAATGCGTTCTGGATTGTAGACAGCGCCAATGACCTGGACCGTGGCGGGCATGGACGGAACCACCAGCCGGTCGCCATCCTCAAGGGGCAGGTCCGGCAATGCGTTCTCTCCCGAGCTATGGGGTCCCAGATTCCAGCACCACTCTTCCGGTTGCACGAACCTGGCGAAGCTGCGCAATCAGATCGCGATTGATGGATGCAACCTGAATTTGTTGCTCGGGAGTTGTGCACGGCACTTGCCTGGTTGATCGAGTTACGCTCCATTTGATGCGCGATTCGGTCGACATATTCATCCAACCGTTGCTGCTCGAGCGCCTGCGTACTTTTGCGGGTGAACTCCGCTCCATAGAGGTAGGCATTGGCGGTCAGCCCTCCGGCGCGGCGAACAAGCGAACGCAATGTTTCGCCGGCGCTGACGCTGTAGATGCCCCCATGCGCAAATTCGCCCTCCAGGCGCACATACTTGGTCTGCTCATCGAGAGGCGGGTGAATATCCTCCTGGGAGAAGATGGTTACCACATCGCCCGGCTTGAGTTCGAGATCCTGCGACGACGTCGTGATCGAGCACCAGCTTGCCCAGGTTGAAAGGAATCAGCGCGGTGGTCATGGCGGCCGGGTCTAGTGCGCTCAATGACGGCGTAGTTCCAATCTGTTTGCGCTCCGGGACTGACCACGGCCGCAGGCTTTTCAATTTCCTGTTCGTTTTCAGCAGGTGGAGCAAGCTCCGGCGCCGGCAGACCCAGCTGGGTGCGCCGCCACCAGTAGCCGCGCGTCACCAGCGCATCGCGGTCGGGCATCAGTTCGCTCAGCCGCATGCCTTCATGCCAGCGAAAGCGTCCGGGATTGGCCACCGATCCGCGCAGCGTGACCGTCTCGCGATAGGTGGAAACGATGGGATCGATGCGCACAATGTCGCCGTCTGCCAACTGATGTCGCCAGACCCGCCGCATCGGCCGCCAGCTCAAAGGCGCGGCGTCGCGCATGGTCCTCGATGCGTTCCACCGACAGACGCGCACCGTAGGCAATTGCCGTCCTGCCGCCGGCCGCGTCGAGCAGTTGTTCGATCGATTCCTTGCCGCGCAACTCGTAGATGCCGGCCTGGCGCACGCTGCCCAGCAGCGCCACCTGCGGCCCCGCTGCGGGAATGTAAAGCACGTCGCCCGGCTGCAGTTGCACATCGCCGGTCTTGTCGCCCTTCACCAGCAGCGCATAAAGATCGAAGTCTGTGACCACCTTGCCCTCGCGCTTGAGCAGGACATGGCGCATGGAGCCCGCCGCCGATGGACCGCCGCTTGCGAAAACCGCGTCTACCAGAGTGCTGAGCGCGCTGACCGTGTACTCTCCCGGCCGGTGTGCGAGGCCGGTTACATAGATCTGTATGGAATGAATTTCGCCCATGTCCACGCTGATCTCAAAGTTGCGATAGACCCGTTCCATCGCGTTGCGCAAATGGCCGGGGATGGCGGAGAACGGCAGTCCGGCAACATGAACGTTGCCGATCTTGGGAAGGTAAATTTCTCCTTCGCGGCTCACGCGCAGATTGGCGCTGAAGTTGACCTGGCCCCAGATTCGGATGCGCAGCTCATCATCTGGTGCCGACGATCAGGTCTCCAGGTGCGGGCCCGTGATCGAGTGGAGCCAAACGATGTCGGCAGCGTGTTGAAAAGGCTGGCTCCGTAAACAGGCAGTGTCTGGCCCGTTGATGCGGCCACAAAGCGCTGAAATTCGGTGGGCGCCTCAGGCTGCGAAGGCAGGCCGCCGTGAAGTCCTGATTGAATTGCCCAGCCTACCTTTCCGTGTGGCTTGCGCCGCCAGTAAGACTCCCGATGGCTGAGGCCTCGGTGAAGCGATCCGCCTTTGGGGATTCCAATGGTGCGCTCTCGTTGATGTCTACCGGCGCGGATGAATCCTTGGTATGCGGTGGAGGAATTGGAAGAGTCGGACAGCCGAGTGCGTCTGGATCGGCTCCCCCAGGACATTGCGCGTGCAACGCAGACGTCGAATAACAGAGTGCCACTGCGCCGGCAATCCAGAGGAGAGCGGCGCGACGAGATGAGCGTGACGGACAGATGAATGGTTTCTCATAGACGCCTCATTGTTTCCTTATCTATTGCAGGGTATTGAAGGGAAAAATGCAGCAATGGAGAAGCAACGTCCCGAAATTGAACAGTCTCATGAGTCTCTTCCCATAATTGATTTGCTGCCCCACCTGTTTTTTGTATTCCCTGTTTGCGCACCTCTCTTGCGCCGCTAATCTGGACTCAGTTTCCACGACCAACTCGACCGGGCGGTTCATTTCCAGGTGAGCGCGCCTGGTCGGCAAGGCAGACAACGGCGGTTTCCACCGCAGCAAAGCCGGTAGCGGACATAAAGTCCGCAATGGGACGCACATTGCGTTCCCAACAACCCGAATTCATCCATGAGGAAGGTTCTCGTGCCCACAGCAGAATACGAATCCGTCACTCTCACTTCCAATGCTAATCCACGGTTCTCATGCCGCCTTTGCTGCGGATGGCAATGAAATGGAAAAGGCTGATCTGGATCACGACGGTTGCAATTATCGTGCTGGCTTGTGCAGTTGCGTTGTTGCTGCCAAAACATTACACGGCCACCGTGGTGTTGTTGCCGCCTCAACAGAGCGGGTCGACGGGAGCGGCGATGATGGCGCAACTGAGCAACCTGGGCGCCATGGCCTCGGCGGCTGGCAGCATGAGTATCAAGAATCCGAACGATCAGCAAGTTGCGCTGCTGAAGAGCCGCACGGTGGAGGATGCGATGGTCGAGCGCTTTCATCTGCAGGAACTCTATCACCGAAAATATCTATCCACGACGCGCAAACGCTGGGAGCGGGCCACCAAGATCGACAACGGTTTGAAGGACGGACTGATCCGCCTCTCGGTAACCGATCAAGATCCACGCCGGGCCGCAGATCTGGCCAATGGATGGGTGGAAGAATACCAGCGATTTACCGCTAAGCTGGCCATCACCGAAGCGTCGCAGCGAAGACTATTCTTCGAGCGGCAGTTGAGCGCCGCGCACGAGGATTTGGTGCGTGCCGAAGAGGATATGAAACAGACCGAGCAGCGCACGGGTGTGATTGAGATTGAGGGCCAGGCCCGCGCCATGATTGCATCGGCTGCCGTTTTGCGCGGTCAGCTTGCGGCCAAGCAGGTGGAGATCAGGGCTATGCGCGAGTTTGCCGCCGATCAGAATCCGGACCTGATGCGCGCCGAACAGGAGTTGGCCGGCATGGAAGGGCAGTTATCCGCGATGGATGCGGCGAGCGATCGCAGCACAGGCGACCTGATCGCGCCCAAGGGTAACGTTTACGCAGGCAGGTCTGGACTACACGCGCGCACTGCGAGAGGTGAAGTATCGCGAGACGATTCAGGATCTGCTCACGCGCCAATATGAAGGGGCGCGCGTGGATGAAGCGCGGCAGGGGGCGCTGATACAGATCGTCGATCCGGCTGTCGTCCCGGACCGGCCATCGCCTTACCGGTTCTGGGTTGTGCTCGGAGCTCTGTTGGGGGCTTTGCCGCTGGCATTGTTTACGGCCTGGGCAGCCGAGATTCTGGCAATCGCGCAACATACCCGCCGCCTTACCGGCTCATGGCCCGCTGCACTTGAACAGATGGCTGCAGGAGTGTGGCAATGAGAATGCGGAGGGCGCTGGGGCTGGATGGCGCGGTTGCCTATACCTTTCTGGCGCGGATTGTGAACATCGTGGGCAGCACCGGGACAGTGCTGCTCATTGTGCGCTTCCTCAGTCCCGTCGAGCAGGGTTACTACTACACTCTGCTCAGCCTGGTCTCGCTGCAGATGGTCTTCGAGTTGGGCTTCTCATTTGTGATTCAGCAGCTGGCCGCGCACGAATGCATTCACCTGGAAATCAAAAGAGACGGCAGAGTAACAGGCGATCGTGTCGCGCATGCGCGTCTGGCCTCCACGCTGCAACTCAGTTTGCGCTGGTATACGCTGGCCGCGGCGGCGATGGGTCTGATCCTGGCACCGCTGGGGATAGTTTTTTTCGCTCGTCATGCGGCGTCTGGCACAGTGCAGGTTGCCTGGCTGGGACCGTGGCTCACCGCGGTCATAGCGTCTGCCATGGGGTTGTGGTGCATGCCCTTCTACTCCTTTCTGGAGGGATGCGGGCAGGTGCGCGCAGTGGCCGCGATGCGACTGCGCCAGGCAATTGCCGCCGTCTGTGCTAGCCTGGCCGGCCATGCTGCTGCATCACGGTCTTTACTCGCCGGCGCTGGTGATTGTGGGCCAGACCGGCACCGGGCTTTTCTTTCTGGTCACGCACCGCCGTCTGCTGGCGGGACTGCTGCGCCATCCGGCTCGTGAAGCGGCCATTCACTGGACCCGCGAGGTATGGCCCTTTCAGTGGCGCATCGCCGTTAGTTGGATGTGCTACTACTTCACCGTGCAGATATTCATTCCTATCCTCTTTTCCCTGCGCGGTCCAGTAGAAGCCGGACAGATGGGCATGTCGCTCAGCATCACGGGCTACATGACAAGTCTGGTGCTGCCCTGGATCTCGACCAAGGCTACGCCTTTTGGACGCATGATCGCGCGGCGCGAGTTCCAGGGGCTTGACCGGATGTTTCTGCGCACCCTGGGCCAATCACTGGCCGTCTTCGGCGTGATTGCGCTTGCCGCTTGCAGTGTTGCCGCGCTGCTGCCGGCAGTGGCGCCCCGGCTGGCCGTGCGCATGGTCTCGCCGCAACTGTTCGCGGTACTGGTGCTGGCCGCCGGCGCCAACTGCGTAGTGCAGAGCCTGGCCATATTGTTGCGTTCCTTCAAGCGAGAGCCGTTTTTTACCCAGTCGCTGGCGGTCGCTTCGCTGACCCTAATGCTGGCATTACTCACGGCGCCTCGCTGGGGTAATACTGGCGTCACACTCAGCTATCTATCTGCCACGG
Organism: uncultured Acidobacteriaceae bacterium; assembly: GCA_963724755.1. Taxonomy (GTDB): domain Bacteria; phylum Acidobacteriota; class Terriglobia; order Terriglobales; family Acidobacteriaceae; genus Telmatobacter. Next base: position 141,278 of record CAVRVZ010000005.1, read on the forward strand.
CTGGTATCGGCCTGCCTTCCGCATTGACGATTTTTGCACGCAGACGCAGTGGATATCTGGCCTTGAGATCGCTGGCCATGAGCGGAGGCAAGCCGGCATGAAGGCCCCGCTGCCACAAATTATCTCGACCGGCGCACTTGCTCTGCGTCTTGCCGGGGCGAGCCTTGTTCTGATTGCATTCGCGTTGATCGTGCTGGACGCGGCAGGGGTTTCCCTCAGCCCTACAACGGGTGAAATTCTGCTTCTTGCAGCGATGGCGATTATAGCTTTAGCTGTCCGTAAAATGCCCTCTGGAATGACGAGTTTGATCGGACTATTCTTTCTTGGCACGATTCTGTGGGTTGCTCCAAGGCCGCTGTTTGCCCTGGTGACTCAGGACGACAACGTCTATACTTTGTTTTTTGGTCAGGCGGTCGCGCCGCGCGGCGGTGTTCTCTACCGTTTGCTTGCTTTCTGGATTATAGGGATTGCAAGTTTTTATGGCGGTTATTTTCTTTTTTTCAAGGAACCGCTTGTTGGACTCAAACGATTAGACTGTTTTGGCAGGAGCTATTGCAAGCGCTGTTATATCCTCACCTTTATTATCCTAGTTATCTTGTCCCCATTCTTGATTCAAAAAAATGTCACTGCATTTTTCTCTGGCGGTTATGAGGGTTTATATCTTGATCAAGCGCAATATTCATTCAGCTTTCTAACGCTTTTCCGATTTCTTATCCCTTTACTTTTTGGCTTGGCTGTGGTCATCGATGAGAATTGCTATAGCCGACTCATGTTTTTTACGATATTGTTATACGTTCTTTTATTTGCTGGGCTCGGACAAAGGAAAGAAGCTGGAACCTGGCTTTTTGTTGCGCTCTGGCACTTTACTTATATCCAGCGCAAGCACCTGAGCACAATGAAGTTGATTCTTGTTCTTATATTAGGATGTTTTTCTTTTGCGATGATCGAGGTATTGCGCTCCAGTATAGGCAGTAATGGCCCGCTTTTGCACCAATTCTTTATTGGCGAAGGGATTATTTTCATGATTCCCGCCCTTGCCTGGCAATTACCGACCCCTCCTCTTCATACAATATTTGGCACATTGCTGCCGTTGGGTGCGGTGTATAGCTTTTGTGGCGTCGGATCGTCTTGGACAGCCGCACTCGCCAATTATATTTCTTCTCAAGCAAACCCTAGTGCTTTTGAAACAGGCAATGGACTCAGCGCCACCTTTTACCTCGACGTCTTTTTTGCATCTGGACAAGTGTTTTTCTTGTATGGTTGCTCCTGTTTGGCGTTGGGCTTTTTATTGCGCAAGTGGGAAGAAGCGTCGGCTCATAATTTAATCGCTCTATTTTATCTTTGCATCTGCCTCCCTACGATTATTTATGTTCAACGCGGCGAATTGAATGCCTCGACGGCGATTTATATTTCGGCTTTTATGGCGGTTGCATTTGTTTGGCACCTGTCTATAACGACATGCGGATTGGACGTAAAGCGCAAGGAGGATTCTGATGCCCAAAATCAGCGTACTTATGAATGTCTATAACGTGGAGCGGTATCTTGCCGAAGCGCTGGCGAGTATCCAGACTCAGACCTTTACCGACATTGAAATAGTAGTAGCCGATGACGGATCGACTGACCGCACACGGCGGATCGCCGAGTTAGTTGCCTCCGCCGACCCGCGCATTAAAGTCGTCGGCACGCACGATAATCGAGGCATACCTTACGCGCTCAACATGGGGCTCGAACTTTGCATTGCTCCGTTCATCGCGAAGATGGACGGGGATGATATAGCCCTGCCCACCAGACTGGAAAAGCAGCTCCAGTTTCTTGAAGAAAATCCCGAAATTGCGCTGGTAGGTTGTGCAACCACGGCAATCGATCAGTCCGGGATACCCATACCCGGATTTGGCATCTCGCGAGAGCCGGCGACCCAAGAAGATGTTGTCAAGACCATGCTGTTCAGCACGCCGTGTCTTCATCTGTGGCTCGCACGGCGTGAGGTATATGACGCATTATCGGGCTATCGGGAGATGGCTTTTGCTGAAGATTACGATTTTTTGCTGCGCGCCGTGACTGCTGGATTTCGCCTGAGCAACCTTTCCCAGCCCCTCATGCAAATTCGAAAGCGATCAGGCAACGTATGCTCACGCATCGAGCAGCGAAAGGCGCACTACTACATTGTCGACTTATGCCGCGAGCGCATGAAGCTCGGCCAAGACAGCTTCAGTTATGAGGGCTATGAGCGCGCTATCAAGTCAGGCAAAGTCGAGCACGCCGCATTTCGCCTTGCGATGAGGTGTGTTCATAGGGGAGTCAAATCCCGCAACCTGGCAATGCGATGCTTGCTCTTGCTGTTATCCGCCATCTTATCGCCGTGGCTGTTGCGCTATTTCCTCGACCGTATCCGGTTCAGAGCGGCGCTGCGGATGTCCTTGCGCGCGTGCTGATAGCAGTGAGCAAGCGCACTCAGCAAGACATCCAGAAAACTCTTTATCTTCGGGAGGAAAGAAATTGCCGAAAACCGTGCTTTCAGTTGTATCCACATTGGCGCGCTGTGGACCGATCAATGTATTGATGGGTGTTCTCCGTCATCTGGATCCACTGCGCTATCGGGCAGTTATCGCAACGCTATCGGACGAGCCGGCTGACAGCCTGATTGACGGCTTTTTATCTCTCGGCGTTCCTGTCAACCAGTTGCGACTTTCGCGTCTTGGATATCTGTTTTCCGGCGCGGGAGAATTGCGCCGTTTAGTTTTGGAAGAGAAGCCGGACCTGGTCCATTGTCATGGACTCCGGGCAGATGTTCTGGCGGCGAAAGCGAGACTGGCGTGTCCGATTGTTTCCACGCTTCACTGCAATCTCTCTGAGGACTACCGGTTAGTTTTTGGCCGCATCCTTGGCACACTGATGGTTATCCGCGAGTTCGCGGCCTTAAAAAGATTCGATGGGGTGATTGCAGTTTCAGAGAGCGTCGCGGAAGCGGCACAGCGGCCGGGCATCGAGGCCCGGGTAGTTCTCAATAGCGTTGAGCTCAGCGAGTATTATCCTGCTCCGAATCTGAATCAGGTAAAAGCAATTCGGGCGAATCTCGGGTTGCCGCCAGACACTGTGATTGTGCTGCACTCAGGGTCATTGATAAGACGCAAGAATCCGGTCGAGGTTGTTACCGGCTTCCTCGCATCCGAGCTATCCAGGCGCGGCTTTCTGGTTTTCGCTGGAGACGGGCCTCTGAGAGCGGAGTGCGAGAGGGCTGCCGGCAACGCATCCAATATCGTCTTTCTTGGTCAGCGGAGAGATGTTCCCGATCTGATAAGGGCAGCCGACATCCTGGTCTCAGCCTCCTGTTCGGAAGGACTTCCGCTGGCTCTGCTGGAGGGCTGCGCGAGTGGAATTCGAGTTTTGGCAACAGATATACCGCCGCATAGATATATCCAGAAGATATTTCCGGACCAGGTGCAAATCTTCGCTACTGGAAAGTCGGATTCTGTCCGAATGGCTTTGGACGGTCTCCAGCCCGAGCATTGGCAGCAAAAGTTCCTGCCGTCTCCGTCCACACTGGAGATGATTTCCACGCGCAGGATGTCGCGCCAATACCAGGAGTTTTATTCCGAAATTCTGCAATCGTCAAATCGCGCAATTTCAGGGGACGAAAGGATGGCGCCATGTCAATGAAGCTATCCGTGTTGATGTCGGTGTACAACAGGGAATCTCCAGCCAATTTACGTCAGTGCCTGGACAGCCTTGCGATTCAGACTCTGCCGGCCGATGAGGTGGTCATTGTCGAAGACGGGCCGCTGGGGGAGCAACTGAAGGCAACTCTTGCCGCGTACGGGAAGGTCCTGCCCATCGTATCGTTGCCCTTGTCAGTCCATGTCGGCCTGGGAGCAGCTCTGCGCGCCGGCGTGTATATGTGCCAGGGAGAGTACGTGGCTCGCATGGATACAGACGACATCTGCGTGCAGGAGAGGTTTCAGAAACAGGTGGACTTTCTGGAACGCAACCGGGAGGTGGATGTGGTTGGGAGCGCAATCGCGGAATTTGACGAGGACTGCTCGCTTCCGCGCTCGATTCGGCTGCTGCCCGCGGCAGGCCAGGCCCTGCGGCGATTTGCGAAGGCGCGGACGCCGATGAACCATATGACTGTCGTTTTCCGCAAAGCCTCGGTAGTGGCCTCGGGCAACTACGAATCCTGCCAGGGCTTTGAAGACTACCACCTCTGGGCCAGGATGTTGACGCTCGGCTACCGCCTGCACAACATGAAAGACATTCTGGTCTATGCTCGATGCGGCAATGGGATGCAGGGCCGCAGGGGCGGTCTCGCATACCTGATAGGGGAGATCGAGTTCCAGTCGTTTCTCCGCAAGATGGGTCTGCTGGATGTCGTCGGAGTACTCCGCAACATTCTGCTGCGCGGGCCCATCCGCCTGGCGCCTGACTCCGTCCGCTCTTTGTGCTACAGCTTATTTCTGAGAACTCCGCCGACAGCCGTTCAGAGGATGACGCAATGAATGACTGTGCAAGCCTCTATTCGCAATTCCGATTAGTTGAGTGGTGAGGAATGACGCTCGGTTCCCATCTCCCCGTATCCGCGCATCTGATCTTTGCAACGATGGTGTTTGCGCAACACAGCCTGCGCTGAGGAATTCACTGGCGCTTTGCTCATGGTCTCGCCTCGTGCGGATTGTGCACCAGTCTGCCAAGCTAGTAGTTCTGGGGGCAAAGGGAAGACCGTCAGTCTACCTCCTGGTCGCCGATCATGCGCTGCCCCTTCGGCGATTCGCAGTTGCGAGCGGATTTTACTGGCCCACAGGCACCGAACTCGATACCGACGCCGCAGTAGAAGAAACTCGAGTCAGTATGAGTCGTCCAGAAGTATAAACTCTATTTTATCTATGAGTTATTGGTTGCGGGGGCTGGATTTGAACCAGCGACCTTTGGGTTATGAGGAGACCAAGACCTAGCTAAATCAACAACTTAAAGAAATCTTCCACAACGCTAAACCACTGTAAACGATATACCGCTACAACATACTTGTCCCTGATCTGTCCTCGGCGCTGTTCATGCCATCTCGCCCTTAATAACGGAGGTTATGTAATCGTGGTTTCTGCGAACCACAAAGAGAACGAGATCACCGTCCAGGAGCCAGATGGACAGCAACACGCCGATGCAATCTCACAATGGCAGCAGCAACAACGACCAGGGCATCAGTCTCTAATCCTGAGCTGGAATGTGATATTCCGCTGTCTGACATGACGGCAACCGTTGAAAATAATGCCACACAAATATGAGATTGTGTGGCATAATTACATGGTAATGATTCCGCGCCTTGTCCAGCTTAAAGTCGCTCAACTCTTGGAAGAGTTTCCCGCCGTGGCGCTTCTCGGTCCTCGACAGGTGGGCAAGACGACGCTCGCCCTGTCACTGACGGAAGTGTTGGGTGAAAGCGCCCTCTATCTTGACCTGGAACTGCCTTCAGACCGTGCCAAGCTCTCTGACCCGGAGTTGTACCTCAACCAGCACGAGGATCGGCTCGTCATTCTGGACGAGATTCATCGTGTCCCCGGTATCTTTGATACCCTGCGAAGTCTCATTGACCGACGACGACGCAAGGGAAATCGAAGCCGTCACTTCCTTCTGCTTGGGTCAGCTTCCATGGACCTGTTGCACCAGTCAGCCGAGACCTTGGCGGGGCGCATTGCCTACGAGGAGCTAACGCCTCTCACCGTTGCCGAGGTCGTCCACACTGGACCGAACGCTGCCAACCGGCTCTGGGTACGCGGCGGCTTCCCGGACAGCTTCCTCGCCGCCAGCGACGAGAAAAGTTTCCGTTGGCGCGCAGCTTTCATCCAGACCTATCTTGAGCGCGATGTGCCTGTGCTTGGCCCGCGTATCCCAGCGGAGACTCTGCGCCGCTACTGGCAGATGTTGGCTCACAATCAGAGCCAGATGCTGAATGCCGCACAACTCGCAAGCGGTCTCGGCGTCAGCGGCCATACTGTCGCCCGGTATCTCGACATCATGGTGGATCTTCTGCTCGTCCGTCGCCTTCAGCCATGGGCTACGAATGCGAAGAAGCGCCTTGTCCGCACACCAAAAGTCTATGTCCGCGATAGCGGACTGCTCCATTCTCTCCTCGACATCCGCGACATGGAAACTCTCATGGGGCATCCCGTGGTGGGTGCAAGCTGGGAGGGAATGCTCATCGAGAACATCCTCGCTGCGCTGCCAGCCACCGCTCGATCTACCTTCTATCGCAGTGCGGCGGGTGCTGAAATAGACCTCGTGATTGAGTTCAACGCGAAAGATCGCTGGGCCATCGAGATCAAACGTTCCATCAGCAATCCTGCGCCGAACAAGGGCTTCTATATCGGCTGCGAAGACATTCGGGCAACGCGCCAGATAGTGCTCTACCCAGGCGATGAGAGGTACCGTCTCGATGCCAAGACGGAAGTGATGCCGTTGAGAGTATTCTTGTCTGACGTATTGCGGGTGCAAGCCGTATGAACCTGACTTGAGAGGCTGGCGGCAACAGCTGGATGAAGAACTTCTACGACATCTGGGAGGTAGAATATCAACACATCCGATAAAACAGCCACGCGGGCTGTAGCTGCTGGTCGAGATTGCAATCCGTCACCTATGAATCTGATCAAGTCCAAAAAACGCGTAGCAGACCACGGAGAGGTGTTCACGCCTCAGTGGTTGGTTGAAGCGATGCTTGACCTCGTGAAGGGCGAGACGGAGCGCATTGACTCTCGTTTTCTTGAGCCTGCTTTTGGAAGTGGGAACTTCCTTGTTCCTGTCCTGCAGCGAAAGCTGGCCGCCGTAGAGGCTAAGTTCGGAAAGGCCGACTTTGATCGCCAACACTACGCACTGTTGGCGGTGATGTGCACCTACGGGATTGAAATCTTGGCAGATAATATCGCCGAGTGCCGCGCGAATATGCTTGAGGTCTTTACCGACTACCTCAGTTTGGATGAGACGGATGACCTCTATCGGGCCGCTTTCTATGTCTTGTCGGAGAACCTCGTGCATGGCGACGCGCTGACGATGCTCATGCATGACGGCCAGCCCATCACCTTTGCCGAGTGGGGCTACCTCGGCAAGGGCAAGTTTCAGCGGCGTGACTTCCGCTTTGATGCTCTTACGCAGATGTCTTCTTACAGCCAGGAAGGGTCACTCTTCGCCCATCTCGGCAAGCATGAGATCTTCACGCCGATTAAGTCTTATCCGCCGATGGCTGCTCGTGAGATTGCTTCCTCGCCTTTGGACCATGGCTTGCGGGAGGCCATATGAACAATCAGGCTAGCTTTACGCTTCGCGGGCGCAACCCGGATGTTTTGACCTGCATCGCCAATCTTTCCAACGACGAGGTGTTCACGCCACCTGAGTTGGCCAATCGGATGCTTGATACGCTGGCCGAGACCTGGGCGGCAAACAATGATGGAGCGGACCTCTGGGCGGATAGTTCGGTTAGGTTTCTGGACCCGTTCACGAAGTCAGGTGTGTTCCTTCGCGAGATCGCCAGCCGTCTCACCAAAGGCTTGGTCGGCGAAATACCTGACCTCCAAGAGCGCGTCAATCATATCCTCGTCAAGCAGGTCTTCGGCATTGGCATCACGTATCTCACCAGTCTCTTGGCGCGGCGTAGCTTGTACTGTTCGAAGCACGCAAATGGCCCCCACTCTATCGCCAGAGACTTCACCGACGATGCGGGCAACATCTGGTTCGAGAGGGTGGAGCACACATGGGTGCATGGCAGGTGCAGGTTCTGCGGGGCAAACCAGAACACGTTGGATCGTGGCGAGGGGCTTGAGACCCATGCCTATGCGTTCATTCACACGGACGACATCAGAACTCGGGTAGCCGAGTTGTTTGGAGGCGATATGCAGTTCGACGTGATCATTGGAAATCCGCCTTATCAGCTCGGCGACGGCGGTGGTGGCGGCGGAGCGTCGGCGACGCCCATTTACAACAAGTTCGTCGAGGCAGCACTGTCGCTCGAACCCCGATACGTGGCGATGATCACGCCATCGAGATGGTTCTCTGGAGGTAAAGGCCTTGAAGAATTTAGAGACCGAATGCTTCGCGATCACCACTTTGTGAAACTTGTCGATTTCCCGCAGCTGTACGACGTCTTTCCTGGTGTGAAAATCCGTGGCGGCATTTCTTACTGGCTGTGGGGTCGCGACCATGACAACGGATGTGAAGTTGTGACCATGATCGGTAACGAAGTTATCGGTGAGCCCGTAGTGCGGAAGCTTGATGCTTATGATGTTCTTGTGCGTAGAAACGAAGCTGTTCGGATTCTCGACAAAGTTGCCCGATACCGCATCAACGATAAGCGCGAACGGAGCCTTGGTGATCAAGTTTCTGCAAGGAAGCCGTTTGGACTTACGAATCAACGTGGCAAGGCTACGCCGACTGGTGTCAAGAATCCGGTGTTGGTGTATGGGAATCAGCAGACGTCTTACATGCAGCGGTCGGCCATTAGTAGTAATGAAGATTGGATTGACAAATGGAAGGTCTTGCTCGTCAAGGCTCATGGAACGAGTGGCCGTGACGACGTGACTATTCTTGGAGAGCCAGTATTGGCAGGACCGGGATCAGCTTGTACTGAGACCTATCTCGTGGTCGGTGTTTTTGCTTCCGAAGCTCCAGCGCGGAATCTCGCGGCATATATGCGCACGCGATTTGTGAGATTTCTTGTGTCGCTGCGAAAGATTACCCAGAACATCACGCGCGACTCCTATAGATTCGTTCCGTTACTCCCGATGAATCGGCTTTGGACCGACGAAGATTTGTACCAGCGCTACGGCATTACCTCAGATCAAATTGCCTTTATTGAGTCTCTTGTCTCGGATCGCCCAAGTAACGATTCAAGTGATTCTGCTGGTGACGACGATGAGTAAGTCCATCGAGCAGATCCTCGCACCGAAGCCAAAAGCCCGGCCGCGCGTATACGCCTATTCGATCGATGACAAGGCGCACAGGGATCTCCTTAAGATTGGGCAGACGACTCGCAATGTGAAGCAGCGCGTCGCCGAGCAACTTAAGACCGCCGCCATCAAGAACTACAGGATCGAGCTGGACGAATCCGCCGAGCGCGACGACGGGACCATTTTCAGCGATCACGATGTACGCGCGGCGCTCGTCAGGAGGAAATTCGAGAACACAGAACTGGAATGGATGCACTGTTCGGTCCGGGAGTTGAAGACCGTGCTCGCTGAACTGCGCACGGGGCAACGATTCACGGGGATGCATCACGAAAGGTTCAAGATGCGGAAGGAGCAGGCCGAGGCGGTCAATAAGACACACGCCTATTTCCATTCGATTTGGAAAGAGGATACGCATGCGGTCCCTCGCTATCTCTGGAACGCGAAGATGCGTTTCGGCAAGACTTTCACCGCCTACCAGCTAACGAAGAAGCTTGGCGCCAAGCGTGTGCTGGTACTGACCTTCAAACCTGCGGTGGAGGACGCATGGCAGACCGATCTCGAGTCCCATGTCGATTTTGAGGGCTGGCAATACCTCTCCCGCAGTTCCAACAGCGACCCCACCAAAATCGACGGCCACAAACCGGTCGTTTATTTCGGCTCATTTCAGGACCTTCTCGGCCGCGACGGGGCGGGAAATATCAAACCGAGGAACGAATGGCTGCACGCGGTAAATTGGGACCTCGTGGTATTTGACGAATACCACTTTGGCGCTTGGCGGGAAACCGCGAAGGAGTTGTTTGAGGGAGAGGAAGAAACCGTTGCGAAGAGAGAGGCTAAGCTCGAATACGCCGCCGCGCTGGAAGATGTGAACGAAGACCTCGGCGTGCTTTCGGAGAAGGAAACTGAGTTCCTGCCGATCACAACCAAAGCCTACCTCTATCTCTCGGGAACACCGTTCAAAGCGCTGGCTACGGGCGAGTTCATCGAAGAACAAATCTTCAACTGGACCTACACAGACGAACAGCGCGCCAGGGAAAATTTCGAGGCCAAGAATCCCGGCAAGTTGAACCCTTATGGTGCGCTGCCGCAAATGCGTCTGCTTACCTACCAGATGCCGGACGAACTGCTGGCGGTCGCGAGCGCCGGGGAGTTCGACGAGTTCGACCTTAATGAGTTCTTTGCAGCTACGGGCATGGGAAAGGGCGCGCAGTTCAAGCACAAGAGCGACGTGCAAAAGTGGCTTGACATCATCCGAGGCCAATACGCGCCGAAGGGTGTCGAGGGTCTCAAGACGGGCTCGCCGCCACCGTTCCCTTACTCGGACGTGCGGCTTCTGCCGTACCTGCAGCACTCGTTCTGGTTTCTGCCAAACGTGGCGGCATGCCAGGCGATGGCGAATCTGCTAGCCGAGAAGTACAACATCTTCTGGCACGAGTATGAGGTTGTCATGGCTGCCGGTGCGTCGGCGGGCATTGGCCTAGAGGCGTTGCCGCCGGTGCGCAAAGCCATTGGGAGCGGGTTTACGACAAAGACCATCACGCTGTCATGCGGAAAGCTCACCACGGGCGTGACCGTGCCGCAATGGTCTTCGATCCTGATGCTGCGCAATCTGAAGAGCCCTGAAACCTACTTTCAGGCAGCCTTCCGCGTGCAGTCTCCGTGGTCCATCAAGAACCCGAATGGTGACAATCCAAACGAGGAAGAAATCCTCAAACCTGTGTGCTTCGTGTTCGACTTTGCCCCGACGCGCGCACTTAGGCAGCTCTCCGAATATGGCATAGGACTCTCGCCCAACGAATCGAATCCTGAGAACGCTGTCAAGGATCTCGTGTCGTTCCTGCCCGTACTGGCCTACGACGGCGCGAACATGACTCAAATCGATGCTGGCGGCATTCTTGATATCGCGATGGCAGGCACGTCGGCAACGCTTCTAGCGCGCAAATGGGAGAGCGCACTGCTGGTGAACGTGGACAACGACACGCTGCGCCGAGTCCTCGATAACCCGGAGGCAATGGCCGCTGTGGAACGTATTGAGGGCTGGCGCACGCTGGGCGACAACATCATCGAGACAATCATCAACAAGAGCGAGAAGGTCAAGGATCTCAAGAACAAGGCGAAGACTAAGGACCTGACCGAGAAACAGAAGACGCAGCTCACCGAGGAGGAGAAGGAATACAAGTCCAAGCGCAAGCTGGTGCAAGAAAAGCTAATCAAGTTCGCGACGCGCATTCCTGCGTTCATGTACCTAACTGATTTTCGCGAGAACACGCTGCAAGACGTGATCACTAAGTTAGAGCCGGATTTGTTTCTGGCCGTCACCGGTCTGACGGTGAAGGACTTCCATCTGCTCGTACGCCTGAAGGTTTTCAACACCGAGCAGATGAACCAGGCGGTGTTTGCATTCCGCCGCTACGAGGATGCTTCACTGCGGTACACGGGGATCGAAAGCCATGATGGGCTGTCTCACTATGGGCTGTATGACACTGTGGTAGCAAAAGAGTAAGGCGGCAGCGTGGTTCATCTGGACTTCGCATCTATAGCGATTCCAAATGGGATGCTTCGCGCGGTTACCCGGATGCGCGACGAGGGCCAGGTTCTCATCGGCGGCTTCCACTCCGTAATGGAGTGGGAGTGCCTGGGCATCCTGCTCCGTGGCCGCCAACCTGTTATTTGGGTTCCCGCCCGCTCTATCGTCGGAATGCACCTGAAGCCGGAGTTGGTTCCCGCCTTCGATGCCGGCCGTCTGTTGATCCTCTCCCCATTCCCACCAAAGGACAAGCGCATCACCGCAACCCTTGCCGAAGCCCGCAACCGCTTCGTCGGCGCACTCGCCGACCGCATCTTCGTCCCCCACGCCGCCCCCGGTGGAAAAACTGCTGCTCTGGTAGAACAACTCCAAGCCATCGGAAAGCCCGTATTCACGTGCATGGGCTGAGTATTCAGCATCCCCAAAGCCTCCCAGGTTGCACGGATGCCCCGCAAACCATATCAGGGCAGGCGTGATCATTCCGTTTGCGTTGCCCGTACCGCCGATCTTCCAATGGCCTTGAATGACTCGTGTCCACGCCGCCGTGTCCGCTCTGATCTTTCCTTCAGCCGGCGTCCGTACTGAAGCGGCGAACCCCGCCGCGAGAACCACCCCCAAGCCCAGGAACCAAAGAATCCAATGCTCGGCCCCATGCCTTCCCGCCAGCGGTAATCGTTGACCACCTGCGCCGGGGGCTTTTCGTCCTGGCCCGCGAGGTTCCGGTGGACTTATTGAGCTGAGGCGCAAGCTCCTTTTTGGTCACACTCAACTCGGCCATCATGGAGGCGTCAAGAACGCTCTCGCCCTGAGACGTATACGGCTGACGGCGTGGAGCACAAGACGTTTTCGATCAAGGCCGACTGCCTAGGTTCTTCCAGCAATGCTAGAACTGATCATGAAAAACCTCCCAGTTGGCAATCATTCCGTCATGCTCGAAGTTCAAGTCTCCGGCCTGGTCCTGGAGATCCATCAGTGCTGACCGGCGGGCGGAGAGACGGTCATCAATGCGCTGCTGAACATAACTTTTGATCCAGGGGTCATTGCCGGAGCGATTGAGCATGATCTGGTCACTAACAGTGACGAGTTCCTGCACTCCGGTTTCGATCGCAAGGAGCGCGTCGAGCCGCTTGCAGTCTTTGCATTTCGCAGTACGATCCGGTGGGGTAGTGGCTTCCCAAAGGCGGACCGCCTCTTTCAGAGGTGCATCGAGCTGCTTGTAATCAATGTCAAAGGCGAGGGGCTTGGGAACAAAGGGCATCCAGAGGCTCTTGGAGCGGTAGTACTTGTCTGGATCAGCTACCACCTTTTCATGCTCGGCCCCCCAATAAAACAATCCCCCCCTTGATACCTCGCCGAGCTTCAGCCCAAATTCGGCAATAAAACTGTACCCCAGAATCTGAATTCTGTAGCAACCGAGCAGGGGGTCTTTCCCATCCTTGGGCCGAGCCGTCTTGAAATCGATCACAGCGATGGACCCATCTGACACTTGGAAAATGTCATCCGGCTCGCCATACAGAAGGACGCCGGAATCAAGGCGGTGCTTGAACTTTCGCCAGTTTCGAGGAAATTGGACCCGGCCGACCAAGTCGCAAAATGGTGCGAATTCTTCCGGAAGGCTCCCGTTCTTCTCGATCAAATCTCCGACAACGGCCATCTGCGCCTGTTCCATCGATTTGAAGATCGCGCCGCCAAAATGATCAAAAGGCGGATGGAACTTCTGCTTGAGCAAATACCAGTAACATCTTGGGCAGAAGCTGTCGATTTCAATGAGCCCCAATCGTTTGGGCGTGATTGCGAGGTCAGTATCCAATGTTGTTCTCCTCATGAAGATTCGATGATTAAGGTTTGACGTGCCATGTGTGATCAGTCAAAGCTGCGGATAGGCCATGCGCAGTTGAAGAAACAACAGCGTGGGTGCCGAGAGAGACAGGGTTCTCCGCAAGCTGTCTAGTATAGGAAGCGCAAACGCCTTGCAACTCATCAAACTCATCCTATGAATAGATAGCTCGCAAGAACAGCGATTCGTGGGGCACCTCTGCTCTCGCATTGACCCAGTTCTCGCTGGCCACAGGCTGTGCCTGGCTTCGGGAGAGGATTGCCGGCGACTGCTACAGCGGGGCTTGGCGCTGACGCCTCGCGCTCTGACACTGAGGCAGGCTTGCCATTTTCCAGCCCAGTCTCTGGCTCTGGCGCCTGTGATTGCCGCTTTCTGGCAGTAAGAAAGTCATCCAGATCTTCGACTGAGATAAAGATTCTTCGGCCCTCACGCCGCACTGGCAAAGGCCGTTTCAGGCGGAGCCAGCGGTAAACCATCTTCGGCGGAATCCCCTGGAATGTGGCGACTTCTTTTACGGACATCCAACCATTTGTAGTGCCCGGCGGATTTTCCATGTACCCCCCTTGGGTGGTCAAACGCGGAAACCCCGCGCTTGCATTCATCATGCTCTCCGCTGGTTGTCTACCAAAACCCCAGCCTGGCCGCCGGCCTGCTGATGAGTGCGATCACCGGACTGGTGCTGGCCGGCGAGGATAACCAGAGCCTTTGAATCGTTCACCTGTCGGCATAACCTGGCAGTCAAAACCATTCGCCGTCGGCGTATCGTATCGTGACAAAACCATTCAGCCCTACAGGTTTTCCTGTAGTTTCGCCGTTCGAAAACGCCAGTAATATTCGTTCATCAGGCAACAAGTTCCGGACGCGATTCTGCTTGATCAGCTTCGACGGCATACCAACCGAAGAAGGGACACAGTTCGCAGAGGTACTTCTGTCTGTCAATCACAGTCAGGGCTACTGCCAGCCAGCGGTCAGCAGTCCTGGCAACAAAGGAATGAACGAAGTGAACAATACCAACACCATTAAGTTTCCGTTGCTCGAGGGAATCCTCGAGATGAGCAATCTCCCTCTGAAGCCGATGTACACCGTTCACGATGTCGCCGCCATCTTCCGGGTCTCGACCCGGTCCATCCAAAAGTGGATGTCACGTGGTCGCCTTTCTTCGCGCTCGATGCCCGGCCGCGCCAAGTTCCTGTCCCATGACCTTGAAGGTTTCATTCACCAGAGCTGCAAGGAGCGCCGCAAGTAACCGGGGCCAACTGACCAGCTCCCTCTCTCTCGCCTCCGAGAACTGCATCACAAAATAGTTCCCACCGGTTCGGAAATGAGACCTATATCAGGCCTCAGTTCGGAACTGTTCGCAAACAAAGCATTGATTCGCAACCTCTCGCTGCAAGGCGCGTTTTATATGCGTTTTTGCAGCCGGTTACCTCTATAAACACGCAAAGGAAATGCAGATATGATTGCAAACATTCTTCAGAATGGTTCGGAAATTGCAACGGAAATTCCGATCCAGTCAACTCAGTTCACAGATGTGCGGATAAGTCCAGAAACCGTATCCGACCTTCTTGATCGCCTTCAGCAGGCGCATCCGAAGGGATTCGCAATGCTTCGCAGCACCTGCGCGATTCTTTCATCGTATCTCGACAAACCTGCCAGCGAACTGACGGTTCAGGAAGTCTTCGACAGCAAGGAATCGCTGCGCGATTTTCTGGAGAGCCGCAAGTACGCCGAGAACTCCATCCGGACCTACGTCAACAATCAGCGCATTCTCCTGCAGTACGCTCAAATCTTCGGCTGGAAACCATCCAATGATTTGTCGGCCGCATGGCAGAAGGTAATGGATTGCGTCACCTCGGCTAACGGGAGGAGTCTTGTTGCGTACTTGGCAAAGAATCGCAAGACTCCGCAGGAAGTCATCGAAGAGGACGTCCTCGACTGGTCATCGAAGAAGATCTGTGGCGGAACTTCGATTATTACGACCCGGAAGATCGCCGGTAGCTTTTGGCGCATTCTCAAGGAACTTGACTTGGGTGGAGATGGCGCCAAGAATCCCCCTTCCAGTTACGGCATTCCCACCGATCAGTTTCCCTCAAAGATGCAGTCCGAAGTGAAGGAGCTTACTCGTTGGAAGCAGGCTAACTTCGCGCCGGGCCGCCCAAAGAACGGTCAGATTCGCGAAGTGACGGCTCATTGTATGGATAGGACATTTCGCAAGCTTTATGGATATGCGATCAAGGTTCGCAGTGAAAAGGAGATCGCATCTCTTGCTGACCTGATAACCGAGAGCATTGTCACGGGCTTTGTCGAATGGCGCATCAATGAACGCAAAGTAAAGGGTCAGTCGATCATTACCGGTCTTGCTTCTCTGCATGCGGCAATGCGCCATCATCCGGCTTTTAAGACGATGGATCTCTCCTGGTTTGACCTTTTAATGGCGAGTATCCCCGTGGAACCTGAGTCAGAAAAGCGTGCGCGGAAGGCGGAAAAGTATGTTGACTATGCCCGCCTTGAGGCGATTCCTGCAAAGATCCGTGAAAAGCGGTTGAAATCCAGGAAGGGTCCTCTCGATGTTGCGCAATATGTTCAGGACGAGTTGCTGATTCAATGGTTGACCGTTCTTCCCTGGCGCCAGCGTAATATTCGCGAATGCCGCATCGATGGGCCTAAACCCAATATCTTCAAGGGGCCAATCCCCAGGTTCAGCGATATTGCGAAGCCAAAATGGGTGCTCCAAGAAGAACAGCAGAATCCCGCTGCTCGATTCTGGCAGTTTCATTTTGCACCTCAGGAAACGAAAACCCACATCGATGTTCACTCTCTTATGCCAAAACAGCTTATTCCGCTACTGGAGGAATTCATTACGATTCATCGTCCTGTGTTGCTCAAGGGAAACAGTTCTCTCACGCTCTTTGTGAACGAGGATGGCAACCCGGCAAATGAGCGCAAGATTGGCCAGTCGGTCTCTGAACTCGCACTTCGCTATGCAGGGAGTCACACATCGCCGCATCGCTTCCGGGACATTCTTGCCTATACATGGCTTGAGCATCACCCGAATGATTACCTTTCGTTGTCGAAGCTGCTGTGGCACCGCAACATCAACACTACGTTGAAGGAATACGGCAGCCGTTTCAACGAGTCGAATGGAGTTGCTGCCATGGAAGCCTGGCTTGAGCAGCGCGGTGCCGGTTCTGCATAGACGGTCGCTATTCAGCAAGCACGCGAGTTCGAGGCAAGCTTTGGCTTGATTTACCAAATGCATCCTCGTGGCAACACGCCACGCCGGATGCAGAACCACAAATTGGCTGGCCAGCGCAGCATAGCGCGAGCCGGGAGTTGAGATAAGGACAGCATGAATCAGATGGAAGATTTGGCAACAGATTCGAGGCTTGTTGGCGTCAGTGAATTGGCCGCATATTTTCGCTGCGATCCGGAAACTGTGAAGCGCCAGGCACGTAGCGGGAAGCTTCCTGGGTTCAAGTTTGGGAAGTCGTGGTTTTTCCGTCTGCAGGACATCGACTGCATGATTGATAGCGCAATCCACACGGCTCATCAGGTGCAGGCATGACGGCGTTGCAGGATCGACGTCTGCGCTATCAGAATGGAACACTGGAACGCATGACCAGAAAATGCGGTCCAGATATTTGGACGTACCGCTGGGTAGAGCGAACCAACGGCAAGCGGCGCCGAGTCCAACTCGGAACCGTAAAAGAACTGCGAACCATGCAGGCGGTCAAACAAGCGGCGGACGGTTATCGCCTCACTGCGAACAGCGAAAACGATGTCGTGCGGAACGTTACCATGTCGGCAGTGCTCGACCGCTACGAGAGAGAATTTCTGACTCCGTACACTGAACGACCTTTGGGCGCCGTCGACGATGGAAAGATCAGTGTGCAAACTGCGAAATCCTACCGATCCTACATACGCGGTTGGATTAGACCACGCTGGGAGAAGTATCCGATCACCGAATTCACGAAGCCTCAGTTGAGGTCAGCCATGGAGTCATGGCTGGCAGACTTGTGCAAGTCAGGAAAGCTGGCTCCGAAGACAGTCCGCAGCATTGGCTCACTGATGCGCTTGATCTTCAGGCGCATTGTGAAGTGGGGCTATCTTGCCAGCAACCCGATGGATTTCGTTGACCTGCCCGAAGGCTCAACACGCAGGAAAGAGAAGCCGCGCTCTTTGACGCCGACGGAATTTCTGGCGCTGTTGAAGCTCTTCGGACCCCGCGAGAGGCTCGCCGTCGAGATTGCAGGATGGCTGGGTACGCGGCGCAGCGAAGGATTCGGCCTGAAATGGCAGGATCTCGACCTCGACCGCTGCGTGGTCACCTTCCGCCAGGGCTTCGTCTCCGGTCGCATCTCGCAACTCAAGACGGAGGCGTCACGGACGGAGATCAGCCTTCCGGAAACAGTGCGGGATTCCCTGCTGGCTTGGAAGAAGTTGACGCCATACGCGGCGTTGGACAATTGGGTCTTCGCCAGTCCTGCGACGCATGGGCAGCGCCCCATGTGGCCTGACTCAATGCTGGCTGACTACATTCGGCCAATAGCAGAAAAAGGGGGCTTTGGTCGGATCGGTTGGCACACCTTCCGCCACAGCCTCACTTCCTGGGGCAAGCAGGTGCTGACGCTTGAGGAGACGAAGGAACTGATCCGTCACGCGAACATTCAAACCACAAGCGACATCTACGGCGGCCTCTCGCTGGATGCCAAGCGCGCCGCGCAGACCCGTCTGGTGAAGTTCGTTCGTGATGAGGGAGAAAAGGCGGCTGAAGAGGGAAATCTGTAATCTGTCCCCAACTGTCCTTTTTGGGGCGTTTGGAAACAGCTTTAAGTTGTTGATTCTTTGGTTGCGGGGGCTGGATTTGAACCAGCGACCTTTGGGTTATGAGCCCAACGAGCTACCGGGCTGCTCCACCCCGCATATGCAGTTTATCAATTGACCTGATGAGGGTCAAATGCTTGGCCCAGGGCTCGACGACTCCCGGGTCACAAATTGGGAACTTGGGGGTACCTTCAAGCTCTTGTTCGATCAGTAGCCACGAGACGTTGGTCACCGACCAAAATCTTTCAATTCTAATGTATTATCCGATTTGCAATTCAAGGGCCGATTCGATATGATTCAAAGATATGTCCGAGGTAAATCCCTGGACTGTCAATAGCACCACGGTTTCTGGACCCGTTCGATGGCTTTGCCAATTCATTAGGGCGCATCCGGGTTTCCGCCACAGGCGGACTGGTAGGGGCGGTGGGAGACGAGGGAAGAATGGCAAGAAAATCAAGCAAGAATATTGCGAAGGCGCGCGCGGCTATCACCAAGCCGGCGTACCCGCTGCCTGAGGCCGTGGGGCTGCTGAAACAAGTCAAGTACGCCAAGTTCGACGAGACGGTGGACCTGACCATGCGCTTGGGCGTGGACACGCGCCATGCCGACCAGATGGTGCGCGGAACCGTGGTTCTGCCGCACGGGCTGGGCAAGACCAAGACCGTGGCCGTGATTGCCAGCGGTGAACGCCAGAAGGAAGCTACCGCTGCCGGTGCGGACTTTGTGGGCGGCGAGGAGATGGTGGAGAAGATTCAGAAGGAAAACTGGACCGCCTTCGATGCGCTGATCGCCACGCCGGACATGATGAAGGTGGTAGGCCGGCTGGGCAAGGTGCTGGGGCCCAAGGGACTGATGCCGAACCCCAAGACCGGGACCGTGACCATGGACGTGGCTGCGGCGGTGAAAGAGAT
Organism: uncultured Acidobacteriaceae bacterium; assembly: GCA_963724755.1. Lineage (GTDB taxonomy): Bacteria > Acidobacteriota > Terriglobia > Terriglobales > Acidobacteriaceae > Telmatobacter. Next base: position 160,298 of record CAVRVZ010000005.1, read on the forward strand.
CAAGGCCGGCAAGGTGGAGTTTCGCGCCGACAAGACCAGCCTGGTACACGTGCCGGTGGGCAAGCTGAGCTTTGAGCCGCAGAAGCTGGTGGACAACGCGACTACCGTCATCACTTCGATTGTGCGCGCCAAGCCTTCAGCGGCCAAGGGCAAATACATCAAAAGCGTCACGCTGAGCTCGACGATGGGGCCTGGGGTGCCGCTGGATTCGGCGGTTGCCGACGCGGTGGGCAAGCACTAAAAGCAGGGGGCAGGGATCAGGGGTTAGGGATTAGTTGGTTCTGTGATCCGATTGACCTCGGAGTCAGGCCTGAGAATTAATTGCTGGATTTTGAAAAGAACAGAGCGCCCGGTTAGGGCGGAGCAGAGGAACTGAGATAGGGAAGAGGGAATCAGAGTGCAGTCGGAAACTGATCCCTAACCCCTAATCCCTAACCCCTGTCGAAGCGGAGCGAAGACAAATGGCTATTTCGAAAGCGAAGAAAACGGAGAGAGTCCAGGTTCTGGCGCGTGAGCTGGAGACCTCGACGACGGCGATTATCGGCACATTCAGCAAGCTAACCGTGGCTAAGGATTTTGCGCTGCGCAAGGTGATTCGCGAGGCGGGCGGGCATTACCGCGTGGTGAAGAACAAGCTGGCAGCCATCTCCGGCCAGGGCACGCAGGTTGAGGCAGCGCTCAAGGGTCTCAAGGGCGTGAACTCGGTTGCGTTTACCGACGGCGATCCGGTGGCCTTGGCGAAGGTTTTTGCCAAGTGGGCCGGTGAGAACGCGGAGTTCCAGTTCAAGCTGGGCATTGTAGACGGCAAGCTGCTGACGGTGCAGGAAGTGAAGGCGCTGGCGACGATGCCAGGCAAGGAAGAGCTGTTCTCGAAGCTGCTGTTCCTGATCAATGCACCAGCGCAGCGTTTGGCGACCGTGATCAATGCTACCAGCCGCGATCTGGCCGTGGTGTTGGGACAGGGCGTGGAGAAGGAAAAGTTTGCGGCGGCATAAATGCCGCCAGCTTCTAGCCTCTAGCTCCTAGCCACTAGCTTTTCTCGTGCGGGAGCCAAAACCGGCAGTTCAGCTGGGATGGAGCTAGAAGCTAACAGCTAGAAGCTAGTAGCTGCTTTCAGGGTTTTGGCTGGGAAACGGGCGAGAGAGTGCGCGGGTCTGGCGCATCGGAAACTTTCAAGCTGGTTGATCGGCCGGGAAACAACAATTTCAAAAGAATTTTGATTGGAGAAGATAAATGGCGGATCTAGCGCAGTTGGAAGAACAAATAGTGGCCCTGAGCCTGCTGGAAGCTGCGGCTCTGGTGAAGAAGCTGGAAGAGCGGCTTGGCGTTTCAGCGGCTGCGGCGGCCCCGGTGATGGTTGCCGGCGGCGGTGGTGGCGCGGCCGCTCCGGCGGTGGAGGAAAAGACCGAGTTCCAGGTAATCCTTAAGGACTTTGGCGCCAACAAGATCAACACCATCAAGGCCGTACGCGAGGTTACCTCGCTGGGCCTGAAGGAAGCCAAGGACCTGGTGGATGGGGCTCCGAAGGCGATAAAGGAGAGCGCGACCAAGGATGAGGCCGAGGCCATCAGGAAGAAGTTTGAAGGCATCGCGACCATCGAAATCAAGTAATTTGAGACTTGCAAGCCCGGCTGGGACGCGCTATGATATTCATTGCGCGTCTTTTCGGCTCTTTCCTGATATTCATGGAATGGAGCGGGAGCTGGGCGACGCGTCTTCAGATTTTTCGATCAGTGGCACATAAGCGCCGGTATGCCAGAGGAGTGCCAAGCACTCTGGCATGGGGTGCGTATCGGTATCAAGTGCCGTAGTGCCAATGGGTTAGCGGGGTAGCTGGGTTCTCCGCTAACGAGTGGAGAGTGGCTGGCGGGCGAGCGGCAGAAACACGCATTGGGGATCAGGCGAGAGCAGGGTGCAGAATTCGAATGGGAGCACAGGCAGCAGTCCGCGCTCGTGAGGCATTGTGTCCTCACGGGCTTTTCGTGTCTTCCCACAGTGTCAGGTAGTGCCTGACGGGCAAAAATTACCCTTTTTGCACATTGGTATACAGAACGGCAACAACCGATGCGCCTGCTTCCTCGATTGTGCGCAGTCTAGCGCACTTGCCGAATGTGCGGCAATGCCCATATCGCGATTTTTACGCGACTCTCACAAACCAGGCTCGGCCTGGAATCCCGGCGCGCTTACGGCTATAGACCGTAGAGTACATAGGTAGGACTGGAATTGTGCAGTTCTCCAGTCCGGCATCGCAATTTTACCGTAATCAGCCGGCGCCCTCGAGACTCGGGTGCTGGCCCGGAACCGAGCCCCAATTGCGGCCTGGCCCCGGAATGACGAGCCTCAGGAGTGAACATGCCCAACGAGAAGCGCGCGATTCGCAGCCGGCTCGATTTTTCAAAGATTCCCACCGCAACCCAGATTCCCAACCTGATTGAAGTGCAGCGCAAGTCCTATGAGCGTTTTCTGCAGATGGACAAACTGCCCAACGAGCGGGATGACTCGGGGCTGCAATCGGTATTTGTGTCGGTATTCCCGATCACCGATTTCCGCGGAATCTCGCAGCTGGATTTTGTGGACTACTCCATCGGCAACTGGGAGTGCAAGTGCGGCCACTTGAAGGGGCTGCACCACCTGCGGACGGCCTGCATCCATTGCGGAGCCATGGTGATCACCGATCCGTTTCTTCCCGGTGACGTGCTCTGCCAGAAGTGCGGTACTTATAACAAGAACACGCCCGACTTCTGCAACAAGTGCGGCGACCCGGTAAGCCTGCAGTTGAAGTACGACCAGCAGGAGTGCGAGGAGCGGGGCATGACCTTCTCTGCGCCGTTGAAGGTGACGGTGCGGCTGACGATTTATGAGAAGGATCCCGAGACCGGCAACAAGAGCATCAAGGACATCAAGGAGCAGGAGGTCTTCTTCGGCGACATTCCGCTGATGACGCCCAACGGCACCTTCATCGTGAACGGGACCGAGCGCGTAATCGTCTCGCAGCTCCATCGCTCGCCGGGCGTCTTTTTTGAGACGGCGAACAATCGCACCTACTTCCTGGGCAAGATCATTCCCTATCGCGGCTCGTGGGTGGAGTTCGAGTACGACCAGAAGAACACGCTCTATGTGCGCATCGACCGCAAGCGCAAGTTCCTGGGCGCAATCTTCCTGCGCGCGCTGGGCCTGCGTTCGGACGAAGAAATTCTCAAGACCTTCTATACCGTGGACCGGCTGCACATTGCCGACGGCAAGCTGTTCTGGGCGGTGCCGCAGGACGTGAAGGCGAACACGCACCTGGTGGGCGCCAAGCCCGCGCATGCCGTGGTGGTGAAGGGCGAGGAGATCGCGCATTCCGGACGCAAGATTACGCCGAACTCGCTCAAAGGCGATTCGCGCCGCGGCGATTGAAAAGATTGAAATGGAAGCCGCCGAGCTGGACGGAGCAGCGACCGCTGCGGACGTGGTGGATTTGAATACCGGCGAAGTGGTGGTGGAGGCCAACGTGGAGTTGACCGCCGACCGCCTGCACAAGGTGCTGTCGAGCGGCGCCACGAGCTTCGAGGTCTTCTTCCCCGAGCGCGACGACGTGGGCAACATTATTTCGAACACGCTGAAGCGGGATACGGTTCGCAAGCCCGAGGAAGCGCTGATCGAGATCTACCGCAAGCTGCGGCCGGGCGATCCGCCCACGCTGGATACGGCGACGGCGCTGTTTGAGGGCATGTTCTTTGAAGCGCGCAAGTACGATTTCTCGCGCGTGGGCCGGCTCAAGTTCAACATCAAGCTATATGAAAATCAGGATGCGACGGGCCTGGATCATCGCACGCTGACGCCGGAGGATTTTTACGCCACTATCCGTTACCTGCTGAAGCTGCGCAAGAACATCGGCATGGTGGACGACATCGATCACCTGGGCAACCGCCGCGTGCGCGCGGTGGGCGAGCTGATGGAGAACCAGTTCCGCATCGGACTGGTGCGCATGGAGCGCGCCATCAAGGAGAAGATGAGCGTCTATCAGGAGCTTTCGACGGCCATGCCGCACGACCTGATCAACGCCAAGCCGGTGATGGCTGCCATTCGCGAGTTTTTCGGTTCGAGCCAGCTTTCGCAGTTCATGGATCAGACCAACCCGCTCTCGGAGATTACGCACAAGCGCCGGCTCTCGGCTCTTGGACCGGGCGGATTGTCGCGCGAGCGCGCCGGATTCGAAGTCCGCGACGTGCACCCCACACACTACGGCCGCATCTGTCCAATTGAAACGCCGGAAGGTCCGAACATCGGACTCATCAGCTCGCTGAGCTGCTTTGCGCGCATCAATGAGTACGGGTTTATCGAGTCGCCGTATCGCAAGGTGAAGGATTCGCGGATTCTGGATTTCGTTGAGATCGTCAACGCCGGCGAAAGCGGCTTGCGCGTGGGCGATCACATTGAGAAGGAAGAGGCCGCGCGGCTGAATGCAACGCTGAAGAAAGCGGGCAAGCGGCCCATCGACAACATTCCATTCAGCTTTTATCTTTCCGCTTGGGAAGAGGACAAGCACACCATCGCGCAGGCCAACATCGAGTTCAACGACCAGGGCGAGATCACCGAGGATCTGGTGAACGCGCGCCGGCAGGGGAACTTTGTGCTGGTGAACCGCACCGAGGTGGACTACATCGACGTTTCGCCGAAGCAGCTAGTTTCCGTGGCCGCTTCGCTGGTTCCGTTTTTGGAGCACGATGACGCCAACCGCGCGCTGATGGGCGCCAACATGCAGCGTCAGAGTGTGCCGCTGCTGGTAGCCGAGGCTCCGCTGGTGGGCACGGGCATGGAGGGAGTGACGGCGCGCGACTCCGGCGCCGTGATTCTGGCCAAGCGCAACGGCATAGTTGATTCAGTCGACTCGCAGCGCATCATCGTGCGCGTGGAGGGCGAGCATCATCCCACACAGCTTTCGCGCGAGGTGGGCTCCGACATCTATACGCTCATCAAGTTCAAGCGCTCCAACCAGAACACCTGCATCAATCAGAAGCCAGTGGTTCGCGAGGGCGACCGGGTGATCAAGGGCCAGGTGATCGCCGACGGACCTTGCACGGAGCAGGGCGAGCTGGCGCTGGGACGCAACGTGCTGGTGGCCTTCATGCCCTGGCGCGGCTACAACTTTGAGGACGCAATCCTCATCAGCGAGCGGCTGGTGCGCGAGGACTACTACACCTCGGTTCATATTGAGGAGTTCGAGATCGAGGGCCGTGATACCAAGCTCGGTCCCGAGGAGATTACGCGCGACATTCCCAACGTGAGCGAACATGCGCTGCGCGACCTGGACGAGAGCGGCGTGATCCGCATCGGCGCCCAGATCAAGCACGGCGACATTCTGGTGGGCAAGGTCACTCCCAAGGGCGAGACGCAGCTGACGCCGGAAGAGAAACTGCTGCGCGCCATCTTCGGCGAAAAGGCCGGCGATGTGCGCGACGCCTCGCTCACCTGCCCTCCGGGCATCGAGGGTACGGTGGTGGACGTGCGCATCTTCAGCCGCAAGGGCCAGGAGAAGGACGAGCGGGCCAAGCTGATCGAGGGCGAATACATTGCCAAGCTCGAAAAGAACCTGGGCGACGAAATTCGCATTTTGACCGACGAGCGGTTGAAGCGCCTGGAAGGCAATTTTGGGTGGCAAGGAAGTGCTGGCCGATCTGCACGACGAGCGGACCAACAAGCGCTTGCTGACCAAGGGGGCGATTCTCGATCGCGAAGTGATTGAGCGCATCTCGACTAAGAATCTGAAGCGTATCCGCTACGACGACAAGGATCCTCGCGTCAACGAGCAGATCGACGAGATCGAAGAGATGACCTCGCGTCAGATCGAAGTGCTGAAGAAGATCACCAACGAAAAAGTTGCCAAGCTGCAAAAGGGCGACGAACTGCCTCCGGGCGTGATCAAGCTGGTCAAGGTCTACGTGGCCATGAAGCGCAAGCTTTCAGTGGGCGACAAGATGGCCGGCCGTCACGGAAACAAGGGCGTGATCGCGCGCATTCTTCCTGAGGAAGACATGCCGTATCTGCCCGATGGAACTCCCGTTGAGATCGTGCTCAATCCTCTCGGCGTGCCTTCCCGTATGAACGTGGGTCAGATTCTGGAGACGCACTTGGGTTGGGCCGCGCAAGATGCTGGGCAAGAGGATTGCCGCGCTGATCAAGGCCAATTCCGATGCCGCATATACGCGCGAACTGATGAAAAAGGAGTTCGCGGGAACGGCAACACTGCGCCAGTTGCTGGAGTTGGACGACGAGATGCTGCTGCGCGTTGCGGCGGGCATGGAGAAGGGCATCTGGTTCGGAACCGCGGTCTTCGACGGCGCGCAGGAGAGCGAGATCAAGGCGCTTCTGGCTTCGGCCGGATTGCCTTCATCGGGCAAGACGGCGCTATTCGACGGCATGACCGGCGAGCAGTTCGAGCAGCCGGTAACGGTGGGCTACATATACATGCTCAAGCTCTCGCACCTGGTTGACGACAAGATTCACGCTCGCTCCATCGGGCCGTACTCGCTGATTACGCAGCAGCCGCTGGGCGGCAAGGCGCAGTTCGGCGGGCAGCGCTTCGGCGAGATGGAAGTGTGGGCGCTGGAAGCTTATGGCGCCGCATACATTCTGCAGGAGCTGCTGACGGCGAAGTCGGACGATGTGTATGGCCGAACCAAGATTTACGAGGCCATCGTGAAGGGCGAGGCTGCAATCGAGCCGGGCGTGCCCGAGTCGTTCAACGTGCTGATCCGCGAGTTGCAGTCGCTGTGCCTGGACGTTGAGTTGATCAAGCGCGCGGACCTCATCAAGAAGTTGCCCGCGCCGGAAGTGGCTGCGGTCGCGGATTAAGCAGCTTTTAGCCGTTAGCTCTTAGCTTTTAGCTTCGACAGTTGGAACGCAACGCGGAATGCTAAAGCAGGACAAGCTAAAGGCTAATAGCTAACAGCTAGAAGTTGTAGTTCAGGATTCTTCTTTGAAAGCGGCAAACACCGCTTCCCGGGAAGGAAGGATCCTGCAGAAAATCCCGGGAGATACCGCGGCAGGGCCGAAAAAGCCTGCCAGGGAGGGTCGCCTTGTTCCGTTCGAACCCGTTTGAACTTTCTGGTCCCATTACCGACTTTGACGCTATTCGCATCATGCTGGCTCGCCCGGAGAAGATCCGCAGCTGGTCGCATGGCGAGGTCACCAAGCCGGAGACCATCAACTACCGCACCTTCAAGCCGGAGCGCGACGGCTTGTTCTGCGCCCGCATCTTTGGGCCGGTCACCGACTGGGAGTGCCTGTGCGGAAAATACAAGCGCATGAAGCACCGCGGCGTGATCTGCGACAAGTGCGGCGTTGAAGTGACGGTGAGCAAAGTGCGCCGCGAGCGCATGGGCCACATCGAGCTGGCATCGCCTTGTTCGCACGTCTGGTTCTTCAAGGGCCTGCCCTCGCGCATCGGCCACCTGCTCGATATTTCGCTGCGCGATCTCGAAAGCATTCTCTACTTCGAGTCCTACGTGGTGATCGATCCGGGCGACGCGCCGGTGAAGGAACGCGAGATCATCAAGGACGAAACCAAGTACCGCGAGCTGGACCAGCAGTTCCGCCCCTCGGGCTTCAAGGCCATGATGGGCGCTGAAGCCATCAAGGAGCTGCTCAAGCGCGTCAGATTGACGAGCTGGGCATTGAGCTGCGCGAGAGAATGAAGACGGAAACTTCTGCGCAGAAGAAGCTCAAGTATGCCAAGCGGCTGAAGGTCGTCGAGGCATTCCGCAAGAGCGATAACAAGCCGCAGTGGATGATTCTGGACGTGCTGCCCGTGATTCCTCCGGAGCTGCGCCCCCTGGTGCCGCTGGATGGCGGACGCTTTGCCACTTCCGATTTGAATGATCTTTACCGCCGCGTCATCAACCGCAACAACCGGTTGAAGAAGCTGATGGACCTGCACGCGCCTGAAGTGATTGTGCGCAACGAAAAGCGCATGCTTCAGGAAGCCGTGGATGCGCTCTTCGATAACGGCCGTCGCGGCAGGGTTCTGCGCGGCGCCAACAATCGTCCGCTGAAGTCGCTCTCCGATACGCTCAAGGGCAAGCAGGGCCGCTTCCGCCAGAATCTGCTGGGCAAGCGCGTCGACTACTCGGGCCGTTCGGTGATCGTGGTTGGTCCTGAGTTGAAATTGCACCAGTGCGGGCTGCCCAAGAAGATGGCGCTCGAACTCTTCAAGCCGTTCATCTATCATCGCCTGGAACAGACCGGCCACTGCACCACCATCAAGCAGGCCAAAGAAATGGTGGAGATGCAGGACCCGGTGGTCTGGGACATTCTTGAAGAGGTCATCAAGGATCACCCGGTGCTGCTCAACCGCGCTCCCACGCTTCACCGCCTGGGCATTCAGGCCTTTGAGCCGGTGCTCGTTGAGGGCAAGGCCATCAAGATTCACCCGCTGGTCTGCACGGCCTTCAACGCCGATTTCGACGGCGACCAGATGGCGGTTCACATTCCGCTGTCGCCTGAAGCGCAGATTGAAGCCAGCGTCCTGATGCTGGCCTCGCACAATATTCTTTCGCCGGCATCCGGCCAGCCCATCACCGTTCCCTCGCAGGATATGGTGCTTGGCCTCTACTACCTGACCAAGGCCAAGAAGAGCGCCAAGGGCGAGGGCCGCGTCTTCGCCAACACCGAAGAGATCCTGATGGCGCTCGAAGCCAAGGAAGTGGAGACGCTTTCGCCCATCCGGCTGCGTTACACCGGCAAGGTGCTGGACATGACCACTGCTTATGACGACCAGGATTTGACCCACATCGAGCCGGTGGACTTCAACAAGCAGTACATCTCCACCACGGTGGGCCGCGTGATTCTGAACGACGCGCTGCCGCGCGGGAATGCCGTTCGTCAATGGCCTGCTGAAGAAGAAGGGCATCGGCCAGTTGGTGAACTACTGCAACCAGAACCTCGGTCTCGAGGTGACGGTCGGCATGCTGGACCGCATCAAGGAACTGGGCTTCCAGTACGCCACGCGCTCGGGTCTTTCCGTGGGCCTGGACGACATGGTGATTCCGGACAGCAAGTACACGGTGGTGCGCGACGCCGATCTGAAGGTGGTCGAGGTCCAGAAGCAGTATATGGACGGCGCCATCACCAACGGCGAGCGGTCGAACAAGGTCATCCAGATGTGGTCGGCGGTGACCGACCAGGTGGCCGACGAGATGTTCGGCAACATGAAGAAGGCGGACGACGAAGGGGCCATGAATCCGATTTACATCATGGCCGACTCCGGCGCCCGCGGATCGAAGCAGCAGATTCGCCAGTTGAGCGGCATGCGCGGACTGATGGCCAAGCCTTCGGGCGAAGTCATTGAAACGCCCATCACGGCCAACTTCCGCGAGGGGCTCACGGTGCTCGAGTACTTCATCTCCACGCACGGCGCGCGCAAGGGCCTGGCCGATACGGCGCTGAAGACGGCCGATTCCGGCTACCTGACCCGCCGCCTGGTTGACGTTGCCCAGGACGTGATCGTGACCGAGTACGACTGCGGCACGATGGAAGGCATCTACGTCGGCTCGATCGTCGAGTCCGGCGAGATCATCGAGGAGTTGCGCGACCGCATCATCGGCCGCGTTTCACTGGAGAGGATCAAGGACTACGACGGCAACGTGGTGGTGGATCTGAACCAGGGCATCGACGAGGATATTGCTTCGGCGATTCAGGCCGCGGGCAAGGAGAAGGTGAAGATTCGCTCGGTGCTTACCTGCGAGTCGCGCCGCGGCGTCTGCGCTCTCTGCTACGGGCGCAACCTCGGCTCCGGCCGCATGGTTGAGCTGGGCGAGACCTGCGGAGTTATCGCCGCGCAATCCATCGGCGAGCCGGGCACGCAGTTGACCATGCGTACCTTCCACGTCGGCGGCACGGCCAGCCGCGTATCCGACAAGTCGCGCCTCGACGCCAAGAACAACGGCTTTGTGCGCTTCATCAACCTGAACCACGGTGGAGAGCAAGGACGGCACACTGGTGGCCATGAACCGCTCTGGTTCGATCGCCATGGTGGATGACCGAGGCCGCGAGAAGGAGCGCTACCAGGTGGTCTACGGCGCGCGCCTCAAGGTCAAGGACGGCGAGCACGTGAAGCTGGGCCAGTTGCTGGCCGAGTGGGATCCTTACACCTACGCCATCCTCACTGAGATCGGCGGCACGGTGCAGTTCAAGGATCTGCAGGAAGGCATCACGCTCAACGAAGAAGTGGACGAAGTGACCGGCCTCTCGCGCTGGGTGGTAGCCGATTCTCCCGATGAGAAGCGGCAGCCTGCCTTTGTGGTGAAGAACGCGAAGGCGCACAAGCGCTACCTGCTGCCTCGCGGCGCTCACCTGATGATTCAGGACGGCGAAGAGGTGGGACCGGGCGACGTGCTGGCAAAGATTCCCAAGGAGAGCACGCGCACCAAGGACATCACCGGCGGTCTGCCGCGCGTGGTGGAACTGTTCGAAGCGCGCAAGCCGCGTGAGACGGCCATCATCAGCGAAATCGACGGCGTGGTCCGCTTCGGCGAAGTCAGCAAGGGTCAGCGCAAGATTTACGTGACCGCGGACAACGGCGACGAGAAGGAATACTCGGTGCCGCGCGGAATCCACGTCAACGTGCAGGAAGGCGAACGTCTGCGCGCAGGCGACCCGCTGATGGACGGCCCCCTGAACCCGCACGACATTCTCGCCGTGCTGGGCGAAAAGGAGCTGCAGGCTTACCTGGTGAACGAGATCCAGGAAGTCTACCGTCTGCAGGGCGTGGCCATCAGCGACAAGCACATCGAAGTTATTGTCCGGCAGATGCTGCGCTGGGTCCGCATCGACGAAGTGGGCGATACCAACTTCCTGCTCGAGCAGCAGGTGGACCGGTTCCGCTTCCGCGAGGAGAACGAGCGCGTGCTTGCCAATGGAGGCCGTCCGGCAATCGGGCGTCCGCTGCTGCTGGGCATCACCAAGGCATCGCTCTCCACTGACAGCTTTATCTCCGCTGCCAGCTTCCAGGAGACGACGCGCGTACTGACCGAAGCCAGCATCAACGGGGCTATCGATAACCTGCGCGGCCTGAAGGAGAACGTAATCGTGGGACGGCTGATTCCCGCCGGCACGGGCCTGGAGTACTACCGCAACGTCCAGCTCTCGCCGGAACTGGAAGAAGCGGCGGTCCGCGTGCAGCAGGAGGTCAATGCGGAGATCGAAGCGGCCGAGCGCGAACTGGAACTGATGCGCCAGGAAGGCGAAGCCGAGGAGATGGCGGCCGAGTAAGGAGCCTTCAGCAACTCTGACAGGCTTTCCAGAGCAACATGATTTACAACTACTCACGAGGCCCGGCGCAAGCCGGGCCTCGTTTCATATTGAGCTGAGCTTTAAAGGGTGGAACTGGAGTTGTTCTTGCTAGGCCGGTATGGTTCCGATTTGCTTCTTGGCATTTTTGGCCGCATACATGGCGGCGTCGGCGGCGCTTAGCAGGCTGTCCTTGGTGGCGCCGTCCTCGGGGTAGAGGGCGAATGCCGACGCTGGCCGAGCCATGTATCACATAACCCTCCACGGCAAAGGGCTCGTCGAAGCAACGTTCCAGGCGCACGGCGATCTCCTCGACATCGGCGCGGCTGCGCGCCGTGGGGACCAGCACTGCAAACTCATCGCCGCCCAGCCGGGCCAGCAGATCGTGGGAGCGAAGCTGACGCTTCATGCGCATCGCCACTTCCTGCAGATAAAGATCGCCGACGCTGGTGGCCATAGAGGTCGTTCACCTGCTTGAACTCATCGAGGTCGATGTAGATCAGCCCGAAGATGCCGGCCTTCTGGCGCGCCTCATCGATCAGGGCGTCCATATGCTTGTCGAGGGAGAAGCGGTTGTGAATGTCGGTGAGCAGGTCAAACTCCGAGCGGTGGAGCAGATCGGAGTAAAGCCGCCGGGTTTCGATGGCCAGTGTGGCCAGGCCGGCCGCCATGGAGAGGGTTTCAGTTTCCAGGCCGGAGGGCTTGGTGAGCGGGTCAAAGGCGGCAAAGAGTTCGCCAAGCGGAGGACCGGAGCGGGAAGGAATCTCCTGGCGGACGATGCGCAGGTCGGTGAGTTTCGGCGGGCAATTTCCCAGCAGCGCTCCATCGGCGATCTGGCACCAGCAGGGAGCGCCATGCAGCTTGAAGGAGACCAGTTCAGTGATATGCTCGATGATCTCCGCCAGTGGCAGAGAGCCGTTGATGTCTTCGAGGATGCGGCTGCGCCGCCTCTCAATGTAGGCCAAGCTCGGCCGTTTTGCTGCGCACCTTGCGCTCGATATACCAGCCTCTGGCGCCCACGGCGAATACCACCGCGAGCAGCAAGCCGACCAGGATAAGAAGGTTGTATACGTTGAGCCAGGTAGGGGCCGGCTACGACCGTAATGTCTTCGGGAGAGCGCAGCAGAATATTGAACGGCGCTTGGTGGTCGGTAGGCTTGTAATTCTCAAGGATAAAAAACAGATGCCGGAAACATTGACCCTGGAGCCGACCGGTATCTGCTTCATGGGCGGCAGCAACACGCCTCCAACTTCCGGATGGCGGTAGATGGCGGAAAACATCTGGCCTTGCGAAGAGAGAACATACTCATCCTGCGCTCTTTCTCGAATCTCCATTACCACCTGCCCCTGGATGGAGACCAGATCGAAGAAATGGCGGCTATAAACGAGTTGCTGCCAGGTCACCGGCAGAGGCGCGATCGGAGCCGGTATCCGGTTATCTCGAATTTCTCCTTCGGTGAGGGTCAAAAAGCCATTGCTGAGTGAAGGAAAGCCGGTGGCGTCAGCCTGGTCGCCAATGTGCAAGGGCGCGCTGGTCCGAGTTGCGATCCACAGGCTTTTGTTGCCGTTTTCGAGCACCACGGCCGAACCGGGTTGATAGTAGGTGATGACTCCGTGAACCCGCATTCTTTGCGAGAGATTCTGGACGTGGTAGCCGCTGAGAATCTCATTCATGGGCGTGACCGGGAGGGACCAAGGACTGGTTTTGGCGCGATGGAGGATTTTTATATTCGCAAGCGAGGAAACATTGAGGCCGAGTCCAGTCAACTGATATTTGCCATCGAATTTTGGCTCTACAGTCCCAGTAACTTCTACTTCGGCGTCCAGCAGGCCCTTGAGCGCATTCTCGTCGCTCGAGTCCACATGGACCTCGATGTCGCCTCCATCCATGAGCATGATCATGCGGGCGCTGAGTACCGGGGCTTTCAGGCTCAGCGCCAGATCAGCGGATCGTACGACGGCGTGGAGAGTAACAAGCTGGTTTTCGTATTCATGCCGCGCGCGAATCATCTCGTTGTAGGTGACAGGCATGGGTTTGGGGACGGCGCCGTGGTAGAGCAGGGTGATGTCGCTGGACTGCACTCCGGAGCTGAAGTTTCTCTAGTGTGCTTCCACGCACCAGGATGCGATCGCCGGGAACCAGGCTGGCATCTGTATTTGCCCTGACAAAGACGGCCATATTGCCGTCCTGGACGACCAGAAAATGAGAGTACCCGCTGAAGTAGGTAACCGTGGCTTCAAAGGCGACCGGCAGCGACCGGTTGGCCTGCTCATTGGTGAGGGAGCGAATGGCGCGCAGGGATGTGAGAGTACCGGGCGTTCCTGCCCAGGCAGCCGCAGCCCATCCGAGAAGAATCGCAATGGCTGGAATCAGCCTCTTCATGAGGGAAATCCTGCCCAAACCGGCGATGCTTTGCCAGAGCCCTGAGATTTCCAATCGGCAGCTTACGGCCAATCCATGAATAGTGAGAAAAGAATTGCTGGGCGTCAGCGACCCGAAGTGTTTGGAAATCCGTTAACAATCATATTACGCTCATCGGACTAACGGGACGCGCCTAAGTCAGACTGAAGTGAAAACAGAGGAAAACCTGAACCTTTCTATATCCGTGGCTCGCAAAGCCGGATCAAGAGTGCCGCTGGACGGTCAGCAACGGAACGTTTATTGGCAGCGTTCCGGGAATATGTAATCCCCAGGTGAGTATTCGCCGCGAGCATTGCGTGTCATGAAGGTACCGCATATTTGTATGTTCCTATTTTTCGCTCATTTGTTTCCCGCTGAATGAATATTTTGGGAACAAGAACTTGTACGGGGGTTCTACACTGAATCTGTATAGCATTTTGCGTATGCGTATTCGTTACGGTGATCAAATTACCAGATGACAAAAAAACTTCGTGTTGGGATTGTGTTTGGCGGGCGGAGCGGCGAGCATGAGGTTTCGCTGCTGTCGGCTGCTTCGATTTTAGAGGCGATCGATCGCAGTAAGTTCGATGTGGTGCCCATCGGCATCAACAAATCCGGCCATTGGCTGGTCTCCGCGGCCGCTCACGGATTGCTGGAGGGTGCGGTACCCGGAGCAGGGCCTAAAGAACTGCGTGCCGGCGATCCGGCGTCTACGCCCGGAGCGCAGGTGCTGGCGGAGGGCACCCCGGCTCTACTGGCCCCGGAACCTGCCAGGCAAAGCGCGGCGCAGTCGGCCATCGATAGTCACGCGGCGCTGGGCGGGCAGTCCCTGGACGTGGTATTTCCCGTGCTGCACGGGACCTTTGGCGAGGATGGGACCATCCAGGGGCTGTTTGAACTGGCGGGCATCGCCTACGTGGGTTCCGGCGTGCTGGGTTCGGCGGCGGGCATGGATAAAGACGTAATGAAGCGGCTCTTTGCCAACGCCACGTTTGCCCATCGTCAGGCACGTTACGCTGCTCCGCGCCGATTGGGAAAAATCCCCGCGCAAGGCCATTGCCCAGGTGGAGGCAGCGCTCAAGTACCCGGTTTTTGTGAAGCCGGCAAATCTGGGCTCATCAGTGGGCATCAGCAAGGCGCATGACCGCAAGGAACTCGGGCCGGCGCTCGACCTTGCCGCCAGGTACGACCGCAAGCTGGTGGTGGAGCAAGGGGTGGGCGGCAAAAGCAGGCACAAAGCCCGCGAGCTGGAGGTTGCAGTGCTGGGCAACGATTCGCCCCAGGCAAGCGTGGTGGGCGAGATCATTCCCGGCAAGGAGTTTTACGACTACGAGGCCAAATATCTTTCCGAAGGTTCGGTGCCGGTGATTCCGGCGAAGCTGACCAGGGCGCAGACCAAGCAGGTCCGCGAGATGGCCGTGGCAGCCTTTCGCGCCTGCGACCTTTCCGGCCTGGCGCGGGTGGATTTCCTGATGGAGCCGGACGGCAAGCGACGCATCTTCCTGAACGAGGTGAACACCATGCCCGGCTTCACCCGCATCAGCATGTATCCAAAGCTATGGGAGGCCACGGGGGTCAAGTACACAGAGCTGATCACAAGGTTGATCGAACTGGCACTGGAACGGCAGGCGGAGAAGAGCCGGACGGTTTATAGCAGGGAAGAGTAGAAAAACAGGGACTAGAAACTGAGGGAAAACAGATTGTGCCCTATCTATTCGCGTAATTTGAGAATAGGGTGGGAAAGCGATACAGATAGAAATTCATGCTCTCGCCACCCATGCAACAGAAAAAAGTCGCATGAATGGGGCACAGTGGCTTTATTCAGCATGAAAATGCCCGATTATTTCTTCCCCGGTCCCTTAATCCCTGGTCCCCTTTTTACCGTATCCTGTATTCGAGGAACTAGTCACCATGACCTTGCTCGATGCTCCTGTATTTGACGAAGCTCGCGAACGCCGCCGCCATGTGATTCTTTATAGCGCCGGTGGACTGTTGCTGGCGCTGATCGTGGGCTGGTGGCTGGTGGCCGGCATGCCCGCGGACTGGCCGTGGAACTGGAACAACCATCTCTTTGGCCGCTCGGCTGTGAACGGCTTCCTTACGGCTGTCGAACAGAACGATCTGCCCAAGGCCTACGGCATCTGGATCCACGACAAAAACTGGCAGCAGCATCCGGCGCAGAACGGCGCCTATCCCTTTGAGCGCTTCCAGCAGGATTGGAGTCCCACCAGCTCAGACAACGAATACGGCGCCATTCATAGCCACAAGATTGCGGCGGAGCGCATGTATGGCAACGTGTTGATGGTGGCAGTGCTCATCAACGGGCGCAAGAGCAAGGCGCTCAACCTGGACTACGATCCAAAGACCCACACGCTGAACTTTTCGCCGCCGGGGGTGGAGCTGTATCTGGGGCCGTAGAGGCAGTAAGACAGCGAGTCAGCAAGACGGCAAAACGCGCCGAGGCGCGAGTTATTAGCCCCACGCTTCAGCGTGTGGAAATAGATTCCACAAGTTCGTTACGGACCCTTAGGGACGGATGCCAGGATTATCCAGCCAGCGCCGCCAGCGTAGCCTCCAGGCTGGCGGCATCTTCCACATTCAGGGACTTTTGCGCCGGGTCGATCTGGCGCAGCAGTCCGCAAAGCACTTTGCCCGGACCAACCTCGATAAATACCTCCGCGCCCGCGCCAATCAGCGACTGAATGCAGTCCACCCAGCGCACCGTGCCGGTTACCTGGCGAATCAGCGCGTCCTGCGCCTCAGCGGCGGTCGTGACCAGCCCGCCGGTAACGTTGGCGGCTACGGGGATGCGGGGGTCGGCCAGCGTCGAGGGCGCCGAGCACACGCGCAACTTCTTCCTGCGCCGGCTGCATCAGGGCGCAATGGAAGGGCGCGCTCACCGGAAGCATGACGGCCCGGCGCGCGCCTTTGGCTTTGGCCAGCGCAGCGGCCTCTTTCCACGGCCGCCAGCGCGCCGGAGATCACCGTCTGGCCGGGCGAGTTCAGATTCGCGGCGGCGACGGTCAGGCCGGTCTCGGCAGCTGCTTCCCGGCAGGCTTCCGCCACCTGGGCGGCGTCAAACGAAAGTACGGCGGCCATTGCGCCCTGCCCAGCCGGAACGGCCAGTTGCATCGCCCGCCCGCGAGCTTTCACGGCGCGCACGGCATCGGCAAAGGCTAGCGTTCCGGCGGCCACATGGGCGCTCCACTCGCCCAGAGAGTGCCCGGCGGCCAGCGCCGGCTCCACGCCGTGCTGGGCGAGCACGCGCCAGGCCGCTACGCTGACGGTGAGAATGGCCGGCTGCGTGTTCTCGGTGAGCTTGAGGTCTTCTTCGGGCCCTTCGAAGATCAATTTGGAGAGCGGGAAGCCCAGAGCCTCGTCGGCCTCGGCAAAGGTTTGGGCGGCAATGGGGAAGTGAGCTGCAAGTTCGCGGCCCATGCCAACGGCCTGCGAACCCTGCCCCGGAAAGAGAAAGGCAATTTTTTTTTGCATTCCAGAGAGATTTTAACCTGCCGACCCGAAGAGCGAAATCCGTTAGAAATCAGCCTAGAACTGTGTATAAATCGACTTACGCGGAATCCTAAGGGCTAAAGCCCGTATCCTTAACCTGTACCCATTACCCAAAATGAACCAGTTCTAGTTCCAGCGCTTCTTGTCGTCGGGGTCGTCGTCGAGTTGGCGGCCCTGGCCGTCAAAGCGTACGGTGCGGCCCTGGGAGCGCATATAGACCTCGAATTTGCGGGCGGCGCGGCGGCGCTTCCAGCGGTAGTAGCGATTGCGCAGCCCATACCATTGCTCGCTGAAGGCGAAGGAGATCCGCGTCTCGGAGCCAGGCGAATAAAAAACAGTCCGGCCAGCGCTCCGCCCAACTGGGAAAAGGCGTACAAGCGCTGCTGGCCGAAGAGCATGGCGATGGTGACCAGCGCGTAGATGGCGGCCAGGTAGCGTGCCTTGATGCCGATGGGCAGGGGAAAAAGCATAAACTGCACGTCGCCGTAGAGGACGCCGATGGCCACCAGCAGGCCGAAGATGCCGCCGAAGCAGCCATAGAGCGGAACCTGGCCGAGCGCAAGCCTGAGCGTGCCGCCAATGACGTAGAGGGCGGTAGCGGCGGCGGCGGTGCCGAGAACTGAAACTGCATAGAGCCCGGTGATCCAGCCTGTGCTGTGCGCGCTCTCAAGAAATCCAGCCAGGAACCACAGCGAGAGCAGCTCGAAGAGCGTTCCGAGGATGCCAAAGTGAATCAGGCTGTAGGTAAAGGGCTGCCAGAGGGCACCCGTGCAGGAAGGCGGAGGGAATAAAGGAGAGTTCGCCGGCAAGCAATCCTGCATTGGCCGAAGACGCCATCTGCAACAGAAGCAGTGCAAAATATGCGAATACGTTCCAGAGAACCAGTCGGCGGGTGGCGCCGCTGAAGGCGGGGAAGGCAAACGGGCTGGAGCCGATTCTGGGCATCGTAGTCAACAGGTTAAACGGTGGAGCGGGGTGGTGTCATTGGCCGTCTATAAGAGCATTTCGACGCGGTTCCGCATTGGACCATCACTGGAAAGATTTCGAACGGGAATTCCCAAAGTAACCATCGCGGAGAAACATTTACACTTGATTTTGCGGTTTGTGCCTCTTGACCTGAGGGCGGGTTCTCCCTAAAGATAACGGTGTTGTATAGGAGGACTGTCATCCTGCAATGAAATATGCCCTGGAAAGAGAGGAGGCTGCCATGCCCAGCTGCCCTGAATGCGAGAATGTATTAGACATCGAAATGGACGAAGTGGAAGAAGGCGACATTGTTGCCTGTGACGAGTGCGGAATGGAGTACGAGGTAGTCGGCGTTGAACCGCTGGAGTTGGCGCGGGTGGACGGCGATCTGCTAGAAGAAGATGACGATCTTTTAGAAGAGGAAGAGGAAGAAGAGTGAGGATTCGTTCCACTAGATTTGCGTCCGGGGTGGTATGTGCGGCCCTGGCGGCGGGGATTTTTTCCATGGGGCCGCGGGCCGGTCATATCGGATTCGGTCTGGGGCCGGCCATGGCGCATGCGCAGAATTTTGGCCAGCGAATCGTTAGTGGAACCGTGGTGAACGCGGCCTCCGCTCCGGTCGTTGGCGCTACGGTCTTCCTCAAGGACTTGAAGAGCAAGTCGCATCCGCAGCTATACCACTGACGCCGAAGGCCATTTCCGCTTCACGCAGGTCTATATGGCGGAAGATCACGAACTGTGGGCGGAAAAGGACGGCAAGAAAAGCGTCACCAAGACCATCAGCACGTGGGATACGCGCAAGGAATATGTGAGTGAGCTGAAGCTGAAGTAGGCCCGCGCTTATCCCTCCAGCTTTTTCGTTACCAGATCGTTGAGCAGCGCGGGGTTGGCCTGGCCTTTGGTGGCCTTCATCACCTGGCCCACAAAGAATCCAGCCAGGGTCGTCTTGCCGGCGCGGTACTGCTCCACCTGTTTGGGGTTGGCGGCGATGATCTGGTCGATCAACCCCTCCAGCGCCGAGGCGTCGCGTAATCTGCTCGGGCTTTTCGCGGTCGTAGACGGCGGCGAAGTCTTCGCCTTTCTCAAAACACACGTCGAATAATTGCTTGAGCTGCTTGGAGCTGATCTTGCCCTCATCCAGCAGATCGGCAGCCTGCACAATGCCGGCCATCGAAACCGGGGACTGCTCCTGCTCCAGGCCGAGCGCCTTCAGACGGCCGCCTACCTCGCTCAGCAGCACGTTGGCCACGCGACGCGGGTTGCGGGCGGTGCGCGCAGCGGCCTCAAAGCGGTCGGCAAATTCGCGGGATGCGGTCAGCGTGGCGGCGTCCCGCGGGCTCAGCTCGTATTCGGCAATCATGCGGGCGCGGCGGGCTTCGGGCAGCTCGGGGAGTTTTTTTCTCGTCTCGGCCAGAAACTCCGCGCTCACAATCAGCGGCGGCAGGTCCGGCTCAGGGAAGTAGCGGTAGTCGTGGGCCTGCTCCTTCGACCGCATGGAATAGGTGCGTCCCTCATCCGCGTTCCACAACCGGCTCTCCTGGATCACGCGCCCGCCGGATTCGATCACTTCAATCTGGCGCTCGATCTCGTACTCCAGCGCGGCGCGGACAAAGCGAAAGCTGTTCACGTTTTTCACTTCAGCCTTTGTGCCGAATTTGCTCCGCGCCTTTAAGGCGGACACTTACATTCGCATCACAGCGCAGCGAACCCTCCTCCATGTTGCAGTCGGAGACGCCGGTAGTAAAGCAGGATTTCCTTGAGGCGGGTCAGGTACTCGAAGGCCTCGTCGGGAGTGCGGATATCGGGCTCGCTGACGATCTCAGCCAGCGGCGTGCCGCAGCGGTTCAGGTCGATATAAGTGCGCGTGGCGGAGTCGGAAAATCCATCGTGGAGGCTTTTGCCCGCATCCTCTTCCAGGTGCAGGCGAGTGATGCCGATGCGCTTCGTGGTCCCGTCCGCCGTAGGAACCTCAATGAATCCATGCTCGGCGATTGGCTTGTCGAACTGCGAGATCTGGTAGCCCTTGGGCAGGTCGGGATAGAAATAGTTCTTGCGGGCGAAGATGGAGCGCTCGCGCACCTGGCAGTTGATGGCCAGCGAAGCCAGCGTGGCAAACTCGACGGCCTTCGAATTGAGCACCGGCAAAGAGCCGGGCAGTCCCAGGCAAACCGGGCAGACGTTGGTGTTGGGTTCCGAACCGAAATGATTCCGGCAACCGCAGAAGGCCTTGGTTGCGGTGAGCAGTTGCACGTGGACCTCGAGTCCAATGACGGGCTCGTACTTGGCCAGGACCTCAGGCGAAAGCGCGGCTGCGGGCATATTGCTTTAATTTTAGCAGTGAATGAGGAGAAGAGAGGCTGAAAACAGAAGTGCCATAGGATGAAACTTTGACGGCAACGGGGCGGGATTGAGCGGATCATTCCGATGGACAACGGAGAGCCGGCTCGGTACAATTCGAGCGAGTCAAAATCAAAGAAAAGGGAGTTTATTAAAATGAAGGGTTTATCACGCCGCGAATTCATGCATGCAGTAACGGGAGTCGCAGTGGGCACTACAGTTGCTGGCCAGGATGCGTTTCTTCATGGTGAAACCTTAGCGGCGCTCATGCCGGTGGCTGGCCAAAGCAGCGTTCCGTGCGATGGGGCGTGCCAGACGCTCGAATCCGCGATCTTTCCGCAGCCACAGGAAATTACGGCTTCGGGGAGCGACTTCGTTCTCGACAACCAGGTGCGGGTTGTGGTGCCGTCCGAGGCGTCGGAGCAGGATATGCTCCTGGCCCGCATGCTGGTGAATGAATTGAGCGACAGGTTTGGACTGTTTCTGAAGATCGAACGCGCGAAGAATCTGAGCGCCGGTAAACGAGTCATCCTGATGGGGTCAATGGAGAATCCATTGGTTCGGCAGTATTGCACGGGAAAGAAACTTATAAGCAGCGTGGAAGATCTTAGGCCGGAGAGCTATATTCTTCGTGCCGAAAAGAACATGGTTCTGATTGCCGGCAAAGACGATCGCGGCGCGTTCTATGGTTTGCAGTCTCTGCGGCAGTTGGTGGTCAAGGAAGAGAAGGAAGTGTGTATCCGCGGTGCGAAGATCCGCGATTGGCCCGACAAGCCGTTCCGGGGAATCTACATGTACCTTCCCGGACGCGATCACATCGTGTATTTCAAACGCTTTGTGAGCGATTTCATGGCGATGTACAAGTACAACACGCTCATATTGGAAATGAACACCTGCATGCGGCTTGATAGCCATCCAGAACTGAACTACGGATGGGTGGAGTTTTGCAGAGATACGAACTATAGCTGCCGCAATTATCCTCCTGGTCCGTTCCATGACATGGAGCAAAACTCCTCGCATCAGGATGCGACCGATGGAGGCTTTCTCGAAAAAGAGGAGGTTGCCGATCTTGCCCGGTGGATAAAGAGACATCACATCGAATTTATACCGGGAATTCCCTCCTTCACGCATAGTTACGATCTGCTAATGGGACACAGAGACCTGGCGGCGGTTCCACAGGATAAGTGGCCGGATATTTATTGCCCCACTAATCCAAAGTCTTATGAGTTGGTATACGAAGTTTATGATGAGTTTATTGATCTGATAAAACCCAAGAGTGTCCACATCGGCCACGATGAACTCTTTCTGGCCGTCGCGGTATCTTCCCAATGCGAAGACCAGGATATCAGCGAGTTGTTTGGGCAGGATGTGAACAATATCCACCATCATCTTGCATCCAGGGGCGTCAAGACGCATCTATGGGGCGATATGCTGCTGCAATCGGTGCGAGGTGTCGGACTGCAGAAGAGGAAAGCGCCGGATGGATGGGTTTATAACTCCCCCGGCGGCATGACGCCTGAGCAGGTGGAGAGGCTGATTCCCAAAGACTGCCTTATCTATAACTGGTTTTGGCACGGTAGAGGGGATAAAGAGGCCAAGGCAGAAAAAAACGAAGATATTCTGGATAAGATGGGCTATCAGCAGGTCTACGGCAATTTCGCGCCGGATATCAAAAACTATGAGACGCGGAAAACGCGAGCAACGCTGCTAGGCGGCGCGCCGTCAGCCTGGTTTGCCACCAACGAAATCGGTATAGGCAAAGATCTCATGTCGGATTTTCTCGGCTGCAGCAACATCCTTTGGACAGGGCAAGTAATTCAAGGCAAGGAGTTATCGGCGCGGATTCAGTCGTTGCTGCCCACGATTCGCGGTCGGCTAAGCGGAATCGATCTTCCCAGCCAGACAGAAACCACGATCGTCCCCGTGGATATTGCAGGCAGATTTAATATCGGAGACACTGTTCCAGCGCTGGGCGTAAGTCTGGAGGGAATGACTGCTGAAATCGTTCAGTGCAAAGGCGTCCCATTCAATCTGAGACGCGCAAAAGGCATGCGCGCGATTATCGTCGGGACTCAGGGTCAGGAAGCCATTGATCTGCCCATGTCCGTGACCGGCATTCCCGTGGGAGAAGCGCCCACCAGCCTGATCTTTCTGCACGCGTCGGCAAGACGGGCGAAAAACAGAGGCAGCTATAGGATGATCTGGGATCAGCCGGATACGGCGGCCCTGCTGGGGTGGTATGAAGTGGTTTATGAAGATAACTTTGTGGTCACTGTCCCCATCCATTATGGCGTCAATATCCTCGAATGGAACTGGGGCCAGCGCGACTCCGCAACGGATTTATGTTACGGCGCGGACGCTGTAGCAGTAGGGAACCGCGCGAAAGACCGCGTCACATTTTTCGCATACGAGTGGATCAATCCGCGGTTAGGTAAAGTGATTCAGGAGATCCGGCTGAAAGGCACAAAGGGATTCCGGGGCGGCCCCGACGGCTTTGATAACACCCAGGGACCGGTGATCGCGAGCAATGCGGTGATTCTTGCAGCGCTGAGCCTGGTGAAAATGCGAAGCTGAGCAGGCTGACTCCATGCCGGCTTCGCAATACCGATGAAAGTGGTACAATTCTACCAAATCAATACCAAAGAAATAGGAGATTTTAAATGAAGGGTTTATCACGCCGCGAATTCATGCATGCGGTAACGGGAGTCGCAGTGGGCACAACAGTTGCCGGCCAGGATGCGTTTTTACACGGTGAAACCTTAGCGGCACTCACGCAGGCGGCTGGCCAAAGCAGCGCTTCGTGCGATGGGGCATGCCAGACGCTCGAATCTGCGATCTTTCCGCAACCGCAAGAGATTTCCAGTTCGGGGAGCGACTTCGTTCTCGATAACCAGGTGCGGGTTGTGGTGCCGTCCGAGGCGTCGGAGCAGGATATGCTCCTGGCGCGCATGCTGGTGAACGAATTGAGCGACAGGTTTGGACTGTTTCTGAAGATCGAACGCGTGAAGGATCTGAGCGCCGGCCAACGAGTCATCCTGATGGGTTCGATGGAGAATCCATTGGTTCGGCATTATTGCACGGGAAAGAAACTTATAAGCAGCGTGGAAGATCTTGGGCCAGAGAGCTATATACTTCGTGTCGAAAAGAACATGGTTCTGATAGCCGGCAAAGACGATCGCGGCGCGTTCTATGGTTTGCAGTCTCTGCGGCAGTTGCCGGTCAAGGAAGAGAAGGAAGTGCGTTTCCGCGGCGCGATGATCCGCGATTGGCCCGACAAGCCGTTTCGGGGAATCTACATGTTCCTCCCCGGACGCGGCAATATACAGTATTTCAAGCGCCTTGTGAGCGATTTTATGGCGTTGTACAAATTCAACACGATCATATTGGAAATGAACGCATGTATGCGGCTTGATAGCCATCCTGAACTGAACTACGGATGGGTAGAGTTCTCAAGAGATACGAACTACAGTTGCCGCAACTTTCCTCCTGGGCCGTTCCACGGCATGGAGCAGAATGCTTCACACCAGGACGAGGCGGATGGAGGTTTTCTGGAGAAAGAGGAGGTTGCCGATCTGGCCCGGTGGATAAAGAGACATCACATCGAACTTATACCGGATGTTCCTTCCTTTACGCATAGTTACTATTTGCTGTCGAAGGAGCACAGAGATCTGGCAGCAATGCCGCAAGACAAGTGGCCTGACACCTATTGCCCGACGAACCCGAAGTCTTACGAACTGGTATACGAAGTCTTTGACGAGATCATTGATTTACTGAAGCCCAAGAGCGTCCACATCGGCCACGATGAACTGTACATAGCGGTGGGGGCATCGCCGCAGTGCCAGGATCAGGATATAGGCGATTTGTTCGGGCGGGACGTGAACAGGATTCACCATCATCTTGCATCCAGGGGCGT
Organism: uncultured Acidobacteriaceae bacterium; assembly: GCA_963724755.1. Classification (GTDB taxonomy): domain Bacteria; phylum Acidobacteriota; class Terriglobia; order Terriglobales; family Acidobacteriaceae; genus Telmatobacter. The sequence continues at coordinate 184,696 of CAVRVZ010000005.1, forward strand.
AAATACTCATCTTTGGGCCGATATGATGCTGGAGACGGCAAGAGGCTACGGACTGCAGACATTGACAACGCCGGATGGCTGGACCTATAAGCGTCCCGGCGGCATGACGCCGGAGCAGGTGGAGAAGTGGATTCCCAAAGACTGCCTTATTTATAACTGGTGTTGGAGCTGGAATGGAAAAACGGGCAATGAAGAAGACAGCGAAAAGCTTCTCGAAAAGATGGGGTTCAAGCAGGTCTACGGCAATTTCAGGCCGGAGATCAAAAACTATGAGACTCGCAAGAAGCTTCCGAATCTGCTAGGCGGAGAGGCGTCTGCATGGTTAGCGATCGACGAAACCGGTATGGGCAAAGATCTCATGTCGGATTTTCTCGGCAGTATCAACATACTCTGGACCGGCCATGCGATTCAAGGCAAGGAGTTATCGGCGCGGATTCAGCCGATGCTGCCCATGATTCGCAATCGGCTAAGCGGAATCGATCTTCCCAGCCAGACAGAAACCACGATTGTACCTGTGGATATTTCGCATAGATTCAATACTGCGGAGACCATTGCCACGCTGGGTGTGAGCATGGAAAAGATGACGGCTGAAATCGTCTGGCACAACAGGATTCCTTTTGATCTGAGGCGCGCAAACGGTATGCACGCGATTATCGTCGGGACGCAGGGTCAGGAAGCCATTGATCTGCCCAATGCTGTTACCGGCATTTCCGTGGGAGAAGCGCCCACCAGCCTGATCTTTTTGCACGCGTCGGCAAAGCCGGCATTGAACAGAAGAACTTACAGGCTGATGTGGGATGAGCAGGACACGGCTGATCTTCTGGGGTGGTACGAAGTGGTTTATGAGGATGGTTTTGTGACCACCATACCCATCCGCTACGGCGTCAATATCCTCGAATGGAACTGGGACCAGCGTGTTTCCTCGGAGGATATATGCTACGGCGCGGATGCGGTAGCAGTTGGAGATCGCATGAAGGACCGCGTGACATTTTTCGCGTACGAGTGGATCAATCCGCGGTTAGGCAAAGTGATTCAGGAGATCCGGCTGAAAGGCACAAAAGGATTCCGGGGCGGTAACATCGCTGCCTTTGATAACAGCCAGGGACCGGTGATAGCGAGCAATGCGGTGATTCTTGCGGCGCTGAGCCTGGTGAAAATGCGAAGCTGAGCAGGTGAGAGCAAAGCTAGTATTTCCCGAACCAAAGGCCATCTTTCTAGATCCCCCACATTCGGCGTAGTTCCATTGCGCCAAATGTGGGGCACGAGATACCGCGCTCATTCAATGCACGCTTGGAGCCTGCGCAGGCGTGCGCATGCTTCGTCCAGGTCGTGGTCTTTTTTCGCGAAGCAAAATCTTAATAAATTGTCACCATGTCCGGGACGGAAGAACGCGGAGCCGGCTACGGCGGCTACGCCAGTTGCGGCCAGGAGATTGCGCGCCTTCTCTGGCGATGTTTTGCCGGGGATGCGGCTAGCGTCAGCCAGTACGTAGTAGGCTCCGGCGGGGACAGTGGGTTTGAGGCCGGCGGCTTCAAGTGCGCCGAGCATGCGGCTGCGCTTGGATTGGTAGTCGGCGGCTAATCGGGTATAAAAGCCAGGCGGTAGTTGCTCCAGACCTGCGGCGCAGGCGTGCTGGAAAGGGGAGGTCGCACAGACGTAGGTCAGGTCGTGGAAGTAGGCGATGGAGGGAAGCCAGCGCGGATCGGCGAGAACGTATCCGACGCGCCAGCCGGTGACCGAAAAAGTCTTTGAGAATCCTGAAATTAAGATGGTTCGATGCTTCATGCCGGGGAGCGTGGCGGGCGCTATGTGGCGCGTGCCGTCATAGACGAAGTATTCGTAGATTTCGTCGGTGATGAGGAAGAGGTCGTGCTCCTTGACGACTTCGCCGATGGCTTCGAGTTCGGCGCGGGTAAAGACTTTGCCGCTGGGGTTGGCGGGGGTGTTCAGGACCAGAGCGCGTGTGCGCGGGGTGATGGCAGCTTTCAACGCGTCGAAATCGAGAGTGAAGCTTGGCTCTGCGAGAGGTACGAAAACCGGAGTCATGCGGAGAGACCGGAGCGTGGCGACGTGGTAGCCGTAGAAAGGCTCGAAGAGCAGAACTTCGTCGCCGGGGTTGAGCAGAGCCATTGCAGCTGCGTGGAAACCGCCAGTAGCGCCGGAGGAGACCAGGACTTCGGACTCAGGATCGTAGGTGAGTGCATAGTCGCGCTGCTGTTTGGCAGCGATTGTGTTGCGCAGGCGAGCAATGCCGTCGAGGCGCGTATAAATATTGTGGCCTGCGTGAATGGCGGCGAGAGCCTCTGCTTCAACGGCCGGAGGAACGGGAGTATCGCATACTCCCTGGGCGAGGTTGATGCCACCCATGGCGTCGCAGGCGAGAGTCATTGCGCGAATCTCCGACTGCACGGCAGCGGGGGCGAGGTGGCTGAGAGCGAGACGGGAATGTGTGGTTGTTGGCATGGGGAATTCGAAAATCCTTATTCTTTTATCTTATATAGAGGCAGCGCCGGAGGCGGTTGGCATAACGGAAGATTTTCTCGGAGACATTGGTTCCTACATAAATAACGTCCTTGCATCGTCCCTACAGGACTCCGCAACGAGTTTATGAAATCCATTTTCCCCACGCTGAAGCGCGGGGCTAACCAACTCTGCGCCTCTGGCGCGTTTGTGCTGACATTTCTATTGCGGTCCTCAATAAAGTCCACGCTCTTCAAAATATCGAACTTTACCGCTAGCCGGGAAACGCAAAGGCCCTTCAGCCTGTGCCGAAGGGCTCTTGAAGCTAACAGCCTACGCTGTAATAGTCCGCTTTGGCTTGGATCCCCACAGCCCATACCAGGCGATGTAGAGATAGCAGGCCACTGGAATAACGAACGCGTGTTGAATGCCCACCTTGTCGGCCAGTGCGCCCAACAGGTAGGGAACCACTGCTCCGCCAACGACTGCAGTCATGAGCAACCCCGAGCCCTTGCTGGTCATCGGACCCAGTCTGGCAATGCCCAGCGTAAAGATGTTGGGGAACATGATGGAATTGAAGAATCCGCACAGTACCAGAGTCCAAATGGCGACCTGTCCGCTGGTGAACATGGAAGCAAGCAACATAGCAGTTGCGGCAAAGCCGAAGATGCTCAGCAGCTTTCCCGACTTGACCCTGGTCAGTATCCATGAACCAAGCAAGCGACCCACCAACGCGCCAAACCAGTAGAGCGAGACCAGAAATGACGCAGTCTTGAGAGAGCTCATTCCCTGGGTCTTGAAGTAATTGACCGCGATCGAAGCCAATCCCACTTCTACGCCCACATAGAGGAAGATACCCACCGCACCCAGCACTGTGTGCCTGAAGCTCCATATGCTGCGGCTCAACGAATCGCCGCACTCTTTGCCGGGGCGAAAGGATTGGGTTTCGGTGATCGCGGGCAGGTGTGAAAATGCCACCGCAATGCCCAGGAGCAGCAGCCCTGCAGCAATCAATATATATGGGGTCCGAACCGTGTCGGCAATGCTAGCTTTGGTGGAAAATTTGTCAGGATCGGTAAGGATATACGCGCCGGCAACCAGAGGCGCAATGGTTCCGCCGATGGAATTAAAGGCTTGCGCCAGGGTGAGGCGCACGGGGGCGCTATGCTCGGGTCCGAGGATGGAGACATAGGGGTTGGCCGAGGTCTGTAAAGCGGTAACGCCCGCTCCCACGACGAAAACCGCGGTAAGAAACAGAGGGAAACTCACTAGCTTTGCTGCGGGAATAAACAGAAGGCAGCCCGCCACCTGGATAAAGAGCGAAACCACCATCGTCCGCTTGTATCCAATGGACTCGATCAGCTTGGAGGACGGCGCAGAGAACACGAAATAGGCGAGGAAAAACGCCGACTCGGCCAGCATGGCCGGTCCGTAGTGCAGATTAAAGATCGACCTCAGGTGGGGCACCAGCGCCATGTTCAGGTTGGTGATGAATCCGAAGATGAAAAACAGTGCCGTAACTGTGATGAAAGGAATCAGGTACCCCGGCGACGTCAGCGCCGCTGATTGTTTATTTTGTGCAGCCATTTAAGGTTGTTCTCCGCTTCATTAAGTTTGTTTCGACCGCCAAGAGCAGTGAATTCCCGCTTTTTGCCGCCCACAACACTATACGGCAAAGCACGCAGGGGTGATACGAATCCGGAGCGCGGATAGATTCCCGGCTTCCTCAGCGGCGGCATTTTCCGTTATTCTCATCTAGAAGCGAGGAACGACAAGTGGCTAAGGAAGCTTTGAACAACGCCAAGCTGAAGAAAGTTATAGCCGCATTGGAAGGCAACTGGAAAGCTGAGATGGAGGGCCACCTGACTTACCTGGCCCTGGCCGAGCGCGACACTGATCCGGTGCGCGCCCAGGTTCTGCGTCATCTGGCCAGTGCCGAGTGGGAGCACGCCGCCATGTGGTCCGGCCGCATCGAGGAACTGGGCCAGCCTGCGCCCGTTTGGACCGGCAGTCCGCACGGCGAAGCAGACACTCTGGCCAATCGAGCCGGCGGCATCCGCATGGCCCTGCGCCGCTTGGAGATCGAGGAGAGCCGCGCCATCGCCGGTTATGGTGAGCAACTCAAATCTCTCGGCGATGAGGATTCCATCGTCATCCTCGAACACGTCATCGAGGACGAGAAAGATCACTACAAGGAACTGGGATCCTTGCTACGTGGCCACTATACCACCCCCACCGGTACGCCCAAGATTGAAGCCAAAGCAGTTCTGGACGAAATGCTGGCCAAGCGTAGCCAGGGACGCAAGCAGGCTGGAGCATGGATCGGTGACGCCATCTACGGCGTCAACGACGGACTGGGCGCCATCTTCGGCATTGTCAGCGGCGTCAGCGGAGCTACCGCAGGCGACAGCAAATACGTGCTTCTCGCCGGCCTCTCCGGCATGATCGCCTCTGCGCTCTCCATGGGTTCCGGCGCTTATCTGGCCGCCAAAAGCGAGCGTGAAATCTACCACGCCGAGGTGGCCCGTGAGCGCGAAGCTATCCAGATGAACGGCCCCGAGGCGCGCGAACTCCTCTCGCTCTACTACCAGGTGAAAGGCCTGCCCGAGGCCGACGCACTGCACATGGTCAACCACATCGCCAGCGATCCCGAGCAGTTGCTCCGCGCACTTTCCAGCGAGCGCCTCGGCTCCTCTGAAGAAGCGCTGGCGAATCCCCTGGTCTCAGCCAGTTCCGGCGCGCTTTCCACCGCCATCGGCGCTTCCATTCCTATCATTCCCTTTTTCTTTATGAGCGGCACAGACGCCGTTATCGCCGCAGCCGTTATCTCGCTTGCAGCGCACTTCGCCGTCGGCGCGGCCAAGAGCCTCATCACCGTCCGTTCCTGGTGGTCTTCGGGCTTCGAGATGACCGTAGTGGGCGCACTAGAAGGCGCGGTCACCTACGGCATTGGCATACTGCTCGGCAAAGGCGGAATGTAAGCAACGCACAGAGCCACATAAGAATAATAAGGGCGTAGCCAAAGCCGCGCCCTTTTCAAAATTACAGTTGCCCCAGAGCCTGCCGTGAGCGAAGTCGAAGGGGCTCGTTTCTGAAACCTGGGATTCCACGAAGCCACCTCTACAGCAGCTTCATCGCATCCGGATCCCAGCCGACGACAGCACCGCGCTCCATGCTGAGATTGCTCAGCAGCGCCGCACCCGCCGCGCGGAATCCAAAGACCGCATCTTCCACCACAGGCTTCCGCGTCCGAACCGCTTCAAAGAAATTCTTGAAGTGGTCGTAGCTGTCGCTGTAGCCAGGCAGCGGGACGTACTTCTCATATTCCAGCGGCGGCGCACCCTCGGGGTTCACCAGCGGATACTTTGCCCGGTAGTCTTTGCGAATCTGTTTTTGCATCGCTACGGTAAACGTCTCGATCGACAGGCCCGGTTCCTTCTCTCGTGGCGCCTTGCTAACGATTACGCCGCCCCCGCCAATATCCATCGTCCCTTCCGACCCGGTGAAGACCAGTCCCTCGCTCTCCTCGCCTCCGTCCACGAAGTTCACGTGCAGGCTCAGGTTGAAGCCCTCCCGATAGTCGAACAGGCCCAGCATCACATCGGGCACATCCCGGCCGTCTTTCCAGTAGCGCAGTCCTCCGGTAGCCATGCCGCGCGTGGGTCCATGCGATCCGGTAATGAAGTTGGTTCCGCTGAATAAATGCACAAACAGGTCACCGGCCACGCCGCTGCCGTAGGCCTTCCACTTGCGCCACTGGAAAAAGTGCTCTGCATTGAAGGGAATCTTAGGCGCCGTGCCTTCAAAGCGCGGCCAGTCGCAGGTCTCCGGCGAAGCGTCCAGCGGAACTGTATAGTTCCATGCGCCGATCGACGAATTGCGATCCCAGCGCGCGGTCACCATATTCAACTGACCGATGGCGCCGGCAGCCAGCAGTTCTTTGGCCTTGGCATAGATCGACGAACTCACCCGCTGGCTTCCTATCTGGATTATTCGCTTGGTTGCGCGCGCGGTCTCTATGATCTCCGGCCCGTCGGCATACAGATGGATCATCGGCTTTTCGCAATAAACGTCCTTGCCGGCCTTCATGGCATCCATTGAGGCTTGCTTGTGCCAGTGGTCCGGTGTGCCAATAATTACGGCATCAATATCTTTACGCGCAAGTATCTCGTTATAGTCCCGCGTGGTAAAAACGTCGTCTCCCCACAGCTCCTTGCTGTGCGCCAGCCGTCCGTTATAGCAATCCGCCACCGCGACCAGTTTCACCCCTGGAACACGTAAAGCTGTTTTTGTATCTCCTTGGCCCTGGCCGCCCGCGCCAATCAGCGCAATCTGAATATGATCGTTCGCCGATATAGGCTTGGCTACCTCGGCCTGTTCCACGCCCAGCGCGAACATTTTGGGTCCCAGCAACATTCCAGTTGTTGCCGCCCCAGCCGCTTTCACAAATCCCCTGCGATTCAATACATGCACTTGAGCACCTCGCGCTCTGAATTTTCTTCCCGTCAGTAACGATACACCGCTCCAGCGGGTTCCGGCACCTTCAATCCCCGTCTGTACGGGCTTTTTGGTTTCGCTAGTGGATTCGGAGGCTGAAGTGCCGATTTCCTTGCATCCTGTTCAGCAACGCAACGATGCCTATAAAATGGATTCGACTTTTGCTCCAGAAGGAATGCCATGCTGAAAAAAATACTCTGCCTGCTCGCTTTCGCCGTCACGATGCTGCCCTTGATCTCCGCCCTGGGCCAAGCAGCTTCTGAAATCGTCGTGGAACGCGGCGTCGCCATGAAGACCCGCGACGGCGTATCCCTCCGCGCGGACATCTACCGCCCAGCCGGTGAGGGAACCTTCCCGGTCCTGCTCACGCGTACTCCCTACAACAAAGATGGGGACGCCGAGCTTGCCCGCAAAGCTGCCGCGCGCGGCTATATGGTCGTCGTGCAGGATGTACGCGGCCGTTATACCTCCGAGGGCGAGTGGTACCCCTTCAAGCACGAGACCGACGACGGCTTCGATACGGTGGAATGGGCTGCCGCTCTTCCTCATTCCAACGGCAAAGTGGGCATGTTCGGAGGTTCCTATGTTGGCGCTACGCAGATGCTGGCCGCCATCGGCCATCCGCCCCACCTGGCCGGAATCTGCCCCATCGTCACCGCCAGCAACTACCACGAAAACTGGACCTACCAGGGCGGCGCATTCGAGCAATGGTTCGACGAGTCCTGGACCTCCGGCCTCGCACAGGACACGCTCAACCGGACGATCAAGCAGGAGACAAACGCCCTGATCGGAGCAACCACGCTCCCCTTGAAAAAGTACCCCGTCTTCAACCGGTGGGCCGTTGACGACGGCGCCGGCCTGACCCGCAAACTGGCGCCCTACTTCCTCGACTGGCTCGATCATCCCACCTACGACAGCTACTGGAAGCAGTGGTCCATCGAGGAGAACTATGCCAACATTCAGGTCCCCGCGCTCACCGTGGCCGCCTGGTACGACATCTTCCAGTCCGGCTCGCTGCGCAACTTCATGGGGATCAAAGCTCATGGCGGCAGTGAGGCGGCGCGCAACGGGCAAAGGCTTCAGGTCATCATTGGCGGCCATGCCGGTGGCCCGCGCAAGGTTGGCGAGTTGGATTTCGGTCCGGCAGCCGAAGAGTTCGACGAAAACTCGATCATGTTGGACTGGTACGACTACCTGTTCAAGGGCATACAGAATCGATATGCCACCGAGAAGCCGGTCAGGATCTTCGTGATGGGCGAGAACAAGTGGAGGCTGGAAGATTCCTGGCCTTTGCAGCGCGCGGTGTCCACAAGTTACTACCTTCACTCGGCAGGCAAGGCAAACAGCCTCTCCGGCGACGGCTCGCTCTCTACCGCAGCCGCGCACTCTGAAGTAGCCGACAGTTTTGTCTACGATCCCGCCAATCCCGTTCCCACCGTCGGCGGCCCCTTGTGCTGCGATGTCACGCACCTTGCGCCGGGTCCGCGCGATCAGCTGCAGGTGGAAAGCCGCCCCGATGTTCTCGTCTACTCCACCCCGCCGCTCGACCGGGATCTTGAAGTAACTGGCCCCGTTACTCTCGATATCTTTGCAAAATCCTCTGCCGTCAATACCGACTTCACCGCCAAGCTAGTCGACGTCTGGCCCAGCGGCTTTGCGCAAAACCTCACCGAGGGCATTCTGCGCGCCAGCTATCGCGAGTCCACCACGGGCGCTCCCAAACCCATCGTCCCCGGAAAAGTCTACGAGTACAAAATCGACCTCTGGTCCACCAGCAATGTGTTTTTAAAAGGCCACAGCATCCGGCTTGAAGTCAGCAGCAGCAACTTCCCGCGTTTCGACCGCAACCTGAATACCGGCAAAGACGCCAGCACCGATTCGGCCTTCGTAAAAGCCACCAACACCATCCTCCACGACAGCGTTCATCCCAGCGTTCTGGTGCTGCCGGTGGTGCCAAGATAAATCGATCAATAAAAATCTGCGTATAAACCTTCACCGTCCGGCGCCTCGCGACTTACTCGTCCGGGTTCTGGGCGGTGAAGGGCGAGCAGCGGTGCTTTTCCGTGAGTAGTAGTCCATCAATTTGATATGAGTCCCGTCAGGATCGTATCAATTGAACTGCCCCCGGCGTGTTTGGAAGGTCGTCTTAACGTCCAGTCAGCCGGCCAACAATTCAGTAAGTCCCTTTCAAATATAAAAATCGAGACCTTTGCAATTCGCCGTATACTTGTGTGCAAGTTTTCCGGCAATGTTGATTCCGACGGGGTGCGCTATGCGGATTCCAGTTAGGTGTTTGTTGCTCTGCGTATTGTCAGGGTACGGTGTGTTTGCTGCGGTTGCGCAAACCGGCGATCATCCACGACTGATGGCCCAGGTGGCTTCAGGCCAGGTGATTGCCTGCGCCTGGTCTCCGGACGGCCGCACGGTGCTGACCGGCGGCTGGGAAGGCAAGGCGCGGCTCTGGGATGCGGCCACCGGAGAGGAACTCCAGTCCTACCAGGGAGAAGCCTGGATCAGGCATGTGGCCTTTTCTACGGATCATCGGAATGTGCTGACGGTCAGCAGTCTCGATGAAAAGACCACGGTGCAGCTATGGGATGCGGCCAGCGGAAAGGAACTGGGGCGCATCTCGCCGGCTGGGGGGCTGCTCTACGGGCTTGATTCCGCGGACGGGAGCACGATAGCCACGGCGAACTGGGTTGAATCCGACGGGCAGGGAAACAAGCTGCCCACCGGTGCGGCGAAGATCCAACTGTGGAATGTGGTGACGGGCAAGGAACTCCGTCAATTCCTGCTGCCGGGGGTGGGTGCTACCTCGGCGCATTCCGTTCTGTCTCCGGATGGGAAGAAACTGTTTTCAGGAAATGCCAACGGCCCCGGCGTGTGGGATGTTGAGACCGGCAAGCTGTTGCAGGGGTTCGGGACCAATGATGGAGTGGTGAGCGCCGCTGCGTTTTCCGCCGACGGGCGCAGAGTGGCATGGGGCACGATCAACGGCGTCGTCCGGCTGTGGGACCTGGAAGCGGGGAAAGAGATTCAGCACTTTGCGTCGACTGGGGTAATGGATTACATCGGGATCGGCAAAATCCATAGCCATTTCTCCGGATGGGCGCAGCGTGCTGGTCGCAACCGATGACCGTAAAGCGCGGGTGTGGGACGTTGAGACTGGCAAAGTGCGCATGCTCATTGAAAGCTTCAGAGTGAATCAAGTCAACATGGCGGTGAATTGCGCGGCTTTTTCTCCGGATGGGCGCCAGGCGCTGACCGTGGCCGACGACAAAACAGCGCGGCTTTGGGATCTGGAATCGGGCAAGGAACTCCGGCGATTGGTGGGGCTGGCCGATGAGGTCGGCGCCCTGGCCTTTGTTGCCGATGGGCGCGGAATTGTGTCCGTGAGCAGAACCGGAATGGCGTGGCAGTGGGATGCGGAGAGCGGCAAAGCATTGCAGCAGCAGCATCCTGGCGCCTGCAAACAGGGTGGGCCGCCCGCGACTGGCGAAGGCAGGTACGCGTGGCCCGTGGTCCTTTCTCCTGACGGCCGCCGGGTTTTGCTGGCGGGCATTCAGGGAGTGAATGGGGTATGGGATGTGCAGACGGGAAAGCAGATTCAGAGACTTTGGATCTGAAGCCTGACGTATTAATCTCCGCAGCGGACTTCTCTCCGGATGGAAGCAAGCTGCTGACCGCAAATGGCGGGCCAGACTTCTCGCTGTGGGATGTTCAGACAGGAAAGGAAGTTCAGCACTTCAAGGTGAATCCGGGATGGCGTCCGCGCTTTCTTTATCCCGAGGGGGATTATCGGGATGGCGTAGAGCATCTGGCCTTGTCGCCCGATGGCCACCGGGCGCTCACGTCGGACTCGGAAGGGTCGACCCGGTTGTGGAATGTGGATACGGGAGACCAGGTGCGGGTTATCAAGGTGAAAACTTTTGAGAACCTGTTCGTTGGTTTTTCTCCCGATTCGCGCAAGATGATCACGGAGAATGTGGACAGGTCAGCCACGTTGCGCGATGTGAAGTGGGGAAGGGAACTCCAGCATTTCGGCAAGGCGTCGCGTCCGTCGTTCTCAGCCGACGGCCGCCGCGTGCTGATGGGCGGCTCGGTGTGGGATGTGGAGACCGGCAAGGAACTCCGGCACTTTGAGCAAGCCTTGGGTACTGAGCCGTTTGGCACCCTTTCTCCGGATGGCCGCCGGGTGCTGATCGGCAGCGGGGACGGCACCACGAAGCTATGGGACGTGGACTCCGGCAAGGAACTCGCCCGGCTTTACGGATTCCAGGACGGCAGTTGGGCGGTAATCGATCCCGAGGGCCGCTTCGACGCCGACAAAATTGAAGGCAACAGTGTGCTGCATTGGGTGGTTGACGGCGATCCCATGCGCGTCTTGCCGCTCGCGGCATTCAAGGACGGCCATTACACGCCGGGCCTGCTCAAGAGCATCCTGAGCGGCGCAGTTCTGCCGGCTGTTCCGTAGAAGCTGTTTCATAACCTTTTTTTAACGGGCAAGGCTTTACAGGCTGCGGAAAAACAAAGTTTTGCGTCAAGGCATGACTTAAGTCGTGCCGCAAGTCCCGCAAAATCAACGGGGCTTTAGCGCCTGAGGGAAAGTTCGAAAACGAACAGCGTTCGGTTATGAAACAGCTTGTAGATTCACGAGATCGGCAATCGCGCGCGGGCGGATAGAAGCGATTTTGAACCGCATTGAATTTTTGGACGCGCTGTTTTCCTGAAATTAATCTCCGCATGAAAGGAGTGCAATGCGATATTCAACAAAGATTATTCTGTTGTGCACGTTGCTGCTGCTCGGGCCTGGCGCTCTTACGGCAGACGCGCAGAAAAGCCTAGGTAAAAGTCGATCATGTCCTTGACCCCTCCCATGGTGAATTCCGTTGCCTTTTCTCCCGACGGTCGCACGGTGCTGGCCGGCAGCGAGGACAAGGTGGCTCGTCTGTGGGACGCGAAAACAGGAAAGGAGCTTCGGCTCTTCGTCGGCATACCGATGGAGTGAACGCCGTTGCCTTCTCGCCCAATGGCCGCCAGGTGTTGACGGTAAGCAGCGACTCGACCATCCGGTTATGGGATCCGGTCACCGGAAAAGAGCTGCGGCGAATTGAAAGCTACGAAGCATCGCTAAATGCCGTCGTTTTTACGCCCGACGGGAAAGCGGTGCTGACGGGGGGCTTGGGCGCAACGCCGCGGCTGTGGGACGCGGCCAGCGGTAAGGAGCTGCTGCGGTATGTAGGTCACCGTGCAAAGGTAAACTCTGTTGCCTATTCGCCCGATGGCAGTTTGATAATCTCCGGCTACGATGACGAAACGGCCAGTCTGTGGGACGCGAAGACCGGCGATGAAATACGGAAGTTCGTAGCCCACCCGGATGACGACCGTGAAATTCCATATCAGGTCCGCTGCGTCGCCTTTTCGCCCGATGGCAGTCAAGTGGCAGTCGTCAATAACCTTGAGACACAATTATGGGATGCGGCCAGCGACAAGGAACTATGGGTGATCAAAGGGCATTACCAAACGGCAGTCTTCTCGCCCGACGGACGCTACCTGCTGGCAGGAGGCCACGACCCAGGCGTCGCATACCTGCTGGACGCGGCAACCGGGAAAGAAGTGCGGCAGTTCGTTGGGCACACAGGGAACATAGAGTCGGTGGCCTTCTCTCCCGATGGCCGAACCGTGCTGACCGGCGGCGAAGACGGAACGGCGCGGCTGTGGAATGCGGGCAGCGGCAAGAATCTGCTAACATTGAAACCCGGCTCGCGGTGATCGGGAGTATCCTTTAATCAGGTTTCTCCTTCATTGCGGAGGAGCATGGGGACCATGGTCGAATCTATGAGGGGTATTGCATGGCCGCGATTCCAAGGCATTGATATCCTTAAGAAAATAAACGCTTTGTGCAGAATTTCAAGGCGCTGTTATCGTAGTTGTGCTCCAGTAACGGAAGCGCTCGTCTAACCTATGTAGTTGTTTACGGCCTTATGTAGTGGTTTATGGCCGCACTGAGCCCAAAAGACTCCATAGCGGCAGAACCTCAAAAGAGCCATTGGGAAGGGAGATTCTCATGAGCATGAATAAGTCTGGAATGACGTTATTGATGGTAGCCGGGGCACTGCTGATTGCGGCGCCGGTGTCGCGCAAGGGGATGACGCCATGGGTCAGGGTCGCGCCGTGGTCACAATTTTAGCTAAGCAGTCTGGCGGGACGCCCGCAAGCGTCTCCCAGCAGAACGTAACATCAAGGTGAACGGGAAACCATCTATCATCACCAATTGGACGCCGTTGAATGGGCCAAACAACAGCGTGGAACTGGTGATTCTGATCGATGGCTCGGCCCGCACCAGCCTGGGGAACTCAACTCAACGACATCGCGCATTTCGTCAATAGCCTGCCGCCTAATATCGAAAGCCGCTATCGCGTATATGATGAATGGGCGTGCTGTTTTTGAAGCTCCGCTCACCGCAGATCACGCCCAGGTGCTGAAGTGCGCTTCATCTTGCCTGTAGGCTCATTCGGCACCAGCGCGAGCCCTTACTTCTGCCTCTCTGACCTTGCCCAGCACTGGCCTTCGCGGATCGCGAGGCCCGGCGCGAAGTGGTGATGGTCACCGACGGCGTGGATTATTACGAGATGCGATTCGATCCTGAAGATCCTTATGTCCAGTCCGCTATCAAAGACTCGGCGAAGGCTGGAATGGTCGTCTACTCAATCTACTGGATAAACCAGGGATGGTCGACTATTCCTTTTACCAGAACAATGCCAGCCAAAGCCTGCTGGCTTATAGTTACCGATGCGACGGGCGGGAAAAGCTACTGGCAGGGGATGGGCAATCCGGTTACCTTCCAGCCGTATTTCGAGGATTTATCCCGGCGTCTGGCGAATCAGTATGAGATCGGCTTTAATGCCGGCTTAACGCAAGCCCACGCTCGAAACCATGAAGCTCAAGGTGAAGGTGCCGGATATCCAGGTCGATGCTCCGCAGCAGGTATATGTGGATCATCCGGGATCCGAGTAAGAACGGCAGGCAGCTTCTTTGAGCCTCAGGCCGGCGCAATGAGAGAAGCGACGCGCGGGGAAGATTTGTGTTGACCCAGATCTTCTCCGCTGCGGCGATGGATATCTACTTCAATTTTACTCAGGGCAGGAATTCTCTCACCCGATATTGTTCATGAGGCTCTCAATGTTCGATCGCAGAGACTTTCTCAAGGCCAGTGCATTGGTCACAGCCAGCGGCTTGCTCGCGCCGGGCTACGCATCTTCGCAACTCACCGACGGCAAGCGAATCGTGATTCGCTCGCTTTTTGTGGACAGCTTTAAGACCCGGCTGGCGGCACGCGAGTTGGAGAGCGGGCTGCGCCTTCTGAACCCCGCCAATGAAGTAATGCAGTCCAATGGAGACAGTTCTGCCGACGGAATCGTATTGACGCTGGCCGTGGATAATCCGCACTTCACAGGAAAAGAAGAATACGTAATCTCCCGCAGCAGTGATGGCGTCGCCATCCACGCTCCCTGCGAACAGGCGCTGCTATACGCGGTCTTCGATTTCCTTGAGCGGCAAGGCATGGTCTTCGGCATCGATGGAGCATCGGCTCCCATCGATCGCGCTCCCGGTTTGCATCTGCCGGAGCAAGGCCAGCCGTGGACGGCTTCGCCGCGTTTTGCGGTGCGCGGTCTATTGCCCTGGCCCGACTTTCTGAATTGCATCAGCATTTATAACGAAGAAGATTTCAAGGCCTATTTCGCGGCCATGTTGCGCATGCGCTTCAATATGTTTGGCATGCATGTATACACGGAAAACATTCCCAGGCCTATGGCGGAATCGTACTTATCTTTTGAGTTTGCCGGCAGCGGTCACCGCGCGGCACTTGAAGATACGACCATGGAGTCGTGGGGCTATCTGCCGCAGAGAACTTCGACTTACAAGATGGGAGCCGCGCAATTTTTTGATTCAGAAACTTTCGGGGCCGATGTTACGCGGGGCAGAGACACATGGGACATTGCGCGCAACACGACAGCGATGATGCGCGCGGCATTTAACTTTGCCGGAGAGCTCGGAATAAGCACTGGAATAGGCTTTGAGCCATATAAGAATCCCGCGGAGATTGTGCGCGCCCTGCCTCCCGAGGCTCTTTCTTATCCCGGCGGTTTCATTGAGTCAAGAACTGCGCGTGACCTGTTAGAGCGACGGCTGGCTGACCTGCTGGAACGCTATCCCATGGTGGATCACGTATGGCTGTGGCAGGACGAAGGCGCGAACTGGGCGGGCCGCGAAAAAAATATACCGCTCTCGATAACTCCCTTTACCCAGGCTCACGATTTCCTCAGGCGTCACGCGCCGCAAAAACGTCTGGTTCTGGCCGGATGGGGCGGAGTGACGCGCAATTTCGATTCACTACATCAGCGACTGCCTGAAGACATCATCTTCTCTGCCTTGAGCGACACCCTGGGTTGGGACCCGGTGAATGAGGCCTTTGGCAGGCTGGGCAAGCGCGAGCGTTGGCCGATTCCGTGGATCGAAGACGATCCCTCCATGTGGTTTCCGCAGTTTCGCGCCAGCCGCTTCCAATCCGATATGAAACGCGCGCAGGATTTTGGCTGCCAGGGCATGCTTGGAATTCACTGGCGGCAGCGCATCATCGACCCCACTGCGACCTATCTCTCTCGTGCCGCATGGGACAGCGATCTAACTGCGACCGAACACTATCGCAATTTCTGCGCAACGCAGGCCTCCGGAAAACGAGCGAAAAAGCTGGCCACGCTTTTTGACGACTGCGACAGCAAGCATGCTATTTCATCCACATTTGTTGGCAGTTTTGACAAAGACGGCTTCGCCAATCGCGTTGAAATTACCGGCGACTACTCTGAAGCCTTCAATTACAAAGACAATGAACCTGAGTTAGCCGTTCTGCCCGTTCAGCGTGCAACCGCCGAGCGCTTTCGCAAATTGGCATCAGAAGCCGCATCGCCCCTGGAACGAAATCGAATCGGTTACTTTGCAGGTTTTGTCGGCTTCATGGTGCCCTATTGCGACGCGTATGAAACAGCGAACAAACTTGATGCGGCGCTTAAGCAGGCAGTGGATTTACGAGCCGCGGGCAAACAGGACGAAGCGCGTGCGATAGTAGTTGAACGCGGCATTCCGCTGTGGCTGGCGATGGCGCCGCTCGTGCGTGAGGTCATGGTTGAGTACCAGGCGGTAATTGCCACACGCAACGACCTCGGCCAGCTTGCCTCCATGCAAAACAAATTCGTCCGTATTTCTTTGGAGCGATTGCGGCTTTCAATCAAAGAGTTTGTGGATGAACTGCCGCCGGAGATGGATCAGGCCTATACTGCGGCCATCTCGCCCGAAGGTGCGAATCCACCTCGTGTTTTCATTCCCACGCGCCCGTCACTTATCAGCGCAAGGGAATCGCTGCGCATCTTCATCATTTCTCCGGGGCTTGCGAAAAGCGATGCAGTAAAGTTGTTCTTCAGCGATCAGGGAACGCTGAACTGGCACACAATCCCTGCCTACCATCACGGGCGCGATGTATATTCTGCGCGGCTTGGGCCATTTGCGCAAGGCGATTTAGCAGATAGAACAATCGAGTATTACGCAACGGCCACCAGCGGGTCAGAGACCTTCTGCGATCCACCGCAGGCGCCGGAGAATACTTATACATTAAATGTTGTTTCGTGACATCCGCCGACTGATGCATCTGCCCACGAGACCGGCTTGTCCCGCCGCTGGTAAAATTGAAGTTCATGATTCTCCCGTTCGTCCGCGAGATTTTTGCGGAGCTGGAGCACTCTTCGGGATTTGAGCGCGTACGAAGGCATTTGAGCCTTGGTGCGGGGCGGAGGCGTGTCTCTGGCCTCACCGCTACGGCGCGGTCGATCTATCTGCCGCTGATGGCGCGAGCGGCGCAACAGCCGGTAATCGTGGTAGTTGCCGACAATAAAGCTGCCGAGGCGCTGGAGCCGATGCTCAAGGCCGGTTGCGAGCTGACCGGCGCAGTGGACCCTTCGGCAGTGGTGCGGTTGCCGGCTCACGATGTGCTTCCCTTCGAAAATTTATCCCCTCATCCGGATGTGCAAGAGCAGCGCGCGGCGGCGTTGTGGAAGCTGGCCACCGGAACGGTCGAGATTCTCATCGCGCCGGTGGAGTCGGCGGCGCTGCGGCTCTTTGACCGCGACTACTACGCCGGCCTTGCGGTGACGGTCAAGCGCGGCGAAGAGGTTGACGTGGAGGTGCTGACCGCGCACCTAGCCAGCGTGGGCTATGCGCAGATGGACCTGGTGGAGATGCCGGGGCAATTCACGCGCCGCGGCGGAATACTCGACGTCTACTCGCCGGAAGCCGACCGGCCCGTGCGCATCGAGTTCTTCGGCGATGAGATTGAGACCATCCGGAAATTTGACCCAGAGACGCAACGTTCGCAGTCGGGGCTCGACGAAGCGCAGTTGCTGCCGCTGACTGAAACGCCGGTAACGGAGCGGTTGCTGGCCGCCGTGCATGGCAGGCTCAGCAGGCAGCGGCTTGAAGTTGCTGAAGGAGAAGATGAGGAGCTGGCAGCCGAGATGGCGGCTGCGGGCGGAATCAGCGTCTTTCCGGGGTGGGAATATTTCTCCTCGGTCGCCGGCGCGAACAAGTCGCTACTCACGCTGGCGCCCAAGTGCGCGCTCTTCATTGAAGAGCCGGCAATGATGCGCAATCAGATCGACCGCTGGTGGAACAAAGTGGAGCAGCGGCACGAGCGTTCTGGCATTGGATCGCTGATTAAGCCAGAAGATATTTATCTGCGGCCGGAGGTGTTGCAGGCTTCGCTCGATGCGCACATGGGGTTGGATCTTGATCAGTTGGGCGTGGTGGACGTGCTGGACGAAGACTCAACGCTGGGCGAGATCGAGCTGAATACGCGCCCCACGCTCCGCTTTCACGGTTCGATTCCGGCGCTGACCGAGCAACTGCGCACGCTGATGGTGGAAGAGAAAAGAATTGTGCTCGCCGCGCCGCACCAGGGCGATGTGGAGCGGCTGGCGACGGTGCTGCGCGAGTACCAGATTCCTTATCGGCTGGGCAGCCGCAACCCGCATCCCGGCGAGACCATGCTGGATGAGGCGAGTTACATGGCCGGCGACCTGCGCGTGCCGGTGATTGTTCGAACGCAACTATCGGCGGGAGTCAGCTTCACTGATTCAAACCTGATTGTCTTCGGCGCCAATGACTTATCCGACGATGCCGATGTGGCCGCACGTCCGGAGCCGAAGCGATCGAAGACTGCAGCGTTTGTTTCAGACTTTCGCGATCTGGGCATAGGCGATTACGTCGTTCACGTGGAGCACGGCATTGCGCAGTACCAGGGACTGAAGGAAATCACGCAGGACGGTCTCTCTGTCGAGTTCATGATTCTGGAGTTTGCCGAAGCCGCAAAGTTATATGTCCCGCTGACTCGACTCGATCTTATCCAGAAGTACCGTTCGACAGACGCAGGGCCAGCCCCGTCGTTGAACAGGCTTGGTTCGCAGCAGTGGGCCAAAACCAAAGCGCGCGTGCGCAAGGCCATGCAGGACATGACCGGCGAGTTATTGAAGTTATATGCCGAGCGGACCACGGTGCAGGGAACGGCCTTCTCCCAAGATAACGAGTTTCAAAAGGAGTTTGAAGATTCCTTCGACTATAGCGAGACCGACGATCAGATATCTGCGATCCGAGCTATCAAGTATGATATGGAATCCACCACGCCCATGGATCGGCTGCTGTGCGGCGACGTGGGCTACGGAAAGACTGAAATAGCAATGCGCGCGGCGTTCAAAGCCGTGCAGGACGGCAAGCAGGTTGCCGTACTGACGCCTACCACAGTACTGAGCTTCCAACATTTCGAAACTTTCAAGCGAAGGTTTGCGCAGTTCCCCATTCACGTAGAGATGATCTCGCGGTTCCGCACGGCAAAGGAGCAAAAAGTAATCGTCGAGCGCGTGGAGACAGGCAAGGTGGATATTCTCATCGGCACTCACCGGTTACTCTCTAAAGATATCAAGTTCCAGGACCTTGGTCTGCTGGTGGTGGATGAGGAGCAGCGCTTCGGCGTGCGCCACAAGGAGCGTCTGAAACAGATGCGAAAAGAGATCGATGTGCTGGCCATGAGCGCCACTCCGATTCCGCGCACGCTGCATATGTCGTTGGTAGGGCTACGAGATATGAGTGTGATTGAGACGCCGCCCAAGGACCGCATGGCGATTTCGACCGTGGTAGCCAAGTTCGACGAAAAAATTATTCGATCGGCGGTTGAGGTTGAGCTGGAGCGCGGCGGGCAGGTTTACTTTGTCCACAATCGCGTGGAATCAATTTACGAAATCGCCGCGCGCATTCAGGAGCTTGTGCCTGCGGCGCGCGTAGCCATTGGCCATGGGCAGATGAGTGAGACGGAATTGGAGCGCGTGATGCTGGCCTTCATGCGCCATGAGTACGATGTGCTGGTGGCGACGACTATCATCGAAAACGGTTTGGATATTCCGCTGGCGAATACGATCCTGATCAATCGCGCCGACCGGCATGGGTTGAGCGAGTTATACCAGTTGCGCGGAAGAGTCGGACGCTCGAACCGGCGAGCCTATGCGTACCTGCTTATTCCGCAGGAGAGTGAATTGACGGAGGTTGCGCGCAGAAGGCTGGCGGCGCTAAAGGAGTTCAGCGACCTGGGCGCGGGATTCAAGATTGCGGCTCTCGACCTGGAGTTGCGTGGAGCGGGCAATATGCTGGGCGGCGAGCAGAGCGGCCATATTGAAGCAGTTGGATTCGAGCTATACACGTCGATGCTCGAGGCCGCGGTGAAGGAGATGAAGGGCGAGAGCAGCGAGGAGCGTCCCGCAACGCAGTTGAACCTGGGGATCGCGCTGCGCATCGACGAGAGCTATGTGCCGGAAGAGAATCAGCGGTTGCGGCTCTACAAGAAGATTGCGGGCGCAACCAGCGAAGCGGCAGTGGCCGAGGTGCGCGCTGAGTTGGAAGATCGCTATGGCGCGCCGCCCGATGCGACAGTGTACTTGCTAGAGGCGGCGATGATCCGCCTCGAATGCGAGCGGATGGGAATTGCGCAGGTCGATCGCAGGCGGGGTGAGTTGCAGATACGCTTCATGGAGAATGCTGCCGTCGACCCCGCGCGCCTGATGCGATTAGTGGCGAAAAATGCCAAGCGGGGCGCGCAGTTCACGCCTCAGGGCCTGTTGAAGTATCCTTTAGCTGCCACGCGGTCCGACGAGGTTCTGCTCGAGATTCATGAAGTGCTTGGCAAACTTGCGCCCGAGCCGGTCAGTGCGTAAGAAGCCTCGTCCATAATGAGAGAAAAGATGAAGAAACTTGCTACGATCTTTGCGAGAGGAAGATGA
This sequence comes from uncultured Acidobacteriaceae bacterium, assembly GCA_963724755.1. Taxonomy (GTDB): domain Bacteria; phylum Acidobacteriota; class Terriglobia; order Terriglobales; family Acidobacteriaceae; genus Telmatobacter. The sequence goes on from CAVRVZ010000005.1 coordinate 205,026, forward strand.
AATGAGCAAACCTGTTCGCAAGGCGGTCTTTCCCGCAGCCGGGTTGGGCACGCGGTTCCTGCCGGCCACCAAGGTAATCCCCAAGGAGATGCTGGCGCTGGTTGACAAGCCCATCATCCAATACGGCGTGGAAGAGGCAATTGCTTCGGGCATCGAGCACATCATCATCGTTACCGGCCGCGGCAAAAGCGCGATGGAAGACCACTTCGACAATAGCTTTGAACTGGACGCGACCCTCGAACGCAGAGGCAAGCTCGACTTGCTGGCTGTGTCGCGAGGAGTCTCTGCGCTGGCGAAGATCAGCTATGTTCGTCAAAAGGAACCGCTGGGGCTGGGCCACGCCGTACTCTGCGCCAAGGACCTGGTCGGCGATGAGCCGTTTGCCGTGATTTTGCCCGACGATGTGATCGATGCCGAAGTCCCATGCCTCAAACAGATGATAGGCGTCTTCGATGAGAGGAAAGGTTCGGTATTGGCGACGCAAACCATCGAGGGACCGGAGATCAGCGCGTATGGCGTGCTGGCCGGCTCGCGAGACCATGATAACTGGCGGATCTTCAACTGCACTAGCATGGTGGAGAAGCCAAAGTTCAAGGATGCGCCGTCAAAAGAGGCTATCATTGGCCGTTATGTTCTAACGCCGCGAATCTTTGCATTACTGGAGCAGACGACTCCCGGTGCAGGCGGCGAGATTCAACTTACCGACGGCCTCAAGGCGCTGCTCAAAGAAGAGAAAATATACGGCTATATATTTGAGGGCAAGCGTTTCGATGCCGGCGATAAGTTCGGCATGTTACAGGCGACAGTAGAGTTTGCGCTGAAGCGGCCCGACCTTGGACCGAAATTACGAGAGTATTTGAAGGGGTTGGCACTGTAATAAACAGCAGGTCAGCGAGTCAGTAGTTAGTAAGTCAACTTGTCATCGCTGACTTGCTGACTCGCCGACCAGCCTTCCTACTCCTTCCACTTGATATTGCAGCCGACAGATGGTTGCTGGTCTGTCGGTACGGGCTTGCCTGCAAGCACCAAACCTATAGCGGTACGTAGATCATTGCCGGTGACGGGAACTCCGTTGCCGGGGCGGCTCCGGTCAAACTGTCCGCGGTAGACGAGACGAAATCCTTCATCGAAAAGAAAAATATCCGGAGTGCAGGCGGCTTTGTAGGCATGAGCCACGGCCTGCGTCTCGTCATATAAGTAGGGAAAAACGAAGCCGCATTGTTCAGCCTGCATCTTGAGGCCGGCAGGGCTGTCGGCGGGATGCGTACTGACGTCGTTGCTGCTGATGGCGACAATGCCGATGGGCTGCCCGGCATAGTCTTTGCCGAGAGCGGCGATACCCTTTTCTATGTGCTTCACATAGGGGCAGTGGGCGCAGATGAACATCACCAGCAGCGCCTTCTGTCCGCGAAAATCGTCGCGTCGCATCTTCTTGCCGCTGACTGCATCGGTGAGCGCGAAATCCGGCGCCGTTGTTCCCAGTTCGAGCATGGCGGATTCGGTAAGTGCCATGGAAATATCTCCTCAGAAATGCTGTTGACCTGCCGGTTGTTAAAAGAGCGGTGTTTGGCAGCCTGGCAGTTCGATGCCGAAGTGCTCATAGGCGAGGCGCGTAGCCATGCGGCCGCGAGGTGTGCGATCGAGAAATCCGATCTGGATGAGAAACGGTTCGTAGACCTCTTCGAGCGCGTCTTCCTCTTCGGCCAGGGTTGCGGCCAGCGTGCCCAGGCCTACGGGCCCGCCGTCGTACTTCTGGATGATGGTCAGCAGCAGCCGGCGGTCAATCTCGTCGAATCCGTGGGCGTCTACTTCAAGCATAGTCAGAGCGGCGTTGGCTATCGGGCGGTCGATGATGCCGGTGCCGCGAACCTGTGCGTAGTCGCGCACGCGGCGCAGCAGCCGGTTGGCGATACGCGGTGTTCCACGGGAGCGAAGAGCAATTTCTGCCGCGCCGTCCTCGTCGATGGGAATCTGCATCACCTCGGAGGAGCGGGTGACAATGACCCGCAGCTCCTCTTCCGTATAAAACTCCAGCCGCAGCAGAATTCCGAAGCGTGACCTCAAGGGAGAAGACAGCAGGCCGGGTCGCGTGGTGGCGCCGATAAAGGTGAAGGGGCGAATCTCCATGACGTGGGTGCGCGCGGCAGGGCCCTGGCCGATAATGATGTCGAGCTTGTAGTCCTCGAGGGCGGTGTAGAGCTTTTCTTCCAGCACCGGCTGCATGCGATGAATTTCGTCGAGGAACAGCACCTGGCGCTCGCGCAAGTTGGTGAGGATGGCGGTCAGGTCGCCCTGAATCTGCAGTGCGGGGCCGGAGGTTTGCTGGAAGCCGACGTCCAGCTCATTGGCAATGATAGTGGCCAGGGTGGTTTTGCCCAGCCCGGGGGGGCCGAAAAGCAGCACATGGTCCAGCGCCTCGCCGCGGGATTTGGCGGCTTCCAGGGCGATGGCAAGCTGTTCCTTGGCTTTGGACTGGCCGATGAACTCGCGCAGCCAGCGCGGGCGCAGTTTGAGCTCAAATACCTGTTCTTCGTCGGCGCGCGCGGCGCTTACGAGGCGTTCTGGAGTGTTGTCTCGGGCAATGGCCATGCTGGGAGCAGTTTAGCGGGTGTTGCCGGTGAGGGCAAAGCTCATTTCTGCGCTAAGGAGGTTCCAGACCGTGCCGAGTTGGATTCCATACGGTTTTTCCCTCATCCAACTACCACCAATGTGTATTGACCCGGGCTTCTAACGGGGTGTATGCTGAGGGCGTTTTTAAATGAAGTTGATGATCTGATTTGATTTACCATGAACAAAGCGGGCTCTTGCGAACCTGGCGGTTCGGTAAGCGGGAGACCGACAATACATGGTGGAAGAGGCTTGATGCTTGGTCGTGATTATACGGCGCTGAAGCCAGTCTCAAACCCAGGAGAGAAACTATGCTTGACCGTTCCTGTTTGAGTGCGTTGCTACTGGTTGGTCTTATTCTGCCAATTACCGGCTGCGGCACTTCTATGGTTGATTCCTTAGCGGTTACCCCGGTGACTCAGTCGGTTGCCGTAGGCCAGACAGCGAATTTCACTGCGACCGGGACTTACGGCCACGGTTCTCACCCCGCCACCACCCAGGATGTAACCGACGAGTCGAATTGGACCTCCAGCTCACCATCCGTGGCCACCGTCGTATCCACCGGATTGGTCACTGCGTGTCTCCCCTGGCACGGCAACGATTACGGCCAGCATCTCCGGCTATACGGGCACGTTTCCTCCAGCGCGCTCCTCACTGTTACAGGCACCGGCGGCCTAGCGCGGAACCGCTGGGTTCGATCGAAATTTTACCGACTCGACTTACAACCGATAATTTGTACGGGACTGGGCAGTTTCTCGCTTACGGAACTTTCACAACCACTCCGACCCTCCAGGATATCTCCAACGGCTTCTATCACGCTGGTTTCCCTACCGCCAGTTGTACCGCCGCTGATGCAGCCGCGAATACCGCCGCCGTGGATGCCAATCCCCCAACTGCGCCTCCATACTCCGAGTGCTCCTGGGTCGCGGTCACCTGGATTTCCGCCATGCCCTTTGTACTTCCCGGTTACGACCTCCGGAGCTCCGGGAGCCACCGCTGGACTTGTTACTGCCGATGGGTCTGGAAATGCGGACATCTACGCTGTAGCGCCGAATCCGGACGGTACCCTCGTTCTCAGTCCTCAGTGACCTTCAATTGCCCCTTCCGGCTTCCCACCGGCACCTTCGGCACCTCCGGCTACAACCCCGGTACATGTAATCCGGATACGGTTGCCCCAGGACTGCTGGTGACGATGACCGTCTATTAATGCGGGCTTGAACACCACCAACTGGCTGGTCACCGCTCCTTCCGCCACGGAAACGCCGGATGTAATCCATTGCGGCCCCGGTTGGGCACTCGGTGGCGGCACTGGCGGATCCGTATGTGAGGCGACGTACCCGGTTGGCACCACCATAACCTTGACCGACGCAAACCCAGGATCCGGGGCTGCAAGGACTTCGGCGGATGGTCCTGGAACTGCGGCTCAGTAATCAAGGGACCAAGTATTCACGCGGTTTGGGCCGAACCCTGCACGATATATCTTGGAGCAGTCGATCCCAAACCGGTATTCCTTACTCTAACGTATCCGTCGGAGCGATTTTCAACTAAGAATCACCGCAGACATGCGCAAAGAAAGCCACCCTTCGGGGCGGCTTTCTTGCCATTGCGGGCAATCGAGTTGAGATATCGCACGCTGAAGCTTATGTCGGTAAACTCACAACTCCTGATCAGCTTGTAGTGAAGGACGGATGGTTCGTTTAGGAACGGTAATCCTCGCCGCGCTTCAAAGGAAAAGGAAGTTAGCGCAACCGTTTAGACTGGTATGGTCGCCCAGAGCATGATGATCCATTCATATCGGCATCCTTCGCCGTTTTCGCTTCAATCTGCCGCAGCGCATTGCGGCAGGGTTGCTGGCCGTGTTTCTCATCCAGGGTCTGTGGCTTACCGGCCGCCAGACGCTGACGGATCGCGATTACCAATATGCCCGCTGCGGACGCGAGATGTGGGAGCGGCCTTCGCCCCTGGCCGGCTACTTTACCACCTGCGGCAATATTCACGATGGCATTCTGGCCTACCGTTTGGCAGGGCTGCCGCTCACGCTGAACCTGCTGCTCGAGCAGGGCCTGGATCACTTCCGCAAACCCGAAGACCGCGTGGTGCAGTTCGGAACCTCCAATTTGAGCACCTGGGAACTGCGCCACCAGCTTACGCACGTGCTGCTGTTGGAGCGGCTGCCGTTTCTGCTGGCCGGATGCATGCTGGGCGCAGGGCTGTGGTGGGTGACGCGCCGGCTCTACGGCAACCTGGGCGGCTATACGGCTCTGGCGCTCTACTGCTTTTCTCCGGTTGTGCTCAAAGCCTGCGTCTCGCCCAATGCCGAGGTGCTCGCCGCCCTTGGCGTTTACGGGGGCGTCTATACCTCAATCGGCGTCGCCCACGCCATGCTGGGACCGCGGCAGAAAATGGCGTCCGCGCATCGTGCTGCTGACGGCGATGTTTGGCGTGGCGGCGGCTTCGCATATCGTGGCGCTGCCGTTGGCGGCGTTGCTGGGGCTGGCGACCATGCTGTGGGTAGCCGAGGGCCGCCGAGCCCAGGTGCTGCCCGTGCTGCTGGCGGCCTCAGCCGGAGCGCTGGTGCTGGTCTTCGCCTGCTACGGCTTCTCGCCCGATGCCTTCAGCTATCTATTCCGCTCAGCCGCAGGCTTTCTTGTGGCTCTCGCTGGATCCCGGCCCGGCGATTCTTCTCCACGCTGGGCAACGCCGGAATTACGGTAGCCGCTGCTGCCGCCCTGGTGCTCTATCTGGGCGTGCGCAGATCAAGGTACTTCGGCAATACAGCTCCTTTGCTTTGCGCCATGCTTTTGTTCGTTCTGGTCATGACGGGCGCTCCGGGAACTCCGTGGCTGTGGGCGCTGCCGTTTCTGCTCACGTTTGTTGCCGGAGTCTTTGCCGACGCCTACGAAGGCCCGCGAGGCAGGCTGGCATTGTGCGCCGCGGGGGCGATTGTGCTGCTCCAGGCCGTCTTCTGCGTTCTGAGTTTGCCGGGGCTGCTGTAGGGCGGATTGAAACTGGTGCAGTCGTCGATTTCCGCTTGAATCTAAAGCGAATAAAAGCCAAAGAATAAGGTCAGGCGCAGACCGCTCATTCCAAGCCAAAAACCACCCTTGCTGCCTGGGCTCTTGCGTGCTTCTGACAGGTACCATGAAGTAAGCTATAAAATCAAGCAAAATAAGGACTTATTTCTAGTCAACAGCCTTGCTGAAACGCCCTCCGAACGCGTAAAATAGAACCATAGCTCGAGCAGTCCGGCCCTGCTTTCACCGGAACTTTTTTGCCGCTTTGCTGCGGGCCTGAAAACCCTTATGCCAGACGATCAGAATCCCCAACTCCCTCTTGAAGGTGGTACGCCGCCCAACAGCGGCACCAACCTTATTCCCATCAACATTGAAGAAGAGATGCGCCGCTCGTATCTCGACTACTCGATGTCGGTGATCATCGGCCGCGCGCTTCCCAGCGCTCTTGACGGTTTGAAGCCCGTGCACCGCCGCGTGCTCTACACGTTGAGCGAGATGGGCCTCGAGTACAACAAGAAATACGCCAAGTGCGCCAAGGTCGTGGGCCAGGCGATGGGCGTCTACCATCCCCACGGCGACTCGGCCATCTACGACACATTGGTCCGCATGGCGCAGCCGTTTCCCTGCGTTATCCGCTGGTTGACGGGCAAGGCAACTTCGGCTCGGTCGACGGCGATCCGCCGGCGGCCATGCGTTATACCGAGTGCCGCATGGCGCGCATTGCCGGCGAGCTGCTGGCCGACATCGAAATGGAGACCGTGGACTTCGTGCCCAACTACGACGAGTCCACCTTCGAGCCCACGGTTCTGCCCACGCGGATTCCCAATCTCATCGTCAACGGCTCCAGCGGCATCGCCGTCGGCATGGCCACCAACATTCCGCCGCACAATTTGACCGAGGTGGTCAACGCGGCCATCGCCCTGGTCAAGGACCCTGAAGCCGGGCTGGCCGAAGTGCTCAAGCACGTGCAGGGGCCGGATTTCCCCACCGGCGGATTTCTCTACGGCAAGTCCGGCATCCCCAACGCCTACAAGACCGGCCGCGGCCGCTTCATGATGCGCGCCCGCGTAGCCACTGAGAACCTGACCAAGGAAAAACAGGCCATCATCGTCACCGAGATTCCCTACCAGGTCAACAAGTCCAAGCTCATCGAGCGCATCGCCGACCTGGTGAACGAGAAAATCGTCGACGACATCGGCGACGTGCGCGACGAGAGCGACCGCGACGGCATGCGCATCGTCATCGAGCTCAAGCGCGGCGCGCAGCCTGAGATCGTGCTCAACCAGCTCTACAAGCACACCCAGATGCAGGAGAGCTTCTCCATGATCTTCCTCGCGGTGCTCAACGGGCAGCCGCGGGAGTTGAGCCTGGACCAGGCGATTCGCGCCTTCATCGATCACCGCATCGACGTGGTGCAGCGCCGCACCGTCTTCCTGCTGCGCAAGGCTCGCGAGCGCGAGCACATTTTGAAGGCTTACAAGATTGCGCTCGACAACCTCGATACGGTGATCAAGATCATTCGCGCTTCCGGCTCCAGAGCCGAAGCGCGCGAAAATCTCTATGCCTGGGGCAAGGGCAATGAGATCGTAATCACGCTCGACCGCGAGCGGCTGCCGCACGAAGAGAAGGGCCTCACGCTGCGCCAGATCGACGCCATTCTCGAATTGCAGCTCTACCGCCTGACCCAGCTCTCCATCGACGAACTGCTGAACGAGTTGAAGCAGGTGCGCGAGCGCATCGCCGAGTACGAATCGATTCTGGCCAGCGAGAAAAAGCTTCGCAAGGTAATCGTCAAGGAACTGGAAGAGGTTCGCGACAAATACGGCGATGCGCGGCGCACGCAAATTATCGACGAGTCCGCCGAGTTGCAGCTCGAAGACCTGATCGCCGACGAGCAGGTTGCGGTCACGGTGAGCCATCAGGGCTATCTGAAGCGCACACCCATCTCCATCTATCGCCAGCAGCGCCGCGGCGGCACCGGCCGCACCGGCATGAAGACGCGCGAAGAGGACTTCGTCTCGCAATTGATCGTGAACTCGACGCACGCTTATCTGCTCTGCTTTACCAACGCCGGGCGCGTCTACTGGCTCAAGGTTTACGAAATTCCCGACGTGAGCGCGGCCGGCAAGGGCAAATCCATGCAGAGCCTGCTCGATTTGCAGCCCGGAGAAAACGTGCGCGCCATTCTCCCCGTGCGCGATCTTGAAGAAGAGGGCAAGTTCATCTTCTTCGCCACGCAAAAGGGAACGGTAAAGAAGACCCCGCTCAAGGACTTCTCCAACGTAATGGCGCGCGGCATCATCGCCATCGGCATCGACAAAGACGATGAACTGGTAAAAGCGCGCATCACCGACGGAGACCAGATTATTTTTCTGGCCACGCATCTGGGCCAGGCCATCCGTTTCGACGAGGGCGATGTGCGTTCCATGGGCCGTCCCGCCTATGGCGTGCGCGGCATCACCCTGAAGAAGGGCGACTTTGTCGTCGGAGTCGCCGTAACGCCCAAGAAGCACGAAGCAGGCGCCTTCCGCATTCTATCCGTCACCGAGAACGGCTTCGGCAAACGCACCGACGTTGAAGAGTACCGCCTGCAGACCCGCGGGGGCAAGGGCGTGAAGAATATGGCCGTAACCCCGCGCATCGGCCGCGTAAACACCATTCAACTGGTGGACGATACCTCTGAGCTGATGGTCATCAGCCAATTCGGCAAGATCATCCGTATCGACACCAAGACCATCCGCGCGGCGGGCCGCGCCACGCAAGGCGTGCGCCTCCTGAATCTGGAGCCGGAAGACAAGGTTGCTGCCGCAGTCATCATTCCGCCCGAAGAACTCAACGGCAAGGACGACGAGCCAACGCTGTTGCAGTAATCTTCTGAGCGGCATTCCACATCTCCTTAGGAATATCTTCGCGGCAGTTTTGGAGTCCATCAAAATCCTCAACTCCCGGCACTCCAGCCTGACTGTGTCCACGAATTTTGTAAACAGCATCTCTTCATCACCCAAAAGCGGAACAAAAACGCCACATTTTGCCTCCCTTGTTTGCCTCATAGACTCGAAAATCGCATCCAACCCTTTTCATTCCAAGCAGGTTGCAAGCTAAATCAATAAGAAATATATTATCCTTACTGTTTTCAATGACTTGCTAGCAATACTCCCTCCCGTTTTCCAATATGTCCAAAACGTTCGAAATTGTGTGCTCTCACGCACGCACATTTTCCGCCCCAAAACCTTCTCCGGGTGAGCTGATTTTTTATCGCAGCACCGTCGCCAGCAGCAGGGTCGTTCCCAGGCCGGCTACCGAGAGCACCGTCTCCAGCAGCGACCAGGTAGCCAGGGTCTCCTTCACTTCCAGCTTGAAGAAGGACTGGACCAGCCAGAATCCGGGATCGTTCAATTGGGAGAAGATGATGGAGCCGGTGCCGGTGGCCAGCACCAGCAGCTCGGGACGGACGCCGATGTGGCCGGCCATGGGCGCCAGCACCGACGAGGCTACGGCCATGGCTACCGTGGCCGAACCCATGGAGACGCGGATGACCGCGGCCAGCAGCCAGGCCAGTATGAGCGGAGGAAGATGCGCGCCCAGCGCCAATGCCCACCGTGGCCTGGGCGGCTCCGGAGTCGCGCAGAATGCCGCTCAGGCCTCCGGCGGCGGCCAGGATCATGAGCACCTGGGCAATGGGCTCGAAGGATTCGGCGGTGAGCTTGCGCAGGCCGTCGATGCCGGCGATTTTGCCCTGTCTGGATGCGGCCTCCCAGGGTGAACATGGCTACTAGAACGGCGATTAGCAGCGCGATATCGGGGCTGCCGATGAAGTGCAGAATGCGGTTTGCGGTGGTGCCGGGGGCGGAGAGCGCGTCGGCCCAACTGCCCAGAAAGATGAGAGCTACGGGGAGGAGAATGGCTGCGGCGGCGCGGATGGGGCCTACCGGGGCGGGGGTTGGGTTCTGTTGAATCCCAGGTCTCAAAGGCGAGATCCCAGCGCACGCACTAGCCTGTCCGTGGCCCCGGTCCTGGGGCAACCGCTCCATCTGCTTTTCGTCAGCCTTGGATAACCGTTCTATCTGTTCGTCTTCAGCTAGCGTGGGCGCGAAGAGGGTCAGGCCCTCATCGGCGGCGAATGGCGTGGGTATTCCTCCACGCCGGCTCCAGCGGCGCTGAAGCAGCCATCCCAGTCCCGGACCGGCAAGAGCGGCAGCGGGCAAACCGGCGGCCAGGCCCCAGAGAATGGTGCGGCCCAGGTCGGCGTGATACTGCGTAGCCGCCAGCATGGCCGCCGGATGCGGTGGGAGCATGCCGTGCACCATGGAGAGCCCGGCGAGCACCGGCAGGCCCACCAGGATGGGCGGACGACCGCTGCGCCGGGCGGCCTCGGCGATGATCGGCATCAGCAGCACCAGTCCGACTTCAAAGAACACCGGCAGGCCAACCAGGATGCCGAGGGCCAGCAGTGCCCAGGGCAGGCCGTTGATTCCGCAGTTCTCGACCAATAGCCTGCCCAGCGCGGCTGCCCCGCCGGAGACGGCCAGCAGGCGGCCCAGAATGGCTCCGAAGGCCAGAACCATGGCGATGTGGCCCATCAGGTTGCCCACGCCGGATGAGAACGATAGAGGGACCTGGGTGAGAGGCATTCCTGAGGCCACGCCCAGTGCGAGTGCGGAGACGGCCAGCGCCAAAGCGGGATGGAGGCGCACCCTGGCGATGAGGATGAGCAGCAGCAGCACAGTTCCGGCGGCGCAGGCCAGCAGGAACCAATCGTGAGCTGTGGCGGCGGCAGGGTTCACCGCCGATTATTCCACACTGCGGCGTAACCCGTTTTGGGACGCGACTATACGGGAACGGAATTACCCACGTGTGCTCGCGAATACATTTTCTGCTTGCGCCCCTCTGTTACCATAAAGATGATTGCGGTTCCTCTAGTCTGACTGGCTGATTTCCCTCCTTGAGGGCGCGAAAACGCACAGGCAATCGGAGCCAACCAAAAACCTGCCGGTTGATCCGGCGAACAGGAGAATTTATGCCTTTAGTTTCCATGCGGCAACTTCTCGACGAGGCCGCCAAGGGCGGATACGGCGTCGGCGCATTCAACGTCAACGATATGGAACAGATTCAGGCCATCATGGGCGCGGCCAAGGAAACCAATTCGCCGGTCATTATCCAGGCCAGCCGCGGCGCCCGCAAGTTTGCGCAGGACCATTATCTTTTCATCTCATCCTGGCCGCCGCCGAGCTGTATCCCGAGATTCCGCATCGCCATGCACCAGGACCACGGCAACAGCTTTGAGACCTGCAAGAGCGCCATCGAGCTGGGCTACACCAGTCGTGATGATGGACGGCTCGCTGAAGGAAGACGGCAAGACCCCTTCGACCTTTGATGAAAACGTTGAAGTGACCAGGAAGGTGGTCGACTTTGCGCATGAGCGCGGCGTTACCGTCGAGGGCGAGATCGGCGTGCTGGGCGGCGTGGAAGACGGCCACGGCGCGGGCGGCAGCGGCCTCGATCACATCACCGACCCCGACCAGGCGGTCGAGTTTGCCGAGAGGACCGGCGTGGACGCGCTGGCCATCGCCATCGGCACCAGCCACGGCGCCTACAAATTTACCAAGAAGCCCGACGGCTCGGTGCTGAAGATGGATGTGCTCATCGCCATTCACAAGCGCCTGCCCAACGACCCACCTGGTGATGCACGGCAGCTCGTCGGTGCCTAAGGATCTGCAGGACATCGTGAACGAATACGGCGGCAAGCTGAAGGAGACCTGGGGCGTGCCGGTGGAAGAGATTCAGCTCGGCATCCGCAACGGCGTGCGCAAGGTGAACGTGGACACCGACAATCGCCTGGCGATTACCGGCGCCATCCGCAAGGTGCTGTGGACGCAGCCGGAGAAGTTCGATCCGCGCGACTACATGAAGCCCGCCCGCGAGGCGATGCAGAAGGTGGTTGCCCAGCGCATGACGCGAGTTCGGCCAGGCCGGCCACGCCGGCGACTACAAGCCCATTCCCATTACCCAGATCGCCAAGGGCTATGCGGACGGCAGCCTCGCTACCCGCCCGCTCGTCGCCGCCAAGTAACTCCAGCTTCGAGCAACGATTGAAGATGGGCCGCTCCGCGATTGCGGAGCGGCCCTTTTCAGCCATTGGGCGGACGGCTTATCTGATGGCTGTGATCTGGGCAGGTTTTCTGCCGCGCTCAGATCAGGCTTTTACAGTCTTCTTCACGGCTATGTTAGTCATCTCGAACATCCAACCATTACCCTGTTAATCGGGACTGAAAGATCGATGGCTCACGCCAGACTATTGCCGCGGCAATACATGATCCTGTTGCTGGTTGCCCTCTGCGCGCCGCTGGGCGACTCCTGCCTATCGCGGGGCATGACCAGCCTGCCGGCCATCTCGCTGGCGCATCCCGCCATGCTGATCGCCGCGATCTTTACTCCGTGGATCGCTCTGGGCATCGTGCTTCTGATCGGTTTCTTTTCAAGCTACCTGACTGCGCTCTCCTGGGCCGATCTGACCTATGTGTTGCCTGCCACGGCCTTCGGCAACGTGATCGTCGCCCTGCTCGCCCATTCTGGCTGCATGAGCCCATCTCGCTGGAACGCTGGGCGGGAATTGTGCTGATCACGCTGGGCGTAAGCTTTGTCGCTGACGGGCCTTCCCGCACTGAGCTGCCTGGAAATGGCGTTCCAGAGCAATCCGCCGCACCAATCGAACAGGAGCAGCTGCGATGACGATTCCCTTCCAGCATCATCCATCCCTGGACTGCCGCAGCCATGATCGCCGCCGTCGTTCTCTGCTCCACCGCAGGCGAAGTTCTTACCGCCGCCGCCATGAAGTCCATCGGCGACCTGGATGAGATTCGCGCCCGCTCCGGCTTCATAGGCGCCATTCGCGCCGTCGTCAGCCTGCCCGCTCTTCTTTGCTGGCCTCAGCTTTCTGGCGCTGGCCTTTTTTTCCCTGCTGTTCGCGTCTGAACCATCTCAACCTGAGCCTGGTTGCGCCCGCTTCGGCCTCGCTTACTCTGGTCACCAACGCCGTCGCCGGCAAAATCTTCCTCAAGGAAAACGTGGACCGGAGGCGGTGGACGGCGGCGGTGCTGGTTTGTATTGGGGTTTATTTTTTGGCGCATTGAAAAAGGTAGGGATGAGGGAGTAGGGAAGAGGGAATAGAAAAGCTATCCAAGCTAAATAATCTTCCTGCACCATCTTTACATCCCCCGACGTTTTCTGTCGCGATGGCGAGAAACCACATAACTACAATCTAGGATCGATTAGAATTTCATCCCAAAAAACGCATCAGACCCTTCGGCTTCAGGTCGGGGTTTAGGATTGATCGCGGCTCTCCGATGCTCGAGCAAATTGCTTCGGCGGCTAAGTGGCCTGAGCGGGCTGCGCTCTCCATCGTTGAGGGCCAGCCGGTTGCCGTCCAGTCTCCGGCGAGGAAGCAGTTGGGCCACGGGGACTTTGAGGTTGGACGCGAGGCATCAATGCCGGGAGGAACGCCGAAGGTCGCGCGAATCTCCTTTACCAGCGCGGCTTTTTCGAGCTTTGCCTCAGCTGCGGCGGGAAAGAACTCGGCCAGTTCGCGCAACGCGTGCTCAATCGCTTCCTCGCGGCTGAGTTCGGCAAAGCGGCGCGATGCGCTGACTACGAGTTCAACATAATTCCCCTTGCGCCAGGGCTGGAGGCGGCTCTTGTTGTAGAGCCAGTGAATCTCGCGGTCCAGCAGCACGGCGTGATCGAGCGGGTGATCTCGCGGTCGAACCACAGATGCACGCTGCAAATGGGCCAGTGCTCGTGCTGTTCGAGCTTGCGCCGCAAGCGCATCGGCGCCATCGGACGGCGGGCATGTGCGGCAGCAGTTTGGCCGTGGCCTCAAACGGGAGGGCCAGGACCAGAAAATCCGACATCAGCGGGCCGTTGCGCGTGGTGAGCGACCACTGCGAGGTCTCTTCATCCCACGCGGCCGATTCCACATTTGCATTGAACATGAACGCTGGAGCCGCGAGCGTTGAGGTAATCGGCGGCGCCTGCGTAGAGCTCGCTGAGCGGAACCGTGCTCATGCCCATGCTGCCCGCCTCGGCGGAGTTCATGAACAGCTCGCGAATCACTTTGGCCGCATACGGCAAGCGCGATGGAATCGAGGTCGGCATTGAGCGCGCTGGCAATCACCAGGCGCCAGAAGCGGTTGAGCAGCGCCTTCGGTTTGGCCCTTGCGCTTGAGCCACTCGGCCAGGCTTTGATTCCCTGCCCCAGCCGGCAGCGGCCGCATCAGAGCCGAAAATGCGCGGCCCAGAGCAAGTTTGTCGGCAAAGGTGAAGGCGTGCGCGCTGAAAAAACTTGGCGCGCTGTGCAGAGGAGCCGGGAGCCACGATGGAGCCAGGCGCGAGCACCGCCCGCCAGGCTCGATCATGGTCATCTCGGTGGTCCAGTGGATGCGGTCCGGCGACGCCGATGCGGCGATAGAAGCCGATGAGATTTGTGCAGCAGCCGAAGAGCACATGCTGGCAGTTATCGATGACCTCTTCCACGCCCGGATGAAGATAGGAGCTGGCACGACCGCCCAGGTAGCCGCGGCGCTCGACGAGTTGCACGCGCAGGCCGGCTTCGGCCAGAGCGCAGGCCGCGCTCATGCCGGCTACGCCGCCGCCTATTACTGTGACGGATTTTCCCGAAGTTTGCTGCAAATGAGTCAATCTCTCATCCATTTCAGTTTGAGTGAAGTACTTGCCTCAGGGGCTAAAGCCCGCGCTTTTGAGTCTTGTTGATGTACGGGCTGAAGCCTGTACCCTTCATTTAAGCAGCCTTTCGCTAATCCTAAGAATTCTTAAATTATCCAACCATCCGCGCCCAACTCATTCGCGCCAGGCCGACAGCTAGAATTGCCAGCTTCTCGACCATCGGCACACTGGCTCGGCGGGAAAACACATCGTAATCTGCGCGCTCGATTCGTTTCAGCAGAGCATGATAGATGGTGACCAGCACCCAGAGCGCCGGACGGCTTTCCTTGTCGATCAGCGGCATTAAGGCTTGCGCCGACTGGTAATAGCCCTCCGCACGCCGGCCGATTTCCCTGAGCAGCGCGCGCTCGTTTTCTGTTGGCGGCGCTGCCGGCTTTGCGATGCAGCAGAGAATCCAGTGAGACTTTGTGGGCGGCGAGATCTTCGAGCGGGAGGTAGACGCGATTGCGCTCGGCATCTTCAGCCACGTCGCGGAGAATGTTGGTGAGCTGAAAGGCGATGCCGGTCTCTTCGGCCAGCTTCTCCGCTCTCGGGTCCTGGTAGCCGAAGATGCGGATGCAGACCAGTCCCACTACTGAGGCCACCAGGTAACAGTAGCGGTAGAGATCGGCGAAGGTGGCGTAGGTATCGGGCGCGGAGTTTGAAGCAGCATGGTTCAGGTCCATGGTTACGCCGGCTACCAGTTCATCGAGCAGTGCGAGTGGAATCTGGAAGCGCTCGGTTGCGTCGCGCACGGCTATGAAAACCGGATCGGCGGAGGCGATTTCGAAATTGGGGTTCGCGCAGACTTCGCGCCATTCGCCCAGCCATGCATCGAGGCGCTTGCGGCGCTCTTCGATGGAGATGGTTTCGTCGTCGGAGAGATCGTCGGCCTGGCGCATGAAGGCATAGATGGCGCAGATGGCATTGCGGCGGGGCGTGGGAAGAGCAACGAAAGGAGTAATAGAAATTCTTTGCCTCGCGCCTGGCGATCAGCCGGCACTCGGCGTAGGCCGCGTCCAATTTCATTGGATAGTTCCTTGCTCAAGCCGTCTTCTCTTGCGCGCACGTGCCGGCCGAGACTGCAGGAAGGGCAGCAGCTTGGCGGTTACGGCTCGCAGCGCCAGTGCGGCCTTGGTGCTCTTTGAGATTGCGGGCCTGGAGCTGAGCACGTCGTAATTCTGCCGCTCGATGGCGCGCAGGATCTCCAGGCCGCCGCGGCTGAAGAGATCGAGGTCCATCGCCAGATCGCGGTTTACCATTCCGATCAGCGGCAGGCCCTCTTCAAAGAGGCCGCGCGCATACTCGACCTCGCAGCGCATGAGGCCGCGAAACTCCGGCGTGGCAATGCCGTCGGCAATGTTCTCATCGCTGACGCGAAAGAATTCCATATCTTTCTGCGGAATATAGACGCGTCCGCGGGCGAAGTCCTGGCGCACATCCTGCCAGAAGTTGGCCAGTTGCAGCGCCGAGCAGGTTGCGTCGGAGAGCCGGAAACGTTCGTCAGATTCCTCAGTGGGGCTTCGCCGCAGGCGTAGAGCACCAGACGCCCCACCGGATTGGCCGAGTAGCGGCAGTACTGGAGCACGTCTTCCATGGTGGCGTAGCGCGTGACCACCTGGTCCTGGCGAAAGGCCGTGAGCAGATCGGCAAAGGGCTGCTTGGGAATGGAGCACTCACGGATGGTCTCGGCCAGCGCGACAAAGACCGGATGGCGCGTGCGGCCCTCGTAGCAGGCGTCGAGTTCGCGCCCCCACAAATCAAGGAGCGCCAAAGCCGCGGAGCGGTCGCCCACTTCATCGCCCAGATCGTCGGAGATGCGGCAGTAGGCGTAGAGCGCGTGAAAATGCGGGCGGAGCGGCTTTGGGCAGGAACCAGGAGACTACGTGGAAGTTTTCGTAGTGCGACTCGGCCAGGCGCTTGCAATAGGCGCGCGCTTCTTCAAGCGTGGGCGCGACCTCGGGGATGCGATAGGAGGGCGGCAGGGCTGCCCAGCCGAGGTCGATCAGCTTCTCCTCGGGGAGCGCGTCCTTATTGAGCGGCTCCGCTTCGCTGAGCGCCTCCGCTGCGTTGCCCGGTTGCTCGGTTGCCAGGGTCATCGGTTCGCCTCAGGGCACAATGGCGGTCTTGATCTCGCTGCTCGCGGTTCATCAGCTTCTCAAAGACGCGGTTCAGTTCGTAAAGGTGAGCGTGGCCGGTGATGAAAGCCTGCGCCTGAAAGCGTCCTCCGGCAATCAGATCCAGCGCCTTGCGGCAGATGGCCGGGGTGTGATGGAAGGTGGCGCGCAGCGTGATGTCGCTGTAGTGAATGCGATTGGTATCGAGAGTCACATGCGTTCCTTGCGCGCATCCGCCAAAAAAATTTACCGTTCCGCCTTTGCGCACCAGTTCAACCGCCTCCTGCCACGACTCCGGCACGCCGACCGCTTCGATAGCAATATCCACGCCGCGATTTTTCGGGGTCAGCGCGCGCGTATCGGCGATGGCCTTGCGAATGCTGCGCGGTTTGCACCACGTGCGCGGCGCCCAACTGGCGAGCCGCTTCCACCTGGCCGTCGTGCTTGACGATGGCGATGACTTCGCATCCGGCCAGTGCGGCTACGTGCAGAATCATCAGCCCCAGCGGGCCGCCGCCGATGACGGCCACCGTATCGCCGGGATGCGGGATGCGAATCTTCAAAGCCGTGCACGGCGCAGGCCAGCGGCTCAGTCAGCGCAGCGTGCTCCAGCGGAACGTGGTCGAGAACATGGAGGGTATTCTTGGCCACGATGCGGGCCGGGATGCGGATGAACTCGGCATAGGCGCCGTTGTTGAAGAGCAGGTCGTCGCAGAGGTTTTCCTGGCCGCGTAGGCAAAAATAGCATTGGCCGCAGGGGGCGGAGTTGAGCGCAACCACGCGGTCGCCGGGAGCAAAATCCGTGACTCCTTCGCCCGCCTCGACGATCGTCCCCGCCAGCTCGTGGCCAAAGAGCGCCGGAGGCACGATCATGCGCGCATGGTAGCCGCGGCGAAAGACCTTCAGATCGGTTCCGCAGGTGAGCGCCGCGCCCACGCGCACAACCAGCTCGCCCGGCTTCAGCTTTGGGAACGGGAACCTGCTCGATGCGAACATCTTCGCGCCCGTGGAGGACGGCGGCCTGCATGGTGCTGCGCCTGGTGAGAAGCGCGTGCTCGACGGTCTTGCGGCCCAGGCTGACGGCGGATTCGACCGTCTGGCGACCTTTGACGACTACTGTCTCGACGGTATTCAGGCCGGCTTCGACGACCGATTCTACTGTATTCAGGCCTCCCTCGACGACGTCCTCGACCTTCTTGCGGCCCTCTTCGACTACGGATTCTACCGTCTTGCGGCCGCGGAGGATCGCGTCTTTCACCGTGCGCGCCATGCGATCTCCCCTAGTGCGCCCCTGCGCCAGGTACAGGCTCAATCATAATCTTCATGGAGGCGGCTGTGGGGTGCGAAGCGACTTCAATGGCTTCCGCCGCCTGCTCCAGCGGAAAGCGGTGCGAGATCAGCTGGGTCAAATCGAAGCCGTTGCGATAGCCGCCCAGGACCAGATCGGTGACTTCGTTCTCAATTGCGGCGGAGGCTGAATAGGAGCCGAGTGAGGGTCTTCTCGTCCATGCAAACCGCGCCGGGATCGAAGTTGGCTGCTCCGTGCTGGGTCTGGGCAAAGAGCATCACCTTGCCGCCGGGGCGCACCGCGTCCATTGCGGTTTGAATGAGCGCATCGACGCTCACGGCAAGAATTACGGCGTCCGCGCCGCGGCCATCCGTGGCGGCCCGGACGCGATCGATTACGTTTTCTTCTCCGGCGAGGATGGGCTCATGGAGTCCGAATTTGGCCGCGATGGCGTGGCGCTCGGGATAAAAATCGGAGGTGAGCACGCGCGCGCCGGTGCGGCGGGCGAGCGCGGCCAGCATCAGGCCGATGGGGCCCTGGCCGATGACCAGCACCGTTTCGTCGGCGGCCAGATTGAGCAGCTTCACGCCTTTCAGGACGGTATTCACCGGCTCGATGAAAGAGGCCTGCTCAAAGGGGACGCCGTCGGGAATTCTGACCACGCCTCCGCAGGGAGACGATCCATTCCATCACGCGAATGTACTCCGCAAAGCCGCCGCCGGAAGGCTCGAAGCCGGCGGTCGCGCCTACTTTTTTGTAGACCGGGCACTGGGCGAAGGTCTGCTTGCGGCAGTAGTAGCACTCGCCGCAGGGAACGTGGTGGTGGACCATCACACGATCGCCGAGAGCGAACTGGGTTACGCCCTGGCCCACTTTGACGATGGTTCCGGCCATCTCGTGGCCGAAGATGCGCGGGGCGGAGTGGGAGCCGGTATGGATTTTCTTGAGATCGGTGCCGCAGATGCCGCAGGTGGCGATCTTGACCAGCAGTTCTCCGGGGCCGATTTCGGGCACAGGGACGGTTTCGACGCTGATCTGGTTCACGCCGCGATAGACGGCGGCGCGCATGGTGGCGGGAATTTTTGTTTCGAGCCGGTTTTCAGCCGGAGAAGTTTGGGTAGCCATTACGTTTCTTCTGATGTGACCTCGTTCATCAAGAAAATCGAGCAGGGACTCAGCGATGCTTTGGGCAGCCTTCTTACTATTTTCGCCCATCCGCATGAGTGCGGGCCACTGCCAGGGACGGAGGATGCTGGAAACGACGAACCGGGCCAGTTTGAAATTGCCCATTCGCGGTAATAAAGCGATTGAAATCAGGAAGTTGATCATTGATAACCGTCGCTGATTCCCTTGACGCAATAAAAGGGGATGCCGCGCATTTGGGCCAGCCGGGCGACTCCGGCGGCCTCCATATCCACAAGGCTGGCCTGGTAGGTGGAGGCGAGGCGCTGCTTTTCGTGGACATCGGCGACTCGGGGGCTGGTGACCAGCCAGCAATCGCTGGGAGGGCCGGAGGAAAGAAAGCGCTCTCCGGTGCGGGCATCGATGACGCAGGAGACGTCCAGACCTGGCCTGGGGAGAGTTCCTCGCGCAAGGCTCCCGCCCAGCCGGTGGAAATGACTGCATCGAGAGGGCCGGCTTTCTCCGCTTCGGCAAAGGCTCGCGTGGCGGCATCCACGCCGGCTCCCGGCGCAGGCGGCAATCCACTCGCCCTGGTCGAATTTTCAGCGCCAGAGATCGCCGCCGTTTGAGCGCTGGTGCTGCCAGCCGCGGACCAGCGGTTTCAGTTCGCCGGGCATGGCGGCGATGATGGCGATTCTGCCCATACGTCCCTCAGGGGCTAAAACCCGTACTCTTCATTCAAGATCGACACTGCTTTTCGGTACGCGACCCACCCACTGGGTGCATTCCCCGGTCGTGCCCTGATACTAGTTCACGGCGCGTAGCCGTTGGCGCGGAACCACTCGATGGCGGCGCGCATGGCGGGGTAGATGGGCAGGATGCGGAAGCCTAGTTCCTGCTGCGCGCGGGCGCTGGAGGCGTACATTTTTTTGCGGCCCATGCGGACTTCTTCAAGCGTGGCTCGCGGCTCGCGGCCTCGCATGCGGCCGGTGATCCACTCCTCGAAAAATGCGTAGGTGGCGGCTACGGGGAACGGAATCTTTACCGTGGGCGAGGGGATGCCGGTGATGGCCGACATTTTGTCGAGGATCTGCTTGAGGGTGAGGTTTTCGCCGCCGAGAATGTAGCGGCGGCCGGGCTGGCCCTGGGTGAGCGCGGTTACGTGAGTGCGGGCGACTTCGGAGACATCGACGAGATTGAGGCCGGTATCCATGTAGGCGGGAAATTTGCCGTTGAGGAAGTCGAGAAAGATGCGGCCCGTGGGCGTGGGCTTGGAGTCGTTGGGGCCGATGGGCGAGGTGGGGTTGAGAATGATGACCTGCTGGCCGTCTTCCGCGGCGGCGATGGCCTGCTGCTCGGCGAGAAACTTGGAGCGCTTGTAGTGGCCCACCATATCCTTGAGTTGAACCGGCGTGTCTTCGTTGATGACGATGCCGTCGGTGCGGAAGTGCATGGTGGCTACGCTGGAGGTGTAGACGAAGCGCGGGACGCCGGCTTCGCGGGCCATGCGCAGCAGATCGCGGGTGCCGTCGACGTTGGCGCGGTACATTGCGTCGGGATCGGGAATCCAGAGGCGGTAGTCGGCGGCTACGTGGACCACGGCGTCGCAACCGGCGAGAGCGGGGCGGATGGATTCGGGTTGCGCTGAGGTCGCCGAGGTGGGTTTCGCCGTCGATGCCTTCGAGATTGGAGAGCTTGCTGGTTTTGCGGACCAGCATGCGGAGCTGAGCGCCCTCGGCGGCAAGTGCTTTGGCCACATGATGGCCTATGAATCCGGTTGCGCCGGTGAGGAAGACTTTCATAGCGAGTTGTCAGTGGTCAGTTCCTTGCGGATTTCTGCAATCCACTGCATATGAAGTATAGAACGCTGGGGTTCTGAATTCAGGAAGGAAACCTACTCAACTGCACAACTGACCTCTGATTACTGATCAACTGACCACTGCTCAACTAATCCAACGCATCCGGAACCAGGGCTATGTTCTTTTCGCCGGCAGCTTTCTTTTCGTTGTAGGCTTTGACCCAGTCTTCCCAGTGCTTGCCGGCGGCGCGGTCTTTGCCGGTGAATTCTACGCGGGCGATATCGGCGTAGCTTACCTTGCGCTTTTCAGGGGAGCTGGGCGTGTAGTACTGCAGGAAAGATTCGGCCAGCGTGGGGCCGGTTTTCGAGTTGAAGATGAAGGCTTCAATGCGCTCGCCGTTTTTTAGAGTCAGAGTTATGTCGCCGCGATAGTCGAGGGCTTTGTCGAGGGCCTGGCGGAGGTCTTCGTCGCTGGCCAGAGTGGGGACCCAGCCTTCCAGTTGCTGGTGCTCCGTGCCGGGAGCCAGCTCCAGGGCTTCGACCTGCTCTAACGTGTACTTCTGCACTTCGGCGGTCATGCGTTGATTCCCTCAGGGGCTAAAGCCCCGTTCATTCTATGGAACGCTGCGGCACGACTAAAGTCGTGCCCTTTCAAAACTGTCGCTTCGGTTTCGGCGGATATGTATCGGTTCCTTCAAAAAAGCCGATTGGTTGTTGTGGTATCCGACCATGGTTAGTCACTTCGTAAAAAGGGCCGATTGGGTGTAGTGGTTTCCCACCCATTCGCCAGAAAAAAGGCGAATGGATGGGGCACGGCGATTCTGTTATCCAATTCGGCTATCGCTGGTTTCTTCCAGGGTGGGTGCTGGTTCGGCGATCTGGACCAATGGAACTCGGCCATGGGGCATGGGCTCGTTGAGCAGCTTGAGCGCGTGCTCGTCGCGATACATGCTGAATGTGCCACGGATCATGCCCCAAAATCCTTTCAATGAGCCGAAGCCATCCATGACGGCGCTAGGGCTCATAGCCGCAACTGACCATGCAGTTGGCGCACTTGGGGTTGCCGCTGGCTACGCCGTACTCTTCCCATTTGGTGGTTTCGAGCAGCTCCTTGAAGGTCTCGGTGTAGCCCTCCTGCAGCAGGTAGCAGGGACGCTGCCAGCCGAAGATGTTGTAAGCGGGCGAACCCCACGGCGTGCACTCGTATTTGCGGTCGCCCATGAGGAATTCAAGGAACAGCGGCGACATATTGAACTTCCAGCTCGGCTTGCGGTTGG
The DNA here is from genome assembly GCA_963724755.1 of uncultured Acidobacteriaceae bacterium. GTDB lineage: Bacteria > Acidobacteriota > Terriglobia > Terriglobales > Acidobacteriaceae > Telmatobacter. The sequence goes on from CAVRVZ010000005.1 coordinate 226,967, forward strand.
ACAGAATGGCGCGGAAGAGACGGCGCACACGGGCGCGGCCGAGGAAGCGGTTCTGGTCGGGAGCTTTGTCGTAGCTGTAGCCGGGCGAAAGGACGATGCCTTCGACGCCCATATCCATGACTTCATCAAAGAAGCCGCGGACACTGTTGGGGTCGGTGCCGTCAAAGAATGTGGCGTTGGTGGTGACGCGGAAACCGCGCTTGACGGCCTCCTTGATGCCCTCGACGGCGATATCGTAGCCGCCTTCGCGGCAGACTGAAAAATCATGATGCTCGCGCTGGCCGTCGAGATGGACGGAGAAGGTGAGGTACTTCGACGGCGTGAACTCCGGCAGGCGGCGCTTGAGTTCGAGCGCGTTGGTGCAGAGATAAATGTACTTTTTGCGAGCGACCAGGCCGTTGACGATCTCGACAATCTGCGGATGCAGCAGCGGCTCGCCGCCGGGGAGGGAGACCATGGGCGCGCCGCACTCCTCGATGGCGCGAAAACATTCTTCGGGCGAGAGCTGCTTCTTGAGAATGTGGGGCGGATATTGCACCTTGCCGCAGCCGGCGCAGGCCAGGTTGCAGCGGAAGAGCGGCTCCAGCATGAGCACCAAGTGGATAGCGCTTGTTGCCGGTGAGGCGCTTCTTCAGCACATAGGTGGCGACGGTCCACATCTGGGAGATTGGAACAGCCATAGATTGTTTTCCCCTCAGGGGCTGAAGCCCCGTTTTACCATTTCGCGCCGCCTCTACGGGGCTGCGATCTTATTTTTGCTGTTACCCAGGACTGCGTTCTCTTGCACGAACTTATCCTGGGCTGTTTCGTTGCCTCCCTACGGGAGGCGGATCGCACGATGTTCCGAGGCTAAAGCCCCGCTTTCATTTTGCTGCATTGCGGCACGACTGAAGTCGTGCCCTTTCAAAATCTGAAACGGCCTCGCACAGCGCGGGAAATTCAGGCCACGCGGCTCATGGCCCGCCGGTAGCCGTTCAGGGCCAGCAGCGGGAAGTATTGACGGTACATTTCGTAGGACAGGTAAAAGACTCTGGGGAAGCCTGTTCCAGTGTACAGTGCCTGCCGTGTGATTCCGGAGCCGGTGCTCTCGTCCCAACTGCCGTCGGGCCGCTGGCGGGTGAGCAGCCAGCGCACGCCTTTGGCGATGGAGTCGGAGCGGTCGTCGCCGGCGGCCAGAAGCCCAAGCAGCGCCCAGGCGGTTTGCGAGGGCGTGCTCGGTCCCATGCCGCGCAGTGTTGGGATCGTCGTAACTGCCGCAGGTTTCGCCCCAGCCGCCATCAGGAGTTCTGCACCATGCGAATCCACTCGGCGGCCTGCTGAATCTGCGGCTCGTGATTGTCGATGCCGATGGCCTCAAGGCCGCGCAGCACCAGGAAGGTTCCATAGAGGTAGTTCACGCCCCAGCGGCCAAACCAGCTTCCGTCCGGCTCCTGCTCGCGGAAGATGAACTGGATGGCCTTTTCGACGCGCTTGTCGGAGCGCGTGTAGCCGTAGTTGGCCAGCATCTCCAGGATTCTTCCGGTAATGTCGACCGTCGGCGGATCAAGCATGGCGTTGTGATCGGCGAAGGGAATGTACTGGAAGATCATCTTGGTGTTGTCTTTGTCGAAGCTGCCCCAGCCGCCGTTTTTGCACTGCATGGCGAGGACCCACTCGATGGCGCGCTGCAGCAACCTTGTGCTGGTAGCCTTCGCGGGGATTGTCCACCTTGCTGAGCGCCAGCAGCACCTGCGCGGTATCGTCGGTATCGGGATAGAACTCGTTGTTGAACTCGAAGTACCAGCCGCCGGGCTCGGTTTTGGGGACCTTGACGGCCCAGTCGCCTTTGTGGCGGACTTCCTTGGCCAGCATCCAGTCCACGGCCTTGAGCATGCGCGGGATCGTTGCGCGCCACGCCGGCCTCGCCGAGGGCAAAGACCGCCTGCGCTGTATCCCAGACCGGGGAGACGCAGGGACGCATGCGGAAGGTCGGCTCGGGGAGATTCGCGTTGGCCGGCTCCTCGATGCCGAGCTTCTCAAACTCGTCGCGGGCGCGAATCACCTGGGGATCGTCCTCGGAGTAACCCAGGCAGCGCAGGGCGATGATGGCGTTGAGCATGGCGGGATAGATGGCGCCCAGGCCGTCGGTCATCTCCAGGCGCTCGAGCAGCCATTTTTCAGCGCGCTTGAGGGCCAGCGTGCGCAAGGGGCGAAGGTGAACGGCTTCAGCCCAAGTGCGTGATGCGGTCGAAGATAAGAAAGAAATTGCGCCAGGAGAAGAGTGTATTTGCGATCCATGCGCAGGCGCAGGATGGAGTTGGCGCGGCCGCCGACAAAGAGCTCGTCGATGCCCTGCTCGGGGGGAATCTTCTTGTAGGGCTTTTTGGCGTAGATGATGGCCAGCGGCACAAGGATGGAGCGCGACCAGGAGGAGATCTCGTAGATATTGAAGTAAAACCAGTTGGGAAAGAGAACGATCTCCGGGGGAATGGCGGGGACGGCATCGTAGTCGTACTGGCCCAGCCCGCAGAGATACATTTTGGTGAAGGTGTTGCAGGCCACCACGCCGCCGTGCGCGAGAATCCACTCGCGGCACTTGGTGAGCCGCGGGTCGTCGGCGCCGATGCCCATCAGCTTGGCGGAAAAATAGCATTTGACGGAGAGCGAGATATTGCCCGGGCCGCCGGGATAAAGGCTCCAACTGCCGTCTTCGTTCTGGTAGCGCAGCATCTCAGTGAGTGCGCGCTGGAGCCGGCCGGGATCGCCGCTTTCAAGCTGAGTATGCAGATAGATGTAGTCGGCTTCGAGCATGGAGTCGGCTTCCAAGTTCGCCGCACCAGTAGCCGTCAGGATGCTGCTGGGAGAGAAGGTACTCGCGCGAGCGGACGATGGACGACTCCACATCCGCCAGGTCCGCGTCCAACCTGCCGAATCTTGGCGCCGAAGATCGGGTTGCCGCGGATTGGGTCTTCGCCTGCTCTGGACTCATGCGGTTTTAAATGCCTCAGGTTCTGTTCCCTGGAAGGGATTGCTAAATGCTTCCAACAAATGGGGCAAATCCCTCAGGGGCTAAAGCCCCGCGATTTTTGCTCCACATTTGGCCCGATTAAAGTCGTGCCCTTGTTACTAACGAATGTCTATTGTCCGACTAAAGTCGTACCCTAATTACAAAATTACAAAACGAAGGCCTTTGGCACGACCAAATTCGTTCCCTTATTACAAAACGAATGCCTTTAGCACGACCAAATTCGTGCCCTTTCAAAACCCGGTTTATGGAACCAGTTCTAGTCCCTATTCCTGTTTTTACCGCACTGGAACGGTCTCTGCTCCGCCGGCGCTGCCGATGGCCTGCACAATCTCCGGCGGCAGGCCGAAGCGGACATTCTCCGGCATCACTTCAACCTCTTCGACGCTATCGAAAAGCCGTTTTGTCGCAGGTAATTCACCACGTCTTCCACCAGCACTTCAGGGGCCGATGCGCCTGCCGTAACCGCAACATTTGTCACGCCTTGTAGCCACTTGGGGTCGATGGCCTGGGAGTTGTCAATGAGGTAGCCGATGGTGCCCAGATTGCGCGAAACCTCGACCAGGCGGTTGGAGTTGGAACTGTTGGTGGAACCGACCACCAGCACCAGCTCGGCATTGTGGGCCACGTTGCGGACGGCCACCTGGCGGTTCTCAGTGGCGTAGCAAATGTCCTGCGAGTGGGGGCCAACAATATTTGGAAACTTGAGCTTGAGGGCGTGAATGATGTCGCGCGCCTCGTCCAGGCTGAGGGTGGTCTGGGTGAGATAGGCCACGTGATCTGGGGTCAGGCACCTCAAGCGCCGCCACTTCCGCCACGTTTGAAACCACCTGGGTGGCCTCCGGCGCCTCGCCCAGCGTGCCCTCGATTTCGTCGTGGTCGCGGTGGCCGATGAGTACCAATGAGTAACCCTGCCGGCAAATTTGACGGCCTCGATGTGGACCTTGGTGACCAGCGGGCAGGTGGCGTCAATCACCTTCAGGCCGCGGCCTTTGCTCAACTCGCGAACAGCGGGCGAGACGCCGTGGGCGGAGTAGATGACGCGCTGGCCGTCGGGGACATCGTCGATTTCATGGACGAAGATTGCGCCTTTTTCAGCCAACTCATTGACTACATAGCGGTTATGGACGATCTCCCGGCGCACATAGATGGGAGCGCCGAAGGTTTCGAGTGCGATTTTGACAATATCGATCGCGCGCACCACGCCAGCGCAAAAGCCGCGCGGCTTGAGCAACAACACCCTTTTCTGAGTGGGGGAAGTCTCGGCGTGGGGACCGTTCGAGATGGATTCAAGCACAGTAGGGGTCACATGGCAAGTATACCAAGTACAGAGATCAGGGTTAGGATCAGTGGACTCAGGGTACGGGAGCCTTGTCCAAGTCTCGGTGCGGCCGAAGAGGGAGAAGCCTATGAAGCCGCGCATTCCCAGTTTGTCGTTGCCTATGGCCCAGATCTTGCCTTTGTATTCCTTGCCGTTCTCCGGGTCCACTACGGTGCCGTCTACCCAGTCGTCGCCGTCGGGGTGGAAGTTGCGCATGAAGACCATGCCCAGGATGGTCTGGTTTTTGTATTCGCCGGAACACTTATCGCAGAGGTCTTTGGGCGTGCGGCCGGGACGGACCTCGGTGACCTTGCCGAAGAGCTTGCCGTTAACCAGGTAGGTTTCGGCTTTGCCTCCGGGCGTGCCGTCACTGTTGACGATCTGCCAGTGGCCTACGGCGTTCTGGAGTTTCTGGGAGAGTTGCTGGGCGTGGGCGGCGGGTATGGTTGCCAGCGCGAAGAGTGCAAGCGCGAGGGCACAGAGGTTCCTGGGCAGGGTCGGTTTCATGATGTTCTCCCCTTGTGTTGGATTGATTATAGGGCGAATGAGGGAGAAGTGTGCGCTGCCAGGCTGAGCGCGAGCCTGGGAGCCGGAAGTTCAGTCCTTGTCAGCAATCTTTAGCATAGCTTCTCTGGTCCGCAACGGCAGCAGGAACAACTAAAGCCTGTTCTCCGCAATCGAAGGATTCCCGATTGTACGGCTTAATGGGTACCTCGCCAGTATCAACCGCTCATGATGGGCATTGCCTGGATAGCGACCTGGCGGCGGAGACTAGCCTGGCATTCGGCCACGGCCTTCCGTAGCTGGCGCATTATCGGACAAAGCCGCATCTGGATAGGTACTCGAAAGCGAGAGTCGAACGCGCCTACAATTAAAAGTGCTCTGGATTCTCCGCACACTCCTCCATGTGCGGGAAGGTACTTATCGTATTAGCTCTGACTGCGCTCAGTGTGAGCGCGGCCAACGGCTTGCCCGACCTTTCGGTTAAGTCGCAGCGCAGGACTGCGCCGGTTAGCGCCTCTCACAAAGCAAAGCATCCGGCGAACCATGCAACCGGTCGTACGGCTGCGCACGCTTCCAAGCGTACTGCAACTCATAAGACGGGGCGCACTCCATTGCACGCTTCTGGCCACGCTGTCAGGCGGGCATCCAGGCATGAATTTGGCAGGGCTTCCTCCAGTAAGCACTCGATGGGCGGTGAAGAGCATGCGGCATCGCCCAGGCAGCCTTCCCGCTTTCATCAAGTCAGAAACTCCCACCCGGCCGCGGAAACAGATACTGTGAGTCTCCATGCCATGCCCGAAGCAGTTTCACGGCGCAAGGCGCGGGTTGCAATGCCGCCGCCGCTGCGTGGGAGCTACGCGTCGCTGATACGGCAAAACGAGAAGACCGAGGACGACAATCTGGAACGGATTGAGGACGACGCCGATCTGGCCGATCGCATTGCGCGCAAGATGCTGGTGCCCGTTCCCTCCTCGGCGTCGCTCACTATAAATGGAAACCTGCCGGAAAACTACCGCTACTGCCGCCCATGGACGGCGCGTTTCCTGGCCGATCTGGCGCGCGTTCACGAGGTTGCTTTCCACAGGCCGCTGGAAGTCAGCTCGGCAGTGCGGACGGTCGAGTACCAGAAGCGGCTGATGGAGAGCAACGGCAACGCCGCGGCTGCAGAGGGCGATATCGCCAGCCCGCATCTGACCGGGGCGACCATCGATATTGCCAAGCAGCGGGATGAGCCGACAGGAGATGGGCTGGATGCGGAGCCGTCTGCTGCGCCTCCAGCAGGCCGGCATGATCGACGTCGAAGAGGAGTTCCAGCAGGCCTGCTTCCACATCACGGTCTATAAGAGCTATCTGCCGGCCGAGACGGCGGTGACCGGGAAGCCGAAACGGCGAAGGTTCCCGCAGCCGGTTCAGATTGTTGCGCGTAGCCAGTAGAGGCTTCCCCCACCCCCCGGAACCGCGGGTGCGCAAGAAAAATTGGTTGCGAGTAATGAGCTGTTCAAGGGTACAATCGCTGGCAAAGCCGAAAGAGGCTAGCGAGGCGACTCATGAACGATCAGGAAAATCAAAACGTAGGAGTACCAGCTCCTGAAGGGGCCGGTCTTTCCCAGTTACAACGTTTGACAAACACCTTTACCGCACCTTCGAAGACCTTTGAAGATATCAAGCGCGGCAACCGTAGTTGGTGGCTGCCGTTCATCATCGTGATATTGTGTGGTGCATTCCTCTATACGGCTATTACATTGAATGTGACCTGGAAAGGTGTGTATGAAAACCAACAGCGCCTTGCACCAGAATGGGCTAAACAGATGTTAGAAAAAGCACCGCCGGAGAAGAGAGCCAAGGCGGAGGAGATGGGACCAAAGCAACAGGCGATCACCTGGGCTCTTTCTCCGCTTGGCATACTTCTCATAGACTTGGCTGTCACTGGCGTTTTATTGGGTACCATCAATTTCGGCTTTGGTGGGAATGCTAAATTCGCTTCCATATTTGCAGTAACTTTATACGCAGGGCTGGCTCTCTGGCCCGCTCGATTGGTGCTGGCAGGGATTGCGCTGTTCGCAGGAGAGCAGCCAGAATCCTTCAATATCGGTAATCCTGCCCCAACCAATATTGGAGCATTCCTCTTTCAGCAGGACACCCCCGCGGCGTTATACGCCTTGGCATCTTGCCTGGATGTCTTGTCAATCTGGTGCCTTGTGTTGACGTCGATTGGTGTTGCTACAGTGGCCGGAGTCAAACGCAACTCAGGCTACATCGCGGTCTTCGGATGGTGGGCAATCTTTGTGCTGTTCAGAGTGGGTCTGGCAGCGATCACGGGTTGATAGTTGAATTCGCCGCTGAACCGGTCACTCCATCCAGCGGGACATGATGAGTGTGGCGTTGATGCCGCCGGCGCCGCCCAGCAGGTGGACGAGAACGCCCCATTGCCGCTTGCCATTGTCAAATCCGCCTCCCCGGCATACTATGGCCGGAGATTCCTTCAGGGAGGTTCAATCATGCGTATCTGCGCATCGCTCACCCTCGCCGTTTTTTTGTCATTTGTTCCTGTCGCGTCTGCTCAAGCCAAGCCGGCCACGCCTGCTCAGGCGAAATCTGTGACCCAAACCCTGGCTCAAACCCTGGCTCAAACCCCGCCTATGGGCTGGAGCAGTTGGAACTACTTCGCCGGTAAAGGTGACCGACAAGGACATCCGCGCCGCCGCCGACCAACTTGTCGCCAACCGGCATGAAAGATGCCGGCTACGTCTACGTCAACATCGACGACGGCTGGCAGGGCGAGACGCGACGCCAACGGCGTCATCCAACGCAACTCCAGGTTTCCCGACATGAAGGCCCTGGCCGACTACGTCCACTCCAAGGGCCTCAAGTTCGGCATCTACTCCTCGCCCGGCCCCAAGACCTGCGGCGGCTACGAAGGATCACTGGGCCACGTGGAGCAGGACGCCAAGACGTTCGCCGCTTGGGGCGTCGACTACCTCAAGTACGACCTGTGCAGCTTCATCCCCGCAGTCATGGAGAAGCAGGCGCCCAACGACAATGCCGCCCAGCAGCGCATCATGGAGGCTGCCTACGCCAAGATGGGTAAGGCTCTGAAGGCCACCGGACGGCCCATCGTCTACTCCTCTGCCAGTCGGCCTGGGACGCCGTTTGGGAGTGGGGGCCCTCAGCGGGCGGCAACCTGTGGCGCACCACCGGAGACGCCGACCCCTCGTGGGACAGCTTTTATCTTTCCATCTGCAAGGAGGCCGGACTGGCAAAATACGCCGGCCCCGGCCACTGGAACGATCCCGATATGCTCGAGGTGGGCAACATTCACGAGACGAGCTGGGCGGGTGCCCACGCGATCGCGATGGCTGCCTATCGATTCAACTTTTCCATGTGGGCCATGCTGGCCGCGCCTCTGATAGCCGGCAACGACCTGCCCAACATGAAGCCGGCGATCAAAGCCATCCTCACCAACCGCGAGGTCATCGCCATCGACCAGGATCCTCTGGGCCGCGAGGGAAGCCGCGCCTATATCGACGGCGAGGTCGAGGTTTGGACACGTCATCTCTCAGGCGGCGCGCTGGCTGTGGCCATATTCAGCACCGGCTACGACCGCTACGCCAACCGCCCTTTTTATCTGAGCCTGAGCAGGCTCGGCCTCCATGGCCCCCAGAAGGCCAAGAACCTGTGGACCGGCAAGGATGTTGAACTCACCGACAACCAGCCTATCGAGTTGCCCATGCACGACATCCTGCTCGTCCGCATCGACGCGCCCAAATAGGACACATCCAGGGCCGACGCATACAAACCCCGGCATAATTATTGCCGGAGATTCTTTTCAGAGAGGTTCCATCATGCGTATCTGCGCTTCATTCGCGCTTATCGTTCTTGCCTTGTCTCTTGCCATAGCCGCGCCTGCCCAAGCCAAGCCGGCCGCGCAAGCTAACGCTGAATTCGCAGCCCAAACCTTGGCTCAAACCCCGCCTATGGGTTGGGATAGTTGGAACTTCTTTGCATTTAATGAGACCGACAAGGACGTCCGCGCCGCCGCCGACCAGCTCGTCGCCACCGGCATGAAAGACGCCGGCTATGTTTATGTCATCGCCGACGGTGGCTGGCAAGGCGAGCGCGACACCAACGGCGTCATCCACACCAACTCAAAATTTCCCGATATGAAGGCCCTGGCCGACTACGTCCACTCCAAAGGCCTCAAGTTCGGTCTCTACTCCTCTCCCAGTTCCAAGACCTGCGGCGACTATTACCTAGGTTCGCTAGGCCACGAGGAGCAGGACGCCAAGACTTACGCTTCCTGGGGCGTCGACTACCTCAAGTACGACCTTTGTGGCTACATCCCCGAAGTCATGCAGAAGCAGGCGCCCAACGACGATGCTGCCCAACAGCACATCATGGAGACCGCCTACGCCAAGATGGGCAAGGCCCTCAGAGCCACAGGACGGCCCATTGTCTACGTATGTGTCAGTATGGACGGGACGCCGTTTGGGAGTGGGGGCCCTCAGTGGGCGGCAACCTGTGGCGCACCACCGGAGATATTGAGCCCTCGTGGAACAGCTTTTACCTCGCCGTCAGCAAGGAGGCCGGACTGGCAAAATACGCCGGCCCCGGCCACTGGAACGATCCCGATGTGCTCGAGGTGGGCAACGTACGCGAGACGGGCTGGGTAGGCGCCCACGCGATCGCGATGGCTGAAAACCGCTTCAACTTTTCCATGTGGGCCATGCTGGCCGCGCCTCTGATAGCCGGCAACGACCTGCCCAACATGAAGCCGGCGATCAAGGCCATCCTCACCAACCGCGACGTCATCGCGATCGATCAGGACCCCTTGGGCCGCGAGGGAAGTCGCGCCTACGTCGACGGCGAGGTCGAGGTCTGGACCCGTCATCTCTCAGGCGGCGCGCTGGCTGTGGCCATATTCAGCACCGGCTACGACCGCTACGCCAGCCACCCCTTCCACCTGAACCTGAGCAGACTCGGCCTCCACGGCACCCAGAAGGCCAAGAACCTGTGGACCGGCAAGGAGGTTGAGCTCACGGACAACCAACCCATCGAGTTGCCCATCCACGACATCCTGCTGCTGCGCATCGACGCGCCCAAATAGGACATATACAAGGCCGACGCATACAAATAGCGAGCGCTTTGGTGGAAAGGGCGATCACTCCGTCCAGCGGCGCATGATGAGCGTGGCGTTGATGCCGCCGAAACCAAACGAATTCGAAAGCGCCACGTCAAAGCTGTGCGGCGATGGCGTGGTTAGGCCACGTAGTCCAGGCTGCAGTCCGGGATCGACATTTTCCAGGTTGGTGGTAGGCGGAAGCTGCTGGTTCACCAGCGCCAGCACGCAGATGCCGGCCTCCAGTCCACCCGCGCCGCCCAGCAAATGCCCGGTCATTGACTTCGTGCCGCTCACCTTGAGCTTGTGGCTCAGCGCGTGCTCGCCAAAAACCGCCTCGATGGCCCGCGACTCATTTCCGTCGCCCGCCGGCGTTGCAGTGGCGTGGGCATTTACGTACCCCACCTCTTCCGGCTTGATGCCGGCATCTTTCAGCGCGGCTCTCATGCTGCGCTGGGCGCCCAGTGCCCTCGGGGGCGATGCCCGTCATGTGATAGGCATCGGCGCTCATGCCGTAGCCGATCACCTCGGCCAGAATCTTTGCCCCGCGCGCCCTGGCAAACTCCAGCTCTTCAAGAATCAGAATCCCCGCACCCTCGCCGATGACAAAGCCGTCGCGATCTTTGTCGAATGGCCTGCTGGCGTGCGTCGGATCGTCGTTGCGGGTGGAGAGCGCGCGCATGGCGGCAAAACCGCCTACGGAAAGCGACGTGACCGCGGCCTCAGCTCCGCCGGCGATCATCACGTCCGCGTCGCCGTGCAGAATCATGCGCACGGAGTCGCCAATGGAATTGGCAGAGGTGGCGCAGGCCGTAGCCGTTGCCGAAATAGGCCCTCTGGCTCCGTAGCGAATGCTCAACTGCCCGGCGGCCATATTCACAATTGCGGCGGGAATAAAGAAAGGAGAGATCTTGCGCGGGCCGCCTGCGAGCAGGTTGGCGTGCTCGCGCTCAATGATCTCAAAACCGCCAATACCGGAGCCGATAAAGACTCCCACCCGGTCGCCAATCTCCGGAGTGATCTTCAGGCCCGACTGGGCCATGGCTTCCTGGGTGGCGGCAAAGGCAAAATGAATGAAGCGCCCCATCTTGCGCGCTTCTTTTTTGTCCACGAAGTTCAGCGGGTCAAAGTTCTTGACCTCGGCGGCAAAGGTGACCGGAAAGCCGGTGGTATCGAAGCCCTTGATAGGACCCATGCCACTGGCGCCGGCCAAAAGTTGCCGCCATACCTCGGGGGCGGTATTGCCCACACCGCAAACCAGACCGAGTCCGGTAACGACGACTCTGCGGGGCGAAATGGACAAGGGCTACTTGCCGCCTTTCGCGTTCTTCTCGTTCTTTTCGATGTAGTCGATCGCGTCCTTCACGGTCTTGATCTTCTCGGCGTCTTCGTCGGGAATCTCCATATCGAAGGCCTCTTCGAACTGCATCACCAGCTCGACCACGTCCAGCGAATCTGCGCCCAGGTCCTCCTGGAAACTGGCGCCGGGGGTTACTTCGGCTTCGTCCACCTGCAACTGCTCGACGATGATCTGTTTTACCTTCTCTTCAACGGCCATGCGTGCTTCTCCTCGTAGTTGTGTGAAACTTTTGAAAGCCTAGTCCGGGGCGAATATTCAATCCCGCTCCGCCTGCCTACAATACCGGCCCATGGCAGGGGAACACAACCTCAGCGCCAAAAAAATTGCGTATGACCCCGAAACTCCAAGTCTACCGGGCGGGTGTGGGTGTGTAAACTCGCGGGCAGGGACCAGGGACTAGGGAACAGGGAATAGAAAACTATGCCGATTTTGGCCGAAAATCAACAGCCGGAAGGCGTATATTAGGCGAAGCGTGGAAAGGGAAATCCGATGCAGGCTCTGATTGCGGGGATCGCGGCACTTCTTGTGGGTATTGCTCTGGGCTTGTGGCTGAGGGCCTTCTCTGCCAAAGCAGAGAAGGCACAACTGGAACGGCGCGCCGAGGAACTCTCGGTAGAATTGACGGGCGTCCGGACCGACCTGGCGAGGACACAGGCCGAGTCGGCAGCGAGAGCGGGCTTTGAGTCACTGGCAGTCGAGCGGCTTAGCGTTCTATCAGAGCGGAATACGCAAATGGATGGAATAAGCCGACAGTTGGTGGAGAAAGACAGCGAAATACTGCGGCTTACTGGGCAAAATAGCAAACTTGAAACCGATCTGGCCAACGAGCGTGGTAACGGAGAGCGGCTCACCCAACAGTTCCAATTATTGGCCAACGATATTCTCAAAGAGAACTCCAAGACATTTACCGAGCAGAACCAGACGAGTCTTTCGGCTCTACTCAACCCACTCAATCGCGATCTGAATGAGTTTCGCGCCAAGGTTGAGGAAGCTAAGACAGAAAGTCTCGTTGGACGAACACAACTATCCGAAAAGCTGGAACAGCTAAGTAGCTTGAATGAACGACTCTCGACAGAAGCGCAAGCCTTGGCCAACGCGCTGACCCGCGATACCAGCAAACAGGGGCACTGGGGCGAACTTGTTTTGCTTGACATTCTGGAAGCTTGCGATCTGAAACGTGGCTTGCATTACACCTACCAGCAGACATTTATTGCAGATGGAGAAGATGGTCTACGCGAAGAGCGGAAAATAACTGATGTGATCCTCCGATTTCCGGAGGGAAGGTCGCTAATTATCGATTCCAAGGTGACCCTGAGCGCTCATAAGGACTATGTCAATGCGACCGATGACGCGACTCGCAAAAATGCGTTGGATCGGTTGGTTACAAGCATTCGGAGTCATATCCGTGAACTGGCGGCTAAGAATTACCAGGAATTGCTTGGTGAAAGATCACCGGACTATGTCGTCCTCTTCGCGCCAAACGAGGCCGCATATCTGCTTGCTGTTCAGGCAGATTCGAAGCTGATTACGGACGGATACAAGAGTCGAGTGTTAATTGCGGGGCCAACCACCATCCTGCACATTGCGCGAATCGTCGATAGTTTATGGCGCAATGAGGATCGGTCAAAATCGCTACAGCAAATTGGTGAACGCGCGAGGTTGCTCTACGAAGAGTTCACGCGGTTCGTTGATTCGCTGGAAACTGTCCGGACCTCGATCCTGAAAGCTGCGGCGGAGATTCACAACGCCGAACAGAGCCATGACGAGGCGATGAAACGCCTCACATCTGGGCGAGGCAACCTCGTGAGCCAATCTGAAAAACTCGGAAGGCTCGGTAACAAGTCTGCAAAGCAGATTGCAACTAGGGTCTTGGAAATGTCGGAAGAAGAGACAGAATCATCACTGTCACTCGCCGCAGAGTCTGATGACAGTGGAGCCTAGCGGGCCGCAAAGTCCTGCCGCTTGCAGCTTTAACAACTGTGTTCTTCGCGGTTCGCATCGAAATTTAGCGAAAATCAAAGGTAGAAATAATGGTTGAGAGAATTTATCTACGCCCGTTCCAGTCAGGAACCGCAATTGCATGCAAGGCAATGAAAATCGCCATCTGCATTCTGGCGCTCTTCACTCTATCTTTCTTCGGCTGGGCACAGGCCCCTAAACAAAAAACCGACTTTGAGAACAGCCAGGTGAGCATTTTCCTATCCTGCGGCCAAAGCTGTTCCTGGAGCTATCGCGCCGCAGGCTCAACTATCCCGTACAAATTTTCTCCGCCCTACTTCGAACTAGACGGGAAACAAATTTCAGCCGAAGTCCATCATTTTGCACCTACAGTAGCTCCAGTGCTTCTTGCCAATGGCGTCACGCAATATTTTTTCGAAGGGCCTCTAGCCCAGGATGCACATCTTCATCTCGGCATTGAATTTCAGATCAATGAAGCAACGCCGGTAATACGCTTCCGCTATACGTTCAAATCGGACGATCCGGTCTCGCTGACCGCGAAATCCGGTGCGAACGATCTTACCTATCTGCAAACTTCTCTAAAACAATTCCCCCTGGCTGAAGAAGTGAGACTATCGAACTTCGCCGAACTCACCCACTCCTACGAGTTGTCAGAAGAGAAAATCGCCGACAGAAATTTTGATGATGGCAGCGCCCTCATGGGCCCCATTCTCGTCGCCACCGACGGCCGTCGCAGCTTCCTGATGGCCTATGAGCACGGCTCCACGGTTCCCGACGCATTCATTGAATACCATCTCACCCCCAGCCGCAACGTAAGCCTGAATGCTGTTAAAGGCAACTACTTCCCCGGCCAGACCATCGACTCCGATCACCCCTACCAAACCATCTGGTTTGAAACTGCCGCGCAAAATGGCAGCCTGGACGAGCTCGCTTCCACCTATCGAAAATTTGTGCTGAAGTATCTGACCCAAAACACAGAATCGAGAAAACCCTACATTTACTACAACACCTGGAACTTTCAGGAGCGCAACAAATTCTGGAATAACAAAACCTATCTGGATTCGATGAATGAAGCCCGCATGCTTGAGGAGATCGAAGTAGCGCACCGCATGGGCGTAGAGGTCTTTGTTCTCGATGCAGGATGGTACGGGAAAGCCGGCGACTGGAATGTGAGCAGCGAGCGCTTCCCCAACGGCCTCAAAACAGCGAAAGCAAAACTCGACAGCTACGGCATGAAGCTGGGTCTGTGGTTCGGTCCTTCAGAGGCGGAAACATCAAGCCAGGTCGTTCGCGAGCACCCAGAGTGGCGCATGTCTAATGACGGGGTCGTCCTCAAGCCACGCAACGATTGGGGACCGCAGAAAAATGTCGAGATGTGCCTGGTAAGCGGCTATGCCGACGCACTGGCCGATCGGCTGATCCGTGTTGCTCATGAAACCGGCGTCACCTATTTCAAGTGGGACGGCGTCGACCAATACGGGTGCAGCGACCCGCATCATAACCACGGCGGCGTGAACAACACTCACCAGGAACGAGCGGACTCCTATGCATTTCAACTCATCCAATCCATGAGCCGCATAGCTGATAAAGTAGCCGCAGCTGTCCCCGGTGCGATCATGGACTTCGATGTGACCGAAGGCGGCCGCGCCATGGGCCTCGAATTTCTCTCCTCAGGCAAATTCTTCCTCATCAACAACGGTCCCTACTTCGATAACTACGACATACCCATCGATTGGAATAAAACCTACTCCAACATATTTGTCCACCAGGGTCAGGCGCGCACCTGGGTCGCCCGCACGCCCCTAACCTTCGACAAATGGATACCCTCTGTCCTCTTTCTCACTCACTATTTCCCTGACGATCCTCAGCAATGGCAGGAAGTGGACATTGCATCGCTCATCCTTGGCCAAAACGGAATCTGGGGTGACCTGCCGAAGGTCTCAGACTCCGGCGTCGCTTACATAGGCAGCATGATCGCCAGATACAAGCAGGTTCGCGACGATATTACTGAAAGCGATCCCGTTGTCAGCGGAATCGTCTCCTCCAGTCCCGAGATACACGAGAAGATCTCATCCACCACCGGCCGCGGCGCAGTAGTCATCTTTGCCACGCGCTCAGGCGTATACCGATATATAACCCAATACAAAGTTTCGAAGGAGCATTGGACCAGCGACGGCGTAACCGTGACCCAGGACATTGAAGGCCGCGCCAAAATCGAAGCCACCTTCCAGAAACCAGGCGCAAAGATTTTATTCTTCGGCGTCCACTAGCCTCATGCATACGCCGACTCACTACCTAGCAACTTCCGCAAAAGCCTCCCGCATCCGCTTCCATGTCGTTTCCAGGTCTTCCGGCAGCACGCGCGTTTCGGCAACGGTAGTCATAAAATTCGTGTCGCCGCTCCAGCGAGGCAATGCGTGCAAATGAATATGTCCCTGCACCCCGGCTCCGGCGGCCTGCCCCACATTCATCCCAAAGTTGAATCCATGGGGATGGTAGAGGCGATCGAGCGCCCTCTCGGCAAGCTGGGCCAGGTCCATCAGCTCATGCGCGGCCTCAATGGGCAGCGCGGCCAGCCGGTCCAGGTGGGCATACGGCATCGCCATCACGTGCCCGGAAGTATACGGAAACGCATTCAGGCAGATGAAGCAATGCTTCCTGCGCAGAATCAGCCCGCCCGCCGCCTCGGCCTTCTCTCGATCCATGCCGTGCGCGATAGCGTAGTCGATTGAAGCAATCAGGTTGCAAAAGACGCACCCCAGGTCGCCCGGCCACGCTGCAAGGCTGGCCGGAACGCCGGCGCGCGCCTCATCGTCCGCCGCGGTGACGTAGGCATAACGCCAGGGAGTCCAGAGATGGTCCATAATGTTCGTCCGTTTGCGCTAGTAGCGACCGTTCAGTTCTTCAACGACACAATTTCCAGCTTGTCCCCCGGCTTCAGGTTCACGTCACCGCCATTCGAGAAGAACGCCAGTGTGACACACGAAACCGGAATCATATACCAGGACTTGAATACGACTCCCGATAGCCCATCCGTCAAGTCCTTTGTCCCGATCCCCACGCCGCCTGTGGTCAGCATATTGGCGATCTGTCTGCCGCGCCCCGCCTGAATTTTACCCTCGTCCAACTCGTTCTTCGAGCGCACCATCACAGGCTGATCGAAGGTTAGCATCATGTGGCCGCGCCGGAAGAATCGCCGCGCCCGAGTCGAAACCAGATGGCCGGAATACACTCCCGATGGGCACTTTACCGAGAACGGTGTCCCCGTAACCATCCATGAGGAGGCGTAGGTCTGTAGTGTGCAAGTCTCAGCAAACACCGTACTGCAAACCAGGAAGACCGCCAAAGCCAGGAATTTTCCCATGGAATATATCCTACGTTGATCGGAAAACGCTGGGTTTAACGCTTTCCCGCCTTGCGGAGAGCCAGTGGTTGATTATAGAACGGGAGATTCACCTCCGGCTCCGTATTGCTTGTGTTCATCCCGCGCGCCGGCTGTAGACAGCAAAAAATACGATTACCGGGCATCCAGCGACACTCTGGTTTCAATCCGTTCGATTGACGCGGGAAAGCTGAGGTTGCTAAACTCGTGAGCGTAGCTTGCTGCGCGGATTCCAGCAGTGAGTTGCGGCCGCCCTCCAGCAAGCCGTTGCCTGCCGGGTGTTTCCCGAGGAGCCCAGTCGTTTTTCTATATACGACTCCAGCGCAACAGGCTGGGAGGATTGCCCCTCGTGAAGAAGATACCGGCACGCGCAGATGACTCGACGCCAGGGAAACGGTCCGAAAGCCTCTCCGACGGCAGAAATAGCCGCGCTGAAGGCACGCCCAGCGGTAAGCAAGACCGCCGCGGGAACAAGGAATTCCGGAGCTACATCCATGGCAAACGTCCTCAATCCCGAACCCGAGAGTATAACCCTGAACACCGAAATGGAAACCCCTACGCTAGAGCCTGCGACGGAGCAAGAGCAGCCGTTGTACGAATCCACGTCCAACCCCGAGACCGCCAAAGTTGTCGAAGTACCCGCGCTGGACGCCGATGCCCCAACCGTGCCTCAAGCCGAAGCCGCACCTGTGGATGCCACAGTCGAGGCCGCGTCCACGGTCGAAGCTGCAACGAAAGTTGCATCCCAACCAGAGCCTGCGGCTGAACCTCAAGCCGAGGCCGTAACGCAAGCAGAGCCCACTCAAGAAGCCGGGCCTGCCGTCGAGCCCGCTGCCGAGCCGCCGGCTCACGAAGCGCATTCCACCGAATCCGCTGAAGATTTCTCTGCCGCATTGGCGGCATTTGAACGCGAACTGGCCGCCGAGGCCGCTGCCGTTGAGGCATTTGGCGACAAAATCGTCTCCGGCACGGTCATCAAGCAGACTGAAAAGCACCTGGTGGTGGACGTTGGACTGAAGTCCGAAGGGCTGGTGCCTCTGGAGCAGGTTCAGGACCACACCGGCGCCGTAAGGTACCAGCCCGGCGACCCCATTGACGTCGTCATCGAGCGCGAGGAGCCCGAAGGCGGCTACCTGGTCAGCTACGAGCGCGCTCAGCGCCTGCGCGTCTGGGACGCGATCGAAAAAGCCGCCGCCGATAAAACGCCGGTCACGGGCACCGTGGTTAGCCGCGTCAAGGGCGGCCTCACTGTCGATATTGGCCTCAAGGCATTCCTGCCCGGCTCGCAGCTTGAGATTCGCCCTGTCCGCAACCTCGACGGCTATCTCGGCCAGCAGATTGAAGTCCGCGTCATCAAGCTGAACAAGAAGCGCGGCAACGTTGTCGTCAGCCGCAAGGAAATTCTCGACGAAGAGCAGAACGCCAAGCGATCCACCACCATGGAGCATCTGGGCGAGGACTCCATCCTCACCGGCACGGTGAAAAACCTCACCGACTACGGCGCGTTTGTCGACCTGGGCGGCATTGACGGCCTGCTCCACATCACCGATATGAGCTGGGGCCGTCTCACCCACCCCCGCGACCTGGTGAACGTCGGCGACGAGATTCAGGTCAAGGTGCTCAAGTTCGACAAAGAAAAGCAGCGCGTTTCGCTGGGCTTCAAGCAGTTGACCCCCGACCCATGGCTCGACGCTACCGAACGCTATCCCGTGGGCGCGCGCGTCCATGGCCGCGTTCTTTCCGTCACCGACTACGGCGCGTTTGTTGAGCTCGAGCAGGGCATCGAGGGCTTGGTTCACCTCTCTGAGATGACCTGGTCCAAACGCCTCAAGCATCCCTCCAAGCTGGTCAAGCCGGGCGATGAAGTGGATACCGTAGTCCTCAGCGTCAACCCGGCCGACCGCCGCATTTCGCTGGGCATGAAGCAGTTGCTCGACAATCCTTGGGAAAACCTCACCGAGCGTTATCCCACCGGCACGGTGGTCGAAGGCCGCGTCCGCAACCTTACCGATTTTGGCGCCTTCATTGAGATCGAAGACGGCATCGACGGCCTGGTTCACGTGTCTAATCTCTCGTGGACGAAGCGCGTCAAGCATCCCTCTGAGATCGTCAAAAAGGGCGAAAAGGTCAAGGCCGTCGTGCTGGGCGTCGAGCCGCAGAATCGACGTTTGAGTCTCGGCATCAAGCAGTTGCAGCCCGACGTTTGGGAGAGCTTCTTCGCCTCTCACAATGTGGGCGATATGGTGCACGGCAAGGTGCTGCGCACGGCGCAGTTCGGCGCATTCGTCGAGCTGGCTGAGGGCGTGGAAGGTCTCTGCCACGTCTCCGAAGCCGGCGAAGGCGGCGAGTCCAAGCTTGAAACCGGCATGGAGCACGAGTTCAGAATCATCAAGATCAACGTGGAAGAGAAAAAAGTGGGCTTAAGCCTGCGCGCCGCCGGTCACGAAACCAGCCATGCGCCGGCCGAACACCACCACAAACCGGAGCCCCGCAAGCAGCCCGTCTCCAGCTCAACCACGACCCTTGGCGACCTGATCAACATGCGCAAGAACGAGCGATAATATTTTCAATGCAAAATTTCAACGGCCACCCCGAGGGGTGGCCGTTGTGCGTTAGGAACTGAGCATCGAATCCCCGCTCCTTATCACCGAATCCTGCGTACTGCCTCCTCCAGTCCGCTTTCGTATGCGTCGATGAGCTTATCCCAGGTGGTATTCGCGTCTTCATCGATCTCTTTTCGCCGCGGGTCGGCGTCGAACCAATCGATCGTTCTCTTGACCCCCTCTGCATACGAAACTTTGGCGCGGAAATCTGGCACAAATAGCTTGATTTTGCTGTTATCGAAGACCACGCTCGAAGCTTTATCCCCAATCAAACTTCCCACCATATCCGGCAGGCAGGCGCCAATGAAGTCGGAAGCGATATGAACAAGCTTCGCCTTCGCGCCTGCGGCCTGCGCCGTGATCTTGTAAAACTGATCCCACGTCATCACCTCGTCGCTGGTAATGTGGAAGGCGTGGCCAATGGCTTGTTGATGTCCCAGCAGGCCCACCAGCCCCTGGGCAAAATCACTGTTATGCGTAATCACCCACAGCGAAGAACCATCTCCCGGCACGATCACCTTCTTGCCCCGCCGCATGCGGTCGATCAACGTAAAAGATTTCGCCCAGTTGTTTACCGGCAGCACAATCTGCGTATCCCCATAGGTCAGCGAAGGCCGAACAATCGTAATCGGAAATCCCTCTTCGCGATAGGCCCGCATAAACCGCTCTTCGTTGGCAATTTTTGTGCGCGAATACTGCCAATAAGGATTGATCAGCGGCGTGGATTCCGTAATCAGATAGTGCCCCACCGGCCTTTGATATGCGCTGGCCGAGCTGATGAAAATAAACTGCCGCGTGCGGTCCCGAAATAAGCGGATATCCCGTTCCGCATCGGCAGGCGCGCGAACGATGAAATCCACCACCGCGTCAAACGATCGATTGCCAAGAGCCTGTGTCACTGCCGCCTCGTCCGTAGCGTCCGCCGTAATCGTACCCACATTCTTCGCCAGGTCGGCTGAAGTTTGCCCGCGTCTCAACAAGGTGAGTTCAATCCCGCGTTCCGCTGCCAATCGCGTTGCCGCCGTACTAATAATTCCCGTGCCGCCAATGAAAAGTACCTTCATCGTTCCTCCATAATCCAGTTATAACGCAATAAAAGCCCAGGGTTGGTAGTAACCAAGCATAATAAACAATTGCTTTCAGCCCGCCGCCTACGAGTACTTATACTGGGAGTCTGTGAAACAGTAAGCTGAAACGGCAAATGAGAAGAGGGATCGCGATGAAAATTCTAAGCAGCAACGCCCGCGCCAGCCGCAAAGGCCCCTCAGACTGGTTCACCGGCAACGTCTGGCTCGACGAAATTGCTGTTGGCGTGGGACCGTCGCGCCTGGGCGCTTTCCGGGTCAGCTTTGAACCGGGCGCACGCACCGCATGGCACACGCATCCCGTCGGCCAAACCCTGCACGTCCTCACTGGCTCCGGCCTGGTGCAGCTTGCGGGTCAGCCAATTCAGGAAATTCATCCCGGCGATACAGTCGTCATCGCGCCCAACGAGCGCCACTGGCACGGCGCATCCGCGAGCAATACCATGGTGCATCTGGCCATTCAGGAGATGGATGACGAAGGTGTGAACGTGGTCTGGCTGGAGCAGGTAACAGACGAGGAATATAACGCGAGATAAGCCGGCTTGCGGAAGTTTTCCCTATTCCCTTGGTCCCTGTTCCTGCATCTGCTTTAGCACCAGCACAATTCCCAACGCGGTGAGCACACTGATCAGCGCGAAAAGAAAGGCGCTGGCGTAACCGTAAACACCGATGACCGCGCCGGCCAGTGGTCCGGTGAGGAAGAAGGAGACGTCGGCAAAGGCGGTATAAACGCCGAGCGCGGCGCCGCGATTGCTTTCCGTCACACGCTTGACCGCTTCCACTCCAAGCGCGGGAAAGACCAGCGAGAAGCCGAATCCCGTGATCGCAGCCCCGGTAAATGCAACCCAGGGCAAAGGCGCGCGCCACAGCAGAAGCGTTCCCAGGGATTCGACCGCCAGGCAGGCAATGCCCACCGGGAAACCGCCGAAACGGTCGATGGAGTGGATAAAGAGGAGGCGAGCGGCAACAAAGGCCAATCCAAAAGCAGTCAGGCACAGCGCCGCTCCATTCCAGTGGCGGCTTATGTAGAAGAGAGTGACGAAGGTGGCGAGCACGCTGTAGCCCACTCCGCCCAAAGCCAGTCCCATGCCGTGCGGCGCCACTCGCAGCATCACGTGACTGAAGGGTAGATGCTCGCCCGGCACGCCATGCACCGGACGCTTGCGGCTGGCCATCACAAAGCTAACGGCCCCGATGAGGATGGTGAGCAGCCCCAGCGAAGCCAAGCCCCACTGCTGATCGAGAACCACGCCCAGTGGAGCGCCCAACGCCATGGCGCCATAGGTGCTGATGCCGTTGAAGGAGATGACCCGGGCGGTGTGCTCCGTTCCGGCGCTGGTAATGCCCCACAAAGTCGATCCGGTCGATCCCAGGCTCTCGCCTACTCCCAGAACCAGCCGGCTCAGAATCAGGATGGAAAGGCTCACCAAAGGAGCGCGGTACAGGGCAGCGGCGGCCACCAGAAGCACGCCGCTCAATGTGCAGGCGGCCATGCCCCACTCGCACGGAGACCTTGGCCCCTGCGCGGTCAGAGATGCGGCCGGCCCAGGGACGGCTAGCGAGAGTGGCGATGTACTGGATGCTGACCACCAGCCCCGCCAACGCCGCACTATAGCCCATGCGAAAGTGAACATAAGGCGGCAGGACGGCGAGCGGCAGGCCGATGGAGAGGTAGCAGATAAAGGTGAAGTAAGTGAAGCTGACAATATGCCACGCGCTGCCGCGTGAGGCAGCAGTAGATGAGGCAGGGACGCTGTCAATGGCAGAATTTTGCATGCTTTTGGGGCAGGGACCTGCGGAGTAGATCGGTCACTTCCCATTATATCGGAGGCGGTCGTGAGAACGCTATGCGCGCATGGACTTGAGCAACTTAGAGTGAAAATGGCGTCCACCTTTCACGTGGAGCATTTCGGTTGCAGGGCGGCGCGCGCCGACGGCGAGGCGGTGAGCGACCGTCTGCGTGCCGCGGGCTCTGCGATGACCAGAATTCGGCGGCACGATGTGGTGGTGGTGAATACGTGCAGCGTCACGGCAGAGGCCGATCGCGCCGCGCGGGCCTTTATCCGCCGGGCTCACAGGCTGAATCCGGCGGCGCGGATTGTGGTGACCGGCTGCTATGCACAGCGCGCGCCTGAAGAACTGGCTGGACTGGCTGGCGTGGCTGCGGTGGTGGGCAATAGCCACAAGGCGCTGGCGCCGGGAATTATTTTGAACCTGGTTCGAGACCGGACCGGCGTTGCTCCTGAAGCGCCGCCGGAGTTGGTGAGTGTGCAGTCGCTGCTCTCCGGCGGCGTTCCCATCTGGGCGGACGACCGGTTTGCGCACTCGTTTCTTGAGGAGGCGCAACTGGCGCCGGGAACGCAAACCAGGCCCAACCTCAAGATTCAGGAAGGGTGCGGGAACCGCTGCTCCTTTTGCGTAATTCCACAAACCAGAGGCTCATCCAGAAGTTTGCCCCACGCAGCGGTCCTCAAGCAGGTAGAAGGATTTGTGGCTGCAGGGGGCAACGAACTGGTGCTCTCGGGAATCAATCTGGGACGATGGGGACGGGATTTGCCTGGCCGTGGAAAGGCCGATCGTGATTTGTGGTATCCCACCCTTTCGCCTGAAGAACGGCGAAAGGATGGGGCACCCGGCTTTAGTGGGGATACATGGTCAAATAACGTTCTTAGTGGGGGATCCTGGTCAAGTAACGTTCCGCAGACGCTGGCTGGGCTGGTGCGGCAGATCTTCAAGGAGACGGCGCTGGCGCGGTTGCGGCTCAGCTCGATTGAGCCGATGGACTGGGATGCGGATCTGATCGGTCTGATGGCGGAGTTCGGCGGCGCTCGTCTGGCGCGTCATGCTCACCTGCCCTTGCAGTCCGGCTCCGACGCAGTGTTGCGGCGGATGCACCGGCGCTACCGGCCGTGGCATTACGCGGAAAAAGTGGATGCGCTGGTTAGCGCGGCCGGGCCGGAACTGACGCTGGGCGCGGATGTGATGGTGGGCTTTCCCGGCGAGACGGACGGCGAGTTCACTGAAACAATGGAGCTGGTGCGGGCGCTGCCTTTCGGCTACTTGCACCTGTTTCCGTTTTCGCCTCGGCCGGCGAACGCGGGGATGGGCGCTCCATGCCGAGGCGCCGGTTCCGGCTGCGGCAGTCGAGGAGCGGATGGCGGCGCTCCGCGCTCTGGCGGCAGAAAAGAGCGAGAACCACCGAAGGCAGTTTGTGGGCAGGGAGTTGGAGGCGATCACGCTGCACACGCCGGCGGAGTTGGCTGGCCGGGGCTGGACGGCTGCACTGACGGAGAATTTTTTGCCGGTGGAGATTGAGAGCCGGTTGCCGGCCAATCGGCTGGTGCGGGTGCGCGTGACTGGTTTGAATGCCGATGGGACACTGGAGACCTCGCGGCTCGAATTCGCCTTAAACCCTTTGTTCATAGGAACCCGAGCCAATGCTATACTCAGTGTGCGTTCGTGTGACCTCGCGATCCGGAACTCCGGAAGCGGGCAGGAACGACTCTTGGAGGAGCACCATCGCACTCGACAAACGTTCGGCAAAGTCCTTTATCCGCATCAACGATAGGATTCGCGCGCGCGAAATCCGCGTCATCGACGAAAACGGCGAACAGATGGGCATTCTGCCGCCCTTTGAGGCCCTGAAGATAGCCCGCGAGCGCGGGCCTGGACCTGGTGGAGGTTTCGCCCAACGCGGTTCCCCCGGTCTGCCGCATTCAGGACTACGGCCGCTTCCTTTACGAGAAGGACAAGAGCGAACGCGCCGCCAAGAAAAAGCAGAAAGTGATCGTGGTCAAGGAGGTCAAGTTCTCAGTGACCGTGGACGAGCATGATTACCAGACCAAGAAGAACCAGGCGGTGAAGTTCCTCGCCGGCGGCGACAAGGTCAAGGCCAGCCTGCGCTTCCGCGGACGGCAGATGGCTCATCGCGACCTGGGCTACAACATCATCAACCGGCTGATTCAGGATATTGGCGATGCGGGAATTGTTGAGTTCATGCCGCGCATGGAAGGAACCATTCTGCACGCAATTCTGGCTCCGGCTAAGAAGACAGGATGCTCCCAAGCCCAAGCCCGCCGCGCCTCCGCAGACGCAGGCCGCAGCGCCGGCTCCGCGGGTGCAGTAATATATTTCACACAAAACTCAATCTCCTAGAGCAGTGTTTTCTGAAGGCTTGAGCGTGGACCGGGTGGTCCACGCTACAGCCGGCCGGGAGGCGGGCGCTACCCTTTCTTGATGAGATCGATATAGTCAGTTCAGCCAGCGCAGCCCGATGGGGAAGGTTGGAGGCAGGGGCAGAACGATGAAGCCCTCGCGCCAGTGGCCCTCTTCACGGCGGGGTGGGTTGCCGACAATGCGGGCGCCGGCGGCATTGTGCTCATCGAGAGCCAAGCCGGGCAGGCCCCCCACAATGGCTTGCAACTGATCGTAGTTGGGCGGCCGGTTGGTGGTGATCGGGATCAGGGAGCGCAGAGCGCCATAGGCCTCGGCCAGGTCGCTTACTCTCGCCCGGCGCTTCGCGGGCAGCGGTTTGATGCCCAGGGATTTCCAAGCCGCGAAGGGGTGGCTCTCGACGAGTACGCGGGATTCGAGTTGAACTGGGTTGATCGTGCGTTTCCAGGCGCCGCCAGCCGCGGCGGCAGAGGGCATCGTACACATCCAGGCAGAACTCGGCGAAGGGACGGTAGGTGATGGGCTTCACCATGCCGGGCAGGCCGGTTTTGGCGGCGGTATTCAGTTGGCGCTCGCTGACGCGTGCGTGAGCGAGGCCGTTGAAGCGGGATTTCCAGGCCTGGGGTCCGTCGAGCATCATCACGCGGATGCCGCGAATAGCGCAAAGGTGGTTCAGACGGCCGGCCAGAATATTGGCGTCCACCGGGCCGGAGGCGAAAACAGCTTCGAAGCCGGAGGCGATGGAAGGAATGATCTCGCAGGCGATAGGGAGTTGGGCCGTTTCTATCAACGGGCTGAACGGTGGTTTCAAGCGCAGTCCGGGGCCCCCGGCACGCGAACTTTGCGTGCTGGGGTGGAGACCGGGTTCGACCCGGCTGAGAGGTTGAGGAACACGAGCCCGGTTCAGTACCACGATGCCCAGGTCGGTCCACTTGCGGGATGCGAGATCGACGGATAGGACGGCCACGGTCTAACACTAAGGCTGGAGTTGATCGCGGGAGAAGGAAAGAACACTGTGGATCGGGTCCGTGGATACGCAATGGGAATCGCGAGCCGAAACGGAACCTCCTGTCTGACACCGAAAACTCCTTTGCTGTATACTGGTTGAAGCCTCAAGAGGGCAGGGAAATTCCTGTCTCATGAGCTGCGCGGCGGGGTGCTCACACTCCGTCCAAAACGAGAAAAAGAATGCCCAAGTTGAAGACCCATACGGGCGCGAAGAAGCGCTTCAGCAAGACTGGCACCGGCAAGATCAAGCGGGGCCAGACGAAGACGCGGCACATCCTTACTTCGAAGGCGCCAAAGACGAAACGCAAGCTGGGCAGGACCCTGCTGGTTTCCGATGGCGACTACAAGAAGGTAGCGCGCATGATTCCTTACGCCTGACCATTGCATGGGGCAGCCTTTTGGATGAGGGCTGTGCCACTGCTTTTGGGCCGAAATGGCCCCCGCCGGATGCGAAACGCGTTCGCACCGGCGAGAGATTCAGGCTTGAACAGAGCGAGTGAAGAGGTTTACCGGCCCAGCATTGATGGCCTCCTGCCTCCAGCCGCATAACCGAACGCAAAATGGAGAAGACCAAATGCCCCGCGTAAAACGCAGTACCAAGCGGAGTGACCGCCGCAAGAAGATTCTCGAAAGAGCAAGCGGTTACTTCCTTACCAAATCGAAGCTCTACCAGGCAGCCCAGGAAGCCGTGGAGCGCGGCCTGAAGTTTGCCTACACCGGCCGCAAGCAGAAGAAGCGCCAGTTCCGCTCGCTGTGGATCGTGCGCATCGCGGCCGCGGCCAAGCTGAACAGCTTCAGCTATTCGCAGCTCATCAACGGCCTGAAGAAGGCCGGCATTGAGCTGGACCGCAAGATTCTGGCCGAGATTGCCGTGCATGATGCGGAGGGCTTCACCAAGCTGGTGGAGCAGGCCAAGGCGGCTCTGGCGGCGGAGAAGAAGACGGCGGCGTAAGGAAGCCAGTGAAGAGTGAAGAGTCAGAGAGTCAGCGAAAAGGCCCCGCGATGCGGGGCCTTTTCTGTACGCCAGGGTAGAGCCCACATTTCTGCCAGTCGCACGACATTCGATGTGGACTAGATCTGGGGCAGGTGCGGAAGCTCACGCGGCTGCTCCATACAATGGTTTATCCTGCTGTATATACGCATGACGAACGAAGCGATACCAAATCTGACGGCATTTGACGAGGCTGCGCTGGATAAAGCGTTTGCGCGCGCTGGAGAAACAGGCGCGCGCGGATGCTGCCGCGCTCGACGGCGAGGAGGCTCAAGAGGCATTTCGGCTGGAGTGGCTGGGCCGCAAACAGGGCCGGCTCAACGAGGTTTCAGGCCGATGGCTGAAGGCTGCGCCTGCGGAGGCCAAGAAGGCGCTCGGGGTGCGATTCAACGCGCTGAAGGCGGTGGTGGAGGGCCTGCTGGACGAGGCAGCCGGCGCGGGGCCGAGCGATGCTGCGCTGGCGGCCGAGGCCATCGATATTACGCTGCCGGGAACGCGGCGGCTGACTGGGGCGGAGCATCCGATTACGCGCACGCTGAATGAGATTGTCAGCGTCTTTGCGGCGCTGGGCTACTCGGTGGGCGTGGGGCCGGAGGTCGAGACCGACTTCTACAACTTCGAGAGCATGAACTTTCCGCCGGGGCATCCGGCGCGGGATACGCAGGATACGCTGGTGGTTGCCGGGCAGGAGCGGCGGCCGCTGCGCGACCGGCTGCTGATGCGCACGCATACTTCGCCCGTCCAGATGCGGACCATGGAGCAGCAGCCGCCGCCGGTGCGGATTGTGATTCCCGGCAAGGTGCACCGTAACGACGCAGCCGACGCGACGCACTCGCCGATCTTTCACCAGGTGGAGGGGCTGTGCGTGGACACCAATATCACCTTCAGCGATCTGAAGGGCACGCTGGACCACGCCATGAAGGCGCTGTTTGGTTCGGCGGTGAAGACGCGGTTTTTTCCGTCGTTCTTTCCGTTTACCGAGCCGAGCGCCGATGTGCAGATCAGTTGCATTTTTTGCGGAGGCAAGGGTTGCCGGAAGTGCAAGCAGTCGGGATGGATTGAGCTGCTGGGCTGCGGCA
This sequence comes from uncultured Acidobacteriaceae bacterium, assembly GCA_963724755.1. Lineage (GTDB taxonomy): Bacteria > Acidobacteriota > Terriglobia > Terriglobales > Acidobacteriaceae > Telmatobacter. The sequence continues at coordinate 254,552 of CAVRVZ010000005.1, forward strand.
TGGTGGACCCGGCGGTGTTTGCATTCGCGGCGGAAAAGCAGCCCGCTTACGATCCGAAGAAGATTTCCGGGTTTGCTTTTGGCATGGGCGTGGAGCGCATCGCGATGATGAAGTATGGCATCAGCGAGATTGGCAGTTTTATGCAGGCGATATGCGGTTCCTGAGTCAATTTGCTTGATGTTGATAACGCGCTCACTCGCGGCAAGGGATTTCGATGAAGATATTGACTAAATGGCTTAGAGCGTATTTGCCCGGATTGCCGGTGGACGATGCGCGACTGGCGGAAGACCTGACGCTGCGCGGGATTGCTGTCGAGGGGATTTACGATCTCGGCGACGGGAATGGATCCCTCTACGAGATGGATATTACGACCAACCGCGTGGACGCGATGAACCACTACGGCGTGGCGCGGGAGGCGGCGGCGATTTATGGACTGGCGCTGCCGGCGCTCGAATTTGCTTTGCCCAAGGCCCGGCCGGCGGCAAAACATTTCTCAGTGCGGATTGAGGCGGAGGATGCTTGCGGGCGGTTTACGGCGCGGGTGCTGCGCGGCATCAAGATCGGCGAGTCGCGGGACTGGTTTGCGGGGGCGGAGGTGGCTGCGTACTTCGGCTTGCTCGAACAGAAGCAGATTTCGAATGCCGTGGATGCAACGAACTTTGCCTGGCTGGCGATGGGGCAGCCGACGCACGCCTTCGATCTGGACAAGATTGATGGCGGGATCGTAGTGCGGCGGGCGAGAAAGGGCGAGAAGCTCAAGACGCTGGACGGCGTGGAGCGGATGCTCGATCCGGAAGATCTGGTGGTGGCCGATCATGCCAAGGCGCTGGCGCTGGCCGGGGTGATGGGCGGCTGGGAGACGATGATTACGCCGGCTACGACCAATGTGCTGGTGGAGGCGGCGTGGTTTGAGCCGATGGCGGTGCGGCGGACGGCGCGGCGGCACGGGCTGCACACCGATGCCAGCCATCGCTTCGAGCGCGGGGCGGACTTCAATGCCGCGCCGGTGGCTTCGGCGCTGGTGAGCCGGATTCTGCTGGAGAATGGCGGCTGGATTGAGGGCGAGCTGGTGGACGTGCGCGTTGCGGAGATGGAGGCGCGAACGGCCAATCGCAAGCCGGTAGCGCTGAAGTTGAGCGAAGTGCGGCGGATTCTGGGCGCGACCGAGGACAAAGAAGGGATCGCTGCGGACGACTGTTGAAAATGTCCTCAAGGCGCTTGGCTGTGGAGCGGTCGGTAGATGCATCCGCGAAACCGCACCTTGCGAGGAAGGTGCTGTCATGGCAGGTGACTGTGCCCAGTTGGCGGCTGGATTTGGAGCGCGAGATCGATCTGATCGAAGAGGTCGCGCGGGTTTACGGGTATAACCGCTTTGCCAATACGCTGCCGGAGTTTGGCGAGGGGGTGCGGGCGTTGCCGTGGGCGGAGAGTGAGGCGGCTGTGCGGCGGACGCTGCTGGCTGCCGGATTCCACGAGGCGATTGCGAGCACCTTCTGCTCGGCGGCGGAGGCTCGGCTGACGGCGCCGCAACCGGGGTTGGTTGTGCCGCTGGGCAATCCGCTAAGCGAGGAGGCTGGCGTGCTGCGGCCGTCGCTGGTGCCGGGAATGCTGGGGATGATTGCAGGGAATCTGCATCGGGACGTGAGCGACGTGCGGCTCTTTGAGCTGGGTACGGTCTTCAGCGGAACGACGGAGAAGGTGGAGGAGCGGCCGGCGGTGGCCTTCGGCGCGGTGGGCAGTTTGCCGGAGCAGGGAGCGCTGCACGCCGCGCGGAGCATCGATTTTCATGACGTGAAGGGCGCGGTGGAGCAGGTGCTGGCGCAGTTTGAGGCGCGGGCCATTTACTTCGACCGCTTTCCGGCCGAGGCCGGGCTTACGCCGGAGTGGCTGCATCCTTACCGGGCGGCGCGCGTGGCTGTTGAGGGCGCGACGGTGGGGTGGTTTGGGCAACTGCATCCGAGCGAGGCCGCGGCGCGCAAGCTGAAGGAGCCGGTGCTGGTGGGCGAGTTTTATCTTGACCGGCTGTACAAGCTGCCGTTGCGCAAGCCGATCGCCGAGGAGATTTCGCGCTTCCAGCCGGTGCGGCGCGATTTTTCATTGGTTTTGGACCAGAGTATCGGGTGGGAGAAGATTGACCGCGCGCTGGCGGGATTGCGGATTCCGGAGCTGGTGGAGTGGCGAGTGCGGGAGGTCTTCCGCGACGCAAAACTGGGCGCGAGCGAATACTCGCTGCTGCTGGGCGCTACGTTTCAGGCTGCGGACCGCACGCTGCGCGAGGAGGAACTGCAGAACTTCCAGGCGCGGGTGGTGGAGGCTGTTGGCAAGGTTGGGGCGCGGCTGCGAAGTTAGCGTAGGAATCACCTCGACGGGCGCTATACTGGCCCCGTCAATCGCGTATTTGCGCGGAGGTTTATTCATGTCTCAAACATTCTGGGAGACTGAGGTCCAAGAAGAAATGCATACTGAACAGCCGGATACGGAGCCGCGGGGTGAGATACAACAGACGCCGGAGTATCAGGCGCAGCCTGAAGAGGCTTATTACGAACCGGCTGCAGAGCACGAGTCGGCGGCGGAGCCGGTTGCGGATTCTGGCGCGTTGGCCGTGAGCGGGGACGAATTTTCCGCGCTGGAAGAGCGCATTCTGCGCGCGGTGAACCTGTTGAAGCGGGAGAGACATACCCGCGCAGAGGCGGAGGAGCGCGCGGCGAAAGCTGAGACCCAACTGCACGAGCAGGCTCCGCTGATGGAGAATCTGCAGAAGGAACTGAATGTGCTGCGCGCCGAGCGCGACCATGTGCGTCAGCGGGTGGAGCGGCTGCTCGCGCAGCTGGACGCACTGGAATTGTAACGAACGTCATGGAGGCAGGGCATGGCTGAGGAACCCGCCGCGGCGGGCCGCAATGCGACCGGTTACGTGACCGTTGAAATCTACGACCAGAGCTATCATCTATCCGGCCAGGACGCGGCGCACATCCGCGAACTGGCCGAGCGCGTGGACGCCAACGATGCGCGCCGTAGCCGCACAGGGCCGCACCGTGGACTCGCTGCGCGTGGCCGTGCTGGCCGCTTTGAATCTGGCTGATGAGCTGTCGCAGGCCGGCAACGCCGATGCGCGGCTGGGCCATGCGCGGGCCGCCAGCCTGCGCGGGCTGCTGGACGAGGTGCTTGAGGAAGAGCGCAAGACGGGATCGTAACGGGCTTCTCCGTTTTGGGCACACGGCGACCAAAAGTGGCAGCTTGGCAACCTAGCACAACAAACCCCGGTTGCACAAGACTTGCAATTTCTTTCCAGGACCCCTACTATCCGCAATAGAAACCGGCCTGCAAAGCAGGTGGGTGGTCAACGCTGGTTGAACCAACATTCAATGAACAGGGGCTCAACTCGACAATCGGTTCTGTGTGCCGTGTCCGCCAGTCCGGAATGCCTAATGAACCGCGGAGAGCTCCACCTTCTTAGGAAGGGTTCACCAGCGCATCGCTCACGGCCCAGTGGGCCGGATTCTACCTTCCTCCGCGATCCGGCGGCTACGGCTGAAGTGAAATGCCGTATGCTGACTCAGTGGATCCCGTTCTCTTCCATCTCGGTTCGATTCTGATTCCGGCCTATGGGGCCTCGGCTGCCGTGGGCGTGTTGCTGGCGCTTTTTCTTGCGCAGCGGACGGCGCGCATTGCGGGCTTGAATACCGGGCAGGTGTGGAACCTGTGCGTGGTGGCGCTGTTTGCGGCGTTAGTGGGTCAGCGTGTGCTGCTGGTGATTCTCAACTGGAGCGACCTGCGCCTTCATCCCGCATGGATGCTGGCGCTGGCCATGATTCATCATCCGCTGCTGGCGGCGGCGGGAGCGCTGGCGGGAGTGGGGTCGGCGGTGCTGTATGCGCGCTGGCGGCGGCTGCCGATCGCAAGCACAGCCGACGCGCTGGCTGCGCCTGTGGCGCTGGGGTTGGCGTTTGAGCAACTGGGTGCGCTGCTGGCGGGGTCGGGCTACGGGACTGAAGCTGCCGTGCGCTGGGCTGTTACCTACACCAATCCATTGGCTGCGCGCTGGAGCGGGACGCCGCTGGGGATTCCGCTGCATCCGGTGCAGGGGTATGCGGCGCTGGCTTTTTTGAGTCTCTCGATTTTGCTGCTGGTGTGGTTGCCGGCGAGGCGGCGGCAGGGCGATGTGGCCGGGGTTTGGCTGCTGGGAACCGGCGTGGTGGTTTTCCTCACTGAATTGTGGCGCGATCCAGAGGGTCGCGGCATGCTGCCGGGCGGTGCGCTGGATGGGCCGCAGGTGGTGGCGATTCTGATGGTGCTGGCTGGAGGGCTGGTGCTGATGGAGCGCAGAGTCCGTGCAGACAGAAAGACGAGGCTGCACGATGAGCTGAACTGCGCACCATCGAAGTGCCCGCGGAGGCTAAAGGGCAGCGGCTTGATCAATTTCTTGCCCAGTTTTTGACTGCGCAAGGCGAGGCGGTGAGCCGCTCGCGGGTGCAACTGCTGATGGAGCAGGGCGATGTGCTGGTCAACGGCGAGCGGGAGAAGGCATCGATGAAGCTGCGCGGAGGCGAGCGGATCGCGATTACCGGCGAGCCGCATCCCGCGCCGCTGAAGGCAACGGCGGAGGACATTCCGCTGGATGTGGTTTTTGAGGATGCCGACCTGGCGGTGGTGAACAAGCCTGCGGGGATGATGGTTCATGCCGGGTCAGGACAGAACGAGGACGCGCGCAGCCGGGGAACGCTGGTGAATGCGCTGCTGTTTCGCTTCAACAAGCTTTCCACGACCGGCGGCGAGTTGCGTCCCGGCATTGTGCACCGGCTGGACAAGGATACCAGCGGCTTGATCGTGGTGGCCAAGAACGACCGCACGCACGCCGCACTGGGTGAGATGTTCGCAAGCCGCCAGATCAAGAAGACTTATATTGCGCTGGTGCAGGGGGCGGTGGAGCGGCAAAAGGGCACCATCAACGCCGGGGTGGGGCGCGATCCGGTGCGGCGGACGCGCATGACCACGAAGCCCACGGAAAATGCGCGCTCGGCGGTTTCGCACTACGAGGTGGTGCGGCGGCTGGAGACGCGGTTTGGCAAGTTCACGCTGGTGAAGGTGCGCATTGAGACCGGGCGGACGCACCAGATCAGGGTGCACATGGCGTCGATCGGCCACCCGGTGGTGGGGGATACGCTCTATGGCGGCTCGGGGCAACTGACGGACCAGGTGGCCTCGCAGGCGGCGCAGTCGAAGGCCGCGCGGCGCAAGGCGAATCCGGAAAGGCTGCGGCTGGGACGGAATTTTCTGCACGCGGCGCGGCTCGAGTTCGCGCATCCCGGGACGGGTAAGCTGTTGGAACTGGAGGCTCCGCTGCCGGTGGAGCTGGAGAGTTTTCTGGGGCGGCTGGAAGGCGCGACGGGCGTCGTTGCCTGCGGACGGGCCAGGACAGGTTGAGACGGATGCGATCAGGCAGGTACGATTGCTAAAATAAAGAAGCTATGAACAGAAATCTCAACATCAATTCTGTGACAGAGACCTATCGCAGAGGGCCTTGGGTAATCGGCGGCCTGCTTGCGGCGGCGTTTTCATCGGCCGCACTGGCAGCGCAACAACCAGCACCTCCGGCAGCATCGCCGGCTGGGCAAGCTGCGCCAACTCCGGCGGCTCCACAGACGGCTGCTCAGTCTGCGGAACAGAGTCGATGTGAACACGCCCACCATCAAACTGGGCGTGAATGAGGTCAACCTCATCTTCACGGTGACGGACAAGCATGGGCGCTACAATCCCAACCTGCAGCAGAGCGACTTTGCGCTGCTTGACGACTCCAAGGCGCCGGCCAGGGTGAACTCCTTCCACCAGCAGATCAATCTGCCGCTGCGCGTGGGCATTCTCATCGACACCAGCACCTCGATTCGCTCGCGGTTTCAATTTGAGCAGCAGTCGGCGAACGAGTTTTTTCTGGAGATGCTCAAGTCAAAGAGCGATCGCGCCTTCGTGATGGGGTTCGATGTGACGCCCACGGTGACGCAGGACTGGACCAACAACATCGACGGCCTGGAAACGGGCGTGAACCGGCTGCGTCCCGGCGGCGGCACAGCGCTGTTCGACGCTGTTTACACTGCCTGCCGCGATAAGCTGCTGGACGTTTCGCGCGGCCAGGAGCCGACCCGCAAGGCCATCGTTCTGCTCTCTGACGGGGAAGACAACGAGAGCCATGTTTACCTGGACGAGGCGATCAAGGAATGCCAGCGGGCGGAGACGATCATCTACGCGATCAGCACCAACTGGACTCCCAGCCGCGGCAAGGGCGATAAGGTGCTGACGCAGATGGCCAGGGATACGGGCGGGCAGGTTTTCTTTCCGCCCACGGTGGAGGAGGTTTCGAACAGCTTCAAAGACATTGAAGAAGAACTGCGCAGCCAGTACGCTTTGACCTATACGCCGGCGGATTTCAAGATGGATGGCGCCTTCCGCACCATCTATCTCTATTGCAACGACAGGCGCTATAGGTTCGAGCGCGCAAGGGATACTTTGCGCCGCGGCAGTAGACTTTAGAGTACTGCAGGACAAGCCCGGTGGTGCAGAGAGAGCCTCTGCCGCCGGGCTTTTTCATTGCGTGAACGGGACTGTTCGGAGCCCGGCTGGCTTGACCATAGCCAATTTCGCCCCTCTTTTTCAATATGAGACTGGGCGGGTTCCGTTTCGGGATTATTCCGCGCCGACTGTTCATATTCGCCTCATTCACAGATTCTTTACCTTCCGATTTCACAGATTTCATTTTCCGCACGATGAAATGGAAGATGGCGCTCCAAAAGTGCTTCGATGGGGTTGCCGACGCGGCTATGTTGAAAGCCGAGTCTGCCCGCTGAACAGAGACAAAAGGGGAAGACCGGGAGCGACGAAGCCGTGGAAAGACTGTGCGGAATGAGGGAGATGCGGTGATCCGGCAGGCGATATCGTGCGACATTTGCGGATCGGAGAAGAAGCAGACGAACCACTGGTTTGTGGCCTATGACCAGGGAGGAGAGCTGCGGGTGAGCGGGTGGAACTCGCGCAACAAGCTGCGGCCGGGGTCGAAGCACCTGTGCGGGCAAACCTGCCTGCACAAGCTGGTGGACAACTTCATGGCTCAGGCACTGGCGACGCGGGTGCAGCCGTCGGCCGAGGAAGAAGTAGTGGAGCAGGCCGTGGGCGCGGATTCCAGTTTGACTTCGAATACTGCGCATGGAGAGATCGAGTCTTCCGCGCGGCTGATTACAACGCCCGCGCTGGTTCCGCCGGTCCGGCCTCCGCTTCGTTTGCCGATGGAGCTGGTTCCGTTGCCGGTCAGAGTCCACTCCGAGCCGGCAGCGACTCGTTGCCGAAGAGCCGCCGCGTTATGCCTCGCGCAACTGGCGTGCCGAAGCCTGGGACCGGGAGCGGGTGCGTGCATTGCGCAGCCGGCGAGCGGCGTCCGATGCTGACCGCGCTGCGGCGTTCCGGTTCCTGATTGCGATTGGGAAGGGGGATCCGACCGTGTGGATGAAGCTGGTGTTGACGTTTGTTGCGCTGTTGCCTCTGCTGCCTTTGAGCTGGTTTCACCAGCAGGATTACAGAACCGCACATCCCGCAGCGCGCGATTCTATTCTTTCGCGGATGGTGAATCAAGCAGCGCTAGCAGTCCGGCCTCGTCGATGACTGGGACCTTGAGTTCACGGGCTTTGTCGAGCTTGGAGCCTGCTTCCTCGCCGGCCACTACGTAGCTGGTTTTCTTGCTGACGGATCCGGCGGTCTTTCCGCCGGCGGCTTCGATCTTCGCTTTGGCTTCATCGCGAGTGAGCGTGGGCAGCGTGCCGGTGAGCACAAAGGTCAATCCCGCCAACTGCGTGGAGCGCTGCTTTTTCTCCGCGGTCATATCGACGCCGATTTTTTTCAGCCTTCTTGACCAGCTCACGGTTTGCGGGCTGCGAAAAGAACTCCAGAATCGCCTGCGAGATGCGCGGGCCCGACTTCTTCCACGCGTTCCAGTTCTTCGGCGGTTGCCGATTCCAACGCCTCGATGGAGCCGAACTCCTGGGCCAGCAACTCGGCGGTGCGCTCGCCGACAAAGCGAATGCCGAGGCCCATGAGCACGCGGGCCAGTCCGGCGCGCTTGGAGCCTTCAATTTCGCTCAACAGAGTGCGCGCCGATTTTTCCGCGAAGCGATCCAGGCCGGTTAGCTGCTCTTCAGTCAGCGAGTAGAGGTCGGCGACGCTCTTCACCAATTTGCTTTTCGAGCAACTGCTGCACTACCGCTTCGCCCAGGCCTTCGATGTTCATGACTCCGCGCGAGGCAAAGTGGAGCAGGCTCTCGCGCAGCTTGGCGGGGCAGTCGGCGTTGACGCAGCGGTAGTCCACTTCGCCTTCGACGCGGACGACTTCGCTGTGGCACTCGGGGCAACGGGTGGGGAAGTGAAAGGCTGCTTTCCGCGAGGGTGGTCGGCGTCTTCGAATGACTTCGACTACTTTGGGGATCACGTCGCCGCCGCGCTCGACCTTGACCCAGTCGCCGATCTTCAGGCCAAGGCCGCTCGATGAAGTCGGCGTTGTGGAGCGTGGCGCGGCTGACGGTGGTGCCGCCGATGAAGATTGGCGCCAGTTCGGCTACGGGGGTGAGCTTGCCGGTGCGGCCCACCTGCACGGTGATGGCGAGGACCTGGGTGATGCCGGATTTGGCGGTGAACTTGTAGGCGATGGCCCAGCGCGGGGCGCGGCCGGTGTAGCCGAGGCGCTGCTGGGTGGCGTGGGAGTCGACTTTGAGGACTACGCCGTCGATTTCGTAGCCGAGTGTGGCGCGCTCGGCTTCGGCTTTGTCGATGAAAGCGGTCATCTCGTCGACGGAGTGCGACACGGCTCGCGATGGGGATTGACGCGGAAGCCGAGAGTGGTGAGCGCATCGAGCGTGGCTGCCTGCCCTTGCGGCCAGTAATCGCCCTCGACCAGCAGAAAGTAGGCGAAGAAGACCAGGCGGCGGTTGGCGACGATGCTTGGCTCGAGGGTGCGCAGGGTTCCGGCGGCGGCGTTGCGGGGATTGACGGCTGGCGGCAGGCCCTCGCGCTCGCGTTCCTCGTTCAGCAATTCGAAGGCCTTCTCGGGCATTACGCACTCGCCGCGCACTTCAAATGCCTGCGGCAGCCGGCCTTCTTCAGCTTTGCGGCGGCGATGGAGAGCGGAACGCTGCGGATGGTGCGGATGTTGGAGGTGACGTCTTCGCCGGTCTGGCCGTCGCCGCGGGTGATGCCGGTGGCCAGGCGCGCTCCGCCGTCCGTCGCGGCTGCGTAGTGCAGCGCAACGCTCAGGCCGTCGAGCTTGAGTTCGGCGACGTACTCGACGGGCAGACTTCCGGCCAGTTCGCGCACGCGGGCGTCCCAGGCGGCCAGCTCCTCGGCGGAGTAGGCGTTATCGAGCGAGAGCATGGGGCGCGAGTGGCGAACTTTCTTGAAGCCCTCGGCGGGCTTGCCGCCTACGCGCTGGGTGGGCGAGTCGGGGGTGAGCAGTTCGGGATGCGCGGCCTCGATGTGCTTGAGCTCGTTCATCAGCGCGTCGTACTCGGCGTCGGTGATCTCCGGCGCGTCGAGGACGTAGTAGAGATGCTCGTGGCGGCGCAGCTCGGAGCGGAGTTCTTCTGCGCGGCGGGCTGGGGCTGAGTCCGGGTTGGTTGGTTCGCCCATGGGGTGAATTATAGGATGCGCGCGGGGCAGGATAGTATGGTTTCGAGAACGCATATGGAGCCTGTAACCCACTTTCTTACTGGAGCCTGCATCGGCCGCGCGGGGTTGAACCGCAAGACGGCCTATGCCACGCTGGCCGCGGTGCTGGCTGCCGAGGCGGCGGACATGGATGTGCTGTGGTCGTTCGCCGGGCCGGTGGAGGAGCTGAAGCACCATCGCGGCATTACGCATACGTTTATTGCTGTGCCGGTGGTGGCTGCGGTGGTGGTGGGATTGGTGTGGCTGCTGCATCGGTGGCGGGAGCGGATTCGAGGCGTACGCCCAGTTGATCCGAACCTTACGTCAGTGGGTAATGGCCGTTTTCGCAGAAATGGCGAAACATCCTCAGAGGCTAAAGCCGGGAGTTTTTCAGGGTTAATGTACGGGCTAAAGCCCGACCCTTCACGACTCAGGCAGCCACTAAGCCAATGCAGCGGTGCACTGGGGCTGGCTTTATTTGACGGCGCTGATTGCCGCGCTGAGCCATCTGCTGCTGGACTGGACGAACAACTATGGGTTGCGGCCATTTTTCCCCTTCAATCCGCGCTGGTATGCGGGGAGCTTTGTTTTTATTGCCGAGCCGGTGCTGTGGGCGCTGTTCTCTCTGGCGCTGGTTGTGCCGTGGCTGCTGGGGCTGGCGGATGCGGAGATTGGCGCGCGGCGAAAGACCTTTCGCGGGCGGGGATGGGCGATCTTTGCGCTGGCCGGCATGGTGCTGCTGTGGGGCTGGCGATGGATGGAGCAGGCGCAGGCGCGGGCGATGGTCGAAAATACGCAGGTAGCCGCTGCTCCGGTGAAGCGCGTGGCACTGGAGCCTTACCTGTCAATCCCTTCCGCTGGCACGCGATTCTGGAGACTGCGGATTTTTACCAGACCGCCGAGATCGACACGCGGACCGGGGAGATTGTGAGCGATCCGCAGCAGGACGTGATCTATAAGCCGCCGACGACCGCGGCCACCGAGGCTGCCAAGCGCACGCTGCTGGGGCAGGTCTACCTGGACTGGGGAACGTGGGCCGTGGTGCGGGATGTGGGCCAGGAGCCTGTGGCCGGCATGGAGCCGCCGCAATTGGCGCCGAAGCGGACGTGGACGACGGTGGAGTTTACGGATCTGCGGTTTGCTTATTCTTTTTTGGGCACGGGGAGAGCGAGTGGCCGACAGCCCGCTGAGCGGATGGGTTTATATCGTGGACGGGCGCGACGATGCGGGCGAGGCGATGGGCGGACGGGAGCAGCGGTAAGGTTAGTTTTGCTCCAGATGGAAATATTTGTTGGCCTGGTGAAACGATTCAGGTTGACCCGGAGGCGCGTGGACCGCAGAATGAAGACAGGTTCGTCTGCTTGCCGGAGCGCTTCCCCCCAGCTGTGAGAGATCGACCCAGGAATCCAAGAGACTGAGGTTTCAAATGTCTGCTTATCTGCTGTTGCTGGTTGCCGTGTTGAGCCGTCTGCTGCCCCATGCGGGGTGGATGAACTTTACCGCGGTGGGCGGCGCGCTGCTCTACTTTGGCGCGCGGCGGTCGTGGCGGGAGATGCTGGCTCCGCTGGCCGTGCTGATGGCCACCGACTACTACCTGACCGTTTACGCCTACCACTACAGCTTTCAGTGGCAGGCTTACCTGCCACCTGGGCGTGGTACGTGATGGCGATGGCGCTGGGGCAGATTCTGCTGCAGGCGCGGACGACCTTTGTGCGCGTGGCCGCGGCGACGCTGCTGGGGCCGACCTCGTTTTTTGTGGTCTCGAACTATGCGGTGTGGGCTGGCGGCGGAATGTATCCGCGCACGCTGGGCGGGCTGGGCGCTTGCTTTGTGGCCGCGTTGCCGTTCTACCGCAACGATCTGGTCTCGACGGCGATTGTTGCCGGGTTGGCGTTTGGGGTTCCGGTGCTGGTGCGGCGGTTGAATCGGGCGCAGGGACAGGCGGCGCTGGCGGAGAAGTAGCTGTTTACCGATTTGTTAGCGAACCAGTGCAGAAGTTGTAGCGAGCAATGCGGCGAGTTAGCGCCGCTTCGCGGAGTTAGCAAGTTGGCAAGTTAGCGGGTTTGTGGGATCCGCGGTCTGAGTTTCGTTGCAAGTCTTTAATCTTCCAGCAGCTTGCCGGCGCGTCTTTTTCTTATCCACCACCAGGCAAAGCCAATCACTGCCAGTCCGCCCACGATGGCGACCAGCTTGCAGGGCGTGGTGCGCCACCAGCTCGACCGCGCCCGGGCCCAGCTTGAGCACCAGCAGCGAGAGGACCAGCCAGCGGACCATGCGGCCGGCAAAGACGGAGAGCATGAAGGGGATCACCCTCATCTCAAAGACGCCGGCGGCAAAGACAAAGACCTTCCAGGGCGCGGGCGGCGGCAGCATGGAGGGAATCATGACGGCCAGAAACTCCTGGCGCTCGAAGCGGGTGCGCATCTGTTCGAAGCGCTCGCGGTTGATGCGCTTGAGCAGGAAGAGTTCGCCGCCGGCGCGGCCCAGGCCGTAGGGAAGCAGGCCGCCGATGGCCGAACCGATGGCGGCCAGCAGGCAATAGAGCCAGAAATGGCTTTTGTCGTTCCAGACATAGACGGCCAGAATCGCATCCATGGGAACGGGAATGGTGGAGGAATCCAGCAGCGCGAGCGCGCCGACGCCCCAAAAGCCGAATTTGGCCAGCAACGGCAGCAGCACGAGCTTCCACTTGGCCATGATTCGAGCGAGAAACGACTTCAAACAGGGTCCCCTTCCGGCCGTTCATCCGTCTTATGATCAGGAACCATTGTACGAGCCGGGCATTAGCCCACGAAGATTCACGGGATGAGAGAATAGATAGAAAGGACTCGAAACGGAGCCGGTGGGCGGTGTGTGCGCCCATCAGGCTTCCCAGGAACGAATGCCCACCAGCGAAACTCCAACCGATGTGAACGAGCCCAAGAGGCCGGCGGAAACCAGCCCGGAGACCGGCAATCCGGCTCCGGATCAGGAACCGCGCCCGCTTGCAGCCGACCAGCCCGCCTCTTATGCGCGGCTCGCGCTGGGTGGACTACGACACCCACGAACTGCTGAGATGATCAGCGAGCTTGAGGACGAGCGGCGCTGGGCGCGGCTGCGCGAAGGGATCTGGATTGCGATTCTCTTTCATCTGGCGCTGCTTTCCGCGGTTACCTGGATTCCGAAGTATATTTTCAAAGTGCCGCAGGTGGTCGATCACGAACGCCATCAAGGAACACAAGGATTTCACCTATCTGGATTTGCCGCCGGAAGCTTACTGAAAACGCCGCCCAAGGTGGTGATCAAGCCGGTCCCGAGAAGCCGCCGGTGATCGACAAGAAGACGCTGGAGGCGATGAACCGTGCACACTGCCGCCTGCGCCGCGCACCCGCAGCCGCGCGGCTGCCGCGCCCGCGCCGCCTGCCGCCTGCTTCCAGCAAACAGTCGCAGCTTGAAGCGCCACACCCGGCGGCGGTGCCGGCGCGGCCCAACTTTGCCATGACTCGCAAAACCCGGCCGACCAGTTGCGGGAAGCCATGAGGAATGCGGCGCGCAATCCCGGCGCGGGCAACGTGGGCAACCTGGGCTCGGGGGGGCTGTCGCGTCATCCTGGGGCGGGCTCGGGCGGCATTGAGATTTTGTCTGACACGCAGGGCGTGGACTTCAGCACATGGCTGCAGCGCTGGCATTGGGAGACGAAGCACACCTGGGACCCGTTGATTCCGGACGAGGTGAATCCGCCGATCATGAAGCAGGGGCAGCTTCGATTCGCTTCAAAGTGCTGCCCAACGGACGGCTGATGGAGGGCAGCATGGTGCTGGAGGGCCGTTCAGGCGATACGGCTCTGGATCGCGCTGCCTGGGGCGCGCTGGTCGGCTCGAACTACCCGCCGCTGCCCAGGATTTTCACGGGCCTTATCTGGAGTTGCGCGCGCTGTCTTCATGTACAACATCCAGCCGGAGTAGGCGCGGCAATCGCATTAAGTCAGCAATTAAGCGGAACCGCGCTGGAGATACTGTCTGTTTCAAGCGATTCCGTACGCGCTTATGCGGTTGGGTCGTCCTGGATAAATTCTGGGCGCGGGCAATTGCGCGGCTTCGGGCGGGTTTCTGGGCTTGATTTTTTGCGTGCAGGAAGATGCCGTCCTGCTCCAGCAGCGCATCGTAGACCGGGGTGTGGCGCCAGTGGCGGGCCAGGGCGAAGGCGCTCATGTTGGCGATCATCAGGGGCAGCACCAGGCCGTAGCCGCCGGTCATCTCAAAGATGATGAGGATTGAAGTCATGGGCGCACGCACGATGCCGGCAAAGACCGCGCCCATGCCGACCACGGCAAAGGCTCCGATGGAGTCGGCCGAGTGGTGGAAGACGGCAACGTCGATGTAGCCGACCGCGCCGCCGAGCATTCCGCCCATGTAAAGCGCCGGAGCAAAAATGCCGCCCGCGCCCCCGCTCGCATAGGAAGTTACCGTGGCGGCGAGCTTGAGTACGCACAACACCGCCATGGCCACTACGGTTAGCGATGTAGCGCCGGTGAGGGCCATGGTCAGGGTCTTGTAGGGATCGCCGGCAATGCCGTTTACGTGGAAGAACGCAATGGCCACAACGGCAAAGCTGCCGGTGGCCAGCGCCGCCGAGTGCCGGATGCACCCACCGGGGAACCGCCGTCAAGCCGCTTGAACCAGGCGCGCAACCAGAGCAGCGAATCAGTGAATGCCACGGAAACGAGGGCCGCCAGACAGGCCCAGCAGCGCATACCAGACCAGAGACGAGTCATTGACCAGCTCGTAATGCTTGGGCACGTGAAAGATGGGGTTGGTTGCCGAGCACCCTGTTTTCGACCACGGCGGCCAGGGCCGCGGCCACAATCACGCCGGAGAGCATGGTCTGGTCCAGATCGCCGATCAGCTCTTCAAGCGTGAAGGTGATGGCGGCGATGGGCGCGTTGAAGGCCGCGGCGATGCCCGCCGCCATGCCCACCGAGGTCATGCGCCGGCAGTTCTTGGGGCTGAGCTTGGCCACGCGAGCCAGCAAGCTGCTGACGCCGGCGCAGATGTGGACGGTGGGCCTTCAACGCCCAGCGAAGCCCCGACCCCGAGTTGCAGCACGCACAGAACGAACTTGCCGATGGTTTCCTTGACGGTGATGAATCCAGAGCGGACAGTATAAGCCACCTTGACCTGGGGAATGCCGCTGCCGGCCGCCGCTGGAACCCAGTATTGGAGTCCGAGGCCAGCGACAGGCCGCCCAGCGCCGGGGTGAGAATCGTCCACCATATCCAGGCATGGCCGGTTGCGGATGTTAGCGCGGTTGATGCACAGCTCTTCAACGCGCCCGATGCTGATATGAAAAGCGACCGCCACCAGACCGCACAATCCGCCGGCCAGAATGGTAAACGCCAGCAAACGCTGCCGCTCGTTCGGAATCCTGCGTATCAGCCAGGCAAGGAATCTCGAGTACAGACCTTGGATTCCTACCCAATAGCTGGATTTTGGCGAGACCTCACCTCTGAATAACTTCACTATTCCAGTATAGATGCGTAGCGGGACGAGGTCTCATTGTACGGGAAATCCAGCGGGAGCATTCAGCGGAAGGCCTGTTCCCCTGGATGGTCGATCCGCGTTAAAATTTAGATGAGAACTATGCGCAGCCACCCTGCTATTTCAGGTATGCCAATGCTCAGGCGTTTTCGCCGCGGGCGGCCTGACCGTGGACGGCGCTCTTCCCGCTGAGTAATCTGGTTCAGTTGATATGTGGTTTCCCAGGTCTCCCGCTGCGGCGGTAGAGGTGTGGGACGCAAGTGATTCGGTTTCCCAGGTCTCAAATACAAGATTCTTCAGCAAGCTCAGACAGCCTGGGGCACACAGTGTTTTCGAGTTCCATCCGCCTCACGCGCGGATAGAAAGGCTCACCCCAAGATGAACAGTTTTGACAGCAAGGCGACGCTCAGCTCCGGTAATCGTACCTATACGATTTATCGCCTGCCGGCCCTGAAAGCGCGCGGCTTCAACCTGAGCCGGCTGCCCTTCAGCCTGAAGATTCTGCTTGAAAACCTGCTTGCGCCGCGAAGATGGCGTGAACGTGACCGCCGCGGATATTGAGTTTCTGGCTAACTGGAACGCGAAGGCCGAGCCCAGCCGGGAGATCGCCTATATGCCGGCGCGGGTGCTGATGCAGGACTTTACCGGCGTGCCGGCGGTGGTGGATCTGGCCGCGATGCGCGATGCCATCAAGACGCTGGGCGGCGATCCGGAGCGGGTGAATCCGCTGGTTCCGGCCGAGCTGGTGATCGATCACTCGGTGCAGGTGGACGAGTTTGGCACGGCGGGGGCTTTTGACGCGAACACATTGTTGGAGTTTCAGCGCAACCGGGAGCGGTATGCATTTTTGAAGTGGGGGCAGACGGCTTTTCGCAACTTCTCGGCCGTGCCGCCGGGGATGGGCATTTGCCACCAGGTGAATCTGGAGTACCTGGCGCGCGTGGTGTTCACGACGGAGATTGATGGGGAGTTGGTTCGCTTATCCCGATACGGTGGTGGGCACCGACTCGCACACCACGATGATCAACGGCCTGGGCGTGCTGGGTTGGGGAGTGGGCGGCATCGAGGCCGAGGCGGCGATGCTGGGGCAGGCTGTTTCCATGCTGGTGCCGCAGGTGGTGGGCTACAAGCTGACCGGCAAGCTGCGCGAGGGAGCGACGGCGACGGATTTGGTGCTGACGGTGACCCAGGCGCTGCGCAAGCTGGGAGTGGTGGGAAAGTTTGTGGAGTTCTTTGGTCCCGGCGTGGCCGATTTGTCTTTGGCCGACCGGGCGACGATCAGCAATATGGCGCCCGAGTATGGGGCTACTTGCGGCATCTTCCCGGTGGATGCGGAGACGCTGCGCTATCTGCGGCTGACCGGGCGCAGCGAGGAGCAGATTGCGCTGGTCGAGGCTTACTACAAAGAGCAGGGACTGTTCCATACTGCCGGTTCGCCGGAGGCTGAGTATACGCAAACGCTGGAGCTGGATCTGGGCGCGGTTGAGGCGAGCGTGGCCGGACCGAAGCGCCCGCAGGATCGCGTGCTGCTGAAGGATGCGGCGGCCAGCTTCAAGCAGCAACTGCCGGGCCTGCTGGCGCCTACTGCCAAGCCGCTGGGCTCGCGGACGGCGGATGAGTGGAAGCGTGGAGCTGTGACCGATACCGGCGTTAGCGGAGAAGGTTCCGGTGCATCTGACGACCACGGTGAAAGAGCGGTTTGGCGTGGATCCGGACCGGTATCTCGATCACGGTTCGGTGGTGATTGCGGCCATTACCAGTTGCACCAATACTTCGAATCCATCGGTGATGGTGGCGGCGGGGATTCTGGCGAAGAAGGCGGTGGAAAAAGGACTGACCGTGCCGCCGTGGGTGAAGACTTCGCTTGCGCCGGGATCGCGAGTGGTCACCGACTACTACGCGAAGGCGGGATTGCTGCCGTACCTTGAAAAGCTGCGCTTCAACGTGGTGGGTTACGGCTGCACCACGTGCATCGGCAACTCCGGACCGCTGCCTGCGGACGTTTCAAAGAGCATCGACGAGCATGGGCTGGTTGCGGTGAGCGTGCTGAGCGGCAATCGGAACTTTGAGGGGCGCGTGAATGTGGACGTGCGGGCAAATTATCTGATGAGCCCGCCGCTGGTGGTGGCTTACGCGCTGGCCGGACGGATCGGCCACAACTTCGAGACGGACCCGCTGGGCACGGACGAGGCCGGAAAGCCGGTTTATCTCAAGGACATTTGGCCGACGCAAGGCGAGGTGAGCGCGGCGATTGAAAAAGGATTGTCAAGCGAGAGCTTCCGCAAGGAGTATGCGACGGTGAGCAAGGGCGACGCGAACTGGCAGGGGCTGAAGTTTCCCACTGGCGAGGTTTACCAGTGGGAGCCGGATTCGACTTATATTCGCAAGGCTCCTTACTTCGATGGGATCAGTCGCGACTCCTGCGGCGGTAACGGATATTGCTGGGGCGCGCGTGCTGGCGGTGCTGGGCGACTCGGTGACTACCGATCACATTTCTCCGGCGGGCTCGATCAAGGCTAACGGGCCGGCGGGGAAATATTTGGCGGAGCACGGAGTGAAGCCGGCGGAGTTCAACTCGTATGGGTCGCGGCGCGGCAATCACGAGGTGATGGTGCGCGGCACCTTTGCCAATGTGCGGCTGCGCAATAAACTAGCGCCGGGAACCGAGGGCGGCGTGACGCGGCTGCTGCCTGAGGGCGAGCAAATGTCGATCTTCGATGCCAGCGTGAAGTATGCCGAACGCGGCGTGCCGCTGATCATTCTGGCCGGCAAGGAGTATGGCTCTGGCTCTTCGCGCGACTGGGCGGCGAAGGGGCCGAAACTGCTGGGCGTGCGCGCGGTGATTGCGGAGAGCTATGAACGCATTCACCGGTCGAATCTGGTGGGCATGGGGATTTTGCCTTTGCAGTTCGAGGATGGGAAGAATGCGGAGTCGCTCGGGCTTACCGGGGAAGAGATTTATGACATTCTCGGATTTTGCGAACGGCTGAATTCGAAGTTCGAGAACGGGCGCACGGTTACCGTGGCGGCAACGTCGGCGGATGGAAAGAAGAAGACGTTTGAGGCCAGGATACGCATCGATACGCCACAGGAGATTGAGTACTACAAGCACGGCGGGATTTTGCAGTATGTGTTGCGGCAGTTGGCGGCTATGTAATTGTCGGTATCCCACCCATTCCGCAAAATACTCGGAAGGGATCGGGCACCCGGCATCAATCAGGTCGTTGCACCGTCCCTCCGGGACTCCTTAACGATTTTGTGGAATTCCTTTTCCCCACGCTGAAGCGCGGGGCTAACAAACTCTGCGCCTGCGGCGCGTTTGTGCGAAACCACAGTTGGAATCGGAACTTTCGCCTTTTGTTCATGGAAATTATACCTAACGTATTTTGTTTCTTTGGTTTGAGGAAAAAAGGGGGGAGGGGGTGGGGGAGTGGCTTATTGGTAACTGGTTTGCGGGAGTTTGGGCTGGGTGCGGAGGGTGCCGAAGGCGATTTGGGCGGCGTAGAGGAGCTTGCTGCCGGTTGCATCCTCGATTGCTCCGATTACCAGGCCGTGGGCGGCACAGGCGATAAAGTCACAGATGTTTTGATAGCCGAAGAGTGGGGGCATGGCGTTGCGATAGGCCTGAGCAGCGTCGATGCGCGCATAAACTTCACTTTTGCTTTGGGAGTATTTGGCATGGAACGTGGTCTCCCAGGCCTCGCAACAAAGTGCGACTGCCGGAATCTGGCGGGCGGGGCTGGATTTGTCTCCGGCAGAGTATTCGGCCGGGATTTGAATGGCTTGGATCATTGGGTTTCTCCGTTTGCGTGATGGTTGATGATTTAAGTTTGCGCTGACGGAGGGTAATTATCTGCAAATTTAGTTGCGGATTTTTAACCTTGGGATTTGAGATCCCATGTCTCAAAATCGAGACATGGGGCACCCTTATAATTCATTGATAGCGATCCCACCCTTTCCGTAAAAAGCGCGGAAAGGATGGGGTACCCGATTTTGTCCGCATACCCGCTCATCGCGATAAGGCCGCGATCAACGGGGCACACTCTCTCAAGGCTAATGGCGATTCGTCAGGGTGATGAACGGGCCACCTACCGCCCAGGTGGGGCAACCAGCGAGGAGAAAGAAGAGGAAAATGGAAAAGGAAGGAAAAGAGGGAATCGACCGCAGAACATTTATCAAGCAGGCTACTGTGGCCTCGGCGGCAATTGGAATGAGTGCGCGATCTTACGCGCGCATACTTGGAGCGAACGATCGTATCCGCATTGGTCAACTTGGCTGTGGATCAAGGAGCCATGGCCATGTGCATATGGTAGAACTCGCCTCAAAACAAATTCCCGTGGAAACGGTCGCGGTCTGCGATCTGTGGAGTTTGGCGCGGGAGCGGCGTGCAGCCCAGGTGAAAAGCGCCTTCAATCTGGAGCCGCAATCTTATCAATATTCCGCGGAGATGCTGGCCCGCAAGGACATCGACGGCGTGATGATCGCTACGGGCGATTTCCAGCACGCCAAGCTATGCACTGAGGTTGTGCGCGCGGGCAAGGACTGCTATGTGGAGAAACCCTTTGCCAATGTGCTTTCAGAGGCCAAAGAGGCGCGCAAGGCGGTAAGAGAAACCAAGCAAGTGGTGCAGATGGGCACGCAATTCCGCAGCCAGCCCTATCCATTGGCGGTTCGGGATATTATCCGGTCGGGACGCATCGGAGATATCGTACACATTGAGCAGGAATGGAACGTCAACGAAGAGCGCTGGCGGTTTGTGCCCGCGGACACCGGCAACTCCAGCCTGATGGAACAGGATCGGAATATGGAGTGGAAGTCCTGGTTATACGATCGCAAGTCACAGCTTCATGAAGAAGACACAGACTGGAAACAGTGGCTGCTGGGTAAACCTTACCGGACATTCGATCCTCATGTCTACCTGGAGTTTCGCCTTTATAAGGAATTCTCCGGGGGAATCTTCGATCAATGGATGAGTCATGGCTGCGACCTGGTTCATCTTTGGACCGATGAAAGCTATCCGCAGAGCGTGATGGCTACCGGCGGAATCTTCGCCTGGAAAGATGACAGGCAGAATCCCGATACGGCTGTTGCATCCTTCGTCTATCCAAAAGGATTTCTCTACACTTATAAAACGACCTTGGGAAACAGCTACCGCAGCTTTACGCGCGTTATGGGGCGCGATGGCACCATCACCTGCAATGGCTGTGAAGGCGGATTTTTATACACAGTAACCAAAGAAGGCGGCCGCAATGAATTTGATGAGGGATCGGAGCCTGACTATAGGACAATTCCCATTGTCGCGTCAGTGCAGGAAGCTGAAGAGGTGGTGCGTGTTCCCGGCGCTCCAAGTCCGAGTTCTCAAGGTCCCGATGACGACGATGTGCATCACATGATGAATTGGCTGACGGCAATGCAGGTGCGCAAGGATCCGAATGCCAATGTCGATCATGGTTTCTCGCACTCCATCGCGTGCATCATGGCCGCACAATCTTACTGGAGCGAAAAGAAGCTTTATTGGAATCCGCAGACGGAGGAGATTGTTACTTCGGCGGAGGTCAAGCTGTAGATTCTCCTGGATTGGGTAATTCTACTGAACAGGAGTTTTTACGTATCCGGTTGCGGAGCGCTTCGGTTTGGCATCAGGAACGGCCAGAGGCAGGATTGGAGGACAGCTCCACTGCGCGCGGGGAAAAGAAGCGCTCTCCTTCTCTCTTTTCGCCCAGTACGTGCAGGCGGAGGAAGTTAGTGGAACCGGACTTGGTGCGGGTGCCGGCAACGATGGCGATGACCTCGCGGTTGTTTACGTAGCCGTTTTGCTCGAGCATCTTCTCTGCCAGTTCGACTAGTTCCTCAGTGGTATAGACCTTGGGGCAAAGAATGGGAGTGGTGCCCCACAGCAGGTTGAGACGATTGATGGTGATCTTCGATGGGGCTGAGCGCGTAGATCGGCTTGGTAGGGTGGTATTTCGAGAGCAGGCGGGCGGTGGAACCCGACTCAGTGAAGAGCGCGATGGCGCGCAGGTCAAGGTCGTCGGCGGCGTGGGCGGTGGCTTCGCAGATGGTCTCCGCGATGGAGAGGTGACGCCTGCGCTCGCGGGCTATCGGAGCGGCTCTGTTCCCGGATATGAAACTCGGCATCGGCTACGATGCGGGCCATCATGGAGACGGTTTCAACCGGGTATTTGCCGATGGCCGACTCGCCGGAGAGCATGACCGCGTCGGTGCCGTCGTAGACTGCGTTGGCTACGTCGGAGACCTCGGCGCGCGTGGGGCGCGGGTTCTCGATCATCGATTCGAGCATTTGCGTGGCGGTGATGACCGGCTTGCGGAACTCGGCGGCGCGGCGGATGACGTGCTTCTGAATGGCGGGAACCTGCTCGGGAGGAACCTCGACGCCGAGATCGCCGCGGGCCACCATGATGCCGTCGGCGGCCTTGAGGATGGCGTCGAGATGCTCGATGGCCTGGGGCTTTTCAAGCTTGGCGATGATCCAGGTTTCGTAGCCGTAGGCGGTGACGCGGTTGCGGACCAGGGTAATGTCCTGCGCGGTGCGGACGAAGGAGACAGCGATGGCGTCTACGCCGTTCTTGAGCGCGAATTCAAGGTCATCGGTATCCTTTTCGGTGAGCGAGGGAACGCGCACCGGAATGCCGGGAAGATTGATGCCTTTGTGCTCCCCGAGCATGCCGCCGTTGACGATCTCGCAGACCACGTCGTCGTCCACCACTTTATGCACGCGCAATTCGATAAGGCCGTCGGAGAGCAGAATGCGGGAGCCCTGCTCGACGTTTTCCGCCAGGGTCTTGAAGGTGGTGCCCACCAGGTCTGCCGTGCCCGGAACCTCACGCGGCGTAATGGTGAGCAACTGGCCGGCTAAGAGCATGCACGGGCTGGTGATCTTTGAGCCCGGAAGTGCGGATTTTGGGCCCCTGCAGATCGGCCAGGATGCACAGGGTTTTCTGCTCCTCGCGGCTCACCTTGCGGATCATTTGGATCAGCGCCAGCTTCTCCTCGTGCGAGCCATGGGAAAAGTTCAGGCGGACCACATCGATGCCTGCGCGGACCAGATTGCGGAAAACGGGTTCGGTGTTGGAGGCCGGTCCGAGAGTAGCGACGATTTTTGCGCGGCGCTGAGAAGGAGACCCGTCGTGGCCTGATTCAGAAATTTGCATGGGGAAGACTCCAAAGAAAACATCGGTTAAGGAAGAGGGATGAATGATTAGCGACCATCTTTATTGTATATGGGGGCATGAGAGCAGGCCAATGGCCATTATGAATTGCTTATAGATATATTCCATGAGGGATAAATCATAGAAAAGTAAAAAGCAACCGCAACCGCAAAAGCAAAAGCAAAAGCAAAAGCAAAAGCAAAAGCAAAAGCAAAAGCAAAAGCAAAAGCCAAAAGCAAAAGCAAAAGCAAAAGCAAAAGCAAAAGCAAAAGCAAAAGCAAAAGCAAGCCGCAGGTCCTTCGACTCCGGTCGCCGCGGCGACATTGGCTCAGGATGACAGCTTTGTGGGGGAAAATTTATGCAGGGTTGTGGTATCCCAGATCTCATAGTTGAGACCTGGGGCGCTCACATTTGTCGTTCGATTGCCTGCGCTCAGGATGACAGTTCTGTGGAAGTGCGATCGGAATCGGAGGGAATATCGATCTGCTCCTGGCGTTGACGGAAAAGAACTCCATTCAGTTCTGCGCCCAACAGAGCGCTGAAGGAGGTGATATAGAGCCAGACCAGGGTGGCGATGCCGGCGCCGAATGAGCCGTAGAACATGGAATAGTTGGCAATCCGCGTGACATAAAATCCGAATGCCAGCGTGGTGAAAAACCAGGCGAACGCCGAAGCGATTGCGCCGGGAAGCACCGTAGACCAATGCTCCCTGGTCCTGGTGCCGAAGTGGTAAAGAGCGGTGAGGACGGTGATGCTGGTTACCAGGGCGACGGCCCAACGCGCCATTCGCCACAGGAACAGCACGATGTGGCGCAATTCATGGCGAGCGTTGGCGATCATCCAGGCCTCGATCTGGCGCCCGAAGATGATGACCAGAGTGGCCAGCGACATGGGGACCAGTGCGATGAAGATAAGAAGCAGAGCGCGGGCTCTCCGTTCCCAAAATCCCCATGCATCGCGGGAGAGCCGGTAGGCGCGGCGAAAACCCTCCATCAGTGACAGCATCGCGCCCAGGGCGGCAAAGACGCTGAGAAAGGTGCCGGAAAAGACCAATTGCAGGGTGAGGATGCGGTGCGTATGCAGCGCGTATTGGAACAGGTCCATGGAGTCGGCGGGCAAAAACTGCTCGAGGACGGCGCGAAACTCGCCTACCAGCGTGGTTCCTTCCGGTCCCTGGGCCAGCAGCGTGGCTATCACCATCAGCGCGGGGAACAGCATCAGCATTCCGGAGTAGGCCACGGCCTTGGACGTGTTGATCACGTCGTCACTAAAGGCATGCCAGAGAACTTTCCGCAGTTGAAGAAGAAATAGATTCATGCGTGTCACAGGCAAGAGTAGATCATTCCCGGGGTTTGCGGCTACATTTCTTCGTCGCGGTCGTTAAAAACAGGTAACGCGCTGGACGCAAAGGATCAAATGCGTTGCGCATCGAACGGAAAGCCCGCTGCGACGCTGCCGACGCTCGTTCAGCAAACGATTTATCATAGCCGAGCAATGAAAATCACTTTCAAGCCGTGCATCTTTATGCACTTCTGCCGCTTGTGTTGCTGGCCGGCCAGGCCTGGTTTTCAGCTGCGGCCCAGACCAGCCCGAATCCCAACCCGCAATTGGCGTCGAAGGAAGTGAATGCACGCGTCGAGGCGTTGCTGAAAAAGATGACGCTGGACGAGAAGATCGGGCAGTTGACGCAGTATGTCGGTGGGGACTGGCGCCGGTCCGGGCGATTCCAGTTTGAGTTATGAAGAAATGGTGGCCAAAGGGAAGGTGGGCTCGCTGATGGGCGTGGTGGGCGCGGAGGCGACCAATCACTACCAGCACATCGCTGTGGAAAAATCGCGGCTGCACATTCCCATCCTCTTCGCGGCGGATATGATCCACGGCCACCGGACCACCTTCCCGACGCCCCTGGCGCTGGCGGCAAGCTTTGATCCTGGAGCGGTCGAGACGGTGGCGCATGTTGGCGCAGCGGAAGCCCGCGCCGACGGTATTGCCTGGGTCTTGTCGCCGATGGTGGACATTGCGCGGGATCCGCGCTGGGGACGCATCGTCGAGTCCGCGGGCGAGGACCCTTACCTGGGTTCGGCGATGGCGCGCGCCTGGGTGAAAGGCTACCAGCAGGACGATCTTTCCAAGCCTGACTCCGTTGCCGTGAGCGTGAAACATTTTGCCGCCTACGGCGCGGCTATCGCGGGGCGCGACTATAACGCCGTGGATATGAGCGAGATCACGCTGCGTCAGGTTTACCTGGAGCCCTATCGCGCCGCTGTGGAGGCCGGCGCGGCGACGGTGATGAGCGCATTCAACTCCATCAACGGCGTTCCCGCTTCAGCCAATCCCTTTACACTGACGCGAGATTTTGCGCAAGGAGTGGGGGTTTGACGGCTTTGTGGTCTCCGACTGGGACGCGGTGGGCGAGCTGCGCGAGCACTCTATCGGCGCGGATGACGAAACCGTGGCCCGCAAGGCACTGGAAGCCGGCGTGGATATGGAGATGAAGGGCACTCTTTACGGCACTGTCATTGCATCCCAGGTGCGCGCGGGCAAAATTCCCGAGAGCGTGGTGGACGAGGCGGTTCGCCGCATTCTGCGGGTCAAATTTGCGCTGGGTCTCTTCGATCGTCCCTATACTGCGGTGGGGCCGGCATACGATGCTACGCCGGAACGCCGCGCGGCGGCCCGCAAGGTGGCCGATGAGACCTTTGTTCTGCTCAAGAACGATCCCGTAGAGGGCGTGGGAACGCTGTTGCCGTTTTCCGCAAAAGTGAAAAAAGTAGCCTTGATCGGGCCGTTGGCCGATAACAAGAATGAAATGCTGGGCGCGTGGGCCGGCGCCGGCGATCCTAAATATGTAATTACTCTCAAGCAGGCGCTTCAAGAGCGCTTGGGTGATCGGCTGCTTTATGCGCAGGGCTGCGAGCTGCTCTCAGGGGAAGATGCAAGGTTGCTCAGCGAGATCGACGACTCCGGCCAGACGACTGCCGATCTTCCCATACCGGACGATGCCAGGAGCATCGCCGAGGCGGTGGAGACGGCTAAGAAAGCCGATGTGGCGATTCTGGCCCTGGGCGAAGACACAACCTGGCTGGAAGGCGAGGCCGCGAGCCGGGTCCATCTGGGCTTTACCGGCGCACAGGAACAATTGCTGGAGGCAGTGGTGGCTACCGGAAAGCCGGTAATCCTGGTGGTGCTGGCCGGCCGTCCCTTGCAGATGAAGTGGGCCGCCAAGCACGTGCCGGCAATTCTTGAGGCGTGGAGTCCCGGCATCGAAGCCGGTCATGCCGTGGCCGATGTGCTCTTCGGCGACGTGAACCCCTCCGGCAAGCTCCCGGCAAGCCTGCCTCGCGCCGTGGGTCAGGAACCACTTTATTATGCGCAGCTTCCCACGGGAAGACCGGCGCATGGGGACCTGAGCCACATGCCGTCGACTTCAGAAGAGAAATTTATGTCGCGGTATGTGGATGAAGAAAATTCGGCGCTGTTTCCGTTTGGGTGGGGATTGAGTTACACGCGGTTCAGTTACTCGCAGCCCACCGTCAGCCGCGCCCAGGTTCCGTTGCGGGAGGTGATTGAGTCGGGGCATAACCCGGTAGTTACCGTGGACGTGGACGTGAGAAACACCGGCAGCGTGGCCGGGACGGAGGTGGTTCAGCTCTATATACGCAACACGGCGGCCAGCGTGGAGCAGCCGGTGAGGGAGCTGAAGGGCTTTGCGCGCGTCACTCTGGCGCCCGGCGAGCAGAAGCACGTTGAGTTTCCACTGGCATTCGATGAACTGAGCTTCTATAACGTCGATATCAAGCGGACCGTCGAGCCGACGACCTATCAAATCTGGGTTGGAGGAAGCTCGCTGGCTACGGCGGAGACGAGTTTGCAGTTGGAGTAAGAAAAGCGCAACGTGTCCAATTTTCGGACAGAACGGTGGTATCACGTGTCCTACAAAATAAAGATCAGCATGATTCCCCTCTGATCACCACAAACTATCAACTAAACTCCAGCGCACGAGGTAAACGAGGAACAGAATTCAAAATTGGGATAGATTGAATCGCACCGTGCATCGCGGGCATGGACGGTGCGATTTTTATTTGCCGACCTGCCAAGCCAGAGCTTCCCGGACAAGATGGTGGGACATATGATTATCGGGAAGAAGGAGAGAATTCCTGAATGATTCTCTCGCTTGTTCCTTTTGGTTAAGAGCAGCCTGCAGCATACCGGCGACATACCACATTGGTCCTGTATAGGTGCTGGTCTCAAGATGATTTTTCGCAACGGCCAATGACTCTGTGAGCTGCTTATCCGCCTTCACCGCATCATAAGTACCCAGAGATTTTTCCGCCTCGATCGCCCACACCAGGTCGGAGGGATTTTGGCCTGCGGCAGCCTTGCGTAAAAGATCATCGGCCTGCTTCGCATGCCCGCAGCTGCGCGCAATTTCAGACAGCTTTACATATTCTCGCGACGACGCTCGATGCAGGCTTACATTCAGTAGCTCTTCTTGAAGGAAATCTTCAGCCTGCCTGCAGTTGCCTTCTTTCGCCCATGCTTCAGCCTGCATTCGCCTGATCTCGGACCGCACTTCATCTGACGTGGTCCCTAACTCTTCGCTGGGGAAGAATCGATTTTTGAAGAGCGCCAGCGCCTGCTGATATTGTTTTGCCTCGGCAAGCGTCAATGCAAGCTGGTAAACAAGGCTTGCCGGCATCTTCGAATTGAGAGCATTTGCCAAAGGAGATTGGGAGAGGATTGCCGCACGCTCCGCGGCCGGCGTGCCTGTCAGGCTCATAGCTGAATCCAGGCCGATGTAAACAGCGGCGTTGTCCGGATCGTTCCGCATACCTTCGCGGAAAGATGCCAATGCGCTTTGCGGGTCGCCTTTCACTTTCAGCAATGCGTTTCCCAAATCGACATCAACCACGGGCATATGCGGCGCAAGTTGTTTTGCCATTGCCCAATGGGTTATTCCGTCGTCACTCAATCCTTTGGAAAATAACAGCGTGCCCAGCAGGTATTGAGCAGTTGCATCCTTCTCGTTCTCAGCAAGCGCGGCCTGCAATACAACTCTGTCGGTATCGGACGATGGAAAGACGAGATTGGCGGATAGGTTCGCCACTTGCCAGTTCCGCGGTGCATCTTCGCCGAGTTTCTGTTTGCAGTAGGCAGCGTAGTAATGCACCAGCGGATGATTCTGCGGCAAAACCGAGCCTGGCTCACTCTGGTCCGCAGCTACGGGTAAATAGGTTCGATCGAGAACTTGCAATGCTTTCCGATAGAGACCAAGTCGCATGTACTCGGCCGCTACGCGTAAAACGCGGTAAGGATCCGCTGCAAGGTGTTGCAGGTCGGGTTTTCCTGTGTCTTCCTTCAGGAAATCGCTCATCGGGTTTGCGGCCAGGCCGAGGTTTGCCAAACGGTCTGCTGCAGAGTTCTCTCCCAGCGCGCGCAAGACTGCTTCCAGCTCCTCCTGTGCACGAAGATTCGCCGGCTCCACGGCTACCGCAACCTTCAAGAAGGAAACTGCATCCTGCAGTTTGCCTTCTCTCGCACTTAGCTCACCCAGTTTTATCGCAGCCGGCGAACGCAGATCGGCCTGACGGTAAGCGATCTCGTAGTAAGTTTCCGCATCGCGAGTGTGATTCAGGTTTTCTTCGGCAATACCCAGGTAATATGCAATCTCGGAATTGGGCGTGTCGCGTTTATGCGCAAGCTGAAGCAGGCGTTCCGCCTCTTCATAGCGCTGGAGCGAGACAGCCAGCCTGCCCGCTGCGATCTGGAGCGAATGACTCAGCGGATATTTCTGCAATGCACTCTCATAAGCGTCAAGCGCGAGCACGACCTTTCCGTTCAACTCGAGATCCCGCCCCGCTTGCAGCCAGTCGTCTTCCGACCGGTTTGCCGGTTCAGGAATGTGTATTGCCTGCTGATGCCCCACTTTGATTGTCGACTCCGGGTCCCAGTCGTAGACTCCATCGGTCTGCTTCAACAGCGAGTGGCCGGCACTATCTTTCAACTCGAAGGTCACCTTGACGCCGTCTTTGGCAGTAACGGATTGCGACCAGGTTTTCTCCGGAGCCAGATCGGCGGTTCCGTTCCAGAGCGCAGTTCCATTCTGCGAGAGAGAAATCTGCGCGCCGGCGAGACGCTCATTCACATTCAAAGAAACCGATACCTGTGAGCCTTGAGTATGGAAATAAACCACGCCAACTTTATTTGCCCGCGAAATTCCACCCGTCCCACGCACGGGCATCCAGTATTCGCTGAAGTGAATGGAATGCCCAGGCTCAAGAAACGCATACGTCTCCTGATTGCGGAAGAGCCCCGCCTGTACTTCGACGCAGGCGCTGTTGTCGTCAGAGAGCGCCTTGCGCCATTCGAGGCCGGACGCATCTGCGCCCCAGGACCAGGTTTTCTTACCCGGCAGATCCCGATACTCCGCATAATGAGCCGTTCCTGTCTGCGTCTTTGGATTCCAGACTCCCATAAAAGGCTCGTGGCTTCCATGCACAAACAGCGATACCGGCCCACTGGTTTGATCCTTGATTAAACTCAGGTCACGGCCTTGCGCGTCGATGGGCCAGCGATAAACGTCAGTGAATCCATGCGAGGCGACATAGCGCATGGGGTATTCGATGCGGGAATCGTCCCACACCCGCACCGCGGCGTTGTTCCACCAGTAGTAACGATGGCGCAGATCGCTGCGGTTGTAGAGCGTTACGCGCTGCTCCAGCAGCGTTGAGCCAGGCCTCAATACCAGCTCCACGGTCCATTGCATTCCATATACCCGATCGATATTGCTCACCCATACCGATGCGCTGCCGTCGTCATGAGCCGCATAGGCAAAGTCCACAGGCGATACCGATGCCCAGTTATGCGAGATGGGGAAGTTGAACTCC
Organism: uncultured Acidobacteriaceae bacterium; assembly: GCA_963724755.1. Lineage (GTDB taxonomy): Bacteria > Acidobacteriota > Terriglobia > Terriglobales > Acidobacteriaceae > Telmatobacter. The sequence goes on from CAVRVZ010000005.1 coordinate 283,802, forward strand.
ACGCCGAATTCAGCCCATGATCCGCGATACCCAACCTGCGCCAATTTGATGGAAGAGTTGGCATAGAATATCGGCTGGCCGCTGATTTTATCGATGCAGGTATAAAGACGGCCGCCGAAATCGGGCAGCACCGTGCACTTCAGATACTCGTTTTCAAGAAATATTGCGCGCCATGTGTGATCCGCCTTTACGCCGGTTAAATTGGTCCTCATGGTGTAGGGATAGTTGATGCGGTTGGTTGCATAAATATCGAAAGGAGGGTTGGAGTCGGGCTGTCCTTCCTGATAAGTAGGCAGGGTAAGAGTGCCTTGCCATACCTTCACCTGAGCCGAGAGAGGCAGACAGATCGCTGAGAGTGCTGCCAACAGCAGCGGTGCACAGATGGAACGTTTGATCATTCTATTTTCCTTTCAATGGAGCTGCCTGCAAGGAATGGAGCCAAACAGGATAATTGCGTCTTGCCGAAGAGTATCTTAGCACGCACGATCATTGGCGCTCATGTATAATCCTTTGGTGAATTGAGCGGGCAAATCAATGCTCGCAAGTCAATCAGAAAACCAGAAAAATGGAGTGTCGCCGATGAAAACGAATATGCAGATTACTAAAATACTAGGTCTCGCAATCCTGCTCATTTTAACCCCGCTTGCTTGCCTGGCTGGATCGCCGGTTTCGGACGGTTGGAAGATCGTCGGTCCCGGCGGCGGCGGCACCATGATCATTCCCACCATCAGCCCATTCAATCCTCAGCTTGTGGTTGTGCACTGCGATATGACCGGCGGTTACGTCACGCGCAACAATGGCGAGTCCTGGCACATGTTCAATCTCCGCGGCGGCATCAACGCATTTGCCTTCGATCCTGTGGATCCGCACACGATCTATGCCTCGAATGCCGCTCTCTGGCAGAGCCGCGACTCCGGACGGACGTGGAGGATGCTCTTTCCCAACCCAGCGCTCAACACCGTCGAGCATCAGGTGGGCGACCACTCCGACTATTTCCTTACCTCCAGCGATCCGGCATACCCCGGCGGAGAGATCTCCGCGATTGCCGTCGCGTCTCAGGGTGGCGCGAAAAATGGTGAGGGGAGCGCGAAGCATTTTTACCTTTCATTTGGAGAGAGAGGCAGGACTACGGTCATCATCTCCTCTATGGATGGCGGTATCACCTGGACTCGCCTCGCCACCGTGCCTCAGCGCGTACTGCTCCTGACCCCGCAGAACTCCGGATTGATTGCAGTTTCCGGATCCAGCGCCTGGCGCATCGCTAACGATGGCAGCACCACCGAACTGGGCAGCATCGCAACCCCCGTTCGAGCGGCGAGCGCGGCGCAGTCCGGCGACGCGGTTTGGATTTACGCAACTAGCAGAGACGGCAAAGTTTATCTCTCGCAGGATTCCGGACAGACCTTCAAGCCGGTCACACCCGCGCTGGGACAGAGCGCAGGCAAATTTGAAGCCATCGCTACCAGCAACCGCCATCCGGAGGTTGCCTATGTGGGTTTCCGCGGCCTGCAACTCGGCGAGGGCAAAGAGAACCTGTTCAACGGCATTGCAAAAACAACCGACGGCGGCAGTACGTGGAAGATTGTTTTCAAGGAGTCGAATAAGCCTGCAGCCAACCTGAGTGCTACTTGGATTGAACAGCGCGCCAACCAAGCCAGCCACAACATCTGGTTCGACTCGCCGTATAGCCTGGGCGTGGCGCCAAGCAATCCTGACGTTGCTTATGCTACCGACCTTTTCCGCAATTATCGCACCCTGGACGGCGGCGCAACCTGGCAGGAGATGAACTCCAGGCAACTCAAGGACGGCAGTTGGGTCTCGCGCGGCCTTGACGTAACCACAAACTACGGCATGCAATTCGACCCCTTCGACTCCAAACACATCTATATGGATAACACCGACATGGGTCTCTTTCAGAGCACCGACGGTGGACGCTCCTGGATTGGCAGCAGCGAGGGCGTTCCCGAGAAGTGGCGCAATACCACCTACTGGCTGGCCTTCGACCCCGCGCAACGCGGCCTGATGTGGGGCGCATTCAGCGGGCAGCACGATCTGCCGCGTCCCAAGGATTGGCGACGCAACAGCCCGAAGAATTTCATGGGCGGGGTCGCTGTCTCAACCGACGGAGGTCTACATTGGACGCCGAGCATCAGCGGCATGCCTGAGCACTCCATTACCCACATTCTTCTCGATCCCACCAGTCCCGTCGGCAGCCGTACGCTGTATGCCTGCGCCTTCGGCCTCGGCGTTTACAAGTCCACGGACAGCGGAAAAACCTGGACGCAAAAGAACAACGGCATCGCCGGCGACGAACCCTTCGCGTGGCGCATTACGCTCTCGCAGGACGGCTCGTTGTATCTGGTTATTTCACGCCGCAGCGACGGCAAGGACTATTCCGCTGCTCTCGCGGGAGCGCTCTATCGCTCGACGGACAAAGCGGAACACTGGCAGCGCATGGAAATGCCTGCCGGCGTAACCGGCCCGACCGGCTTGGAGGTTGACCCGCGCGATGCGCAGCGGCTCTACCTGACGGCATGGGGGAAGCAAGGCGACTCCGCCGACATGAACGGCGGCGTTTATGCATCCGATGACGGCGGCAAGACATGGCGGACGCTTTTCACGAAATCGCAGCACGTTTACGACCTGACCATCGATACACAGCATCCCGACACACTCTACATTTGTGGATTCGACGCTGCTGCTTATCGCTCCACCGACCGCGGTGCGCACTGGGAACGCATAGAGGGCTACAACTTCAAGTGGGGCCATCGCGTGTTTATCGACCCTAACGACCGCAAAGACATTTACATCAATACTTACGGCGGTGGAGTGTGGCATGGTCCCGCAAAAGGCTCAACACATGCGCCCTCAACCATTTTGACTCCGGTTCCTATCGCTCAGGCGCAATGAGGAAGGCAGCGAATTCAACCAAGTCGTAAGCATAAAAATTCATTGAACGCTCGACGGACTTTTAAAAAGCCAGTCAAAGGAGAGTAGAGTCTATGAAATTGAATACACATAGGACGCAATTTTCAGGTCTTGCTATTCTGCTGCTCCTTACAACGGTGGCCAGCCTTGCTCAAAGCACGAGCTCGAACGGTTGGAAGATCGTGGGCCCCGGCGGCGGGGGTACCACGATCATTCCAACGATCAGTCCTCACGATCCTGGGCTGGTGGTGGAGCACTGCGATATGACCGGCGGTTACGTTACGCAGAATAATGGCCAATCCTGGCATATGTTCAATCTCCGCGGCGTTATCTCTGCCTTCGCCTTCGACCCTGCGGACCCTAAGGTCATCTATGCAGGAAATGCCGCTCTTTGGCGCAGCAACGACGAGGGACGAACCTGGGGTATGGTCTTTCCTAACCCCGCCCGTAACACTGTCGAGCATCAAATCAACGACCACTCCGACTACAGCCTGACCACTAGCGATCCCGCTTATCCCGGCGAGGCGATCTCCGCCATCGCTATTGCTCCTGGAAGCCCTGAGCATCTTTATCTTTCCTTTCAGACCAGGTGGCACTCCGCTATCGATCCGGGCGCCGATGGAGCTGTAATAGTCTCTTCTGCAGACGGCGGCAACACCTGGAGCCGTCTCGTCACGCTGTCCCAGCGTGCCCTGCTGCTCACCGCGCAAGGTTCCGGCCTGATCGCTGTCTCTGGTTCAGCGGCCTGGCGCATCGCTTCCGACGGCAGCACCACCGAACTGGGCAGCATCGCAACCCCCGTCAGAGCGGCGAGCGTGGCGCGGTCCGGCGCCGCGGTTTGGATTTACGCAACAAGCAGGGACGGCAAAGTTTATCTCTCGCAGGATTCCGGACAGACCTTCAAGCCGGTCACACCCGCGCTGGGACAGACAGCAGGCCGTTTTGAGGCCATTGCCGCCAGCCATCGCCATCCTGAGTTTGCATATGTGGGGTTCCGCGGCCTGCAACTCGGCGAGGGCATGGAGAATCTTTACAACGGCATCGCCAAGACAACCGACGGCGGCGAGACGTGGAAGATTGTCTTCAAGGAATCGAACCACGCCGCCTCCAACCTGACGGGAGGCTGGATCGAGGAGCGCGCTCGTCAGGGAAGCCATGACATCTGGTTCGATACGCCCTACAGCCTTGGCGTGGCGCCCACCAACCCCAACGTGGCCTATGCGAGCGACCTCTTCCGTACCTATCGCACCCTCGACGGCGGCGCAACCTGGTTAGAGGTGGACTCCAAGAGAGTTCGCGACGACAGTTGGACCTCTCGCGGCCTGGATGTAACCACCAACTACGGAGTTCAGTTCGACCCCTTCGACTCCCAGCACATCTTCATGGATAACACCGACATGGGCCTCTTTCAAAGCACCGACGGCGGCAAATCCTGGCGAAGCACCTCCGAAGGCGTGCCCGCAAACTGGCGCAACACCACCTACTGGCTGGCCCTTGATCCCACGCAACGCGGGCTGATATGGGGAGCCTTCAGTGGTAAGCACGATCTTCCCCGGGCCAAGGATTGGCGGAATACCAGCCCCAAGAGCTTTATAGGCGGAGTGGCCGTCTCCACCGATGGCGGCCTGCACTGGAAGCCGAGCATCAGCGGCATGCCCGCGCACTCCATCACCCACATTCTGCTCGATCCATCCAGTCCCGCCGGCAGCCGCACGCTGTATGCCTGCGCCTTCGGCCTTGGCGTTTACAAGTCCACCGACAACGGAAAAACCTGGACGCAAAAGAACAACGGCATCACCGGCGACGAGCCCTTTGCCTGGCGCATCACTCTCTCGCAAGACGGTTCTCTGTACCTCGTCGTCTCGCGCCGCAACGATGGCTTCAACCACTCCCCGTCCGGCGTAGGAGCTCTCTATCGCTCGACCGACAAGGCGGAGCACTGGCATCGGATGGATCTTCCCGAGGGCGTTACCGGTCCAACGGGCCTGGAGGTCGACCCGCGCGATGCGCAGCGTCTCTACCTGACCGCGTGGGGACAGGAAGGCGAATCCGCCGACCATGGCGGCGGCGTCTATGCCTCCGAGGATGGCGGCAAGACATGGCGCACCCTCTTCACGAAATCGCAGCACGTCTACGATCTGACCATCGATACACAGCATCCCGACACGCTTTACATCTGCGGCTTTGATGCTGCCGCCTATCGCTCAACCGACCGCGGCGCGCATTGGGAACGCATAGAGGGCTACAACTTCAAGTGGGGCCATCGCGTGATTATCGACCCTAACGACCGCAAAGACATTTACATCAATACTTACGGCGGTGGAGTTTGGCATGGTCCCGCAAAAGGCTCAACGCATGCGCCCTCGACCATTTTGACTCCGGTTCCTATCGCTCAATAGGCACAGTGATGCCAGGAATAGTTTCAACCTCAAGCGCGATCGATATGGGGATTGGTGCGTGAACATATGATCGAGCGCTCGATGGATTTCGAATTGCCTCGTTCGATTTCAATTCGGTTTATTTGACGGAGCCAGCTAAGATCCAATGCGTTTTAGTCTGTGAGTCAAAGGAGAGTTCAGCAGATGAAATTGAATTCAAGCAAGTCACAAGCCGCGGTTCTTGGAATTCTGCTGATTTTCACCTCGGTTGCCGGATACGCACAGGGCTCAAGCAGTTGGGAAGTAGTTGGTCCTGGCGGAGGCGGCACCACGATCAGCCCAACGATCAGCCCTCACGATCCCAGGGTTGTGGTGGAGCACTGCGACATGACGGGCGGCTACATCACGCACAACAATGGGCTGTCCTGGCACAAGATCAACCTCCGCAGCGTCATCAATACCTTCGCATTCGATCCCGCGGACTCCAAGGTTATCTATGCCGGCAATTCCGCGGTTATCTATGCCGGCAATGCCGCGCTTTGGCGGAGCAACGACTCCGGCCGGACTTTTAAGATGCTGTTCCCCAACCCTGCCAGCAATACCGTCGAACATCAACTTGGCGACCAAGGCGACTATATCCTAACCTCCAGCGATCCCGCATACCCCGGCGGAGATATCACAGCCATCGTTATTGCGCCGGGAAGCGATGCGAAAAGCAGCCACAGAAGTCCGGAGCATCTTTATCTTGCTTTTCACAAGCGGGGCAATACCGCTATGGGTGGAGGAGGTGGAGGCCCCGTCCATGCCAATGGAACTGTCATCGTCTCCTCAGCAGACGGCGGCAACACCTGGAGCCGTCTCGCCACGCTGCCCCAGCGTGTCCTGCTGCTCACCGCGCAAGGTTCCGGCCTGATCGCAATTGCCGGATCCGCGGCCTGGCGAATAGCCCCCGATGGAAGCGTCACGGAACTGGGCAGCATCGCATCTCCTGTTAGAGCAGCCAGCGCGGGGCGGTCCGGCGGAACGGCCTGGATCTACGCAACCGGCAGGGACGGAAATGTCTATCTCTCCCAGGATTCCGGTCTGCACTTCACGCCGGTCACTCCTTCACTGGGACAGAGCGCTGGCAAATTTGAAGCGATCGCTGCCAGTGATCTACACCCGGATGTTGCTTATGTTGGCTTCAGAGGCCTTCAACTCGGCGAGGGCATGGAGAATCTGTACAACGGCATCGCCAAGACAACAGATGGCGGCAAGACGTGGAAAATTGTCTTCAAGGAATCGAACCACGCCGCCTCTAACCTGACGGGAAGCTGGATCGAGGAGCGCGCCCGTCAGGGAAGCCACGACATCTGGTTTGCCACGCCCTACAGCCTCGGCGTGGCACCCACTAACCCCAACGTAGTCTACGCGAGCGATCTTTTCCGTACTTATCGCACACTTGACGGCGGCGTAACCTGGTTAGAGGTGGACTCCAAGAGAGTTCGCGACGACAGTTGGACCTCACGCGGCCTCAATGTAACAACAAACTACGGAATCCAGTTCGACCCTTTCAACTCGCGGCACATTTATATGGATAACACCGACATGGGCCTCTTTCAGAGTAGCGACGGCGGCAAATCCTGGCAAAGCACCTCCGAAGGCGTGCCAGATGAGTGGCGCAACACCACCTACTGGCTGGCCTTCGATCCCACCCAGCGTGGCTTGATCTGGGGAGCCTTCAGTGGTAAGCACGATCTTCCGCGGCCCAAGGATTGGGCACACACCAGCCCGAAGAGTTTCATAGGCGGAGTCGCCGTCTCAACCGACGGCGGCCTGCATTGGAAGCCGAGTATCAGCGGCATGCCCGCGCACTCCATCACCCACATTCTGCTCGATCCATCCAGTCCCGCCGGCAGCCGCACGCTGTATGCGTGCGCCTTCGGACTTGGCGTTTACAAATCCACCGACAGCGGCAAAAGCTGGACGCAGAAGAACAATGGAATCGCCGGCGACGAACCCTTTGCGTGGCGCACCACTCTCTCGCAGGACGGTTCTCTGTACCTCGTCGTCTCGCGCCGCAATGAGGGTTACAACCACTCACCTGCCGGCGAAGGAGCGCTCTATCGCTCGACCGACAAAGCGGAGCACTGGCGGCGCATGGATATGCCTGCCGATGTTACCGGTCCAACAGGCCTGGAGGTCGACCCACGCGATCCGCAACGCCTCTATTTAGCGGCGTGGGGACAGGAAGGCGAATCCGCCGACCATGGCGGCGGCGTCTATGCATCCGAGGACGGCGGCAAGACGTGGCGCACCCTCTTCACACAGTCGCAGCACGTCTACGACCTGACCATCGATACTCATCATCCAGATACGCTCTATATCTGCGGCTTTGACGCGGCTGCCTATCGCTCTACTGACCGCGGCGCGCATTGGGAACGGATCAAGGGCTACGACTTCAAGCTGGGACACCGCGTCATCATTGATCGCAACGATCGCAGCCAGATTTACATCAATACATTCGGCGGCGGAGTGTGGCACGGTCCAGCTTCCGGCTCTTCGATTCCGCCTGAATCCGATCAGACACCCGTTCCCATCGCCCACTAACGCGGTGTTCAGAGTTTCATTGAATCGGGCTGCCTGACGCGAAGGCTTACTTCTCGATGTACCGTTTCTTCTCGGCAGGGAAGTAACCCGTCGGCATCGTACCGGTAACCGAGAGCCCGAGCGTCTTCCGCGCCGTGCGCCAGTTCAGACCTGTGCCTGTGACCGTCACCGTATATTGACTGGCATATGTATAGGCGTGCGAAACATCCGCGCCGTTGGCGCTCACGCCGTCGCCAAAATCCCAGTGGTACTCGAGCACCGGCGCATCGGCATTGCCCGCCGTGGCGTGGAACTTCAGCAGAGTGCCGGTCTGCGCGGCTTCAGGCGCATGCGCCTCAAATGCAGGAGCAAGCTCGGGGACAGATGCATCGATCAGCTTGAGCATACGAACGGAATGCGGCGGCAGAGTGATCGCAATCTCGCCGTTTGCGATCGGTACAGCGCCGCCACGCAGCACATTGGTCGCCGTATAAGAGCCACTTGCCTTCAGCCCCAGATCGGCCAACTCAAACGTGTGGCTGTGCGTCTCCGTAGTCCAATTGAAGATGGTGAGAATCTGCTGCCGAGGAGTTTCTTTCAGCAGGTAGACACCGGGCATTTTGTCCTCGGGACGGTAGGTCATCAGGTCAAACGGGAACGACGCGCGTCTCAGCCTGACCATGTCGAGCAGGTCGGGATTCTTCACCAACGCGACTCGTTCCGGCGATGCGCCCAAGGTGGGCAGATCGTCACCGATCTCGAACATGCCCCCGGAGATGGCCGCGAGCGCAATCGAATCTTCCGCCTCTTCCAGCGTCAGCGGAACCTTGTTGCCATGCCAGATCCGGTCGCCGATGACCTGCTTAGAAACGGTAAACGCGTCCGGATCGGAGACGTAGAAGTTGCGGTTCATATAGTACCGCGCCGCAATGTTCGTCGCGGCGTCATGCGTAGATCCAAAGGTGTGCCCGGTATCCTGCCCGATACGTCCGGTATTCACAAGCCCCACTGCCGCGAGCATGAAACCGCCATCCTTGTCGAGAACGACATCGTCGCCTACGGCCGATCGAATGATCTCCAGGCCGATGCGATACGCCTCGAGTCCTGTCGTGTTGGGGCGATAGTGAACTCCTCGATCGACGAGGTATCCATGAAGTCCATCTTGATGAAGCGGGTGCCCCAGTCCTTTGTCAGTGTGCGATAGGTGGAACGCATATACTCCTGCGCTCCTGGATTGGTTGTGTCCAGCGCATACAAATCATCGGTCGTCGGACTGACCTTGCCGATGTGGATCGGTTCCCCGGCCAGGTTGTGCACCAGCCAGTCTTTATGGTGCTCATATACCCATGAGCGCTCCGATACCAGGAACGGCGCTACCCACAGTCCAAACTCGAGTCCCTGGTCGTCCACCTGATGGCCCACATATCCAACGCCTTGTGGGAACAAATATGCATCCGGAGTGGCGTACTCTCCACGCGCATACTGGTAGCCCTCATCCACAAAGCAGTATTTGTACCCCAACGGTTCGAGATTTTGCGCCAGCCACTCGCAATTGGTGAGCACTGTATTCTGGCTTACACCATAGTAGTAAGCCGTCCAGCTCCACCAGCCCATCGGGGACGGCGTGATAGCCAGCGCCTTATGGAGGATGCGAATCGCGCGACCGTAGCTTTCAAGTTGCGCGTGATAGTCGGAGCCGATGGCGAACATCAGCCGCTCCGAACTGATGCTCGTCCCAGCCGGCACCTGCACGCGGAATGGATCTGGATGTCCAGATGAAAATTTCTTACTTTGGTCTCCAGTCGCTGTGTCGGTTCCTGTATCCGCTACTTCATAGGAAAGCATGTGCGCATCAGTTCCCACCGTGCTCAGCAGATGGAAGCCTGTCAACAGCTTGTCTTCAGAAAGCGCTCCCAGAAAAAGGCTCAGCCCACTTTTCTGGTTGTAAATGAGCTGGCTTTCGAAACCTAAATGGAGGCCATCGGCCGGCTCACCCAGATCCATCAGCCGCACCGGATTCTCAGATTGATCGTTGGAGAGAACGCGATCCGCCGAGGCAGGCCCATTCAACTGCACAATATCGCCCTTATCGATTTTTACTACGCGAATGGCATGCATCTCGATGGGGCCAGCGGTGGTGTTGCTTATGCTTACTCGAATGTCTCCCCAGGGCTGTTTGTCATACACGCGAAACCCGCAGATGAGATCGGGCGTGCCGGGTAACCCGGAATGGGTTACGGTCAGCAAATGGCCCGACCCAAAATCATCGGTAAACGGAGTGATCGAATTTGTGTGCCGAGGATAGAGTGAAGATTTCAGCGTTCCAGCATCCGTATCGACCTCGACATCGCTGCGCAGAACATCTGTGTGAATTGCCGTTGAGCGCAGTGCGTAGGAACCGTCGTTCAATACCTGAACGGCAAGACTTCCGCCGTGAATCGAGGTGGGCAGGGTGGGAGCCGGTTTTCCGTGCGCGGGGCTCGCAAACCATGCCGCTTGCAATACAAAACCGAGAAGCAGTCCAAAGATCAAACGCAGCGATTTCATCGCGAATATCCTCCGATGTTGGAAAAATGTTTTAGAGAACCTCTAACCAAGTCCATTCTATGCGGCAAACATTTCTTCAGGAGCTAAAGTCCCGCTGATTTTGCAGCATTTGCGGCATGCGACCCACCCTCTGGGTGGGTTCCCCGTTCGTGCCCTTTCAAAACATCGTCTTAATCAGATGTTCCCTGAAAGCTGCTTCATAAGCGGATGTGTGCGCTACAAAGCATCCCTCAGGGGCTAACGCCCGCGATTTTCCTGTCTCGTACCGGCACGGCAAAAGCCATGCCCTTTCAAAACCAGGTTATGAAACTGCTTCAACCGGGTCATGAAATATCTTCTACTTAGGCTCGCTATACCGCACCTTCAAATCCGGATAGTACCCAGTTGGAATCGTGCCCGTAACAGAAATGCCGAGCGTCTTCTGAGCTGTATGCCCGTTCAGACCTGCGCCCGTGACCGTCACCGTATATTGACTGGCATATGTATAGGCGTGCAAAACGTCCGCGCCGTCGGCGCTCACACCGTCGCCAAAATCCCAGTGGTACTCGAGCACCGGCGCATCGGCATTGCCCGCCGTGGCGTGGAACTTCAGCAGAGTGCCGGTCTGCGCGGCTTCAGGCGCATGCGCCTCAAATGCAGGAGCAAGCTCGGGGACAGATGCATCGATCAGCTTGAGCATACGAACGGAATGCGGCGGCAGAGTGAAGGCGATCGCGCCGTTTTCAATCGGTACCGTGCCTCCCCGCAGTACATTGGTCGCCGTATAAGAGCCGCTTGCTTTCAAACCCAGATCGGCCAGCGCAAGCGTGTGGCTGCGCGACTCCTTGGTCCAGTTGAAGACAGTGAGAATCTGTTGCCGCGGGGTTTCTTTCAGCAGGAAAATACTCGGCTGCGTATCCTCCCGACGGTAGGACATCAGGTCGAAGGGAAACGATGCTCGGCTCAGCTTGGCCATATCGAGCAGGTCGGGATTTTTTACCAGGGCCATACGGTCGGGAGATGCGCCCAATGTGGGTAGATCGTCACCGATCTCAAACATGCCGCCAGCGACGGCAGCCAGCGCGATGGAGTCCTCCGCTTCGTCCAGTGTCAAAGGAACCGCGTTATGGTGCCATCCGCGGTCCGCGAGAACCTGCTTGGAGACGGTAAACGCATCGGGATCGGAGATGTAGAAGTTACGGTCCATATAGTACCGCGCGGCAATTCCCGTCGCGGCGTCATGCGTAGAGCCAAAGGTGTGCCCGGTATCCTGCGAGATACGTCCGGTATTCACAATCCCCACCGGCGTGAGCATGGGACCGCCATCCTTGTCGAGCACCACGCCGTCACCCACCGTTGACCGAATGATCTCGAGACCGATGCGCAGCGCCTCGAGCGCCGTGGTGTTGGGACGGTAGTGAACCCCCTCCACGGCCGCGTTACCCATAAAGTCCATCTTGATGAAGCGCACGCCCCAGTCCTTTGTCAGCGTGCGATAGGTGTAGCGCAGATAATCCTGCGCGCCGGGATTGGTTGTATCCAAAGCAAACAAATTATCGGTCTTCGGACCAACCTTGCCGATGTGAATTGGTTCCCCGGCCAGGTTGTGCACCAGCCAGTCTTTATGGTGCTCGTAGACCCAGGAACGATCCGAGACCTCGAATGGCGCCACCCACAGTCCAAAGGTGAGTCCATGATCTTCCGCCTTGTGGCCTACGTATCCCATGCCATTTGGAAACAGATATGCATCCGGAGTGGCGTATTCCCCGCGCGCATACTGGTATCCCTCGTCTATAAAGAAGTACCGGTAACCCAGCGGCTCCAGATTCTGCGCCAGCCAGTCTGCATTGGTAAGCACTATATTCTGCGTTACACCCATGTAGTAAGCCGTCCAGCTCCACCAGCCGATGGGGCTGGGGATGGAGACAGGCGGCTTGTGAAGTATGCGAATGGCGCGTCCATAGTTCTCGAGCTGTGAATGATAGTCGGGCCCGATGGCAAACATCAGCCGCTCCGAGCCGATGCTCTTTCCTGCAGGCACTTGCAGACGGAATGGAACGGTATTTGCCGGCGGGTAAGCGTAGTCGCTAAGCCCTTCTACCACCATCACCGCCTCGTTGGTTCCGCTATCTGTCACGTCATACGAGAGCAAATGCGCATCAGGTCCTAAAGTGCTGTGCAGGTGGAAGGCGGTAGGCATTCTGTTGGCGGTAAGAGCTCCTATGAAGATACTCAGTCCGCTCTCCCGGTTGTAAATGAGCTGGCTTCCAAACGCCAGGTGGAGGCCATTGGCCGGCTCGCCGAGATCCATTAGTTGCAAGGGACTTTCATCGTAGCCGTCGGAGAGAACGCGATCCGCCGAGGCAGGCCCATTCAACTGCACAATATCGCCCTTATCGATTTTTACTACGCGAATGGCATGCATCTCGATGGGGCCAGCGGTGGTGTTGCTTATGCTTACTCGAATGTCTCCCCAGGGCTGTTTGTCATACACGCGAAACTCGCAGATGAGATCGGGCGTGCCGGGTAACCCGGAATGGGTTACGGTCAGCAAATGGCCCGACCCAAAATCATCGGTAAACGGAGTGATCGAATTTGTGTGCCGAGGATAGAGTGAAGATTTCAGCGTTCCAGCATCCGTATCGACCTCGACATCGCTGCGCAGAACATCTGTGTGAATTGCCGTTGAGCGCAGTGCGTAGGAACCGTCGTTCAATACCTGAACGGCAAGACTTCCGCCGTGAATCGAGGTGGGCAGGGTGGGAGCCGGTTTTCCGTGCGCGGGGCTCGCAAACCATGCCGCTTGCAATACAAAACCGAGAAGCAGTCCAAAGATCAAACGCAGCGATTTCATCGCGAATATCCTCTGATGCTGGTGAAAATGATTTTGAGCATTTTCACTGTTCATGTAATGGGGCATTGTGCAATCCCATCCTTGCCGTCCGCCGCGGCGGAAACGCGTTAAGGATGGGGCACCCAGACCTTACACTAACCATAAAAATGCGTTACCCTCGCCCTTCAAAGTGGGCTTCGATCTCTTCCAGTGTTTTGCCTTTGGTCTCCGGCAAAAAGAACGCCGCAACGATAAAGTAGACTACCGTAAAGCCGGCGAAGAGGAAGAAGATCGAAGAGTAACCATGTTTGCTGACAAAGGGTAGAAAGATGCCAGCCAGCGTGGTTGAGGCCAACTGGTTGAGGACCAGCGCAAAGCTCATGCCGTTGGAGCGGATGCGAGTGGGCATCAACTCCGAGAGGGCGAGCCATACGCACACGCCCGGCCCCATGGCGAAGAAGCCCATGTAGAGGAACAGGCCAAGAGCTACCCACCAGCCGTGGCTCGCGTCGGGTACCTGACCGATGAGCGCTTTCTCGATTTTCAGCGGCGCGGTTTGCGCGGCATCAAGATTGCCCAGGGGATTATTGAAGAAAGCAATCACCTTGTTGGCCGGAACGCAACTGGCGCGAGTGATCTGAATGGGCCGCGCGGCGGGGTCGTCAGAGCGCATAAAGCTGGTGGTGGCGGAGTAATCGCCATAGGAGTAAATAATGGCCAACGAGGCTCGGCCAGCATCAATCTGCTTGCCCGCATCGCCCTGGGCGGCCAACAATCTGGCGGCAACGTCACGATCAAAGTGCAGCGTCAGCTCCTGGTTAGGAGTCACCATGGTTTCTACCTGAGAGCCCGCGTCAAGGCTGAGTTTTTCAGTGCGCAGAAACAGAATGCCCACTCCCACTAGCGACAGGATGATACCGCTGGTGCCGATAGTGAGCAGGAACTTGCGGCCTTTGCGATCCACTAGCGTCATGCCCACAAAGGTCATCAGGAAGTTCACCGCCATGAAGATCACCAGGCCCCAGTGGGAATAAAGATCGGAGAGTCCGCTTTGCTGCAGGATGGGACCGTTATATGCGATGACCGAATTGATGCCGGTAGTCTGGGTGCAGAAGAGCACCAGGCAGGCAAGCACGAAGGGCACCACATACTTTCGGCGCAACAGCGGCTCCTTGATTTTCTTGCCAGTGGAGCTGACGGTGGCGGCTTTTGTAGCCAGATCTTCCATCTCCTGCAACTCGCGGGCGGCCTGTTGGGGAGAGCGGGAGCGCAACAGGGCCGCATGGGCCTGCTCCTTCTTGCCGCGTTTGAAGAGCCAGCGCGGCGATTCTGAAACCATCAGGCTGCACAGGATAAACAGGATGCCGGGAGGCAGCGCGACCCAGAAGAGGTTGCGCCAGGCATGATCCTTGTATGCGAACAGAGTTGCGGCGTCGCTGGTTTTGGCCACCGCCAGCACATGATAACTGAAGTAGATGCTGATCAGGGCCGCGAAGAGCATTGATGTAGTGGGCAGCCACTGAAAAACTGCCGCGTCCCTTGCCGCGTACGGATGCCGACAGACACTCGGCCAGATACAGCGGAATCACCACGCCGATCAATCCGGCGCTGATGCCCTCCAGCAGGCGGCCAAAGAACAACGGCGCATAGCCATGCGAAAGGGCGATCATAGGAATCGCGACGATAAAGATGAGGCCGCAAAGGTTCATCAGCCGCTTGCGGCCCATCCATTCGGCCAACATGCCAGCGAAGAGCGTAGAGAAGACGCTTCCCAGCATCATGGCTGCCACGATGATGGAAAGCTGGGCGGTAGTTCCGGAGAAGGTGTCTTTCAGATAGGGCAGCGCCCCGGCAACAATTCCGAAGTCCATCCCATAGAGCAGGCCGCCCAGGCCCGCAAGTACGAGAAGAAAGATATTGTAGCCGCGCTTGGCTGAAGAATCCGCGGATACTGAGCCGGTTGTAGAAGAGCCAGAGTTCGTCATCACGATTGGGATTTCCTTTCACTTATTCTGCTTCATTTATTGCAATCTTGGTTTACCGCAAGGCAGATTTTTCATGCCTCGTCCGGGGGAATATCGAAGTTGACCAGTTCGGCGCGGAAGCCTCTGGTGCGCACCGCTCCGTAAGCGATGCCGATCACCAGCCACAAGAAGCCCAGCATCATCGAGGAGTGGCTGAGCACTGCACCAGAGTACGGCGCAGATGGAAAAGCCGAGAAGAGGAACGATCAGGCTGACTAACAGACCAATGATCCCTTTGCCTTCGCGATGGCGGCAAAGGTGGACAAAGGAAGAGGCGTTGACGCCCATGAAGGCGATGAGGGTGCCAAAGACGAGGCACTGAGCGCCGATTTCGTAGGCGCCCCCGCCCAGCTTGCTTGAGAAAAATTCCATCAGGCCGGAGCCTGCAATCGCAATGGCCCCGATCAGCAAAATATTGTTGCGCGGAATGCGGTGCTTTGGCTCGATGGCGCCGAAGAACGACTTGGGCAGGGCATTGCCGCGTCCCATGCCGTAGAGAAGCCGTCCGGCGGCCAGTTGCGAGCCCATCCCGGAACCCATGTTGGCCAGCAGCAGCGTGAAGTTGATGATCTGGAAGAGAATCACGCCGCCGGCCAGACGCGAGACCATGGCGAAGGCGGACTCGACCATATTGCTGGGGAAGGGCTTCGATGCCCCAGATCAGTTGCGCCGCATAAACTTCCAGTCCGGAGAGGAGTCCAGCGATCACGCAGAGCAATACCGTGGCCAGCATGATGTTGCGGCGCGGATTCTCCACCTCTTCCGATAACGTGGAGACGGCGTCGAAGCCGATATAACTGAGAACGGCCACGGAGGTTCCGGCGTAGAGATAGGAGGATCTTAAAGTTCGCCGCATCGTAGAACGGACAGGGTAAAGAAGCCGGGATCGTGGTGAATGCTCAAAACCGTGCGGACCACGCGGCCAGGAAAAGTATGACTACAATCGTCATGCCGACGCATAGGGCCTCGTCCAATTTGGCGGAGGTCTTGATTCCGCGCAGGTTCGTCCAGGTAAAGAAGCCGCGCAAAGAATCAGGATCCAAGGACATCGGGGGAGATAGGGCAAGCCGGGAATGATATTCATCGCGGCCTTGGCGCAGAAGGCCGTACAGATAAGCGGATTGAGCAGGTAAGCCAGCACCGTGCCCCAGCCTACGACATAGCCTAGAGCGGAGTGAATCTCCTGGCCTACATAGGTATAGGCCGAGCCGGCGCTGGGATAGATTCTCGCCATGCGGCCGTAACCGATCGCCGTAAACAGCATGGCGATCATGGCGATGAAGATGGTGGTGACGACGTGACCGTGGGCCTTGTTGCTGATTACCCCATAGATTCCCATGGGCGCGGTCGGCTGGATGATGACCATGCCGATAATGATGAGGTTCCACAAGCCCAGCGTGCGGTGGAGGCGCGCACCACCGCCGGAAGGCGCGGATGCAGAATCGTTGTTTTCCTGATTCGTCAAGGTTCAGCTCCAGATGAGAAATTGCCATATATGGCATGATGGCGTGCGCCCACCGCCAGCTCTAAATTCATGCGCGGGATTTTGATTTAAGACATGATACCACCCCGGACAAGCGCCTTGTTCAGTTATGTTTTCCGCCTATATGATATGATTTCTGTTGCCGCACGATAGGGCTGCAACCATTGCCGCGTCTGCGTGATTTCGTAGTTTTCCAGGTCTTATAAACGAGACCTGGGGCATGCGGATCGATTGGCGCGATTACAAACCCTCGCTGACACTGTACTAGCAACTTTTTCAGGAATACGGATAGGACGACATGAAGAAACGCTTCGATGTGACCATTGCCGGTGAGATTAATCTGGACCTCGTTCTCTATGGACTTCCTGAAGTAATGCCGATGGAACGCGAGTTGCTGGCCAAAGATTTCCGGCTTACTCTGGGGAGTTCTTCCGCGATTGTTGCGCATAACCTTGCGGCGCTGGGCGTTTCAGTCGGCTTCATCGCACTGCTTGGGGACGACCCGCTGGGCAGCATCGCGCTGGAACGGCTGGAGGAGAAGGGCGTCGATGTGAGTCACGTCAAGCGCATCTCTGGCGGCACATCCACGGGCGTCACCATCCTGCTGACCCACGAAGGCAAGCGTCATATTCTCACTTATCCCGGCACTATGTTCGAGATGGCGGCATCGGACCTCGATATGGATTACCTGGCTTCTGCCCGGCATTTTCATCTCTCTTCGCTTTTTCTTCACAAGGCGCTTCAGCCCGATCTGCCCAGGATACTCAAGCAACTGAAGTCGGAGGGGCTCACGCTCTCGCTGGATACGAATGACGATCCGGATGATCGCTGGGGCAGCCCGCTCGACGAACTGCTGGGCATGGTCGATATCTTCCTGCCCAATGACGACGAGGCCTGCCGCATCAGCGGGAAGAAGGATGCCGAGAGCGCGATTGAAGTTCTGGCCAAGCGCGTTCCACTAGTAGCCGTCAAGTGCGGCAAGCGCGGCGCGCTGGTACAGAAGGGAAGCCAGCGCTGGGAGGTTCCCGCGAATCCTGTTACGCCTGTCGATACTATCGGCGCCGGTGACAGCTTCGACGCCGGATTCCTGGCTGCTTACCTGCGTGGCGAGGCGCCGGATGCCTGTGCTGCTTTCGGCAATCGTGCGGCCGCGCTCTCAACGCTGCGCCCGGGCGGCACGGAATCATTCCGCGATGCAGCACTGCAAAAAGAGTTCCTTGGCTCTGCACACTGATTTTTAGCTGGGCAGAAAATTGGCTGATCAATGAATCGCAGATTATCTGAAATCAACTTTGAGTAGCGTGAGGGAGGGTAGATATGCTTACCGGAGATGGAACTGATAAGGAAAAGTTTGTCGGTATGATGAGCGTCAAAGCTAAGGTGGATCTTCGCCTCAGCGATTTCACGCCACAATCGCAGCTTAAGGCTCCGGTTACTGTCATCGAGAAGCCACGATTTCCAGTAATCGACTATCACAATCATCTCGATGCGCAATCGCCGCTGGAGTTGCTGCGCGTGATGGATGCCACCGATGTGGAAAAAGTGGTGAACATCACCATGCTGACGGGAGATGCCGCAATCGAGATCATCGACCGTTTTCATAAAACAGCGCCCGATCGCTTTGCCACCATCGGATGGATGGATTGGAGCGGCATTGAGCGCAGCGACTTTACGCAACTCAGCATCGATCGCCTGGAACGACTGGTGGAGCACGGCATTTGCGGGCTCAAGTTCTGGAAGGATCTTGGCCTCACGGTCAGGGATGCAAGTGGCGAGCTGGTGAGGGTGGACGATGAGAGGCTGGCGCCGATTATCGACAAAGCTACGGAACTGGGTATTCCGGCCATGTTTCACACTGGAGATCCCGCCGCGTTCTTTACCCCGATCGATCAGAACAACGAACGCTATGAAGAGCTGGCGGCTCATCCGGACTGGAGTTTTTATGGCGCGCAATATTCCAAGGCCGAGTTGCTAGAGCAGCTCAGCCACGTGGTTGCGCGGCATCCGAAGACGACATTCATTGGCGCGCACGTTTTTGAATGCAGTGAAAACCTTGCCTATGTGGCAAAGCAGCTTGACAGCTATCCGAATTTATCAGTCGATATCGCTGGGCGCGTGGCGGAGCTTGGCCGCCAGCCTTACACGGCGCGCAATTTCATTCTGAAATATGCCGATCGCATTCTCTTCGGGACCGACCTGTTGCTCGAAGTTGAAATGTATCGTCTTCACTTTCAATTCCTGGAGACGGCCAACGAATATTTTGAGTATCCGACGTTTGCATCGCGCCAGGGCCGCTGGAATGTTTATGGGCTCTTCCTGCCCGACGATGTGCTCGAAAAAGTATATCGCGGCAATGCGCTCAAGCTGCTGGGAGCCAATGCACGCTGACTCAGATGCCTTTGCGCCAGTTAGGATCGTTCATGGGCTTGACGTCGAGCGATAAAGAACCGTCCGCGTTGAGCGGCTGCTCACAGGCCCATGCAACGGGCTTCAGCACATTGGGGCGGATTTCGATCTCTGCCAGCAGATTGATGGTTCCCACATAGCCCTTGGGCAGGAGAAACGAACCAAGGCGGAGAGCATCGCCGTAGGGGTGACCGGGATCGAGCGAGCCGCGCAAGTGGATCTTACCGTCGGGACTTTTTGCCGTCAGCCAAAGTAAGCCGGGAACACCCGCAACCCCGGTGTTGGAGACGGCTACGATAAGCTCCGATGTTCCGAAGCGTTTGCGCTGCCACACCCAGGAGGGCCTCAACCGATATCCCATGCTGGCGCGCAGGCGCGCGAAGCCGCGTGGATAACGCTCGTTATAGCTGGCCAGATTTTCTGACTCGGTCCACAGCGACCAATAATTCGCTTTCAGATCGAGAACGTGCAGCATATAGTTTTCCAGCTCGTTGACTCCGGCCGCATCCACCTTGATTTTCGATGCGTCGTACTGGCGGAAGTATCCGTCTTCGAGAATTGCAGCCAGCCAGGGAGGACGGTTTGCCAGCTCTTCAATTTGAATCGGCTCTTCAACAATGATGCTGTCGGAGCGGACCCATGCGCCTCCGCGCACAGCAATATCGAGCGCTTCGCGGTTGCCTGTGTTGCTGATGTCCGGCTGCGTGTTCATGGCCAGAGGAGTTTTCTTCCACGTATCCAACTGCATGCGGACCATTTGGTTGAGGGTGCGTTGCGCCGTCTGAAAATCGGGGAAGGGGCTGGGATAGCCGCTGAAGTGGCCTTCTCCCCAGAAGCCGATGTGCATCACGTCAACGAATTCGATCAGCGGATCGCCGTCGAAGCGGTCGGCCAGCAGGCGGTTCAATTCAGCCAGCGCCTTTTGATATTCGGGATGATCGTAACGCGGCTCAATATAATCGCCCTTCGCGGTTCCACCGGTATCGCCGTACATGCCCATGTGGCCGATAGAGACCATTGGAACCTTTGCTCGCAGGAACTCTGGCAATGCAAGTTGTTTTGGCTGAAATGCGGTATTCGAACTTTGTATGCGGAATGCGACGCGCAGTCCGTGGCGTTTTGCCGCGGCGAGAGTCAGATCCCATACGGGATCCAGGTCGAGTCGTCCGGGCTGCTTCTGCACGTTGCGCCAGTCGCAACGGATATAGAGCACGTCGACAAAAGGGAGACTGGCCATCTTCTCCACATGATCTTCCAGGGTCTGGCGGCCTTCGCGCACGGCGATGGAGGGTCCGCTTTCCTCCCACGTATAGCCAAGCAGCCCAAGGCCGGGGTTGCGAAGCGGCTTCTCCGATAGATGTGGTGTATGCAATGGTTTGCCAGCCTTCATCCTGATCGATGTCGAATGGACCCTGATTCAGGCGATCGTTGGCTGCGAAGCTGAATCCGAAATCATATCCCTGCCACAGGTGTTTCGGATCTTCGCCAAGCGCATGGATGCTGGGTAACAGAGGCATCAAAGCAGCGGACTTCAATATATCGCGACGATTCATTTGCAGATTCCTGACTTATTTAATCAATGGCCGGGCCGCAGGACGGGAGTGGCGATGTCCGCATGGCCTAATGCGTCTGCGGATGGGCCGTGCCATACGCCTCCGCCAAAGGTACTGATGTAGATCATGCTGGGATCCATAAGGTCGGGCATGACGCGGTGGCCCCACTTGAAGTTGTAGCCAGGGATGCGCGTCCAATGTTCTCCGCGATCGCTCGATCGCCACGCGGAAGACTCAAAGCCCGCCGCATAAAGTAAATTGGCATCGCGCGGATCGATGGTGACGTCATAGATGTGCTGGTCGCGATCGAGGACGTTCTTCCATGTGTCTGCCTCCGTCAGTGGATAGATAGATTCCGCCGCCTGTGCCGTGCGTTGCCGTATGCCCGGCCCCATGCGGCCAGGTAAAGGCGCTGGGGATCCTGCGGATCGATGGCCAGGCCGTTTGGTCCGTTGGTCCCGGCGGGCAGATTCACAGGCGTCCACGACTCCGCGCCGTCGGTGGATTTGTAAAGCGCGCCGTCGCCGGGCGTGCCGATGCTTCCATCTTCGCTGCGTCGCGCGATGATTACGTAGAGCGTTCCGTCGCCGGAGCGAGCCAATCGCCAGGCGAATGGCTCATGCTGCACGATGCCGTTGTTCTTCAGTGTCCACGTAACGCCGTCGTCAGTACTCTTGTAAACTCCGCGACCGAAAGCCGCGACCCAGAGCACTCTTTTTCCCACCGGGCTCGCAGGATCGAGCAGGATGTGGGTCGGAGCCGTCTCCGGCATTCCCTGGTTTGAAGGCTTCCATGTGCGGCCGCCATCCACACTTACGCAGACTCCGCCTCTGATAGATTGGCGACGCCGCGCGCTCGCCACATCTTTGGCCGGGGCAGGTCATGGGTTCCGCTCATCACACCCCACATCTTGCCTTGCACGTCGGGATCGAACGCCACCCAATAGGCGGTGTTGGACCATGCACGCGGAACGCCGGTCATCGATCGAATCCAGGAATGGCCGCCATCCTCGCTGCGAAACAGGCCAATGTCGGTGGTGGGGATAAAGCGCCGGTGCAGATCGAAGGGGTCAAAGAGATAACCGTAGTTGGTGGTCACATCAAGGCCGGTACTTGCCCAACCTGCGCCCGGCACTTTGCTGGAATAAACTGCGTGCCAGTTTGCTCCGCCGTCGGTGGTCTTCATGGTGCGGCCATCGTCTGTGGCGTAGGCGAGGTTTGGATCTTGCTCGGCCACGCCCAGGGCGAGCGGATTGCCGCCCCAGCCAGGGCCGAACTGCTCAGCAAGCCATGCGTCATGAATGTTGGCGGGGCAACCGTCCTCCGTACTCTCCTTCCAGACCAGCGACCAGGTGAGGCCGCCATCTTTTGTTTTCGCCACGCCCATCCACGATTTCCCGTCGAGGAGAAGATGCTCGTAGGAGACATAGGCGATGTCAGGATGATCGAGGCTGGTGGCGACTGGCGTCGAAGCGCGCGTCCTTGCCGGGCAACGGAGAGGGAGTCCAGGTTGCCGCGCCGTCGTTCGACACATAGACTCCCTTTTCAGAAACCGCATACAAACGGACGCGATGCGGAGCTGAAAAGCCGGCGCTGACATCGGTGAAGGCCACGCCTGCCGGAGCCGGACGGGTTTGCCATTGGCCTTGATGCCGCACCGTGACGCTGGTTTTACCTGCGACGTAAAGATCGCGGTCACCCACAGGAGAGTGAGGATCGATCCAGATTGAGAATGAGGTCGAGTCGTACCGCATTTGTGGCGGAGCCTCCGGCAAGGGCGTTACCTTCTCCCAATCGCGGCCGTCATCCTTCGATTTATAGAGTGCCGCAGCGCCATCCTTGACCGCTGCCACAGTCAGAATGCGCGAGTCGGCAGGATCGATGGCCAGCGCCTCAATCTCTCCAAGGGGATTGGAATCGGAGAGAATGGTCTCGCTGGCATGGTCGGAGTTCATTTGAACCCCATTCACCGTCGAGGGCTTGGGCCAGACAAGATTCCAGGTTTCGCCATCGTCGCTGCTGCGCCACAAAGCATTGGTTGCCGCATAGATCACGTGCGGCCGTTGTGGATCGAAAGCGAAGAACTGAACCGTGCCGCGCAGATTGAAGATGCGCCAGGAGCGGCCGCCATCATGACTGATATAGGCGCCAGTCATATCGCAGGCAACCAGAACTTCATTGGTGTCGCGCGGATCGACGGTGGGGTGGAACATGGCGCCGCCGCCGCCAGGGCCGACTACATGAAATTCGCTGGCGGGCGCCGTTTGGCCGGCTGAATGGCTTGCCATGAAGAGCGCGAAAACGCAGGATGCGAAGATGGATGCGTAATTTTTCATAGAGTAATTTTCAATTCAATTGACTGCATAGTTATGATTTTATTACGTTCAGGGCTTTGTGCTTAAATATTCGCGCTTATAGAGAAGAGATTCCAGGAATGTTTTGATACAACCGGACTAAAAAAAAGAAGTTACCGGGCGATGATTACTAGCAAGCAGCTACGCGGTGAGCCGCTCCAGTTGGTCGGGCTTGACGATGGTCATGCTGGAGCCCTTGATGGTGATCCACTGGTCGCGGCGGAATTGGTTGAGCAGCCGGGTGACGGTCTCGCGCGAGGTGCCGGCCATGTTGGCGATCTCCTCGTGCGTCAGCGCCATGGTAAAGCGAATCTCCGGCTTGCCGTTGGCTGCGGCGCGTCCCCAGTCCAGCAGCAGACGGGCCAGCCGCCCCGCCGCCGAGCCGGAGAGCGCCAGCCGCTTGGCGTCGTGGAAGACGGTCAGGTATTCGCCGGAGAGAGACTGCGCCGCGTGCATGCTGGCAATGCCGTGGCGGCCCAGGAAGTCGACAAATTCCTGCTTGCGCACCGTCTTCACCTGGCAGGGTTCGATGGCCTCGGCGGTCACTTCATGGGGAACATTGGCCAGCACCGCGCTCAGGCCCATCACGTCGCCGGGGCCGGCGATCTTTAGAATCATGGTCTTGCCGTCGCGGGAAGTGGAAGAGATTTTTACCTGGCCAAAACAGATGACAAATACATTGCGTGCCGGATCGCCCTCAGAAAACAGCTTGGCCCCGCGTGCATGGCTCATCATGATCCCGATGCCGTCGTAATCTTCGAGCGCCTCGGGCGTGAGATTGCAGAACATTCGCAGATGGCGATGCTCACAATTAACGCAATCTTCCGGGGGGTGATGGGGATGGAAAGCGGCCATAGTTATTCCGCTGGTCAACTTGAAGTATAGCGTACTTTACCGGGGGTCAAGGCAGGGATACCCGTCAATTTCCGTTGCTGCTCAAAGAAGCTCAAATACGGAAATTTGACGGTACGAAAGCTCTTTCCTACGCCAGTGAGACTTCGGACCCTCGCCGCCGTACCCGCCCTGTGCGGTTCTGGCAGCAGGCGTTATAGGCGCGGGAGACCTCGCGGGCCAGCTCCTCCAACAACCGCATCCGCAGCGGCGGATAGTTCTGAAATGCCTGGGTCAGGGCATCCATGGGCAGCATAAGCACTGAACCGGCTGTTTGCGCGCTCAGCGTATAGGTGTGACGGCCGTCCCCCAGAACAGCCGCCAGTTCCACCAGATCGCCGGCGCGCGCCGGCGCTAGCGTCAGCCGCGCCTGCAGGCGTTCCGTTCTGCGCAGAAACTGTCCTGAAATCACCAGGTAGAGTCCCAGACTGGCTTCGGACTGGCGAAAAACAACCTCTCCTGCCTCAAAGCCGATGCACTGGGCCGCGCTATTGAGAAGACTTCCGGTCGCCGGAGGGCACTCCAACAGCTCCGCCAGCGGATGGGCCTGCACGGCCTCCATTCGCCAGGATCTTGCCTCGGATTGCATGGTCACATCTCCCTTTGTCTCCGCCTGGTATCCGGCCCCGCCGTGGGTGGCATCCGCAATCCACTTGCCTGCCGGTCCCAGGCGAGCGCGCTTGGTACTTCGGATTTGCGATGCACCAAACTTCATATCCGGCAAATCGCTCCAAATGCTGCAATTCCTGAGAAACGGATCCCAACGTTAAGGATCGTAATGATACGGGTCATGAAGATAGGGAAATGGGATTTCTTCCTCCGCCTGCCCATCCCCCGTAAAGAGCCGGGTTTTCGGCTCCCACGCGTTCATGCGCTATTGGGCTGCCACCGGCGTACAAACCTCCCGCTCCAGGCCGGTGGGCGCCGGTTCCGGCGGAACGCACAGCACGGGCACGCGGGAACGGGCAAGCAGGGCGAAGGCGGTGCCGTGCGGTCCCGGCGTATCACTGGCGCGCTTCACCCCGGCCACCAGGATGCAGGGATGGTATTGCGCGATCGCTTCCTCGATGGCGTCTGCCGGATTGCCATCCTTGACTATGCAGCGCACCGGAACAAGCCCGCTCGTTTTGACGCCGAACTCATCCAGCGTGGTCGCGCAAGGATTCAGGAATGCCGATGCCTCGGCCGGTCCGCGCGCGTGCATCACCAGCAGAGTGCGATGAAACGTCTCTGCCAGCGAGTAGGCCGTTGAGACCGCGGCCGGTGCGGTTTCATTAGCTCCATCGCCAGCAGTACCGGCCCGCCCGGAGTGGGACGGAACGAGCCGGCGTTCCAGTCCGCCGCCACGGCCAGCACCGGGCACGGCGCCAGCCGCACCAACTGCTCAGCGATGGCGCCCACAACCACCGGCCCGGCGCCCTCGATTCCCTTGGTCCCAATCACGATCAGCCCGGCTTCATATTGCCGCGCCACGTCCACCAGCATCTGCGCCACCACGCCCTGGCGGATCTCCGAATGGCTGTGTATGCCTTCGCGCAGCAGATCGCCGCACATCTCGTCCAGCGCGGCGCGCGCCTTTTCGGTCAGTCCCTTGAGCAAACGGCCGGGAACCGCATCCACGACGGCATAATCCAGCGGGTCAACGCCGTGAGCCAGCACAATACGCGCGCCATAGGCTCCCGCCAATTTACGCGCATACTCCAGGGCCGCCTCCGACTGGCTGCCCAAATCCGTGGCCACGACGATGGTCTTCATGTTGGCTGCAAAGCTCATGGATACCTCCCTGACGATGGAACGTTACCCTTATTGCGGCAGACTGAGCCATTTTCACTTGACTCCCCTGCTGCGTGCGAAATCGGGGTATGCGCCAGCGGAGAACCTGGATTCATGCCCTTAGAACTCCGAGTCTGCGCCCTCGAAAAAGAGCAGGCAGTGACCACATTCACCCCGCGTTGTGACTCAGGTCACACACATATATTTCAGCCGGTTTGTAGCCTGGCCTGCTCGGCCTTGATGAAGGAACCCATTGCCGCTCATCTTTCTGGCCGCTTATCGACAAAGTCTTCCGCGGCTATGGAGCGAAAAGCGCATCGTTCAGGGGATTGGGCACAAACGCCTCATTCTAATCGGGAATTTTGTTTTGGGACCGATTCCATCAAAAGCCGGGGTTGCTTGGCAAGGACGGATCAGGAGAATATTTTTGATAGCACGCAATCGATTTTTACTGATAATCTGGCAATACGAGAACTTTTTCCACCATCTGGCATTTATAGAAGTGAGGGACAAAGCGATGAAGACCAGGATGATGATTGCGCTACTCGGCATAGGAGTTCTATGCGCGCCGTCATATGGCGCAAATCAAGCGCGCCCTGGCACGGTGAACTATATCGAGGGCACGGCATTCCTCGATGGAAGACCACTGCGTAACCAGAGCGTAGGGAGCACCGATCTCGATGCCGGCCAGGTGCTGAGCACGACCGCGGGCAAGGCGGAGATTCTGCTAACGCCGGGCATCTTTCTGCGTCTGGATTCAAACAGTTCAGTAAAGATGATTTCCCCCGACCTGGCGCAAACGAAGGTTGAATTGGAGCGGGGACGGGCAGGCGTGGAAGTGGACCAGATCTTTCCGCAAAACCAGGTGCAGATCCTTGATGGCGGAGTCACGACACAATTGATAAAGCCCGGATACTATGAGTTCGATTCCAACCCTCCAGAGGCGATGGTGTTCAAGGGCCGGGCCGAGGTGGAAGTGGGAGACGGCAGGTGGGAGGCCGTGAAGAACCACCATGAACTGCCGCTGGTGAGCGACGGAGCGCGCTTGAAGGCCGTCGATATCAATTCCCACCCATCCGGCGACATGCTCTATAACTGGAGCAGCCTGCGGTCGCAATACCTGGCGGAAGCGAATGACCAGATTGCCGGCGAATATTACGGCATGGCGGGCTTCTATCCGGGGTGGTATTGGGATCCTTATATGTGGGATTACACCTTCCTTGGCTGGGATCCGTTCTTTAGCCCATTTGGCTGGGGGTGGGGCGGATTCTATGGAGGGTTTGGCTATTACGGCCGCGGCTACTATGGTGGACACGGATATTACGGTGGACACGGGTACGCCGGTGGACACGGATACGCCGGTGGCGGATTTAGTGGCGGCCATGGAGTCGGCGGTGGAGGGTTTGGCGGCGGAGGAGGCGGTGGCCGTCGTTAATCTGCTCTGACGCTGATTGTCCAAGGGGCGAGGGAATGCCGATGGTTGACATTCCCTCGACTCAATTCCTAATTCCTTCTGTTCGAATCGTTCACTTCAATCTCAAGCTAATAATCTCAATCGAATGAGGATACTTCCCTATGGATTCTCATTCTTAAATGATCCTGTCTCCAAATCGGGATAGATTGATATAAATTTTCAGCTGGGATTTAAAAGAAAAAACCACAAAAACAACATAATAGTGTATTATGTGGCTGACGCTTAAAATAATTTTTCGTTTTGAGCGAGGAGAGAGACGATGATTCGCAAAACACGCTTGTTTACGCCCGGCCCTACACCGCTGTTGCCGGCAGCCCAGTTTGCCATGGCGGCGGCCGACATTCACCACCGCACACCGGAATTTCGCGCCCTGTTCCAGAAAGTTCTGGCCCAGTTGAAGGTTTTTGTGGGCACAAAGAACGACGTGCTGCTGCTGTCGTGCTCAGGGACGGGGGCCATGGAGGCATCGGTCTCGAATCTCACCTCTCCGGGCGACCGGGTGCTGGTGCTGACGGCCGGCAAATTCGGCGAGCGCTGGGCGGACCTGACCAAGGCCTTCGGCTGCCAGGTGGACCTGGTCAAAGCTCCCTACGGCCAGACCTTCGACCTTGCTGAAATCAAGAAGGCGATGAAGCCGGAGCATCGCGCCGTTTATATGCAGGCCACGGAGACCTCGACCGCGGTCAGCCACGACGTGGAGGCGATTGCCAAACTGGTGAAGGAGACCGATGCGCTGCTGGTTGTGGATGGAATCACGGGACTCGGCACTACGCATCTTCGATGTGGACGGCTGGGGGATCGATATTCTGATCGGCGGCTCGCAGAAGGCGGTGATGATTCCGCCGGGGCTGGCTTACCTGAGCGTGAGCGAGAAGGCGTGGGCGGCGATGGAGACCGCGAAGAATCCGCGCTACTACTTCGATCTGCGCAAGGAACGCAAGAACGCCGTGAAGGGCGAGAGCGCGTATACGCCGGCGGTGGCGCTGGTTGCCGGATTGGGCGCTGCGCTGGATTACATTGCCGGCCAGGCGGGCGGCGATCTGGAAAAGGGCCGCATCGCGCTGGTGGACAATGCGCAGGTGAACGCGGCGGCTACGCGGGCGGGGCTGGTGGCGCTGGGGTTCACGCTGTTTGCGCCCACTTCGCCGGCTGCTGCGGCTACGGCGGTTGCGGTGCCGGAGGGGATGAATTCCGGCGACGTGGTGAAGGCGCTGAAGTCGCGCTTCGCCCTGGTCACAGCCAACGGCCAGGGGGAGATGCAGGGCAAGATCTTCCGCGTGGCGCACCTGGGCTTCTTCGACTATCTGGATACGGTGGCGCTGCTGGGCGCGATGGAGCACATTGCCAAGGACACGCTGAAGTTGCCGGTGAAGTATGGGCAGGCGGTTGCGGCGGCGCAGCAGGTTTATGCGGATGCAACTAAGGCTTAAAACCTCTGGTTGATTTCTGTGGTTTCCCAGGTCTCAAAATCGAGACCTGGGGCACCCCGTTTTGTTCTTGAACTAGGCTAAAAGCTAGTTAGCTAGGAGCTGTACTAATGGCCGAACTGAGTTTTGGAGAAAAGCTGCTGATCGCGCGGAAGCAGCTCGATCTCTTTCAATACCAGATGGCCGAGCGGCTGGGCGTGCACCCCAACTCGATCGCCAAGTACGAGCGGGGCGAGGGCAAGCCGCATGCGGCTGTGGTGCGGATCTTCGATTTGTTGTGCGAGAGCAGGGCATCCGCTTTGACGAGTATGAGACCGCGCAAAAGGGCAAGGGAGACGCGATGAAGATTGTTTTGGCAGAGAAGGTTTCTCCGGCAACATTGGCCGTATTTGCGGCCGAGCCGGGATGGGAAGTTCTTGACGCACGACCAGTTGCCGGATGGGTTGCCGGCGGCTTTGGCCGATGCCGATGCGCTGGTGGTGCGCAGCGCGGTGCAGGTGGACGATGCGCTGATGGCGCAGAGCGCCTAAACTGCGCGTGATCGGCCGGGCGGGGTGGGCGTGGACAATATCGACGCCGCGGCAGCCACGCGGCGGGGCATTGTGGTGATGAATACGCCGGGAGCGAACGCCGTGGCCGTAGCCGAGTTGACCATGTGCCTGATGATCGCGCTTGGCCGCAAACTGCCCGCCGCAAATGCCACCATGCACGCCGGCAAGTGGGAAAAGAAAAGTTTGCAAGGGTCGGAGCTGCGCGGCAAGACGCTGGGCATTCTTGGGACTGGGCCGCGTTGGCTTGGAAGTGGCCAGACGGGCCAAGGGCTTTGGTCTTGAGATCATCGGCAGCGATCCGTTTGTCTCGGCTGCGGTGGCGCGCGAGAACGGCATCAAGCTGGTGACGCTGGATGAGCTGATTGCCGGGTCGGACTACATCACGCTGCACGTAGGTCTGACGCCGCAGACCACCGGAGTCATCAACGCCAAAACGATTGCCGCCATGAAGAAGGGCGTGCGCATCGTCAACTGCGCGCGCGGCGAGCTGATTGACGATGCGGCTCTGGTTGAAGCGCTCAAGAGCGGCCAGGTGGCCGGAGCGGCGCTGGACGTATTCGTCGATAGAGCCGGCAAAAGAAACTCCGTATGCCGAGTTGGACAACGTGATTCTTACTCCGCACATCGCCGGCTCGACGGCCGAGGCGCAGGAGGCGGTGGGGATGCAGATCGCCATGCAGGTGCGCGAGTATCTGAAACTCGGAGTGGTGCAAAATGCCGTGAATCTGCCCTCGCTGAGCCACGAGGAGTACGTGGTTCTGGCGCCATATATCGATCTGGCCGGAAGGCTGGGTTCGTTTATGGCGCAGGCCGGCGCGCGCGGCATCGAGTCCATTCACATCACCTACAGCGGCTCGCTCGCCGAGGCCAAAACGGAACTGGTGCGCAATGCGGCCATCGAGGGACTGCTCGAGGGCTCTGAGAATGTGAACCGCATTAACGCCTCGGCCGTGGCCCAGGAGCGGGGCATTCGCGTCCACGAAGAGAAGCAGGAGAGCTATCGCGGCGGTGCGGCCAGCGTACTAACGGTGGAGTTGCACATGGCCTCCGGTTCCAGCATCGCCAGCGCAACCGTGATTCACGGCGAACAGCCGCGCCTGCTGGCCTTCGACGGCATCGACATTGAGACGCCGCTTGAAAATCACCTGCTGGTCTGCCGCAACCTCGACGTGCCCGGCGTTATCGGCAAAATCGGAACGATTCTTGGCGAGCACAAAGTGAATATCGCCAACTTTGCACTGGGCCGCGAACGCTCCGGAGCCAAGCCGGTGAAGGCTCTTGCCGTGGTGCAGGTGGACGCTCCGGTCTCAGACAAAGTGCTGGAAGCGCTGGGAACGATCGAAGCGCTGCTTGAAGCGAGGCTGGTCAGTTTGCCCGCTGGCAAGTTCTGAGTGGGTTGATTGTGAAAGTCGATGCTCTACCGGGACAAGAAAAACCACCGCTAAACACGCGGTGGTTTTTCGTCTGAAGCGCAGAATTCATCACATTTGGGCCGCAATCGGATTTGAGCAACTTCTACATTCACTTCAACAATCAGTAGTTCTCACTTTGTCGGATCGGTTACGCGACCCATGAACAGGATGCCGCCGGAGCGATTGTCGCGGATCAGGAAAACGAAGGGGTGGTCGGCGCGGAAGACGATGGGTGGCGGGAGTCCTTACTTGCCTTGCCATTGTCGGCATCATCAGCACAGCCGTAGCCGCCGCAGCTTCGGTTCCTTGTTCATTGACATCGACATAAGCCTTATGGATCACCGCTGAAATAAACAGATCGCGGCTCGCCGGTCATCCCTGAAAAATCCGCGGCAGTACTGTCAAACGCCCGTGGCATCCCCATTGCGCCAAGCTCCTGCTGAAGCTCGAATTGCCGCGTCATCTTGAACTTAGGCAACGTCAGGATGACTATGGGAACCGGAATGCAACTGGCTGAGCCATTGCTGCATCCTGGACGCAGTCAGCGACTGTTCCAAAGCAGGCAGGCCGCCTATATCGTTGGGCAGGAAGACGATCATGGACAATTCTCCGCTCTTATATGGAATCTCCAGGGCCTGAAATGTTCCGCCGTTGAAATAGTTGAAACTGTCTGAGCGGCGCATCAGGGGCGCTTTCACTGTGTGCGCCGGGGATAGGTGGAAGTCTTCATCCTCTGTTCGACTCCTTCTCGAAAGGCGTCTGCCAATCGCCCTTGAAATAGATGGCGTTGGTGAGCACCAGCCTGGTGTCTGGTGTTAAGTGTGCCCGGCGGGAGCAGGTTACTGATCTTGTTTTGGGTTTTCTGCTCGACCCAATGGTTGATGGTCAACCGCGCCGCCTCGGTCGCGCCTTTGAAATCCACCTGGTAGAATCCCGCGCCATAATCGCGCCTGGTCAGCTTGAGGAAATCATTGAGAAACGTATAGCCCTGTTGCGCCCAAAGAGCGTCGGCCACGCTTAGCTGGTATCCATTGTGCGCGGCGTTGAGATCGCTGAGCAGCGCGCCCATGGCCGGATGCAGCCGATCGGGCGGCAGCGTGAAATGCAGCGTTTTCGCCATCTCGGAGGCGGTGTCGCCGCGCGCTCCGGCATAAGTCATGGCCAGCGCGGTGGAGATGCTCTCAGGCGAGAAGAAGAGATTGCCGTTTTGCTTCCGCAACTGGCCGTAGAGATCAACTGCGAAGGCGTTGTTGCCCTCCACGACCGCTGCACGGTCAGTTGTTGGCGATGCCGGCGCCTGTGACGCCCAGGAGGGAGCCAGCGAAATAAGGCAAGTGATGAGCGATAAAAACAGTAATTTCATGCAGTTCTCCATCCAGCCAGGCGCGAGAGCTGCCGGCTTCGGTTGCTCCCTGCCGAGCTACCGCGCACTGTCTGCCAATTATCCTAGGCTCATCTCTATTCCGCAGGGCGCAAAAGGGCGGCATTTTATTTAAGGTATGGAGTGCTTAGGCCCGGCTCAGGTATGCGCCTTCGCTGGTATCGACGCGGATTTTTTCGCCCTCGTTGATGAAGGGCGGAACCTGGACCACAAGGCCGGTTTCGGTCTTGGCGGGCTTGGTAACGCTGGAGGCGGTGGCCGACTTGAGGCCCGGCTCGGTCTCGACGACTTCAAGCTCGACCGACGGCCGGCAACTCGATGCCCACGGCCTGGCCGTCGTGATAGCTGACTTTGATGTGCAGGTTGGGCGTCAGGTACTCGACGGCATCGCCCAGGGTGGAGCCTTTGAGCACGGTCTGCTCGAAGTCCTCGGGGTTCATGAAGTAGTAGTCGTCGCCGTCGGCATAAAGGAAATCCATGGCAATCTCGTCCACGACGACCTTTTCAATGGCGTCGGCGGAGCGGAAACGGTGCTCGAACATTGCGCCGGATTTGAGGTTGCGCAGCTTGGCCTGGATGAAGGCGCGCAGGTTGCCTGGCGTGCGGTGCTCCACCTTGAAGACCAGGTGCAGTTGGTCGTTGTGCTTGATAATCATGCCGGGACGCATTTGAGTGGCGGGAATCGCCATAGAATTTAAAGCTCCTTGCCCGCCGCTGCGTTTGCGGTCATTCCGCAATAAAGATTGGCTTGGGCCTATCTTTGATTGTAGCGTAGCGGCGGGTTTCCTGATTAGTTGAGCGATTGGCAATGTTGAACGCCCGGAAAGCCGGCTCCGCGCAGGAATTACCGCGCCGGCTGGTAGGGCTCCACGCGCAGCAAATCGGTGAGGATGCCGCGCTCCTCGGGGGTGAAGACGCCCTGGTAGCGGGCGGAGTTGAGCACCGTCTGGCGCTGGTCCAGCGGGACCGCGCGCAGGTCCTGGAAGGCGCTCTTCATCAGCGCCTGGCGCTCCGGCGGCAGGTAGGCCCAGCGGCGCGCGGAGAGGTTGATCTGCATCCGCTCCTGGGGCGACAGATGCTCGATCATCTCGGCGCGGGCCAGCCGGCGCTGCCGCTGATCTTCCGGCATCTGGTTCACCTGGTGCAACTGCTGCATCAGCCGCTGCTGGTCTGCCGGGTTGAGGCGGCTGAAACTGGGGTCGGCGCGCAGCATCCGCTCCTGCTCCTGAATCGGCAGGCCACGGTGCTGATTGAGCCAGTCGCCCAGGTGGCCGGGAGGAGCATAAAAGGGAGAGCCATACCCCGGAATGCCGGGACGAGGATAGCCTGGCCCAAGGTAACCTGGATAGCCGGGTCGTGGAGCGTATCTGGGGTAGCCGGGCGCGGGACGCTGCCCATAGCTCCCCTGAGGTCTGCCCGGCAGGCCGGTTCTGGTCGGTGCGGCATTGAGGGCCGGTCGATTCGTAGCGTGGGATGGAGACCGGGGAGCCGAGCGTACCATGGAGTGCTGGCCGCTAGCCCAGGCTGCGGAGACGTAAAGAACCGCGGCCAGCGCAGCAACAGCCGCGCGCGCCGTCATTCTCGCTTTTCCAGCGTATTCCGCATTGTGTTCCCCGGTCACACCTATCTCCCGGTCCCAGCCCCAATCCTAAGCCGCTAAGAATGTTCGTTAATCTCCGTTTTCGTTGTTGCTGGAAAGCGTCTCCAACTGGTCAAGCAGTTGGGCATTGCTATCCAGCGTCTGCAAATCGTGCACCACGGCGGCCTGTCCCGGAGGATTGGCCGCCTGGTCCCAGTCGGTGATGCCCAGATACGTTCCGCCGCCAATCAGAAGCATGACCGTCAGCGCCATGGCTGCCAGCGGACGAACGTGGGTTCGCGGCCCATAGACAAAGCGGGCGCGCAGACGATCAAACCAACGCTAGCTGCCGGTTCCGCTTCACGCTGCTCCTGCATCCGCGCATCCAGCCGGCTGAGGAAATAGGGGCTTGGCTCCGGACCCTTCCAGGTATCCAGCAGCGCCATCGTAGCCTGCAGCTCCGCCAACTCCGCGCGGCAGTGCTCACACGCGTCCACATGCGCTCTTACCTTGGCAGGCGCTCGGTCGGGATCGAGCAGCAAGTCCGCCAGCTTCGTATCCATCCCGGTGCAATTCGTCTTCATAGCAACCACCCCCCGCTTCCGCCGGACAAGTCTGGCTTGCTTCCAGCCCGGCCTGCTTCTCCTTACACAAAATCCTTCAGCTTGTCCCGCAGCGTCTGGTAGGCGCGAAAAAGCAGCGACTTGGTCGCCGACTCGCTCAGCTTGAGCACCTCACCGATCTGCCTGTAATCCATCCCCTGGTACTTGTGCATCAGCACCGCCATCCTTTGCCGCTCCGGCAGGGCCATCACATGCGTGCGAATGGCCGCCATGCGCTCATCGGTCAGCAGGCTGCTGCTCCACCGACGGTTCATCGTCGGCCACATCCGGCGTCGTGCCTGTCTCCTCGTCCGGGGCGTCCAGATAAATGGTCTGCGCCGCCCGCTCGTGCCGGGTATCGCGCGCGTGGTTCACCGCCAGGTTGGTCGCGATCCGGTAAAGCCAGGTGGTGAACTTCGCCTCCGCCCGGTAGCTCTCCCGCGAGCGGTAAACGCGCAGAAACACCTCCTGCGCCAGCTCTTCGGCAACGGCCTGGTTGTGGACCATGCGGAAGAGAAAGTGAATCATGGCCCGGTGGTATTTTCCCACCAGGTAGTTGAAACACGATTCGTCGCCCGCGGCCACGCGCAGCATGATGGCTGCGTCGCTGGCCGGATCCAGTCCGATCTGCTGGCCCGCGTCTCCGTTTGGTATTGAGCCCGGCCATGATGCCGCGCCCGCTCCCAGAGCCGAGTTGTCCAGAACAAGGCTCGCCATATCTTCTGGAACCCCATCCGCAGCAGAAGGTTGCGCCTCAGCCGCAGTTTCAGGGCTGGAATTCCCGTTTGCGGCGCGATTCTGTCGCTGGCCGGGCCGGGAGCCGTTGGATTGGACCGAAAACTGGGCCAGTATGCGCGGCAGACCGGCTCCAGACAGGCCCAAACCGCCCAGGCCGTCTCCCGCCAGAGCCGGGCATGGCAGTCGAGACCGCCGAGGCCCGGAAAAGGGCGCAAGGCCGGCTCCCCGTCAGTGGGTAAGTCGTCTGCAGGGCGGATTGATTTGGCTCCAAAGCGCATCGGCATCCAGCTTGGGTCTTCGGGCAGGCCGCTGGTGAACGCGCCTTGCCGGAGATCGGAGTTAGGCGGCAGGCATTGGCCTTAAACGCCCCGCTGGTGTTACTCTACCCTACGGGATGCCCCGCTGGCGCTGCCTGTGCCGGCCCACTCAGGGGCGCTTAACTCAGCGGTAGAGTGCCACCTTCACACGGTGGAAGTCGCAGGTTCAAATCCTGCAGCGCCCACCATATCCAATTCAAAATAAACAGATTATATCTCTCCTACCGTTATATGCCTTAGTTCGTTCACTACCCGCTCCAATTCCTCCACGATCCGGTTGGCTGCTGACGATTTGAAGATTGCCAGCAGTTCATCGAAGTACCAGATTTGCTCCTGCCGGCCGCGCTTGAATCGATCCCAGACCTTGGGCCCGATCTTTCGGTAGTCTTCGAGGATCGCTCTCGCGTTGTAGAGCTTGTCGGCCGCCGAGATGAGCCGAACGTCAGCCGGTTCCTGGCGAAGTCTTTGCAACGTACGCTTGTTTGCGTTTCTGCCAGGCCTGCTTGTTGGTGGGAGTCTTCGGCAAGGCTGTCTGATAGTCCCTCCACCATGCGCGCCACATTCAGGCCGAAGTTGTGCTCGATGTCCCTGAGCCGCAATGCTCCCCCATGATCTTCGGCGGCGTCGTGCAGCAGCGCGGCGATCACCATATCTTCAGTAACCGGGAATCCGGCGTGCCCGGCCTCGCCCATCACCAGGGCTGCAACCCCCAGCAGGTGCGCCATGTAAGGAATGCCGGTTCCTTTGCGCCGCTCGATGTGGATGTGCCGCGCATAGTCGACCGCGCTGGTAAACCTGCTGCTCAGGTGGAGTTCTTCGTTCTCATTGTTTTTCGTGCTCTTGCTTTCAGTTGTCATGGCGCCTCGATATACACGATTAACTGACTTCAATGAAGCGAGACTGTCGGGCAGTCATGGCTTCCAGGATTGCTCGATCTCTTCGAGCGACCGCCCGCGCGTCTCCGGCAACCGTGAAAAGAATAACGCAGCAAAGGCGCAGATGCCCGCGAATACGCCAAATGCGCCGGCTGGGCCGAGGGCGCGAACCATGGTGAGGAAAGAGTTGGATACCAGAATGCAACTTCCCCACAGGACGGCGGTGGCGATGGACATGGCGCGGCCGCGAACGTTGGTGGGGAAAGATTTCAGAGATATAAAGCCATGCTCCGGGGCCAAGGCCGATGTTGAATGCGGCCGTATAAAGCATGGTGCTGCCGACGATGAGGGCGAAGTTGGCGTGAGCGCGATGAAATTGAAAGACCAGCAACAGCAGCGACACGCACATGACGGAGGCGGAACCGGTGAGCAAGGTGCGCCGGCCAATGCGATCCATAATGCAAAGCGCAATGAGCGTGAAGACCAGATTGGTGAGTCCGATGAGCACATTGGCGGCGAGTGCCGGCTGTCGCTGCCGCTGTTGCCGTGCGCGACAAAAAGCATGGAGCCGTAATAGAGGACGGTGTTGATGCCGGTGATCTGTTGCAGTATGGCGACACCGACAGCAAGCAGCAGCGGGCGGCGAAGGCGGCGCAACCAGCCAGGAGCGGGAGTTTCCTGGGCGATGGCGGTGCGAATCTCTTCAAGCTGCTCTGAGCGGCAGGCCTCGCCTCCAATAGCGCAAAAAGCCGCGTCGGCCTCCTCAACGCGATCCTGCTGGAAGAGCCAGCGGGGGCTTTCAGGAACAAAGCGAAGACAAATGATAAAAGCGAGTGCGGGAAGCGCGGCGGAGCCGAACATCCAGCGCCATGCCGCATGCGCCGGTAACGGCCAGCGCCCAGTTGGTGCAGTAGGCCAGCAGCATGCCGCATGACGATCGCGGTCTGATTCAGCGTGACGATGCTGCCGCGCTTCTCTCTTGGTGAAACTTCCGCCAGATAAAGGGGCGCGATGGTGGATGCGAATCCGATGCCGAGGCCGCCCAGAAAGCGGGCCAGCAGAAATTCTGCAAAGTTGGCGGGAACGGCGGCAAAGATGGCGGAGAACAGAAAGAGCACCGCGCTGAGGCGAAGAATGGATCGCCGGCCGTACCGGTCACTGAGTATGCCGGCGGCCATGGCTCCGAAAAAGCAGCCATAGAGCAGGCTGCTGGCCGCAAACTCAACCTGGAATTCAGAAAGCGCGAAGTGAGTGCGCAGGGAGAGCAATGCGCCGTTGATGACCGCGGTATCGAAGCCGAAGAGCAAGCCGGCAAGCGCGCCGGTGAGAGCGATGCGATAGAGGTAGCCTGCGTGGACGGCGGGTTGAGGGGGCAAGGTGCGCAAACTCCTGCGGGCTAAAGTGGCTGGCTCCAATGGCGGCTGACAGTGACCACCATTTGAATTCCATGCGCTGTCGCTGTCAATTCGCCTCAATGATGCGTTGTGCTTTCCTCACTGATTGAACAAAGAGAATCTCCGCCTTGTACGCGAACTCTGCGTGTCAGCTATGATCGGTGGCGATGAAGACAAGACTGAATGGAAGAAGCTCTGCGGATCTGCGGCTGCGATTCAAGCCTTGAGGCGTACGGTTCTTCTTCAAGGAGCAAGTGCATGATTTCTCTGAAAACGATTCTCCGGCTTGATTTGCTGCTGCATGGCGATATGCTCGCTTGCGGCGGGTGCGCAAACCACGCATCGCACCACGCTTTCATTGGATGGCCAGTGGGATGTGGAAGACAGCGTCGGCGCCAATCAGATGCCGGCGGCTTACCATCACACGGCGCCGGTGCCCGGGTTGGCGCATTCCGCTGTTCCGGCGTTTCCTGACGTGGATCAGTACCAGAGCCGGCAACTGCTCTCCAACCTGGTGAGTCAAGGCAGGTATAGCCAGGCGGATTACGACAAACTGGGCGACGCGCGCGGCATCTCGCACCAGCAGCGGAACTACTTCTGGTATCGGAAGACTTTTCAGGCGCCGGCTCAGAACGCGGTGGCTCTGCTCAAGGTGAATAAGGCGCAGTTCGGCACGGTGGTTTATCTGAACGGCGTGCGCATCGGCGAGCATGACCCGTGCTTTACCGCCGCATGGTTCGATGTGACCAAGGCAATCCATTGGAATGCGCCGAATGAATTGGTCATTCGAATCGGCGCGCATCCCGGCGTGCTGCCCGCCAATGTTTCGCAGGGGACCGATTTTGAAAAGAACCGCTGGACGCCGGGCATCTATGACGATGTGACTCTGATGGTGA
Organism: uncultured Acidobacteriaceae bacterium; assembly: GCA_963724755.1. Classification (GTDB taxonomy): domain Bacteria; phylum Acidobacteriota; class Terriglobia; order Terriglobales; family Acidobacteriaceae; genus Telmatobacter. The sequence goes on from CAVRVZ010000005.1 coordinate 322,164, forward strand.
TGAACAATCCGGTCATCGCGTCGGTGCAGGTGGCGCCGCAACTGGCGAGCGCGAGCAATCCGGTCTCCGGCATTCTGGTGCAGACGGAGTTGCATAACTACTCTGATCGCGCCGTGACAGCGAAAGTCGCCCAGCAGGTATTCGAGTGGAAGTCCCGCGCGGCGGCATCGGAAAAAATTGAGACTGCAGGTTGAAGTTCCCGCGGGCGGCGAGAAAACTGTGACGCAAACTGTTCCTGTGCCCAAGGCGCATCTGTGGAGCTCCCGAAGATCCGTTCCTCTACCAGGTGGCCACAAGCACGGCGGGCGACGACGTGACCACGCGCTTCGGAATGCGCGAGTTTCGCTTCGATACGGTCACGCAACGCGCTTACCTGAACGGGCGGCCGTATTTTCTGCGCGGGTCGAACATTACGCTGCATCGCTTCTTCGAGGATCCGGATGTAGGCACGCTGCCCTGGGACGAAGCGTGGCTGCACCGCCTGTTGGTTGAGATTCCGAAGCAGTTGCACTGGAATGCATTCCGCTTCTGCATCGGTCCCGTGCCCGATCGCTGGCTGCAGATCGCAGACGAAAGTGGACTGCTGATCGAGAACCAGTACTTTGTCTGGGCCGGCCATCCTAGCTGGGCCAGATTTCAGGGCACAGTACGACACCAACGAGATGATCACCGAATACAGCGAGTGGATGCGGGATAACTGGAATCATCCCAGCGTGGCGATCTGGGATGCGACCAACGAATCCTTTCTGCCGCAATTTACCAGCACCATCATTCCCGCGGTGCGAAATCTCGATCTGTCTCGACCGGCCATGGGAGAACAGCTATAACGCGCCGGCAGGACCGGACGACCCGGTACCCGATCATCAATATCTGTTTTATGGGCTGGCGATGAACGACGATCCCGCCGACATTCATTCCAGATGACCGATCTTGAGGAACTGGAGGGGCCGGCGCGCAACAATGCCACCAGCAAGACCGGCCACGCGATGATTCTGAATGAGTACGGATGGCTGTGGCTCAATCGCGATGGCACGCCGACACTGCTGACGCAGAAGCTTTATCCCAGATTGCTGGGCGAGAAAAATACGACGGAGAATCGCTTTGCGCTGCAAGCTTATCTGCTGGGCGGGGAGACTGAGTTCTGGCGGGCTTACCGGCGCTATGCGGGCGTGCTGCATTTTGTTTACCTCACCGCCAGCGATCCAAAGGCGTTTACCTCGGACCACTTCATCGATCTGAAAACCCTCAAGCTGGAACCGCATTTTGAAAAGGCCATGGAGCAGGCTTTCAATCCGCTGGGAGTGTATTTGAACTTCTGGCATCCGTCGCTTGAATGCGGCTGAAACGCGCGACTATACCGTCGCCATGGTGAACGATGAAGACCGGCCTCGCGCCGGCAAGCTGCGGCTGGTATTCACGGATGATGCGGGCAGGGAAGCAGCCGCCGAGGAGACGCCGTTTTCGCTCGCGCCTCTGGGAGCGCAATCCTACACTGATAACGCTGAAGACGCCGTCCGCGCTGGGCAACTACTCACTCCAGGCAATTGCCACGGCAGAGGATGAGAGAGCGCATCCGGTGATTTCGCACAGAGACGTTATCGTGCAAAAAGCTGCGGCGGAAAAGTGAGCAAAAAAAGGAGATGCCGCAAAACTGGCATCTCCTTTTTTAGTTATGCTTGTGCCGCTCAGCTGGTGATCCGCTGAGCGGCGATTTCTTTTTAGTTATTTTCTCCGGCCAGCGCCAACCGGCTCAGGTGGTAGGCCAGCGATGCGGTCAGGCTTCATGAATGCCTTGTGGAGATCCGCATCGGCTGCTGCTTTATTTCCCAGCTCCAGTTGCGCCATCGCGGAGTAATAGGAGTCGAGAGCTTGCCGCTTCGCTCCCCACGCGAAGCTGCCGCGCGCATCAGCTCAGCATGCCACTTGGCTTCGTCGTAGTTGCCCAGCTTCCTTGCCGCTTTTGAGGCCCATGCGACCTGGCCTGCACCTTTCAAGCCGGCGGCCCGCTCGTAGTGCTTTTTCGCTGCGTCCGCATGCCCGCAACCCGCCTCTAAATCGCCCAGCAGGTATTCGGTACGGGACGATTCGAGAATCGGCTGCATGCCGTCGTTGCGTAAAGTCCAGGCCGGGAACTAGCAGCGCCCAATTGCGAAGCCATCGAGAGCGCCTTATCGCAATGCCCCTCTTTGGCCAGCGCCATGGCATGCAGCAAGCGCACTTCCACCCACACCTGGCGCACGTTCGTTCCACCTTCAGCGCGCAGGAAGAAGCGGTTATGGAAGAGCGATTCCGCGCGATCGAAATCGCCTGTTTCCGCCAGCGCCAAGTCATATTCGTAGAAGAGATCCGTAGGCATGTTCTTGAGGTCAGGATAGTGGCCCAGTGCTTCCACGCGCTCTTTCGCCGGATGCTTCAGCAGGCTGAGTGTCTGGTCGAGGCCGAAATAGTTATCCAGGTTATTGGGATCGTCGCCTTCCACTCCGCGCTTGAATGCAGCCAGCGCGCCCTCAGTATCGCCCTTGATCTGCAGCAGAGCGAGACCGATATCCCTGTCCAAGGCGCGGAATCTGCGGATGCAATTGCTGCGCATGCTTCCACTTTTCCAAGCCCGCATCCGTCATGCCGACTGAGAACTCAAGAGTTCCCAGCAGATAGTTGGCGTTCGCATCATCGGGATTGGCGGCCAGAGCCGACTGCAATACCTTGTAGCTCGTGGCTCCGCTGGGAAAAATGTACTTTGTCGAAAGCTTTGCGGCCGCGGCATAATCATCCGTTGTGGAGCGGCCCAGTTTCTGTTCGCAATAGGCGCGGTAATACAACACCACCGGATCGTCCTGAGGCAACGCATTGGCGGGCTCGGCTCTGGTCGGCGGGAACCTGTGGATAGGTTCTGGAGAGAACGCCTAATGCTTTCTCATAGAGGCCCAGCCGCGATATATTCATTGGCGATATTCAGGACACGCGCTCGTAATCCGCCGCCAGGTGAGCGATGTCGGGGTCTCCGAGTTCCTCGCGAAGGAAATAGCTTGTGGGATAGCGAGCCAGCCATTGCGTGGCCAGCGTATTTGCCGCGTCAGTCTGGCCCAGCGCATTCTCAACAGCAACTAGCTCTTCCGCGCTGCGCAGGTCGTCTCCTGCGCTGTTGAGCGCTTCTGCCAGGTCGTCCGCCGCTGCCTGGAGCTTGCCTTGACGTGCTTCCAGCTCGGCGAGCTTCAAACTGCCGGCGGCATGAAACTCCGGCACTCTTAGCGCTTCTCCATAGGAGAGCCTGGCCTCGCGTTCGCGGCCCAGGGCGTCGTAAGCGATTCCGAGATAGTAGGAAGGCTCAGGGTTCGAGGTTTCACGAGCCTCAACAGGCACCAGATATTTGATGGCCTCGTCGTAATGAAGCAGGTCCGTCGACAGCCGTCCAGCGGCCAATTGCAGCGTGTAGCTGGTGGGAAACTTCTCCAGCGCCTCCTTGTAGTTCTTCAGGGCATTCAGAGCGAGCGCCATTCAACTCTTCATCTTTGCCGAACTGCACCCAATCGTCTTCAGTGCGTTCCGCGGCTGCGGGCATGGGGTAGTGCTTCTGCGGGCCGAGTGTGAACGTCTTCCTTCGGGGTCCAGTCGTATTCGCCCTCGGTCTGATGCATCAGCACGGCGCCGCTTGCATCCAGAATGTCCACGGTATATTTCTTGGCGCTGTCTGCCGATGCGACTTCATGCTTCCAGGTATGCTCCGGCGCAAGATCCTGCTTCTCGCTCAGCACCACGGTGCTTCCGTCTGAAATGCGCACGGTGGCGCCGGGAAACGCCTGGTTCGCATTGAATGCGACTTCGAGCGCATTGTCCTTGCGGCTCATATTCAGAACGCCGTTCAGGTTTGCGCGAACAAAGCCGCCCAAATCGCGCGCCGGCATCCAGTACTCAGAGAAATGGATGGTCTGACGCGGTTCGAGAAATGCGTAGGTCTCCTGGTTGCGGAAGATGCCGCCCTGGACTTCCATATAGGCGCTGTCATTGTCAGAGAGAGTTTTGCGCCAATCGAGGCCATCGGCGTCGGAGCCAAATGACCAGATCTTCCTGCCGGGCAAATCCTTGAACGGCGCATAGTGGACGATGCCGGTATTTGTATGCGGGTGCCAGATTCCGTTGAAAGGCTCGGCGCTGGCATAGATGAACCGCGACACCGGGCCATAGATCTGGTTTTTCAGGATGCTGATGTCGGTTCCGCTTGAATCCACCGGCCAGGTATCGATATCCGCAAAGCCGTGGGCCTGGGTGAAGCGCATGGGATAGGTGATTCGCGAATCGTCCCACACCTGCACGCCGGCGTTGCTCCACCAGTAATAACGGTGACGCACATCGCTGCGATTGTTCAGCGTCACCTTCGTTTCCAGAACCGTCGATGCGGGGCGAAGCACCATCTCGACGATATATTGCATTCCGTAAACGCGGTCGATGTTTCCGATAAAGACCGAGGCGCTGCCGTCGGCATTTTTGGCGTAGGAAAAATCGATGGGCGAAAGAGTAATCCAGTTGTGCGATACGGGGAAGTTGAATTCTTCTCCGAACGCGGCCCAACTGCCCCGGTATCCGATCTCCGCTTTCTTGATCGAAGGATTGGCATAAAACATCGGCTGATTGCTGAGCTTGTCGATGCAGGTATATAGGTGTCCGCCAAGATCCGGGAAAACGGTGCACTTCAGGTACTCGTTCTCAAGGAACACCGCGCGCAAATCATGTTCGTTGCGCTGATTCGTCAGTTGATCGCGCAACGTATAAGGATAGTTTGTGTTGCGATTGTACTGGTCGAATGGCGGGTTCGGATTGGGAGGGCCTTCTTCGTAAACAGGAATCTTGTATGTGCCTTCCCATACCTTTACTTGAGCGGATGCCGTGTTCAGTCCTGCAAGGAGGCTCGCGACGACGATTAGCAAACCAAAGTATCTTCTAGTAGAAATCATCCCAACAGTGTAGCAAACGTTCTCTGTATCAAACAATGGAACGCGGACGGGAAGGAAAAGCGAAGACGCTTACGCGTGCATGCAACGACTCTAGGCGCATCAATAAGCACGCCACTGCCTCGGTTCTTAGCTAACGTGCGCGACAACTCGGCTGATCCACGATTTCTTCGGTCGCCGGATTCCAGTAGAGCTTCTTGCCGCTCCAGTAGGATTGCGCCGCCATGATTGAGACCACCGAGGCCGAGAATCCGTGATTCACGTTGGCGTTGGGCGTGTTGCGCGAACGCATGGAATTCAGCCAGTTCATGATATGAACCAGGCTGTCGTCGCCGGGGCCGTCCGTGGTTGGCGGTTCGGCGCCCGCAACCTTTACGATCTCTTCCTGGTCAATCGCCGGACTCGTAATCGGCACGGCTCGTGCTTAATGGGCATCCGCCCATATTCATGCCTGCCGCCTTCTTTACTGACCGTAAAGAGTGAAGCGCCTTCGCCGCCATAGTTGGCGATGGTTCCATCGCGTCCCTGGATTCTGGAGAAGCTTCTGAAGCTGTTTCCGAAAATGGTCTTGTAAGTGTAGAGAAATCCCTTGGGATAAGTGACGGCGGCAACGCAGGTATCCGGATTTTCGCGGCCGTCTTTCCAGGCGTAGATTCCGCCGTTGGCTACTACGCTCTCGGGATAGGTTTCATCGGTCCACAAATGCACCAGGTCGCTGCCGTGGCTCAGCCATTGGTCGAAGATGCCCGAGGAGTAATCCTTGTAGAGACGGAATTCAAGATACACATGAGGATCGAAGGGGCGGTAGGGTTTGCCCAGCAGCCAGCGTTTCCAGTCAGTATCTTCCTCGCGCAGTTTCGACGGAGTTTCATAGAGCCACTTCTTCCACTCCATGTTGCGATCCTGCTCCATCTCGGCGGAGTTGCCGGTATCCATATTCACAAACCGCCAGCGCTCCTCGTTCACATTCCATTCCTGCTCGATGTGGACGATCTCGCCGATGCGGCCGGAGCGGACGATATCGCGAACGGCTAGCTGGTAGGGCTCGCTGCGGTGCTGCGAACCGATCTGCACCATCTGCCTGGAGGCGTTTACCAGGTCGCGGGTTTCTTTCGCTTCGGAGAGCACATTGGCAAACGGCTTCTCAACATAACAGTCCTTGCCCGCCTGCACCACTTCCGCGCACAGCTTGGCATGCTGGAAGTCGCCGGTGGCGATCATCACGCCGTCGATATCCTTGTTGGCCAGCATCTCTTCGGAGTACTTATAGGATTTCGGGTCCAGATTGAAGGCTTCCTTTACCTGGGCGGCGCGCTTCTCCCGGGCCAGGCTCCAGATATCGCAGACGGCAATGGTTTCAACCGGAGTAACCTTGGAGGCCATCTGCGCCATGTGCACATGACCGTGGCTGCGTCCATCCGCATCCCAGTTGAGCCAGCCGGATGCGATCGTTGGCGCCCAATACCCGCGCATAGGAACGTGCGGTCATTCCCGCCGCGAGCATGGTGCCCGCGGCCTGTTTCATAAATGTCCGGCGATCGGTTCCGCTGCCTGAATTTTCCGTCATAATGCACCTGTTTCCCCTTTAATTCTATATGGTGGCATGCTGATGCTGATCTGTCATCTCAACGCCTTCCACCAGCACGTTTTCGATCTGCATACTTTTCTTTTCAATGTTCATAGTAAAGCGGACAAGATCCGCCTTTGCGCCGATGCTGAGCACGCCTCTGATGGCCCAACGATTCGTCCGGGATTTTCCGTGGCCATTCTCACTGCGTCTCCCAGTTCGCAGACTGCCGATGCCGGCAGCCCAGGCAATTCCATCTTTAAGCGGCAGAGCGGCGCCGGCCAAATATCCTGAATCGACCGAACCCACGCGGCCATCCGCGCTCAACTCCACCGCGCCGCCAACGGCTGTATCATAAATCCCCGGCTGCATGCCTCCCAGCGCCACAGCATCTGAAATCAGAATGCTGCGTTCGATTCCCTTGGCGCGCACCATCGCCTTCAGCGCGTCCGCCGGCAGATGATGGCCGTCAGCGATGAAGGTTGCCGTCAGCCGGTCGTCGGCAAGTTGTGCCCAGATGGGGTTGGGGTGCCGGGGCAGCATCCCCGCTATGCCATTGCCGAGATGCGTGGAGAGTGTGGCGCCGGCCTGCGGCGGCCGCGTGGATCTGTTCCGGCGTGGCATGGGTGTGGCCGATCGAGACGCGAATTCCCTTGCCGGCAAGCGCGCGAATGAACTCCGCAGCATTTTCCCAGTGCGGTGAGAGCGTCACCATCCCCACCAGGTCGCCGCTGGCCGCCTGCCAGCGCGCAAATTCATCCAGGCTCGGCGGGCGAACGTACTCGCGGTCGTGCGCTCCAACCGCGCCGTCCTCGGGGGAGATAAACGGGCCTTCAAGTATGCACAAAGGGCATGGTGTAAGCCACCAGCGGGCTGGCCGTGCGAGCCCGCGCGATGGTCGCCCAGAGCGCGAACGATCTTTTCTTCCGATGCGGTGATGATGGTGGGAATAAAAGTAGTGGTGCCGGTTGCAATCACCTTGTGCGCCAGGGCGATCACGATATCCGGATCATCCAGCTCCCCGTTGAAATCGCAGCCGGAATATCCGTTGATCTGCAGGTCGATAAAGCCGTGCGACAGCCATGCGGTTTCATCGGCTGGGCCCGGCTCAATGGCCTGAATGCGGCCCTGCTCGACGGTGATGCGCAGCGGCTGCCCGGTGCTGGTGTTTCGGCCTGTAATGGTGCGCGAATTCATTCTGTCTTCCCCGATCCATGTGCTGCTTCCCACGCTGAAATTCCGGCCTGGTCCGCTCGCATCTTCTCCAGCAGTTGCAATATCAGAATGATCCCACGAGGCAAATGAAATGGATCCTTCACCGGAAGCGCAACAATCTCGGTCGTGGGTTTGCCCTCCCGATTGAGACGCTGGCGCCACTCCCCGAACTCCGGCGCTGGGAAAGTGCGCCCACGTCCAATCCGCCACCTTCTGATACCATTCCAGGCACCAGGGTTCCCCGGTCAGATGGTGAGCCAGCAGCGTGCCGTAGAGCGCTTCCACGTGCGGCCACCACACCTTCATTTCAGAATGGGGCAGATAGGGGGGATGCCCTTCAATATCCCGTGACAGAAAAATGTCCGCCAAACTTTTCGTCCCAGCCGAACTCCAGATGCCGGCGCATCCCTTCAGCGGCGCGGCGGATCAACTCTTTGATTGCCTCGCCGCTCAGCCAAGTGCATCACAAACCACATGGACTCGATGGCGTGGCCGGGCATGACGAAAGTTCCGGCCGGCGGCGGCAGCTCTTCATAATCAGTGGTCAGAAACTCCAGAATCACCTTTCGATCCGGCCGCACAAAGTGGTTCATCACTCGCCCCGCGTACTCGCTTGCCAGTGCGTCGAAGCGGCTGTCAGCGGTGGTTTGCGCCAGCTCGTTCGTAAGCTCGGTCAGCATCATCGGAATGCCGTGATTTTTCCAGCCAAGGGGCAGCGGGTAGGGAGCGGTTTCAGAAAAATCCGGTTCCTCCACGCGGCGCCGCACGCGCTCAAAGGTTTCCAGAGCAATGGAGAGCAGGCGCTCGTCCTTCGTGGCGCGATAGTATTCGCTGAAGCCGTAGATCGCGAAGCAGTCGCTATAAATGCTGGTCGGGCCTTCGATCACGTCGGCCTTCCCGGTCGGTGTGATAAACCAGCGCCCGTTCGGGTCGCGCCCGTGCGCCAGCAGGAAGCGGATGGAGTTTTCCGCGGCCTTTAAAAACTCCGGCCGCTTCTCGACGCGGTTATAGAGAGCTGAAAACGTCCACACCGAGCGCGCCTGCGACCAGATAAATTTGTCGCCGCTCACCAGAGAGCCGTCGTCGTTCATGCAGGTGAGCACGCCGCCATGCGTCCGGTCGATGCCATGACGGAACCAGAACGGAACGACATCATCCAGCAGCAGTCTGCGGTACCGGCGATGCAGGTTCTCAAGATCGATCATTTCTCTACTTCCACTTTGTCAGGATGAAAGAAAAATTTCTGAAAATTACGGAAACAATTATAATATCTCTGCCTGCTGATTCACGCCACTGGCCAAAAAGCCGTTCCATCCACGGCAATTACCACGCCGGTAATGAATGAAGCCGCTTCGCTGGAGAGAAAGACAGCCGTCCCGGCCAATTCCCGCGCTTCGCCAAAGCGGCGCATGGGGGTACGCAGAATCAGTTCGTCCCCACGCGCTGTGCCTTGTACCAGCGAGGCATTCAACGGCGTGGGGAAAATTCCCGGAGCAATGGCGTTCACATTCACGCCGCACCCCCCCAGCTCAATAGCCAGCGATTTGGTTAGCGAGGCCACAGCGGCCTTGCTTGCCGAGTAAGCCGACACGCGGTTGAAGCTGACAAACGAGGCCAGGGAAGCGATGTTCACAATGCGCCCGTAGCCTGCGCCGGCAGCCTCTGAGGTCGGCAGTGCCAGACAGTTCCAGTGCCCGTACTTCGTTCTTCCGTGTAAAGGCTTTATTTTCAGTCCAATGCTCTGCAATGTTGTGGAATCCATTTGGTAATGGGACGCTTTGCTTGACAAGCATGGTCATGCATTAAAGAATCGCGCTGGGGGGAACATACGGCTTTTGCGCTATCAGCGCGTCTTCCAACCCGGATTTCAGCACAACCGCAAGACTGCACATCAGGAAAGGAATTGGTCTTACTTCATATGGCAATAAGACGTTTTCAAGTTGGTAATCTGAAGGTTGAAATTCATCCGGACAGTGAGTCCGCCGGCAAAGCGGCTGCCGAAGCCGCCGCGGAAAGCATGCGCCAGTTGGCGGCCCGGCAAGAAGTCGTCGGCGTCATCTTCGCCACCGGCGCTTCGCAGCTTTTTATGCTGCGGGCATTGGTTTCCATTCCCGGCCTGCCCTGGGACAAGATCGTCGGCTTTCATATGGACGAATACATCGGGCTTGATGAGAATCACCGCGCTTCATTCCGCCATTATCTTCGCAATGAACTCACATCGCGGGTCCACATGCGCGAGTTTACAGGGGTAGATGGAAATGCCGATCCCGCGACTGTTTGCCGGGAGTATGCCGCCAAGCTGCGCGCGGCCAACCCGCAGTTGTGCCTGCTCGGCATTGGGGAAAATGGTCACATGGCTTTCAATGAGCCCGACCAGGCGGATTTCAAAGACCCTGTCGACGTGAAAGTTGTGACGCTCGATGCGGCATGCCGGAAGCAGCAATTGGCCGAGGGCTGGTTTGACGCGCTCGAAGAGGTTCCCGCGCAGGCCATCTCCTTGACGATTCCCACGCTCTTCCGCGTGCCCAAGCTGATTCTTTCCATTCCCGGACCGCGCAAGGCGCATATCGTCAAGCGCTCGTTGACTGAGCCCATCTCCACCGATTGTCCGGCCACCATCCTTCGCACCCATCCCGACGCCACCGCTTATCTTGATCCAGAGTCCGGCGCGGAACTGGATAGTTTTCGCTGAGGAATTACTGTAAGCGTTCAGGCAAGGAAACCAATGAGCACTACCGGGATCGATGCTGGCGACAGGAATTGCATGCACCCTTGTCGCCGGCATCACGTGCGGCCTCTACATGCTGCCCATGAGGTATCTTGGCCGCTGGTCGTGGGAAAACCTGTGGGCCGTCTTCATGCCGGTCTCCTGCGTCCTGATGCCGGTTGCCCTGGTATGGGCCACCATGCCGGATTTTCTGCGCGTCATTCGGCTCACCTCGCCGCACGCCGCTGAAATGGCCTGCCTCGCCGGTTTTGCCTGGGGCTTTGGCGCCATCATGTTTGGCCAGAGCGTAAGCGCCGTTGGCATCTCCATCTCCAACACCATGGTGCTGGCCATCAGCGCATCGATGGGCTCCTTTATCCCCATGCTGCTGTTATCGCCGGAGCGGCTGCTGCGACCGCAGGGGAAGGTCATTGTTCTTGGCACGCTGGTTGGGTCGTCGGCATCGCCTGCTCAGGCTATGCCGGAATGCTGCGGGAAAAAAGCCAGAAATCCAGCCAGGAAAACCTGCGTGGAGAGATGGTCGGCAAGGCCCGGCCCATGGGAGTCGGCCTCTTGCTTTGCGTCGGAGCCGGGCTGCTCTCCGCAGTTCTCAATATCGGCTACAGCGCCGCTCAGCCTCTAGTTGCTACCGCCCTCCGTCTGGGGTACAGCTCCTTTGCCGGTTCCAACGTCATCTGGCTGTTGTGCTGGTTAGCGGATCGATCCCCAATCTTTGTCTTCGCCGCTTATCTCCTCATCAGGAACGGAAGCTGGAAGAAATTTGCCGTGCCAAACTCCGCGCCTCTCTATTGCCTGGCCGTGCTGATGGGGGTTCTGTGGGGCGGGGAGATTTTTCTTTACGGTTTCGCTTCACCGAAGATCGGGCGCCTGGGGCCGTCCATCGGATGGCCCATCAAGCTCATCTCCGGCCTGATTGCGGCCAACGTGGCCGGTTATCTGATCGGGGAATGGAAGCTCACCCACCCTAAAGAACAGCGATGGATGCTCGCTGGGGCTGGCGGTCCAGCTTGCCGCGATTGTTACATTAGGGTGGGCGGGCACGCTGGATTGAGCTCACCTGCTTCCTGGCGAGGAGTGCCCGAATTCCAGCGCACTGGAACTCCGCCGGCCAGGTGAATGAGAGGAAACCATGACCGAAGCAGGCGCACTCGAAACCCTGGTCAATCAACAGATCGTTACCGCCATGAAGGCCCACGACCAGACTCGCACCGGCACGCTGCGGCTGATCAAGAACGCGCTCAAAAACAAGGCGATCGAGAAGCGCGAAGCCCTCACGCAGCCCGAGTCAGAGCAGGTTCTGGCCACCATGATCAAGCAGCGCCGCGACTCCATCGAGCAGTTCACCAGGGCAATCGGCCGGAGCTGGCGGCGATTGAAGCCGCAGAGATCGTCGTCATCGAGGAGTTTTTGCCCAAAGCCCTCGACGAAGCTGGCCTTCAGTCTCTGGTGGCCGAGGCCGTCGCCGAAGTCGCCGCCGCATCCGGCCAGAAGCCCACCCCCAAGGAGATGGGCCAGGTCATCAAGGCTGTCCAGGCCAAACTCCAGGCCGCCGGCCTCAGAGCCGAAGGCCGCGTGGTCAGCGAGCTGGTGAAAAAGGCACTGGCCGGGTAAGGTTGGTTCCGGTCACGAACGGGTGGAAAGGGAAAGATAGAAATTCTGACTCATTATTCAATAAATACGGGTGTAACATGAATTATCCGTCTTACTTCTGAGGCCAGTTCCCAGCATAATTGCAATGGGCCAGGAGGACAGGCATGATCGTTGATCTCAGCGACGTTCGTCAAGCGCTTGAACGCGAAGAGATAGTTCCCTGCTTTCAACCTATCGTCGAACTGCGCACCGGCTGCCTGACCGGTTTTGAGGTTTTAGCGCGTTGGCAACACCCTGACCTCGGTTTGATCCTGCCGGAAAATTTCATCTCGCTGGCGGAGCAGAACGGGCTGATCGGTCATCTTACCCACCAGATCCTGAGAAAGTCCTTCCTCTCGGCGCCTGTGATACCGGAGCCACTTTTCCTGGCTGTCAATATTTCGCCCATTCAATTACGTCACTTGACCCTTCCCAGCCAGATTCACAATACGGCTGCAGAGACAGGATTCCCGCTCCAACGCCTGATGGTGGAGATTACTGAGACCGCCCTGGTGAACAATCTGGAGTGTGCGCGGAAGATTGCCGTCGAGCTCAAAGCGATGGGTTGCAGGCTTGCTCTAGACGACTTTGGCACCGGATATTCCAGTTTGCGGCATCTTCAGGATCTGCCCTTCAACGAGCTGAAGGTAGATCACAGCTTCGTAAAATCCATGGCCTACAAGAGACAGAGCCGCAAGATTGTGGCAGCTGTTGTAGGCCTGGGGCAAAGCCTCGGCATGATTACGCTCGCGGAGGGCATCGAGGAAGAGCAGCAGGCCGACATCCTGTTGTGGCTGGGCTGCGAGCTGGGACAGGGCTGGCTCTATGGATATCCGTTGCCGGCGGAGCGAATTCCGGAGATGGTCACGGCCGCGCCGCGTACCCTCTCCACCAGATTTTCAGCGCGGGAGGGCGATCCAGCCCTCTCTGGCCTGGAAGCGCTGCCGGCACTGCATCTGGCGCAATTGCAGGCCATCTACAACGGTGCCCCGGTGGGCCTGTGTTTTCTCGACAAAAATCTTCGTTATGTAAGCATCAACCAGCGTCTGGCCGATCTGAATGGCACTCCGGTATCGGCCCATATCGGCAGAACCGTCAAGGAGACGATTCCAGAGATGTACCCACGCGTGGAGCCATACATACTGCGCGCTTTGGAGGGCGAAGCGATCGATGGGATTGAGGCCATCAAACCGTCCTCCAGGCCCGGTGAACCGGATTTGACCGTTCTGCTCTCATACCAGCCGGCCTTCGACGAGGCGCAGGAAGTGATTGGCATTTCCGTCGCCCTCATGGACATCACCGGCCGCAAGGAGGTCGAAGGTGCGCTCCGAGACAAAGAAGAGCACTATCGGCATCTGCTCGAGCTCGGCCCGCAGATCCCGTGGATCCTGGATGCGGATGGCAACCTGATTGAAGTCAGTTCGAAATTGTCGAAGCTGACCGGGATGCCCAGGGAACAAGTGCTAAATCTGGGATGGCTGGAGGCGGTACATCCAGAGGACGTCGGTCTCGCGCTGAAGACGCTTCGGGAAGGTTTGCAAACCGGCAAGCCGATCGACTCTGAATTCAGAGTGATGGGCACGGACGGCAAGTGGAGGTGGATGCGATCGCGTGGATGGCCTCGTTACGGCCCAGCGGGCGAGATTATCGAGTGGTACGGCGGCACGGAAGACATCGATGAGCGCAAGGAACTGGAGAAGGCGCTGCGCAAGAGCCAAGCGCGTAAGTAAATTCGGAGTTCAATCCGGAGGAAGCTGGGTGTATAGACTCAAACCGTCCACTTGATGAGGATTATGCATATCCCGTAGAGTCCTAACCATTTGTCAGAATGGGCTCTTCCTATACATTTGTTCAAGCTAATTAGCTGTAAGTCGATGGTATTGTTGAGGAAAATGCTGTTTCGCTTGGGGTTCGTCCCCCATTGGGGGATTGACCCGGCATTAGGGGGTTTGTTAGGCTTGGTGCACGTTCAGGGTATATACCTAACGGGGCGCATATGCTTATACGGGCTGAATAGCCCCTGGGCCTTTCGCTTATATAAGTTCATCGGCGAATTGCGGCCTTGCGGCTTGCAGGGATTGGGAGGCGAAGAGGATGCTACGCAAGCGCTATTACATTCTTTTTGTTGCCAGGGACGAAGACGGACGGATTCGCAAGATTTCGATTCCTTTGCGCTATGCGTATGGATTTGTCGCCGCTGCCATGGTGGGCGCATTCACCATCGTCGGACTGGCCGGTTCCTATACCCGCATGCTGCTCAAAACAGAGAGCTATAACCAGGTCCGCCTGGACAGGGAGAACCTGCGTAAAAACTTCAAGCAGATGGCGCAGATCGCGCACGATCGCGATGTGCAGGTAGCCTCGCTGGGCGCGCTGGCCAGCGAAGTGACCGCCCTTTACGGCCTGAGGCGGAACAAGCTCACCGCGGCCTCGCCATCGGCTGCCGCCAGTGCCGCCGAAGCGCCCACGCCATCCACCATGGCGCTGAACGACGATGTAAACCAGCAGCAGGTCAAGTCACTCCATCGACCAGTTTTACGATCTGCGCAAGCAGGCACTCTCCGGGCGGGTTTCGCGCGCTCTTGAGAGCGGCCTGACCCCCAGCTTTACCGGCGATTGGACGGAACTGGCCGACGCTCCTTCGCTCTGGCCCTCGAAGGCCGCGTGACTTCCAGCTTTGGCGAGCGGCTCGATCCGTTCAACGGAGAAGGCGCATTCCACTCCGGCATCGATATCTGTGCCCCCTATGGAACGCCAGTTCGCGCCGCCGCCGACGGGGAAGTGACCGGTGCACACGCTGGGCGCAGGCTACGGTCGCGGGATTGAGCTCGATCACGGCCACGATGTGCTCACGGTCTACGGGCATCTATCGGCAATTGCAGTGCTGCCCGGCCAGCATGTGGTTCGCGGCCAGGTCATTGGCTACGTGGGCGAGTCGGGCCGCGCCACCGGGCCGCACCTGCACTATGAAGTGCGCGTCCACAACGTTCCGGTAAATCCGCACAAGTATCTGCGCACCACCTACGAACAGATTGCCGGTCTCGATAGCAGCTCTCCGACTGCGTCAGGCTTATAGCAATCATTTCCTGGATGCACAGACGGCTCCCGCGCAAGGGGAGCCGTTTTTGTAGCGGTTCTATAATTGCTTTGCCGCATAGCTACTGCCCTACAATTTATTAGGAGAATCAGCTTTGCCCATTCGTCTAAGCATCTTTGCCGTCTTGCTCGCCCTGGCCCTGCCCGCCGCCGCACAGGATCATGCCGCGGGCTTGCAGACCGCCTTTGCCCGCGCTCAGCATCTGAAGCACGGCATCAACGCCTCGGAGTGGTTTGCGCAGTCGAGCGACTACTCGGCGGCGCGGACCAACCGCTATACCGACGCGCAGGATATTGCGCTGATGGCCCGGCTGGGCTTCGACCATGTGCGGCTGAGCATCGACGCCGTCCCGCTGGAGCAGTTGCCGCTGGGCAGGGAAGGACTGAACGCCGACTTTCTGGCCCGACTGGACCGCGCCGTGGATACCATGCTGGCCAATGGACTGGCGGTGCGAGATCGACCTGCATCCCGAGGACAGCTTCAAGCAGCAATTGCGCTCGAAAGATGATGCCGTTGACCGGCTGACCCTGCTTTGGCGCCGGCTCGCCGCGCACTATGCCACGCGCGACCCGGAGCGGGTCTTCTTTGAGATTTTGAATGAGCCGGAGGTCAACGATCCTTATCGCTGGGCCGGCATTCAGGCGCGCCTGGCCGCGGCCATCCGCGACTCGGCTCCGCGCAATACCCTCATCGCCACCGGGGCCAATTACTCCGGCATCGCCGATCTGCTTGCCCTGCATCCGCTCAACGACGGCAACGTGATCTATACCTTCCACTTCTACAATCCAACCGAATTCACTCACCAGGGCGCGAGCTGGGGTCCGGCGTGGTGGATTTATACCCACGGCGTTCCCTACCCGGCAACGGAAAGCTCAATGCAGGAAATTTTGAAGCAGGTTCCCGATGCTGCCAATCGCTACCAGTTGGAATCCTACTGGCTGGACCACTGGGACGCGCACCGCATCCGCTCACTATCGACGAAGCCGCGGCATGGGGTCGTGAAAATCATGTGCCGCTGATCTGCAATGAGTTTGGAGCCTACCGCGCGACTCTCTGACCCCACTTCGCGCGCGAATTATATCCACGATGTGCGGACGGCGCTTGAAGCGGACGGCATCGGCTGGGCAATGTGGGATTATCGCGGCGGTTTCGGCGTGGTGTGGAAGGAAGACGGTAAGCCGGCGCGCGTGGATGGGAGTGTGGTGAACGCGCTGGGGCTGGGGAAATAGATTCGGTGCACGTGGTTCTGTGGTTTCCCACCCATGCGCCAGCAAAAAGGCGCATGGATGGGGCACCCAGCTTTATGTGGAACCTTCTCGAGTAAGAAACCCGGACGCGGGTTACTTGCCCTTATAAATCACATGCCAGATGGACCGTGAGCCATCGTCGGAGACGAAGAGCGATCCGTCATTCGCCACGGCAACCCCTACCGGCCGGCCCCAGACATGCCGTCGCCGATTGACGAAGCCGGTTAGAAAATCCTCGTACTCGCCGGTGGCGTGGCCGTTGTGCATGGGCAGGCGGATCACCTCATAGCCGGAGCGCTTGGCGCGATTCCAGGAGCCGTGCTCGGCGGCGAATCCATCGCCCCTGTACTCGGCGGGGAACTGCGAGCCCTCGTAGAAGAGCATCTCCAGCGAGGCGAAGTGTGGATTCAGCAGAATGTCCGGCGTAATGACCTTGGACTGCAGTTCAGGGTGCTTGCCCTGGAGGCGCGGATCCCAGCGGCCGCCGTGAGGGTCCGCCCATGTAGAACCACGGCCAGCCGTAAAAGCCGCCTTCCTGGACGTGGGTGATGTAGTCGGGAACCAGGTTGTTGCCCAGGCGCGTCGCGTTCATTGGTCGAGCACCACAGCTCGCCGGTCGTGGGGTTGATGGCCTCGCCCACGCAGTTGCGAATGCCTGAAGCATAGACCTTCACGAATTTTCCCTGGGGAGTGAACTCCAGCACGTCGGCGCGGTGGAACTCCTCGGGATGGGTGTCGGGGTCGTCCACATTGGAGTGCGATCCCACCGATGCGAAGAGCTTGGTTCCGTCCTTGGAGAAGACCAGGTCGCGGGTCCAGTGGCCGCCGCCGCGCAGGCGTCCGCCGCCGGGCAGATCGGCCAGATGCTCCTCCGGTCCGCGCGCCTTCAGATCGCCATTTTTATAAGGGAAGCGCACAATGCCGTCGGTATCGCCAATGTAGACCCATTCGGGATTGGGGCCGTTGGGATAAAAGGCAATGCCGAAGGGCTGATGCAGGCCGGTAGCAAAGACCGAAACCTGTTTGGCGTTTGCCGTCCCGGTCCACGCCGCGGAAGACCTTGATCTTGCCGGATGCGCTTTCGGCCAGGAACAAGTCGCCGTTGGGCGCGGTGCGCAATATGGCGCGGGTTATCCAGGTCGGACGCATAAAGCTCCACCTTGAAGCCCTTGGGCGCGATGGGCCAGGCGTTTGCCGGCCGCGGAACAAGGGTGGGGCCATTGTCTACCGACTGGTCAGGCGCTGGAGCGGGCAAGTCGGCAACAGTCAGGTGGCGGCGAATTCCGGGAGATTCGTGGGCCGCATCAGTAAAGGCAGCCTGGCCGGTAAGAACGCGCGAGGATTTCGACGGCGCATCCTGAGAGTGCGCGGTGAAGCACAAAATGAACGCAAGAGCGCAAATGAAGGCTGAAGCCTTCAGGAAACGGAGCAGGAAATTTACGATTCATAGGACCTCTTGGGGGATTTTTTGCGCCAGCCAGCCGGCTGGCATTCGAAGCAGCAGTGGAGACTGAGGCGGCAGGGAAGCTCGCTAATGATTGTTTAGATGCAACTCAGGCCCGATTCGGGTGCAGGTTCGAGCGAAAAATTCACAATCGGGGGCGGGTTGCGGTCTACTGCCGATTCCTGGACAAAACTGTTCTAAAGAAAAACGGTAACGTGCCGAAATTGACTATTACCAGCATTCAGTGTTCAATCGACGGCTCGCCGGTTCTCCCAGAAAAAAGGGAAAGATCGGATTGGCGCGTTCAAAAATGTCAATCGTGGGAGGCTCGGAAGGTGGGGCATCGAGAAGCAAAAGATCGAAGCGGGCGGTCTTCCCTGGTCCCATATGCATCTGCCTCCGTTTCCCCAGGTTGCAATCCGCGTATTGCAACTGGCAGGGAATGAAAATGTGCAATTGCATGAACTGAGCGATCTGATCTCGTCCGATCCTGCGTTTGCCAGTGAAGTGCTGACCATTGCGAACTCTCTTCTTTATGCTCCGCGTTTTCCCGTCACCAGCATCCAGCATGCAATCGCCGTTCTGGGCGCCAATCATCTGCAGGGATTGTGCGTAACCGTCGGAGTGAGAACTTATCTGAATGGAGCGTTGAGCCGTCCTTCCATGCGGGCAGTATGGCGCCACAATGTGGCGTGCGGCATGATCGCGGAACAGTTGGCCTCGGCAGGATTCATGGACAAAGACAGCGCTTACACCTGCGGCGTCATCCACGATATCGGCCGCCTGGCGCTGGCCGTGATCCGGCCCAGGGAGTACGCGGTTCTGCTGGGGATGCAAAGCGGACCGCCGGCCAGCATTCTGGAAGGCGAGCGGGAGCTTTTCGGGATTGGATCATTGCCAGGCGGGACGGCGCCTGATTACGGATTGGAAGTTGCCCGTCGACTTTGAAGCCATTGTCAGCGAGCATCATTCTCCCCGGCAGGAAAACAGTCTCCTGGGATATGAATGAATTGATCAATATCAGTTGCAGGTTGGCCGACGCAGCCGGTTATGCCGCGTTTCCGCGTTGCGAGATCACGCCGTATGAGCAATTGCTGGACGAGCTTCCGGCCAGGGAGC
Organism: uncultured Acidobacteriaceae bacterium; assembly: GCA_963724755.1. Taxonomy (GTDB): domain Bacteria; phylum Acidobacteriota; class Terriglobia; order Terriglobales; family Acidobacteriaceae; genus Telmatobacter. The sequence goes on from CAVRVZ010000005.1 coordinate 341,156, forward strand.
GCAGCCGCTTCCATGCCGATCTGGAGAGCCTGATTATTGAAGTTCGCGGCAAGATTGAAGCGCTGGAATCTGCCTGAGGCGGCGAGGGAATTATTTTTGTGTCGGTGCGCCGGTATTGCGGTGCGGGCGCGGAATTTCGCCTGAGACCAGGCCGGCAAGAAAGGCGGGCGAGAGCGTGGCCGTGACCACCACCCGGTCGTGCTTGCTGGGTCACTACGGCGGTCTTGAGCAACTCTCTCAGGCCGTTGTTGGCGGTGTTCTGAGCCAGCGGAGCGGTGAAGCCGCGGGCCAGCGTCACCAGAGTGGCCAAAGCGGCTGCCTGGCTGGCGGCCGTCTCCTCGGTGGGCGCAATCTCTTCCACTTTCAGGCGCAATGAGCCGGCCATGGGCAGCGCCGGCGCCACGCTGGCAATGATGGTGGAGTCGTCCTCAAGCGGCAGCGAGAGGCCGAAGACTTTGATGGCCCCGCTCTCAGAAAAAGGCAATCCGATCTGCCCCACGCCCCAGGCCAGCGAGAGCAGCGGCACGTCGTGATAGTGCTGGGCGAGCAGCGTGGAGCCGGCAAAGGGCAGCGCGGCGGCGCGATGGCGGTCGAGCATGGAGTGGATCTGCTCCGGCGTGGGAGTGTTGGAGACGGCCACCATGTCGTAGCCGATCTGCGCCACCCGCACCGTGCGGCCCTCGGAGGGAATGGAGTAGATAGTATGTCCCACGTAGGTCTCGCGGCTGGTGGCGTGCGCATCGAGCCAGGCATTGAGCCGCTTGCCGGTGATTTTGCCCACCAGCACCATGGAGTAGGCGACGGGGCCGTTGGGGCCGTTGGGATCGGGCATGCGGTGCAGCGCGATGGCCACCTCGTCCAGGTCGCGCTCCCAGTCGATGCCGGTGGCGTCAATGAACTGCTGGTACTCAGGGACGCGCTGGGGCGGCTTCAGGTCCTTGTGGAGGAAGGCGCGGATGGGCTTGAGGTTGATGTAAATGATGCCGTCGGACTCGGGCAGCAGGCGCGCGGCCTCCGGCGGGGCCTTGGAGCGCAGGAAGATGGCCACGGCCAAAACCAGCAGGACCGCGGCCACAATCCAGAGCGTTCTGCGCGTGCGTCTGTTCATGGGCCGTCAGGAATACGGTAACACTTGAAGCTTAGCGCGTTCATTTGCTGTTACCAGTTTCCAATCGTGCCCTGACACTTCTTGCGTCTATTCCGGCACACTGACTGAATAAATTTTGCCTGAGCTTCCTATATTTGAACTGGCCGCGGATCCCGGAGGAAGCAGCCCGTACTCGCCCCTCCCAAGATCGGTATCAAGGGTGATTTGGTAAACGCGAGGCGCAATTTTTCGAGGCGTAAATTCGAGATCGTCGCGTGTTGCTCCTCCAGTAACGTGAAATACGCCTCCCGTAACGGAACGGAACTCACGCGATCTTCCGCTCTTGCGAAGACGCAACAACTGATACTCGGTAATGGCGGTGCCTTCCGGGACATAAACTGCGGATCACCACTGGAAAGGTCACGCTGGTCTTGCCGTGAGCGCCGGCGATGTGGCCGTTCAGATCGCCTTTGACAATTCCGTCCGACAAAAGGGTCTTCATTACGCCGCCAGATTTGAAATTGACAACTTCAGGCATCAGTTCTGACCATGCGCCATTTCTGTCTTTGTAGTAGACGCCAACTTCATCAATGCCTGCCGGAAGCCCGGGCGTTGTTTGTTCGGCGGCTGCGGGCATTGGCGCCAGCGCAGGAATCGGAGCAGCCGCGACTGCCGCGGCAGCGTTGGCCTTGACCACAATGGCTGCTACCACTTTGTCACTGACTCCCGCGGTCTTGAGGGCAATCAGCCCATCCGTGGAGGTATCGTAGATTCCTGCCTGTGCATTGACGGTGGAGACGATCAGATCGTCGGAGAGGCCAGCTTTCACCAGCTTGATGACGGCGTCGTTGTTGAGCGCCTGCTGAGCTGTGAGCAGAGAACAGAATGCCAGAAATACAAGTGCGATAAAACTCTTGCGCATATAGCTTCTCCTTAACCTTTCAGAACCGCAAAAAGCTCATTGGGGAAGCAGGAGAATCATCTACCCAAACAGTTCATTTCGCAAGCACGGATTTTTGTGGACGACAAACTACGCTGGCAAATTCGACAATTTGCGACAGTACTTCTACAAGCGGTCTCATCAATGATTTTGCATCATAAAAGGCATCCCTCAGGGGCTAAAGCCCGGATCATTTTGAGTATTCTTTCGGCACGACTGAAGTCGTGCCCTTTCACAATGCTATTGATGTGACCAGTTCTAAAGAGTGGTCTCCAATGTAAGTTGTTTTTACGAGATATATTACTTATTGGTTAATGGATATTCAGTTAACATACGGTTACTTATGAGTGGTTACTGCTGGATAGGGGGGTAGGGGGGGTGCTGGGAGTTTTTGGCTCCTGGCGGAGGGCGCCTATCGCGACCTGGGCGGCGTAGAGGAACTTGGGGCCTTCAATGGAGTCAATGATATTGAAGAGCATTCCGTAGGTGACGCAGGCGATGAAGTCGCGGATGTTTTCGTAGCCGGAGAGATCAGGCATGGCGTTGCGGTAGGCTATGTCGGCGTTTACCTTGGCGTCGTAATGATCGAGACCTTTCTTTTTACTGGATTCCAAAGAAAGTTTGCGGGCCAGGTAGCAGCTCTGGACAGCGGGGTTGTGGATGGATGGCGAAGGCGAGGGTTCGAGGGCGGCTGGGATGGATGCGGTTTTGCTCATGCTATTTGCTCCTGTGATGATTGTGCGCGGAGTGTGGGTAATTATCTGCAAATGCGGGGGGATAAAGGGCAGGAATATTTTCAGGATGATTTGAGCCGCTTTTGTTGGTGGTTCAATGATTTCCGCGGTTTGCTCCGGGGGCGGTGGTGTGCTAACCTTGATTTCTGTGCCGTTCCGTGTGCGGGGTGGGAGTGTGTCCGCACGTTATGCCGGAACGGCTTGTTTGGGTTTCCGGGACGGTTTCCGGGTGGGTAGAGCGGTTCCACAATTTATGTGCCCTTGCTGGCGATGAGCAGGGTGCCTTTTACTTCCACCCCAGCGACGAAAGCCTGTCGCCGGGGACCCCGGAAAGAAAAAAGGCACTTGACTGTAGTGGCTTCGAGGATCGGCAATTGTGAAACCGCTGTAGGGCTGGCGTAGCTCAGCTGGTAGAGCATCTGATTTGTAATCAGAGGGTCGGGGGTTCAAATCCCTTCGCCAGCTCCACATAAGGGACCGGAAAACGGAGCCTGAAACGGCAGAAGGTTTTGCCGGCGCGAGTTTAAGCGCCGGGCCTGTCCTCCGCGGTGATCCCACTTCAGGTGCAGGCTCCGTGAACCGGAGATTTTCCGGGCGGGGTTTGATGCGCTGATGATTGAAGGGCACGGGTTGGCCGTTGATCGGTCTGCACCGCAAATACGGGAGATGGGCCGCAGATCAGCGGATTTGGCGGTGTCTCCGCGGACAGGTCTTCGTCCGAGGGGTGATTGGATCGGGGTCCCCGGCGACGGGTCTTTGTTGCTGAGGTGATTGGGCACAGGTGGCCGAGCGGTTAATGGCAGCAGACTGTAAATCTGCCGCTCTTTGGAGCTACGGAGGTTCGAATCCTCCCCTGTGCACCATAATTGAGGGTAGGGAATGCGCGAAGGGTCGCGGACCGAGGAATTGAGCTTTTTGTGGCGCGATCCGCATACGATCGACCAAGAGCGAAGGGCATGCACAGTTCCGGCGCCGAGTTGGACCGGAAGTACTGGGTGGCTCTGGGGTTGTATGCGGTTTTGGCAGTGCTGGTTTGGCTGACCATGGGCGAGGGCAAGGTTTTCGTCATGGGCAAGCCGGTGGAGTTAAGGCTGGTTCCGCTCATCATTATTGGCGGTCTGGCTTTGCGGACGGTGTTGGCCCGCCATGCGGATAAGATTCGCCGCGGCGGGGACGAGGGCGGAAGTTAGACGCCTCGAGAGTTTTGCAAGAGGGCTGATGTAGCTCAGTTGGTAGAGCACTCCCTTGGTAAGGGAGAGGTCACCAGTTCAATCCTGGTCATCAGCTCCAGAAATACAGGGATCAGTGGTCAGTGGATCAGTGGATCAGTTGGTCCAGTGGAACGATCGAGCTGTTGAGGCACTCCATCGGTGAAGACGATAAGTGGAACTGCTTTTGCGGGAGTAACTCAGTGGTAGAGTCACAGCCTTCCAAGCTGTTGGTCGCGGGTTCGAACCCCGTCTCCCGCTCCAGAGTTGGAAAGAATGCTGAAGGGCTGGGCGGGCTTGAGTAACAGGCTAGTCAGAACGATGGGCAGGGAATGATGTTTGAGCAGGCGGCAATCGCGGTCCAGAATGAGCAGGGATATGCGCAGCTTCATGCGCTGATCGATGCGGCCTTCGACGCGCGGGACGTGGACGTTTTTCTGAATCGCGTGACAAGGCGCAAGCTGCGGATTCGCGACTATGAGGGCGTTTTGAAGCGCGGATTGCTGGGCAAGGAAGCGATTGCGCTTTACGCGGCGCTGCCGGTATCGGACCAAGGATTGACGCGGGAGCGGTATCTGCGGCTGGTGGAAGCGGTGCCGCTGGAACTGCGGCAGAGATATTTCAGGGTGTACGCGTATTACTGAGGCTGTTAGCTGAAAGCTGAATTTAGGCTGAGCCGGATTTCAGGCACGGCAAGAAAAAAGTCTAACGGAAGGAACTGAAGGGTATGGGCAAGGAAAAGTTTGATCGCAGCAAGCCGCACGTGAACGTGGGAACGATCGGTCACATCGATCACGGCAAGACGACGTTGACGGCGGCCATCACCAAGGTGTTGCGGAAGAACAACCCGAAGATCCAGTTCCGGTCTTTCGATTCGATCGATAACGCGCCGGAAGAGCGGGAACGCGGCATCACCATCGCCACGGCGCACGTGGAGTACGAGACCAAGAACCGGCACTATGCGCACGTCGATTGCCCCGGTCACGCCGACTACATCAAGAACATGATCACGGGCGCGGCGCAGATGGACGGAGCGATCCTGGTGGTTGCGGCCACCGACGGGCCGATGCCGCAGACCAAGGAACACGTGCTGCTGGCTCGCCAGGTGGGCGTGCCCTGCGTCGTGGTCTTTCTGAACAAGTGCGACGCGGTGGACGATCCGGAGCTGATCGACCTGGTGGAGATGGAAGTTCGCGAGCTGCTGTCGCAAGTACCAGTTTCCGGGCGACGACGTGCCGGTGATTCGCGGCTCGGCGCTGGGCGCTTTGAACGGCGAGGCGCAGTGGGAAGCCAAGGTCGAGGAGCTGATGGAGGCGGTGGACAAGTACGTTCCGCGGCCCGATCGCGCGGTCGATCTGCCCTTCCTGATGCCGATCGAGGATATTTTCTCGATCTCCGGGCGCGGCACGGTGGTGACGGGCAGGATTGAGCGCGGCAAGGTGAAGGTGGGCGAGGACGTTGAGATCGTCGGCTTCAGGGAGACGCGCAAGTCGGTTTGCACGGGCGTGGAAATGTTCAAGAAGCAGTTGGACGAGGGCCTGGCGGGCGACAATGCGGGCATTCTGCTGCGCGGCATTCCCAAAGAAGACGTGGAGCGCGGGATGGTTCTGGCGAAGCCGGGATCGATCACGCCGCACACGGTTTTCAAGGGCGAAGTTTACGTGCTGAGCAAGGAAGAAGGCGGGCGTCACACACCGTTCTTCAAGGGCTACCGGCCGCAGTTCTACTTCCGCACGACGGACGTGACGGGGGTGGCGCAGTTGCCGGAAGGCGTGGAGATGGTGATGCCGGGCGACAACGTGCAGCTTGAGGTGGAGCTGATTACGCCGGTGGCTCTGGAAAAGGGATTGCGCTTTGCCATCCGCGAAGGCGGACGCACGGTGGGCGCGGGAACGGTTTCAGAGATTGTGAAGTAACAGCGAACAGTGGTCAGTTGGGCAGATGTCAGTGACAAGATCTGGCAGGTGAATAGTATGCGGCCTGCAGCGCGACGTTTTGGAGCTGACGACTGATCTCTGAACACTGACCACTGAAAGGATTTGAGAATGCGGGAAATTGTTACGTTGCAGTGCGCTGAGTGCAAGGAGCGGAATTACTCGACTACGAAGAACAAAAAGACGACCACGGGCCGTCTGGAGTTCAAGAAGTTCTGTAACCGCTGCCGCAAGCACCAGCCGCATAAGGAAACGAAGTAAGACAGGGATCAGGGATCAGGGATCAGGGATCAGTAATGAGACGCCGGGGTAAGTGCAATGCAGCTCGAAGCGCTAAAGAACTAACCACTGACCCCTAACCCTGACCCCTGTTTTAGGGGCGTAAGCTCAACGGCTAAACTGTCGGTCTCCAAAACCGAACTTGGGGGTTCGAATCCCTCCGCCCCTGCCAGTATTAAGTAGGGATGCGCATGGCTCGATGCCGGGCGCGAAGGAATGAAGGCATGTCAACAAAAGCAGCAATGGTAAACGGGGACGACGAGCCGAGGTCAGAAAAGGCCGGCGTTGGTCAAACGGCAGTCGTCGAATGGCATGGGCAATCCCCTGAACAAGGCAATTGACACGTGGAAGGATTTCACGCAATTCCTGAGCAATGTCCGGGGGGAGATGCGCAAGGTGGTAACGCCCTCGCTCAAGGAAGTGCAGGCAACCACGACGGTGGTGCTGATGGCGGTCTTCCTCTTCGGGTTGTTTTTCTTTGTTGCGGACTGGATCTTCGGCCTCGGCCTGGGTAGTTTGTTGAGCAGGCTGAGCGGATTGCAGCGCTAAGTGCAGACGCGAAACGAGAACACGATGGCAGATGAGTTAGAACAACCCGTCGAGCAGTTGGAGCCCAGGCCGGAGACCCAGCGGAACATGGCGGAGACTCAACCCGAGTCCCAGGCGGAGACGCAAGCTCAGCCCCCGGCGGAGCGCAACGAGCGCTTCAGGTGGTATATCCTGCACGCCTACTCGGGCTTTGAGCGCAAGGTGCGCGAGTCGATTGAGAGCCGCGTGGAGGCCTTCGGGCTGAAGGACAAGGTGGGGCGGGTGATGATTCCCACCGAGCCGGTGACGGAGATTGTGAACGGCAAGAAGCGCACCGTGGAGCGGGTATTTTTGCCCGGCTACGTGCTGGTGGAGATGGAGCTGGACAACAATCTCTGGCACGTGCTGAAGGATACGCCCAAGGTGACGGGATTTCTGGGCACGGGCGACAAGCCGGTGGCGCTGAGCGAAGAAGAGGTCAGTTCGATTCTCTTCCGCAGCGAGACGGCCAAGGACAAGCCGCGGCTGAAGATCAAGTTTGAGAAGAACGAGCAGGTCCGGATTACCGACGGGCCGTTTGCCAACTTCAACGGCGTAGTGGACGAGATCAACGAAGATCGCGAGACGCTGAAGGTCATGGTGACCATCTTCGGGCGCTCGACGCCGGTGGAACTGGAGTTTGGCAAGGTGGAAAAGATTGAGTAGTTGCAGCTTTTAGCTATTAGCTTTCAGCTTCTAGCCGGTTCGGCCCACCTGGCGGGCGCCGGTTGAGAGCGAACGCTTGAGGCGGCAACACCAAAATTTGAACGAGAGAAGATCCAGCTAATAGCTAAAAGCTAGGAGCTAATAGCTGGTTCCGAAGGAATCAAAATGGCACCTCCGAAGAAAATTACCGGCTACGTCAAGCTGCAGATCGTGGCCGCGAAGGCCACGCCGGCGCCGCCGGTTGGTCCCGCGCTGGGCCAGGCGCAGGTCAACATCATGGAGTTCTGCAAGCAGTTCAACGCAAAGACGCAGAACAAGGAGATGGAAGGGCTGGTTATTCCGGTCGTCATCACGGTTTACGCCGACCGCAGTTTCAGCTTCATCACCAAGA
>CAVRVZ010000006.1:0-21094 GCA_963724755.1 uncultured Acidobacteriaceae bacterium
GCTGCTAGCTCAAGAACGATCCAGAGAAAACTTTTGTTGTTTCCCAACCTAGCCGCAAAAACAAAAACACGGTGCACGACCCATAGGGTACCCCGGCTCACAGGTTGGGCACCCAGGTATTGAGCTCTCCCAAGTCTCTCCGCCGCGGCGGACAAGACCTGGGGCAACCGCTTTCCACAAAAAAGCCAGTAGCTAGTGGCTAGAAGCTGTTAAAGGCTTGCGTGCTTCTACGTCGAAGATCGCGGGGTCTGGATCCTGAAAAAACGTGCGTGCAGTGAGCGCAGGGCTTCGTCGGCGTCGTCTTCTTCGATCATGAAACTCATGTTGATTTCGCTGGCGCCTTGCGAGATCATGCGCACGTTGACGTGACGGATGGCGTTGAAGACCTGGGCGGCCATGCCGTTCTTGCCGCGGATATCTTCGCCGACCATGCAGATGAGCGCCTTGCGCCCTTCGTATTTCACGTCGGCCAGTTTGCTGAGGTCGGCGGCGATGGCGGGCAGGTTGTCGTTCGAGTCCACGGTGAGCGAGACGGAGACCTCGAGGTGGAAACCATATCGACGGCGCAGTGGTGCTGGTCGAAAATGGAGAAGATTTCCTTCAGATAGCCGTGAGTCATCAGCATGCGGCTGGCCACCACGTCGATGATGCTGAGCCTCTTTTTGACGGCGATGGATTTGAAGGGGCTCTTGCAATGCGGGGCGAGCGAGATGATGCGCGTGCCTTCGCAGGCGGCGTTGCGGCTGTTGAGCACCAGGACGGGAATATTCTTTTTGACGGCCGGCAGGATGGTGGCCGGATGCAGAACCTTGGCGCCGAAGTAGGCCAGCTCGGCCGCTTCCTCAAAGCTGATGACTTTGACGCGCAGAGCATCGGGGCAGACGCGGGGGTCGGCGGTCATGATGCCGTCCACGTCGGTCCAGATCTCGATGGCCTCAGCGGTGAGCGCGCCGCCGATGAGCGCGCCGGTAAAGTCGGAACCGCCGCGGCCCAGGGTGGTGGTGATGCCGGCTTCGTTGGAGGCGATGAAGCCGCCCATGACCGGCACCTTGCCCTGCGCGATGAGCGGGAGCAGCTTTTCCTGGGCGCGCTTATCGATGAGAGCGTCCTGCGGAACGGCCTTCTGGAATTGCGAGTCGGTGATGATGACATCGCGCGCGTCCACATGGGCGGCGTCGATGCCGCGCTCGCTGAAGGCCGCGGCGACGATGCGGCTGGAGATGCGCTCGCCGTAGCTGACGATCAGGTCGGAGATGCGCGGGGTGAGTTCGTGGATGGCCGCCAGGCCGCGGAGAATTTCATCGAGCAAGTCGAATTTTTCGTCGATCGACGTGATTAGAGCGGCGATGGCGGCATTGTTTTTGACCAGATCGGCGGCCGTGTCGCGATGGCCGCACGCGAAGGCGCGAACTGATGGCCAGCGCTCCCGTGCGGTCGCCCGTGGAGGCTGCCGCGGCGGCGCGCAGCAACTGGTCGGTCACCTTGGCCATGGCGCTGACTACGACTACCGGGCTCTTGCCCAAAGCTACGCGCCCGGCGACGATTGCCGCGGTACGGCCAATGGCCGCCGGGTCCTCGACCGACGTGCCGCCAAATTTCATCACCACCAGGCTCATGCGAATCTTCCCTTTAGAAAGCTGCTAGCTTCTAGTCTCTAGCTGCCAGCTCCGTTATTACTAGCCGTTTGCCTCCAGAAGTTGATCACGCTCTTAGTCCACAGTCATTTGCTTCCAAATTCCAGCTAGAAGTTCAGCCGAGTTTGCCCAGGCTGGCCAGCAGTTCGGCGTTCAAGATGGCCGCGCCGGCGGCGCCGCGAATGGTGTTGTGCGAGAGCGCCGTAAACTTCCAGTCGAGCACGCCGCAGGGGCGCAGCCGGCCTACGGTCACTGCCATGCCATTGCCGCGATTGCGGTCCAGTCGGGGTTGCGGTCGATCGTCCTGCGGAACCCACTGAACGGGCTGCTCGGGAGCGGTCGGCAATCCCTGACCCGCCAGGGGACGAAACTCCGCCCAGGCAGCCAGAATTTCATCGCGCGTGGCCGGCCTGCCCAGCTTGAGGCTAACGCTTTCCGTGTGGCCGTCCTCGACCGCCACGCGATTGCAATGGGCGGTGATGCGGGCCTTCAGAGGCGTGACTGCATGGCCTTCAAGTTTGCCCAGCAGCTTCAGAGTTTCGGCCTCCATCTTCTCTTCTTCGCTGCCGATATAGGGAACCACGTTGCCGAGAATATCCATCGAGGGCACGCCGGGGTAACCAGCTCCGGAGACGGCCTGCATGGTGGTCACAAAGATCTGCTCAATGCCGAAGCGCTCCTCGATGGGCTTAAGCGCCATCACCAGGCCGATGGTGGAGCAGTTGGGGTTGGTGACCATATAGCCGCCCGACTGCTTGCGCGAGGGCTGTTCCTCGATCAGGTGCAGGTGATCGGCATTGATCTCCGGTATGACCAGGGGCACATTGGCGGTCATGCGGAAGGCGCTGGAATTCGAGACCACGGCACAGCCGGCCGCGGCAAACTTTGGCTCCAGCTCGTGGGCAATAGCGGCGTCGAGCGCGGCAAAAATAATCTTCGGCGCGCCCGCGGGATCGGCCGGGGCGACGGTCATCTTTGCGATGCGGTCGGGCAGGGGCGTGTCGAGGCGCCACTTGGCGGCCTTGCCATAGGTTTTGCCGCTGGAGCGGTCGCTGGCTGCAAGCCAGGCGATCTCGAACCACGGGTGGTGTTCAAGGAGCTGAATGAAACGTTGGCCGACCATTCCGGTCGCGCCCAGGATGCCAATTGGATGCTTGGTTTTCATGTCCTTAGATACTCCAGTGTACAGGAAAACGGGCACGGCACTGAAATTGCGCACGGGAGGTTAGGGGCCGATTTACGCTCTGCCGGCTGCCAATTTGGATCATGGTCGAGGCCGCGGAGGGCAGAACGCTGTTCTCTGCAACGTGTCTGATGTCGCAGACCAGGGATTTGGACAGCGTTATATTTCCGCAGCAAGGCAGCGACCTTCGTTTTCGGCGCGGCGCTGGATTGGGGACGATGTTGATCGCCTGAAACCTACACTATCGCTGCCTGCACAGCGTCAAACTCCCAACTCCTCCTTGGCTTCAACAAACTTCGCCAGCGCGAATTCGAGGTCTGCGCGGGAGTGTGCGGCGGAAATCTGCGTGCGGATGCGCGCCTTGCCCTGCGGCACCACGGGGTAGGAAAACGCAACCACGTAAACGCCTTTGGCCAGCAGCAGCTCCGCCATGCGCGAAGCCACAACAGGATCGCCCAGCATGACCGGCACAATGGGATGCTCGCCGGGCAGAATGTTGAAGCCTGCTTCGCTCATCCGCTCGGCGAAAGAAGATCGTGTTCTCTTGTAACTGCTTGCGCAAATCGGCTGACTCCGTGAGTAACTCGAGAACCTTCAGCGATGCCGCGACGATCGGCGGCGCGACGGAGTTCGAGAAAAGATAGGGCCGCGAACGCTGGCGCAGCAACTCCACAATCTCTTTGCGTCCGCTTGTGTAACCGCCGCTGGCTCCGCCCAGTGCCTTGCCCAGCGTGCCGGTGATGATATCCACGCGGCCCTCAACACCGCAATGCTCCGGCGTGCCGCGCCCGTGCTCGCCCATAAAGCCCACCGCGTGCGAGTCGTCCACCATCACCATCGCATCGTACTTCTCGGCCAGGTCGCAGATTTTGTCGAGCTTGGCGATGTAGCCATCCATCGAAAAGACGCCGTCGGTGGCGATGAGGCGATGACGCGCCGATGCGGACTCTTTCAATTTCGATTCAAGATCGTCCATATCGCCGTTGCGATAGCGGAAACGCGCCGCCTTCGACAGCCGGATGCCGTCGATGATGCTGGCGTGGTTCAGCTCGTCGGAGATGACAGCGTCCTCTTCATCGAGCAGCGTTTCAAACAGGCCGCCATTGGCATCGAAACAGGAGCTGTAGAGAATGGTGTCCTCGGTGCCGAGAAACTCGCTGAGCCGTTTTTCAAGCTGCTTGTGAAGCATCTGCGTGCCGCAGATAAAGCGCACGCTGGCCAGGCCGTAGCCCCACTCCTCCAGAGCCTGCTGCGCCTCGGCAATGACCGCGGGATGATTGGCGAGGCCCAGATAATTGTTCGCGCACAGGTTCAGCACCGGTGCGCCGCCGGCGACGGAAACCCTGGCCTGCTGCGGCCCGACGATCACTCGCTCCCGCTTGTATAGGCCCGCGCTTTCTATCCCGGCGATCTTGTCGCGCAGAAACTCCTGCATCTTGCCGTACATAAATTCCCTTTCCCGCGCTATCACCCTGCGCGCGTCAGCGGAACTATTTGTGCAGGCTCGTCCAATCCAGCAGCACCTTGCCCGCCTGCCCGGAGATCATTGCCTCAAAGCCCTGTTCGAAATCGGTGTAGTCAAAGCGATGCGTAATGACCGGAGAGATATTCACTCCCGCCTGCATCATCACCGACATCATGTACCAGGTCTCGTACATCTCGCGCCCGTAGATGCCCTTGATGGTGAGCATATTGAAGATCACCTTGCGGAAATCCAGCGAAGTCTCTTTCGCCGGAATGCCCAGAACGGCAATCTTTCCTCCGTGGCACATGTTGTCAATCAACTCCCGGAACGCCCGCGTGCTGCCTGACATTTCGAGACCCACATCGAAGCCTTCCACCATGCCCAGCTGTTTCTGCACCGCGGCCAGCGGCGTCTCGGCTGTGTTCACGGCCAGCGTTGCGCCCATCTTGCGCGCCAGTTCCAGGCGGAAGGGATTCAGATCCGTCACCACCACGTGACGCGCTCCCGCATACCTCGCCACCGGAATCGCCATCAGCCCGATCGGTCCCGCGCCGGTGATGAGAACGTCTTCTCCCAGCACCGGAAACGAAAGCGCCGTATGCACCGCGTTGCCGAAGGGATCGAAGATGGCCGCGACCTCATGGTCGATGCCGGCGTGATGCCGCCAGATATTGGTCATGGGCAGCGAGATCAATTCGGCAAACGCGCCGGGACGATTCACGCCCACGCCTTGCGCATAAGCGCAGAGATGGCGTCTTCCGGCAAGGCAGTTGCGGCAGCGCCCGCAGACCAGATGCCCTTCGCCGCTGACGATATCGCCGGGGAAAAAGTCGTTGACGTTCGAACCCACGGCAACAATCTCGCCTACAAACTCATGCCCGATGGCCATGGGCACGGGAATCGTTTTTTGCGCCCACTCGTCCCACTGGTAGATGTGAACATCGGTGCCGCAGATTCCCGTCTTGTGCACGCGCACCAGCACGTCGTTGATTCCGACGGCCGGCTCCGGAATCTCTTCGAGCCACAAGCCCCGCTCCGCCTTGCTCTTGACCAATGCTTTCATCGCCGATCCTCCAAGCTCCGCCAGACTCGCCGTCCAGCTTCTCTGATTCGCGGCCCGCCGGTCTTATCCCATGGCCTCCAGCACCGCATCCGCAAACTGGGTGGTTCCGGCCGTTGCCGCCTACGTCGCGGGTGAGGGTCTTGCGCTCGGCATAAACCGCCTCCAGAGCCTTCTGCACTTTGTCCGCGGCGGCCATCTCGTCCAGGTGGCGCAGCATCAGGATGGCGGATTGCAGCAGCGCCGTGGGGTTGGCCACATCTTTGCCGGCAATGTCCGGAGCCGAACCGTGCACAGCCTCAAAGATGGCGCACTCCAGGCCGAGGTTGGCTCCGGGCACCAGGCCCAGGCCGCCGACAAGACCGGCGCAGAGGTCGCTGACGATATCGCCGTAGAGATTTTCAAGCAGCAGCGTGTCGTATTGCCAGGGATTCATCACCATCTGCATGCAGGTGTTGTCGATGAGGTGCTCGGCATAGAGGATGTCGGGAAATTCCTCCGCCACCTTGCGCGCGCAACGCAGAAACAAACCGTCGGAGAGCTTCATGATGTTGGCTTTGTGGATGGAGTGAATCTTTTTGCGGCCGTGCTTGCGGGCGTATTCGAAGGCGAATTTGGCGATGCGCGTGGAGCCTTTTTCGGTGATGACCTTGATGGCTTCCACCACGCCGGGAACGACCTCGTGCTCCAGGCCCACGTACTCGCCCTCGGTGTTTTCGCGCACGATGATCAGGTCCACGCCGGGCCAGTGCGTTTCCAGGCCAGGCAGGTTGCGGATGGGGCGGAAGTTGGCGAAGAGATCGAACCTTTTGCGCAGGGTGACGTTGATGCTCTTGAAGCCGCCGCCGATGGGGGTGGTGACCGGCCCCTTCAAGGCCACGCGGTTGCTCTCGATGGATGCGTAGAGCGCGGCGGGAATATATTCGCCGTAGATTTCAAAGGCCTCGGCTCCGGCGGCGTAGCGATCCCAATCGAATTTGACGCCGGTAGCTTCAAGGATGCGAACGACGGCCTGCGTCACTTCAGGGCCGATGCCGTCGCCGGGGATGAGAGTTACTTTGTGCGTCTTTGATTCTGTCATTAGCCTCCTCATTTAGAGTTAGATGCTATTTCTTCGTTTTGCCGGCGCTGCGTCCGCCCAGCAGCCCTTCCAGCTCTTCCTTGAATTCGCGCACATCTTTGAAGTCCCGGTAGACCGATGCGAAGCGAATGTAGGCGACTGTATCCAGGCCTTTGAGATGCTCCATGATCAACTCGCCGACTTCGGCTGTGGTGCGCTCGCGCTCCGGGGCATCGACGAGAAAACTCTCCGTGGCGTCGACGATGGCCTCAAGTTTGCTGGACGGAACGGGCCGTTTTTCGCAGGCGCGGAGCAGGCCGCTGAGCACCTTCTGGCGGTCGAAGCGCTCGCGGCGGCCGTCTTTCTTCACCACCATGTAGGGGATCTCGTCGATGCGCTCGTAGGTGGTGAAGCGGCGCTCGCACTTCTCGCACTCGCGCCGGCGGCGGATGGAGTCGGCCTCTTTGCTTTCGCGCGAGTCGACGACCCGGTCCTGCCCGAAACCGCAATAGGGACACTTCATACACTATGGATTCTACGGCATAGCCAGGCGGCGATTCGCTCCGCACGCGAGATACGCGGGAGAGAGTCACTACTTGACAACATAGCTAATGCCGGCGGTGAACTGGAAGGCGTTGCGCTGGTAGCCCGCGGGCGGGTCGCCCAGGTAGTTGTCAGTGGATGAAAGCGTGAAGTTGATCTTCTTGTAGGCGGGAAAGAAGAGGCTCGCATTGGCCACGGCGGAGTAAGCCTGAGCAATGTTGAATGTCGGCGTCAGGGTAATGTATTGGTTGAATCTTGATGCTGTGAGCCAGGTTGCGCTTGAAGGTTTCAGTACAGCGCGGCGCTGGCCAGGTTATCCGTGGGAGTTCCGAACCGGCTGGAGGAACCGTTGTAAAACTGCTGCTGTTCAAACTGCATTGCCGCTTTCAGGTCAAGGTTGCTCTTGGGGTTGTTGAGCACGCTCCAGCCGAGGCCGCCGCCGTAAGCCTGCTGTAATTGCAAACCGCTTCCGAAGTTGTGATCGGCGCTGGCATTCACTAGTGCAAAAAATGTCGGAGATACATATTTGTCGTACTCGGCTCCGCCATGCAGAATGTCGGTTTTGGTAACGGAGGCGGGCTGCAGGACGGTATCGTCAGAGACGATCTGGGCGTCTCTGGCCAGGCCGTACGTTCCGCTGAGGTTGAGGATGGTTTTGCTGGCGGAGGGCAGCCAGTAGCTTGTGGGAATGGCGCGCACCAGGGCGACGGAGCCGGTATAGGTCTGGGCACTGTTCGTGCTCTCTACCATACTGGCGCCTACGGTGATGGGACCGGTCCAGCCGTGGAAGAAGCTTCGATTGTCTTTCAGATCTTTATTGAAGCTGGCGGCGTCGACGAGAGAGTTTACGTGTTTTGCCGGGAGATCTTTCTCTTCGCCGCTGGGACGGAGATACGTGTACGATATCGTTCTCGATTGCAATTGTGCCCACAGGGACTTGTTGCCGGGCTGTTTTCCGGGTCACGTGCTGATCCTTTTTTATGACGGCGAACTGGCCGGCGTGAAGTGTTTTAACTTTTGCGAGCGGGATTGTCATGTCGCCGAGGATGTCGCTATGGAAGGTGACAGCGCCGGCTTTGACTTTGACCAGCTTGCCAATGAGTTGTTCACCGTCACTGAGCGTAAGGGTGTCTTTGGTCTTGCCGGGGGGTGTGTTGTGGGCCTGAGCGCGGGCTTGCCAGGCTGCGGGCGCGAGCACTAAGGCCAAGAGCAAAAGCCTCCGGCCTGAAATCAGAAAATTGGGGAGAAGTTGACTGCGGTCGGCGTGAGACTGGATGGAAGAAACCTGTTTATGCATGTCTATTAGGATAACGATTCGGCGCCAACGGCTTCATGGAAATTGTCAGGTGTATCCTCCCGGCTGCGCGGGGAAGAGAGAAGAATTGCTTATGGGGAGAACATCTCAAGGCATGACGTAGGTATTGAATAGGTTGATGTAGTAACCCAGGCCTGGGAAGCGCGTGTCGGAACTGTAGGCGCGAACGAATACGATTCCATTGCTCGCCAGAGGCTCATAGGCGCAGGCTCCGGAAGCGGAATCGCCGTTGGCGGGGCCGTCATCGGAAGCAGTAATACTGGCAAGCACCTCGAGCTGGCCATTGGCATCCAGCGCCATGCCGATGTTGCCTTTATCGAGACCTTTCACCAGCAGCGCGCGACAGCCATAGGTGTATTGAATTGAGGTTGAAGGATCGCTGGGATCGGGCAGGTCGTCGGCGGGGGAAACGACTGCGACCAGGGTGCCGTCGGCGCGGGTGGCCAGGTCAAGTTCGTAGAAGAATTGATGGCCTTCAAGAAGGGCGGCGTCGGCAGTTCCCGCAAGCTGGCCGTTATATTGCCACATCCAGGCAGACGGGGAGACAGAGAGATCGGGAGTGGTTTCAAAGACGCCATAGAAGTTGTGGTCGGGCAACATTTGGGCGGGCGAAGTGCCGTACTTGCACATTAGAACCATATAGAGATTGCCGCTCGTCATGTGGAGCGCCGGCTCTGCCCATTGCTGACAGTTGGCGAGCGAGGGATCGAGAGTGGTCAGATTCACGTCGTAAGGAATGCCCGAGGCGAGCCCCGCGGCAGCGAAGCGCACGGTTTGCGCGGCAGGCGCGCTGCCTAATGCTGTGGGCGTTGTGGCCCAGTTCAGGACCATGGTGCTGTGCGGCACCAGGCTGTCAACGATGGTGCTGCCCTGGTCGACGTAGTAGTTCAAATGCACGCTGAACCAGGTTTCGCTGCTCTGGCCGGTCACCTGCCCCGGAAGGATATTGAGAATCTCGTTGGATGTGTAGGCTGGATTGCTGTTGGATGGGTCGGTGGTTTGCTGGGTCTGCCATAGATCGGTCGGGGTGCTCCAGGTGACGCCGTTGTCAGAGCTGGAGGTGAGATGAAGGTCGACTACCTGGACGGCGTTGCTGGTGTTGGGGTTCCATGTATTGGGCCAGGAGTATCCGAGCCAGACCAGCCCCGTGGCTGGGTCCTTGCGTATGGTTGGGTCAGCGAATCCGGCGAATTTGCCGTTGGCCAGGCTTTCAGGAATCGTTAACCCGGCACAGGTGGAGCTGGTGGACGGCATGGGCTGGCTGGTGGCTGTGTCCGTGTTGGCGCAATCTACCCAGGTCAATGTGGAAACCTGCGTGGGACCGGACTGTTGCTCGGAGGAGACAGCCACAGTGTAAGGCATATTGCCGAGATTGGAGTAGGAGAGGATATCCTGCGGCTGCTGCGCCCAGGGAATCAAAGTCTGATTGTTGAGCTGAGACTCAAGGCTGGATAAGACAAGATCTCCGGTGGTGGATGCCGCGACCGGGAAGCTGGCGCTGGCGTGCGATCCCCAATTGCTGGGCGTGGTGGCCTCGTCACTGATGGAGAGCAGGTTTGAGTGACTGGCCAGAACCGTGAAGGGCGCGGAGGTCACGCTGGGAAGATTGGTATAGGAGGCGGTGAGAGTGTAACCCGCGCCGGGATAGTCCAGAGTGAGATCAGAGAAGGTGGCGGCGCCGTTTTCCGCGGTTTGTTGAAGCGATCCGGAGAGCGTTGCGGCGACGGGATTCGCGCTCAGCACCAGGGTGACACTGCCCGTGGCCGTGGTGTCGAGATTGCCTGATTGATCGAGGATGGAGACAGTGATGGCAGGGAGCGGAAGGCCGAGATAGTTGACGGCAGAGGGAGGCGCGAGTGAGATGCTGGTGGGAACCTGTGCCGGAGGGGTAGATGTGCTGGAACCTGAGACGTTGCCGCAGCCCGTTTGAAGAAAGCACGCTGCAAAAAATAAGATGAAAGCAGCAGACTGCCGGCACGACAATCCATAGAGTATGTTGCGCCTGAACATAATTGCCTCTCGATAGGTCTTCGGACTGCAATTCAGGATCGTGCAAAGTGGGCGGAATGGGCGCCTGCCCGCAAGTTCCCGTACAGGCGTAGACGAGAAAATTACGGAACAGTTGCGCTGATTTCCTTCGCGAAGCACAAATGTCGCAAAAAACTGCGGTAGGCGAGATTCTGATTTTCTGCTCAGCTGAGGAACTCTGCGATGGCGCTGACCACCGTCTGCTGCTCGTCTTCGCGCAACTCGGGGAAGATGGGCAGGGCCAGAACTTCACGGGCGGCGCGTTCAGCCTCAGGAAAGCTGCCTTCGGCGTAACCGAGACTTTTGAGAGCATCCTGCATGTGGAGCGGGACGGGATAGTAAATCTCCGAGCCGATCTTGCGGCTGGTGAGGAATTCGCGCAAGGTATCGCGCCGGGTGGTGCGGATCACGTACTGGTGCCAGACGTGATGGCTGCCGGGAACCTCGTGCGGCAGGACGACGCCGTGGGTTGGATAGGGTCCGGCCTCAACCAGTCCCGCTGCATGAAACAAAGCGTGATAGCGTCGGGCCACCGTGCGCCGCGCTTGGTTCCAGCCGGCGATGTACTTGAGCTTGACATTGAGAATGGCGCCCTGGAAGCCGTCCATGCGCGCGTTCCAGCCCAGCTCGTCGTGGTAGTAGCGGCGACGCATGCCGTGCTGGCGAAGCATCTTTACCCGCTCGGCTAGTTCGTCGGAATTGGTAGTCACCATGCCGGCGTCGCCCGCGGCGCTCAGGTTCTTGGTGGGATAAAAGCTGAAGGCGGCTATATCGCCCAAGCCGCCTGCCTTTTTGCCTTCCCATTCGGCGCCCCAGGCCTGGGCGGCGTCTTCAACGATTTTCAGGCCGCGCTTTTGCCCCAGGCGGGCAAAAGCCGTCCCATCGGCAGCACTGGCCATAAAGATGGACGGGCAGGATGGCGCGAACGGCTGCGCCTCGCGGACCATCGAGAACTGTTTCCACGGCAGCTGGGTCCAGGTTGAAGGTGGAGGGCTCAATATCGGACAGCACCGGGGTGGCCCCGGCGCGGAGAATGGCACTGACAGAGGCGAAGAAGCTGAAGGGGCTGGTGACGACGGCCATGCCTGGACCGGGGTCCCCACGAACGGGTCCTGGTTCATGAGGTGGTGAACCCACTCCGGCGGCAGCCAGCGCCAGCCACAGGGCATCGGTGCCCGAGGAACAGCCCAGTGCGTGGGCCACGCCCAATTGTTTCTCAGCGGCGCGCTCGAAGGCGGCTACCGGCTCGCCAAGGATGAACTGCTGCGTCTCAAGCACAGCCGCAACCGCATCCACCAACTCCCGGTGGAGCGGACTGTACTGGCGCTTCAGATCCAGCATGGGCACGGGGTAGGGACCGGCGAGGAGGTTTGAGCGGATGCGCGCTGTGGGGTCGGCGTCTCTTTCACCCCATCATTTTACCAGCAGGAATGGGTGGATCGCGCCATTTGTCGGATGACGCAAACTTACTCCAGACATAACTTTACGGTGAACTGGAGTTGAAAAAGATGGTCATTCGCGGTAATGTTGTCTGATTGCGGGAACTTGCGATTCCGGGGCTTCCGGAGCCGTGCCCGCACATTTTCTTTCATGCACGTGCAGTTCGGTTGCATCTAACCAGAAGAGAGCAGGAGATCGGCATATGGAGAACAAGCCGGCACAAAATATTCAGGACACGTTTCTGAACACCATCCGCAAAGACAAGACCCCGATCACCATTTATCTTGTCAGCGGCGTCAAGCTGACCGGAAAGATCCGGTCCTTCGACAAGTATTCCGTGCTGCTGGAAAACAATAGCCAGGAGCAGTTGATTTTCAAACACGCCATATCGACCGTGGTGAGCAACCGGGGCGTGATGCATACCGAGCATCGTCCGAGTGCGATGGCCAACCGGCATTGGTCCGGCTTCAGTCAGCATGCCGTCGGCGTCTCCTCTGACTGCGGAGCAGGGATAGCAGGCGGGAGCGGCCTCGATTGGCAGTGGAGCAGAGCAGGACCGGCGGAACGGGTAGCAAGCCGGAACGCGCGGTCCTGGTGGGAGTGGACCTTGGGGTCCGCTCGAGCCGCAACCGTGCCGGCGTGGCGGGTGCGCGGGCGGCTCAGGTGCGCATGGAAGAACATGCGCAGGAATCCTCCACGTCTGACAAACCTTCACTCAAGCATCTTCTCCCAGGCCTTGCCTGGCTTGGACGCAGAGGAATCACTGGCCGAATTTCGCGAGCTGGTGTCGAGCGCCGGCGGCGTGGTGGCTGCCGAGTTGCTGCAGCATCGCTCCCGGCCCGATCCGGCAACGTCTGATCGGCTCCGGCAAGGTGGAGGAGATTGCCGCGGTAGCCGCTTCAACCCAGGCCGATCTGGTGCTCTTCGACCACGACCTCTCGCCCACGCAATTGCGCAATCTTGAGGCTGCGCTTCCCTGCCGCGTGCTGGACCGCACGCAGTTGATCCTGGACATTTTTGCCCGCCACGCACGCACTCGCGAGGGTCAGTTGCAGGTGGAGTTGGCGCAGCTTGAGTACATGCTGCCGCGGCTGGCCGGCAAGGGCAAGTCGATGTCCCAGTTGGGCGGCGGCATCGGTACCCGCGGCCCCGGCGAAACCAAGCTGGAGACCGACCGGCGGCAGATTCAGCGCCGCATCGACAAGTTGAAGCTGGATTTGGAGGCAGTGCGCCGGGTGCGCAAGCAGCAGCGCCAGCGCCGCGAGTCGGTGCCTGTGCCCACGGTGGCCCTGGTGGGTTATACCAACGCCGGCAAAAGCACGCTCTTCAACTGCCTGACCGGCGCCGGGGTGCTGCAATCGTCGCGCATGTTCGCCACGCTCGATCCGAAACTTCGCGCCATCGAGCTGCCCAGCCGCCGCAAAGTGCTGCTCTCCGATACGGTCGGCTTCATCCGCAACCTGCCGCATACGCTGGTCACCAGTTTCCGCGCCACTCTGGAAGAGGTGGCGCAGGCCGAGGTGCTGCTGCACGTTCGCGACGCCGCATCCACTTACGGCGAAGACCAGAAAGCTCAGGTCGAAAAGGTTCTGGGCGAGCTGGAGGTACTGGCCAAGCCGCGCATTGAAGTGCTGAACAAGATCGACCTGCTCGGTGAGCATGAGCGGGATGGGCTGCTGGCGCGGTCTCAGGCCGGCAACGAAGTAGCCGTCTCAGCGCGCACCGGCGAGGGGATGGATGCGCTGCTCGCGGCGATTGATCGTGCACTGCACTCCGACCCGGTGATCGAGGCGGAGCTGCGGGTTCCGCAGCAGGAGGGCGCGGTGCTGGCTGCGATTGAGGCGGGGATGGTCGTGCATAGCAGGGAGTATGAAGGCAATCTGGTGCGGCTGGTGGTTAGCGGGCCGGCTTCGCTGGTGGGGCGGCTGCGCAAGTACCGGCTGCGCGAAGAATAATACGGCTTTTCATCGATGCGTGTTGCCGCGCCGTCTATGATGGGCTTTCTGTTGCGATCGGCTCAGATAAAGCCGCGCACTTTCAGAATTTGTGCGATCAATCCACCCAGCGCAAAGGGGATTCAATGAATTCAGGCGACTACCGCACCATCACCACCCTCTCCAGCCGCGAGGTATATCGCAACCACTGGATGAGCCTGCGGGAAGACGAGATTCTTCGCTCCAACGGCGAAATGGGCATCTACGGCGTGGTGGAGAAGGACGATGCCGCCATCATCCTGCCCATCGACCAGGGCCGCGTGTGGCTGGTGGAGCAGTTCCGCTACACCATCCAGGAGCGGGCGGTGGAACTGCCCCAGGGCGGTTGGGAGATGGAGATAGAATCGCCGGAGGAACTGGCGCGCGGCGAACTGAAGGAAGAGATGGGCCTGCAAGCGGCCCAAATGACTCACCTGGGAACTCTCTGGGTCGCCTACGGTTTCGTCAAACAAAAGCAGCACGTTTTTCTGGCCACCGGCTTGACGCAAACCGAAAAAGACCCCGATCCCGAGGAGCACGACCTTGTTATCCGCTCCGTCCCCGTCGAGGAATTCGAGCAGATGATGCTCAACGGACAGGTCCGCGACAACTGCACGCTGGCGGCATGGGGGCTTTATTTGCTGTGGAAGGCGCGGCAGGCGTGAACGGAGGCTGATTAGGCCCTCCCGAGACAGCGCCGCGCCTCCTACCAGGCCAATTTGTAAATGTTGCTCTTTTTATCCACCGCTGCTCCATTCAATCCACTTTGCTCATCCGCAGACAGTTCTTCTACCTGGAACTGGTTGCATAAACCGGTTTTGTGTCAGGGCACGACTTCAGTCGTGCCGAAATTGGCAGGAATAATCAGGGTTTTTAACCCCTGAGGGCTACCTTCCATCACCTCAATGTCATTTATGCAACCAGTTCTATGAGACTTCATGCATTCGTGCGCCGTTCCAAGTAAGTATAGAGGGTGTATTTTCAGCAGTTCACCATCACGGTGGAGCAGCCAGGCTGGACGGGCTTCCATTGCACCAGGAACTGGGTTACGGATGAGGATTGCATGCGGCGCATGGCCTCAAACTCTCCGCCCTTCTGGCTGTAAAGAAGCCTGCCTCTCTCGCTGAGGACGGCGAGTGCGGGAACACCTTTGCTGCAGAGGGACTTGGTAACGCGCAGCTAAGTCGAGATTCGCATCCATGTGCCCGATGTTCACGTGGACTAGGACGAAGTTGGCTTCAAGAATGGGCCGGTTGGCGGGGTCATGGAAGTAGAGGTCCAGCACCTGGCAGTCGCCGCACCAGTTGCCGCCAAAGTCGAGCAGGATGCGCTTGTGGGTAGTTGCGGCGGTTTTGAGGGCGGCGGCGATATCGGCTTTGGCTTGATCCGGTTCTGGATAGATCTCGCGGCTTGCAGAGTTGGCCGTGCCGGCGGCAAGCGCCAGTCCGAGCATAAGGGCAAGAAGTTTGACGGTCTTCATCGGGGGAACCCTCCGCATCTGCTTTCAGTCTGCCATAAATCGCGCAAACGGTTCCATCTTCATGCCCCGATTCGGGCAATGGCATGTACTCTGGAGAGTGGCTAACGCTGGCGATCTGCGCAAACGACTCGAATCGGCGACCTTCCCTGATCTGGGAGCGATGATGGAGGGTTACGCGCTATCGGCGGCGGAGTTGGGCAAGCAGGAGTTCGGGCAGAAGCTGGACTTTACTGCGGAATCGGTGGACGGGCTGGACGAGATCCTGGTGCGCGTGGGCGAAAGTCCCGAGCTTGATCTGGACTTTGAGGTGCGGCTGTGGGGCAGCTACCTGGGCGAGGTACTGCGGCGGCGCTATGCCGGCAGCTGGGAGATGACCCAGTATCCAGGCGGCGCGGTTGCGGTTCCGGCCGTTGAGGTGCGCGGTTCGCGGCTGTTTCCGCTGATGAAGGTCTACCGCCGGCTGACCGTGGGCGAAGAAGAGGATTTGCGCGCCTTCTATGCCATGGTGACGGAACGGCTGGGCAATCCGGCGCAGGTGAATTGAAGAGACAGGGATTAGGGATTAGTAAATGCCCGATCATTGACCATTGCTCTATTCCCTATTCCCTATTCCCTATTCCCTATTCCCTATTCCCTATTCCCTATTCCCTAGTCCCTAGTCCCTAGTCCCTAGTCCCTAGCCCCTAGTCCCTGTTCCTTGCTTCTGCGCGGGGATACGGGTTTGTGCGACAATAAATGGTGAGAATGCGCGCCGGATCAAGCGCGGCGCGCGGAGGATGAAAAATGGGCGATCTACTTCAGCCATGGCACTTGGTGGTGTTGGGTGTGGTGGCATTTTTGCTGTTCGGCGCCAAACGGCTCCCGGAGTTGGGCAAGGGGCTGGGCGAGGGATTGAAGGGCTTCAGGGAAGGCATCAAGGGAGTGACCGATCCAACACCTCCTCCTCCGCCGCCGGTTGTGCAGCAAACTGCGGCTCCCGCGCCGCCGCCAGCGCCTCCGGTTGAGCCTAAGGCCTAAGTAAGCACAGCGCGCAAAAGGGTTCAGGCTAGGTTTGTGAATCTGGCCGGGTTAGCTTGCCGGAGCCGTGCAAATTTTGCAATTTCAATTCCAAAGGCCTGTGCGGAAGCTCAGGCCTTTGCTGCGTTTATGGCCTTTCAACATCCTTTCCTTACCCTTCGCAAAATGCGCAAAGGATCGGGCACCTGGCGTTTCCCAACTACCAGTTTCTGGATGGTCGCTTATTCATCGACCGACTCGCCTCTGGCTCCCTCACACCTTGATAAAGATCTTTTTGCGGTAGAGGAGCCAGATGGGAACGAAGCAAACCGCAAGGAAAGAGACTGACCAGGCAAAAGCGGCCCAGCCGGGTGAGGGGATGTTCGCGAAGACGCGGTTGAAGATCCAGATCGGCAGGCTGGTCTGATGGCCGTCCGCGAGAAAGTGTATGTTCCACAATGTGCTGGCCAGCAATTCGCTGAACATATAGGCCACAATGGCGTTGGAGCCGAGGACCAGCCATGGCCAGAACCAGCGCTTGCCGCGGCCTTTGCCCCAGCCGTGCTGTTCCATAGCCCAATAGGCGAGCGTGAAGACAACCAGCGACCAGCCGGCTGCCACCAGAACATAAGAACTGGTCCACATCTTCTTGTTCAGAGGAAAGGAGAGCGACCAGAGGTAGCCTGTGGCCAGGCAGGCACTGGCGCCCGCGGCCAGGCCCAGGGTTTTGGCCTTCGCCGACTTTTGCCCGCGCAACCACAGCCCGGCGAGCAGGCCGAGCAGCACCGTGCCTACGGCGGGAATATTGCTCAGCAGCCCTTCGGGATCGCGCAGGTTGTGGGTCGTCCAGTCTTCGTAGAGGTGATAGGGGAACATGTGCTGGTCAACCCAGTTGACGATGTTGACGTTTGGATCGAGGAAGGGAATATCGCGTCCCGGCAGGCCCGCACCCGGCACCGGAACCCAGCGGACCAAAATCCAATAACCCGCCAGCACCGCCACGAGCGCGGCAATCTTGGTCCACACGCGGCGGTCCCAAAGATAAAACAACCCCACCACCAGGTAGCAGATGGCGAGGCGCTGCAAGACGCCGTAGACGCGCAGGTGCTCCAGCCTGAAAGAACGGAAAGCCGTTGCCCACAAGTCCGAAGAGGAACAGAAGCCCCGCCCGCCGCAGCGTGTGCCAGGTTAGTTGGGCACGCGTGGCGCCGCGAGCCAGACGCGCGTTGACTGAAAGAACAATGGAAGCGCCCATGACAAACATGAAAGTGGGAAAGACGAGGTCAGTGGGCGTGAGGCCGTTCCACGCGGCATGGTTCATAAACCACCAGGAACCCTTGCCGCCGTTGTTGTTCACCATGATCATGAAGGCGATGGTGATGCCGCGCAGCACGTCGAGCGAGAGCAGGCGGCCGGCAGGCTCTGGGACGAGGGATGGATTGGTCATGCGCGAACTCCGTCCAGATGCGATTCGATGGATGCCTGCTACTTTACGCGCCGAGGCCCAGTTCGCCAAGTGTGCCGCAGCCTCTGTCGCATTTGGGCCTTGCGCTGGTACACTTCCCCTTCAGAGAATTCCAGTCAAGACCGCTAATGCATTTGGAGGCTAACCGTGCCCGACTTTCAGCCCTTTGTTCCCGCCGGCGAGAACCGTCCGGAGTTTACCCTTCGCGCCGTTCTGCTCGGCTCTTTCTTCGGCATCGTCTTTGGCGCCGTTACCGTTTATGTGGGCCTGCGCGCCGGGCTTACGGTGGCCGCTTCCATTCCTATCGCGGTGCTGTCGATCAGCATTCTGCGCGCGTTTGGGCGCAGCTCGATTCTGGAAAACATCATCGTCCAGACCACGGGCAACGCGGGGCAGTCGATCGCCGCCGGGCGTAATTTTTACGCTGCCGGCGCTGATTTTTCTGGGCTTCGATCTGGAGTACTCGCGCATCTTCATGCTGGCGCTGATCGGCGGCTTTCTCGGCGTGCTGTTTATGGTGCCGCTGCGGCGGCCGCTGATTGTGGAGGAGCACGGCAACCTGAAATTCCCTGAGGGCACGGCCTGCGCCGACGTGCTGATGGCCGGCGAGAAGGGCGGCTCGTTTGCCAGCCGCGTCTTTTTCGGCCTGGGCCTGGGCGCGCTCTACACCTTCTTCCAGAATGAGAATCTCTTCGGCGCGTGGCCGGGCACGCCCGAGTTTCAGCCCGACTTCGGCCCCCAGCACGTACTCAAAGGCTCTTCCATCAAGGCCGACGCGACGCCGGAATATTTGGGCGTGGGCTACATCATCGGACCCAAGACCGCGGGCATCATCTTTGCCGGAGGCGTATTTTCCTGGCTGGTGCTGATGCCGCTGAT
Organism: uncultured Acidobacteriaceae bacterium; assembly: GCA_963724755.1. Classification (GTDB taxonomy): domain Bacteria; phylum Acidobacteriota; class Terriglobia; order Terriglobales; family Acidobacteriaceae; genus Telmatobacter. The sequence continues at coordinate 18,522 of CAVRVZ010000006.1, forward strand.
TTACTTCTTCGGCAAGGAGCTGCTGGCCACCCCATTTATCCCGGCACCAGTCCCATCGCGCAGATGGGACCCAGCGATCTGTGGTCCACCTACATTCGTCCCATGGGCGCGGGAGCCGTTGCCGCGGCCGGACTGATTACGCTCTTCAAGACGCTGCCGACCATCGTCAACGCGCTCAGCTCGGGCTTTAAAAACATGCGCGGCGGCGCGGGGGCCAAGGCCGAACCCATCCGCACGGAGAAAGATTTCTCCATGGGCACGGCCATCGTCGGCTCCATCCTGCTCGTCATCCTCATGTTCTTCTTTCTCGTCTTCAAGCCGGTTCCGGGAGCACAGGTCAGCGTTTGGGCCAACCTGGCCGCATCCATACTCATCGTCATTTTCGGATTTCTCTTTGTCACCGTCAGCTCGCGCATCGTGGGGCTGATTGGCAGCTCGGCCAATCCCATCTCCGGCATGACCATCGCCACGCTGATGGCCACCTCGCGCGATCTTCCTGGTCGAGGGCTGGACCGCTCCGGCCTTCGGCGCGCTGGCCATCACCATCGGCGGCGTGGTCTGCATCGCATCGGCCGAGGCCGGCGATACTTCGCAGGACCTGAAGACCGGCTTCCTGGTCGGAGCTACGCCGCGACTGCAGCGCTTCGCCTTCCTCATCGGCATCGTGGTCTCGACCGTCGCCATCGGCTTCACCCTCCGGCTGATGAACCAGGGCTTGCAGGAGTTCCGCGCGGCCCCGCAGGCCTGGAACCTCACCGCGCCCCACCCCGGCGTCGAACACCAGGAATGACCGAGCGGCCTCACGAGCAGTTTCCGGTCGTCGGCGCAGACAAAACCACCACCATCCACCACAAGAGCGAGTACATTGTGCTGAACGCGCTCGGTTCGCCGGAGCTGGCCGACGGCAAATACCTTTACTCGCCCAAGACCGGAGAGATTGAGGTGCAATGGATCTCCGGCATCGGCAGCGAGAAGGCCGCCGCGCCCCAGGCACGGCTGATGGCCACGGTCATCAGCGGAATCCTGAGCCGCAAACTGCCATGGGGACTGGTGCTGCTGGGCGTTTTTCTAGTGATCGCCGTCGAGCTGCTGGGCATTCGCTCGCTTTCGTTTGCGGTGGGCGCGTATCTTTCCATCGGAACCACGCTGGCCATCTTTACCGGAGGCGTGGTCCGCTGGATGGTCGATGCGGCCGTCAAAAAGCCGGCGGAGGCGCGGATGCGGAGGGCGACGTTTCGCCCGGCTCGCTTTATGCTTCAGGACTGATCGCCGCCGGCGGCATCATCGGCCTGCTCGGCGTGGGCCTCAAGCTCTACGAAACCACCTTCGGCAAGGAAGACCCCATCGCCATGCCGCACACCTTCCTCTACCACGATTGGGTTTCGGTGCTGGCTTTTGCAGCGCTGGCGTTCTCGCTCTATTACTTTGCGCGGAAGCCGCTGAAGAAATGATGCCCATGAAACGAAATTTGGATGGCTTTATACTCTTACTATTTTGCAGCCCATGCTTTGTAGCAGGCCAGTTCTCCGGTAAGATTCCGGAATCTCTTAAGCACTCGCTTGAGGCACGGTTGTCGCTTTACACGCAGGCGCAGGCGGATGGTAAGTGGGACGTAGTAGCGTCAATGCTAGGCAATCGGCGCGGAGGAGGACGGAACGCTTCCTTATACACTCCCGCACAGAAAAGATGTTTAATATCTCAGATGCAAACCATTCCAATGATTTCCTTTACGATGAAGGACTATATGTTTAGTACGGAAATTATGAGCCAGCCAATGTCAAAATGATGGTGGTTCATTAGCGGTGATGGTGTGGTCAAAACTGAATCGGGCGAGAAGAAGGGGCAAATATCATTCATCGCCTATCGCGATAAAGGCCAGTGGTATTTTGTACCGCTAAATATTGATAGCTATTGGGAGAAAATGCACATAACAGATGCGGAGCTCAACGCCGATTATGCGGATGAAATTATTATTCATAACTCTCCTTCAGGTCCGCTTGAGATCTTGGATCTTAACGCAACTCTCAACAAGGACTATCCTTCAATTCGCAATTTGACGTTCAAGTTACGAAAATCGTTCATCTAAGAAAGTGACCGGGTACACCCTACGGCTTTATACAAAGGGCGGAGATCAGATCTATGGAACTCCGCACGATATTGAACCGGGCTCTATGAGTGACGAGAAAATGGATTCATCTCGCTATACGTACTTTTGCGAAGGAATCATTAAAGACAACCTGATCGTTGATGAAGTCAATTTCTCAGATGGCTCAACCTGGAGAACACCTAAGCCCAATAAGATACGAACAGGTATTCATAAATAGGCATAAAGAGCGGAATGAATTCGCGTAAAATTTCACTGCTATCTACAGACTGGCTGCTCCGCTGACTTAAAATGCCTCTTGGAGGTACAAATCCCCATGAACCTCACTGGAAACACTATCCTCATCACCGGCGGCGGGTCGGGCATTGGGCGCGGGCTGGCGGAAGAGTTTCACAAACTGGGCAACCAGGTCGTTATCGCCGGACGGCGCAAACAGGCGCTGGACGAAACTACCGCTGCCAATCCGGGA
>CAVRVZ010000007.1:0-233391 GCA_963724755.1 uncultured Acidobacteriaceae bacterium
ACGCCGCCGGCCGCGGTTTTGCTGCTGAAGGCGGCTGGGATCGCCAAAGGATCGGGCACTCCTAACAAGGAAAAAGTGGGCAAGGTGACCGAGAAGCAAGTGCGCGAGATCGCCACGCAGAAGATGCCGGATCTGAACGCGGCTTCGGTGGAGACGGCGATCAAGAGCATCAAGGGCACGGCGCGGTCAATGGGGATTGACGTGGTGGCTTAGGCTTTAACTTAAATGCAACAAAAAGACCCTCCCTGACGGGAGGGTCTTTTATTTTGGAATGCGAATCAGTTGAGATTTGCGGTATCCCACCCTTGCCACAAAAACAAGAACGTGGGGCCCCGAGACCCAGAGGGACCTGGCCCTCCCTCCACCCCGATGGGGCACCCGACTTTTGTGGATGGAAGGGCGTTTAAAAGCCTTCAGAACAGGCGGCCTATTGTGAAGAAGACTTTGCGATGGCCGGCGTCGCCTATGGATACGCCGAAGGAGATGGCGCCGAATGGAGTGGCGGCTACCAGGCCGGCGGTTCCATCCTGGCGGAGAATGGCGCTGGCTTCGGGAGACCAGATCTCGCCGGCTTCGTAGCCGATGATGCCGTAAAGGCCCTGTCCGTAGCCGGTGGGCAGAGAGGCGATGCGGCGCAGATAGCCGGCGCGGGCGAGGTAAGTATCCGTGCCGCGATACTCGTCAAACGACGAGGCGGAGAGCCGGCGCGGGCCGCCGAGGGTGAAGCGGTAAGGCTGGGCGACGTTGGCGCGGAGATAGGAGTTGATGTCCGCGGTGAGGCCGAAGATATTGCGCTCCTGCCACTGCCAGGCGCGGGCCGTGGAGAGCATGGCGAGCGGGGCGTTGGCGCTGTCGACGGCGTGGTAGAGAGCGCCGCCGGAGGCTGACAGACGGAAGCCCTGGGGCGAGACGGTGCCGGAGGTTTCCTTGTCGATATTGATGTGGAGCAGGCCGGTTTGCGCGGTTCCATTCAGATAAGGTCCGCCGCCGGAGCCGGTGGTGAGGCTCCAGCGCGTATCCTCGGCGCGCCACTCGGTGGAGATTTGCATGGAGTTGCCGATGGTGCGGCCGGCCTCGATGCCGGCGTCGAGATTTTGCTGGAAGCGCTCGGCGACGCGCTTCTGGTTGGCCCAGATGTAGACCGGTTCGCGGAGGATGCCGGCGCGCGGCTCAATGAAAGAATCCGGATGGAGTGAGCAGGCGGTAGTACTCGGCGGAGAGATCGGTCATGTAGCCGAGCCGGGCGGTGGAGCGGAGTTCGGAGCCGAAGCCGCCCAGGTTCTGATCGACCAGGCGGAAGTTGATTTCGCCGCGCGTGATGTTGGAGGTTTCGGCGGCCAGATCGGCTCCGACCAATAGATAGGGCGGGCCGATGGGATCGTTGGTGAGGCGGACCAGGATGCCGGTGTCCGGATTGCCCGTATTGGGGACGGCGGAATTGGGCGGCGGAGCGAAGGTTTCATAGGTGGCGCTCAAACCGCCGTTGGACTGGATGGGCTTGAGGGCGTTGAGGGTTTGCGCGGCGGCGATGGGCTGGGCCTGAAGCGGCTTGAAATCGGCCAGAACCTCACGCCGGGCGGCCAGGTACGCCGCCTTCCACGCGAACCTGGCGGAGATTGCCGGGCAGCGCGGCGCGGCGGCTGTCGCGCGCGGCCAGGTAGGCTTTCCAGCCTTGATCGTCGAGGGCGTAAGGGAGCAGGGCGGCGCGGCTCTGCTCGGCGGCCTTGTAGCCGGCTTGGATCAATTGTTCGGCATTTGCTTTTGAGTAATCGGTGGAGGAGAAGTTGCCGATGGGAACGTTGATGACTACATCGGCGATGCGCAAGGCCTGGTCGACATTGCTTTCGATGCCGGCATCGAATGCGCGGTTGAGCACGCCGACGATGGAACTGGTGTCGGGAGTGGCGATGGCAGCTTCCTGCAAGTGCACGGCGATCACGGTGTCGGCGTGCAGGTCGTGCTTGAGAACATCGGTGGGCAGATTGTCGAGGATGCCGCCGTCGACGAGGTAGTGGCCGTTGGCAGCCTGAACGGGAGGGAAGACGCCGGGGATGGAGATGGAGGCGCGAACGGCCTGGGGCAGCGGGCCGGAGGAAAAGGTGACCGGTTGCAGGGAGTTGAGGTCGGTGGCCACGCAGCGGAAGGGGATGGGCATCCGGTTGAAGTCCAGCTCGTGGCTGTTGTAGGCGAGCATGTTGGTGGTCGAGGAACTCATTGACGCCGCGGTCGGCGAGCAGGGCGTTGCGCAGGGTGGGATTGTGCTTGAGGCCGAGCATGGCGATGGTGGGAATCTGGCGGCGATCCTGACGGCGGCGGTAGCTGGAGTCGACGTATGGAGTTTGCAGGGTGAAGACGCTGTTGAAGGCATCGCTTTCGGCCAGGGTGCGCATTTCAGCTGGGGTGTCTCCGCCGGCATAGAGCGCGCCGACCAGGGCGCCCATGCTGGTTCCGGCCAGGCGGTCAACGGGGACGTGGTGCTCCTCAAGCCATTGGAGGACGCCGATGTGGGCCATGCCGAGAGCTCCGCCGCCCTCCAGAGCCAGGCCGATAACGGGCCGATTGGGCGGGACGGCGGCAGGCGAGCGGGGAGCTGGCGGCGAGTTGCTGGCTGCATGCGGCGGTTGCAAGAACGGCGACGGCGAGAAGCGCCGCGGCACACTTCCATTGCATGGCGATACCCCCTGGCTGAAAACGTATCTTCAGGCTATAGCGTTCCCTTCGGAACCGCCGTGATGTGCGTGGGCATACAAGTAATGGAAGCACGAAATCGGCAATTGTTGCCCGATTCGGCTCCTGCAATACAAAAAAAAGGCCCTACCTGGCGGGAGGGCCTTTCTGCATCGGGTGGCGCGCCGGAGGGGGCGTTGGATTGGCGCCTTATTTCGGCGGCGGAGCTGGTATGAAACTTTCGCGCCTGCGGCCAGGTTCCGGTTTAGGCTTGGGTTTCGGGGCCTTCTTTGCTTCTTTCCTGCCTTTGTCTTTGCTTCCCATGAATGCAAGTGTGCCACAAATGGGGTGGGAAGGAAAGAGCAACTCTCATCCAATGTAAAAATGAGCTTGAAGGAATCAGACTGGAGCGGAGCAGGAGCGAGGGGAGCCGGCTGGTGGAAATTTAGAGGTTACAGGCGGGACCGCGATTTTGTAGAATCCTGCCATGAAGGGTAACCCGAAGGTCATCGAACATTCTGAATCGTGCGCTTCGCGAGGAGCTCACCGCCATCAACCAGTACTTTCTTCACGCGGAAATGTGCGAGAACTGGGGATATGACCGGCTCGCCAAATACATCAAAATGCAGTCCATCGGGGAGATGAAGCACGCCGAGTCGCTGATGGAGCGCATTCTGTTTTTAGACGCCACGCCCAGCATGGAGCCGCTGAAACTTTCGATCGGCGGGAACGTCAAGGCCATGATCGAGGCCGATCTGAAGCTGGAGATCGATGCCGTGGCCATGTACAACGAGTCGGTTCGCATCGCGACGGAGGAGAAAGACAACGGCTCGCGCGATCTATTTGTCCAGCTTCTCAAGGATGAGGAAGATCACGTGGACTGGCTGGAAGCCCAGATGCACCAGATCACAGAGCTTGGGTATGAGCGGTATTTGACTATGCAGATGGGCGAGGAAAAGTAGCTTCAGCCCTGTCAGTCCCAGGTCTCAAATTCAGCCGCGGCACCGCGGCGGACGAGATCTCGACACCCCGCGGCTATGCCGAGGTACGGCAGTCCTCGGAACCCCGGCCGCGGATCTCGCGCGGCTCGGCATACTCCAAGGAAAATCCAGCGGCTTTATTTCCTGGCTTGCGTCCCGCGGGCTTTTTGCCGCCGGCGGCCTTGGCTGCGGCCTGCTGCGGCTGGTCGCCGCTATGGTGGCGCTTGTGGTGCGCGATGGCCTTGGCGATTTCTTCGGGGGAAAGATTGCTTTGACTGCCAAGATGCAGAACATCGTTTGCGATTGAATTGTCTGGTTTGGTTGTTTCCATGGATTTCTCCTTTATCAAGGGAGGGCGCTCATCTGCGAGGCTGCCGTGCAAGGTCACAGACGCGCGTCCTTCCGGCTTGGCGGAAACCCTCAGCGGCGCGGGAATGGCGCTCTGAGGCAGGCAGGGCAGGTCACAATTATCCGCCTCGGCCACCCTGGCGAGAGCAGCCGCTGAGCGGCAGCTCCTCTATTCAGGATAGTCTCATTCCGGCACATGAGGGTAGTGTGGCTTGTTTTGCTCGCCTGCTACGCTTTGATCTTCTTCAGCAGCCAGGCCATGTTCTGGCCGAGGGTTTTCATGGTTTGAATGCCCTCCTCGTCCTTTTCGACGTCGCCGATCTCGCGGCCGACGCCGATGTTCCAATAGGACGAGCCGGGCACGATCATTTCGCCGATCAGGAAAAAGTGGTTCAGGGTATCGAAGGCGTGGATGGCTCCGGCGCGGCGCACCGCTACCACGGCCGCGCCCACTTTGCGGCGGAAGAGGCCGCCGTTGGCCTTCGAAACCAGACAGGCGCGGTCCATCAGGGCCTTGATCTCAGGGGAGACGTCGGCAACATAGGTGGGCGAGCCGAGCAGGATGCCGTCGGCCTGCTCCATTTTTTCGATATAGGCGTTTCCCATATCGCCGGTTTGCGAACAGCGGCGGTTTTTGTTTTCAGAGCATTTGCGGCAGGCCAGGCAACCGTGAATTTTGGCTCCGCTCAGTTCAATGAGTTCGGTTTCGATGCCTTCCGATCTCGAGTTCCTTGAGGACATATCGAAGCAGGATGGATGTGTTTCCGCCTTTGCGGGCGCTGCCATTGAATGCAACAACTTTAGCATGAGTGCCGTTCACGAATGAGTTTCCCCTTGCCGGTGCTCCAGTACACTGGATGGAGGCCGCTTCCCAAACTCTCCATTGTGCTCCTTTGACGGCGTGGATGGCCAGTGGGAGTGGTTGCAGGTGAGGATTGCGGAGGAGAATTGGGACAAGCGGATCGGAATTCTTGCTATCCCAGGTCTGAACTTCAAGATCGCCACCCCACTGACCGCCAGAGAGCAAAGACGCCGGCGGGAGGACTGGGGCACCGGCAGTTTATCTATTTCCTATGTTTTGTTCCTTGCTTCTTACTTCCTGGTCTTTTATTCCCTGTTCCCTGCTCCCTGTTCCTGTTTTTCGTGTCCCGTCATGGCGTAGAGGATTGCCCGGGCGGTGGAGTCTTCATCTTCGCGGGAGCAGATCATCAGGTCGTAGAGGTGGAGATTGCACCAGCTCTTGCCGAAAAACTGTTGCAGGTATTTTGCGCGCTGTTCATCGACGGTGCGGATGCGCTGCTCAATGTTTGCGCCCTTCTCCAGGCGGGTGCGGAGGCGGAGGATGCGCTCTTTCAACGGAGCGTAGACAAAAACGTGATAGACGTCGGGCTTGTGCTGGAGAATGCACTGGGCGCCACGGCCCACGATGACGCAATTGCCCTCTGTCCAGGCTTGTTCGACGATCTTCTGGGTGAGTTTTACCGTCTGCTCGGCATCGAAAACGGAGTCTTCGCGGAGTTCAAGGCCGGCGGCCAGGGCGGCGGAGCGCATGGCCTGCTGGTTGAAGCGGCGAAGCCATGAGTCAACGTGCTCATCGTAATGGCGGACTACATTGGGACTGACGTGGGCCTCGTAGGCGATGGCGTCGATAATATCGCGGTCCAGCAACTTCCATCCCAGCCAGCCGGCGATGGTTTCAGCGATTCGGCCTCCGCCGCAGCCGAATTCCCTGTTGACGGTCAATACCCGGTATTTCATTGTTGCCCCCTTACTTGTGATTCCCGCCGAGGATTTTGAGGTGCACGGAGTTTTTCCACGGCAATTGCACGGCGGCCGATAGCGACTTTACGTTTGCGGTTGCCAATTATAGCGCACAGGATTGCGATCCACGCTGCACGCCCGAGAATCGACCTGCACGGAGACAAATAGAAACCCCGGCCGATGGCCGGGGTTTTGTGTGGAAGCGAAAGGGGAATTACATGGCTGCTACAAAATCGGGAACGACGAAGGCCGCATTCTCCTGCAGCAACTGGGTCATGCGGGCGGCCATGCCGGTATACATTTGCGCGGCACGGAAGGCATTGATGCGGACGCCTTCGCTGGCCTGCGAGAAAGCGTACTGGCCCAGGGCCATGAGAACGCAGAGGCGAATCTGCATGGCGTCGCTGCGCAGGGTTTCAAGCAGCAGGCGATCAACATCCTTGCAGTTCCTGGTGGCAAAGTCGGCCATCTCCAGCATCACCTTGGCATTCTGGAACATGGCCCAGAGGCCATTAGGGCCATCCATTCGCTGCCATGCATCTTCAGGGGTTGCGCTCAATCCTTCTTTCCAAAGGAAATGATCGCTCAACTCGCGGGCGCTCCAGTCGGGACGGAGGCGAGCCAAGAGTGAATCCCACGATTGTGCGTTGCGACGCCGAATACCATTGCGCCACTTAACAAAGTAGAACGCAATTCCTGCGATCGCCGCGAATTGTAACATGTACAGAATCATTGGTAACCCTCGTACAGGCGTTCAGTCGCCAAAAAACCGGTTACACCGACCAGGACATAGTCTTGCCGTACGTATTAACTATTAACAGATAATTATTCGTTTGTGTTGGGAAATATCGGGTTATACCACTTAAGTTGTAGATCAAAAGAACCAAATTAAAGCACGTTCTAAACTAACGATCCGGACTGCCGGGGCCACGGCCTGTTTTTGACCGGCCGACCCCGATCAGGAATCAATTCGCCTGGACTTCTATCCCACCGTGAGCACCAGCTTGCCGAAGTGAGTGGCTTCTTCCATGCGGACCAATGCCTCGCGGGCCTGGGACCAATGGAAGTTTTCGCCCACCGGGCGCAGCTCGGCGAGGGTGATGGCCTTGTTCATCTCTTCGAAGTTCTTGCGGGAGCCGACATAGATGCCCTGGATGCGAGCCATTTTGTGGAGGATGGAGGCCATGGGCAGGGGGTCAGCCTGAGCGGAGCCGGAGAGCACGCCAATCTGTGCGATGACGCCGCCGATGCGAAGAGCCTTGAGCGAACGGGGCAGCGTGGCCAGGCCTCCCACCTCCACCACCAGATCAACGCCTTCGCCGCCGGTTTCGTCCATCGCCCAGCGGTCCCAGTCAGGATAGTCGAGATAGTTGAGGCCGGAGTCCAGGCCCAGGGAGTAGGCGCGATCGAGCTTCTCAGGACTGCTGGAGATGCCCAGCACACGGGCGCCGCGCAGCCGCGCAAGCTGCAGGGCAAAGATGGAGACACCGCCGGTTCCCTGGATCAGCACTGTGGCTCCCGGCTTCAGATTGCCGGCGGCCAGCGCGTTCCATGCGGTGACGGCCGCGCAGGGCAGCGTTGCCGCTTCCTGAAAGCTGAGATGCTCGGGCAGGGCGACAAGGCCGGCCTGATTGAGAACCACGTACTCGGCCAGCATGCCGTCAATGTCGCCACCCAGGGCCCCGCGCGCCTTTGCCGGGGTCAGATCGCCGTCCAGCCAGTTTTGCATGAAGATGCCTGCTACGCGGTCTCCCGGCTTCCACCTGGTAACGCCTTCGCCCACAGCGGCTACTTCGCCGGCGCCGTCGGAGCAGGGAATGCGGGGTAGCTTCAATTTGGGGTTGTAGAGGCCCTTGACCATAAGCATATCGCGATAATTGAAAGAAATCGCATGCACTCTGACCAGCACCTCGCCGTCGCTGGGAGTGGGCATGGGCCGTTCCACAAACTCCAAAGAATCAACGCCAAACGAGGAAATCTGCCAAACGCGCATGGTGAAACCTTTCCATTTCCGGGGTAAGCATCTTCAGTCCGTGGGACAGAATACAGCCAAACCCACGTAGAATAGAAGATAGAGCTTGAGTTGTAACAAAGTAAATCCCTGGAGGAAGAGATGGCAAAAACTCTGCAGCAGCCGGAGACGAACGCTGGCGAAGGCTTTGTGAGCGAAGACGCACGCCGCATCGCGGAGCAGCAGCGCACGAAGCGGGAGCGGCAGAAACAGGCGCTCAACCTGCAGCGGGAAAATATTCTTTCGCAGAAAACGTCTAACCCGGCGCGGCGCGCGGCGCTTGCGGCGGCCCTGGCCCAGATCGAAGCGCAGATTCAGGCGATGGCATAGACGATCACCGCCATGGGGCAGCAGCCGGATCGCGAAACAGTTACTCTCAGCCTCTATATAGCGAGTGAAGATCGTTCCCCCCACGAACCAGGCCGGTCCCGCCACGCACTTATGCGATGGGCAGAGTGCATTCGGCGATCGTCCGCCTATGGAGGCACCACCTTTAATCCAGATGCCCCACAGGATGGCTGCAACAATGCCATTTCTAAAACAGAAATGCCTTATGCCTGGCGGTTAAAGAGCAGCGAGTTGGCCTGATCCACTGACGTCAATACCACTCGCGCCACATTCACATGCGCCGGCCGGGTGACGGCCCACAGAATGGCGTCGGCCACATCTTCCGCGGTAAGCGGGGTTACGCCCTGGTAGACCTTGGCGGCGCGCTCCTGCATCGCCGTGAAAGCGGACCAGGCTGAAATCCGTTTCCACCATGCCGGGGTCGACGGTCGTGACCCGCACCGGCGTTCCCAGCAGATCCTGCCGCAGGCCGTCGTTGATGGCCCGCTCGGCTGCTTTGCTGGCGCAGTAGACGGCTCGCCTGGGTAGGTGAGCTCTCCGGCCGTCGAACCCAGGTTGACCACGTGGCCGCGCCCGCGCACCACCATCCCCGGCACCACGGCGCGCGAGACATAGAGCAGTCCTTTCACGTTGGTGTCGATCATCTCGTCCCAGTCTTCGATTTTTCCCACGTAGAGCTTATCAAGGCCGCGGCTGAGGCCGGCGTTGTTCACCAGCACGTCGATCTCCGCCCACTCCGGGGCAGCGCGTCGATAGCGCTTTGCACGGCGCGGTGGTTGCGCACGTCGAGGTCAATGGAGTGGACGGCGGCGGCGCCGCGCTCCAGGGCGAGCGAAGCCACCTGGGCCAGTTTTCCGGCGCGCCGGGCAGCCAGCAGCAGACGCGCGCCCTCGCGCAGCAAAGGCTGCTGCCGTTGCCGCGCCGATTCCGGAGCTGGCTCCGGTAATGAGGACGATCTTTCCGTTGAGGTTCATGGTTCTATTCTAATCAGTTGTACGTCGAGCGGCCGCCGGGAGCCGAGGCTCAGCCTGGGATTTGTTATTCCGCGGTGGACCAGATTCGACCGTCTAAATGGACCAACCCAACTTGCCGGGCGCTGCAAGTCTGTCCTAGTTATCGGTTTTGACCGGTGCATTTCCTGTCAGAGCTTCTAACTGACAATATTGCCTGACTCGCAGGAGTGACAAGTTGTCAGGCAAGTTAATCGCTAAATACGGACTTACGCGAGTCATATGCCGCAGGGGATCAATGGATGGGATAAATCCATCGCTGTTGCGGGAAGACGATATCGTGACACAATGAACAGATGAAACTCGTTGCTCGACAGAAGCGGTAGGGAAGTTGATGGATAGCTCAGCGGAACGGCGGGACGGGCGGGATATGCGTGACGCGCAATTGGCCATGCGCATCTCCCTGCTGATAGGGGTGGCCATGCTGCTGGGCAAGACGCTGGCATATTTTCTGACACATTCAGTAGCCGTCTTCTCCGATGCTGCTGAGTCAGTGATTCACGTGATTGCCGTGGGGTTTGCCAGTTTCAGCCTGCGGCTGAGCGCGCGGCCCGCTTCGCTTCACTTTCTCTACGGATACGAACGCATTGCCTTCTTCTCCGCGGGATTTGAAGGAGCCTTGATTGTGATGGCCGCGATCGCGATTCTCTTCGAATCGATTCACGAATGGATCGCAGGGCCGCAGTTGCAACATCTGGGAGGCGGAGCGCTGTTGATTCTGGCGGCGGGAATCCTGAATGCGGGCCTGGGCTATTATCTGTTGCGAGTGGGCCGGCGGACCAATTCGCTGATTCTGGAAGCCGATGGCAAACACGTATTGACCGACAGTTTGACCAGCTTCGGCGTGGTGGGAGGACTGGGGCTGGTGCTGCTTACCCATTGGCAGCCATTCGATCCGCTGGTGGCTATTGCAGTGGCGGCAAATATTCTGTGGTCAGGAGGACGCCTGGTGTGGCGCTCGGCGGTGGGGTTGCTGGATTATTCAGATCCCGCGGCGGGGCGAAAAATTCGCGGGCGGCTGGACGCAATCTGTTCGGAACTGAAGATTCAATACCATGGCGTGCGCTTCAGGACCACGGGCCGCCGCCAGATTATCGAAGTGCATTTGCTGTTTCCGCGGCAAACATCGGTGAGCAAGGCCCACCGTTTAGCCACAGTTCTGGAAGAGCGCCTGCCGGTCGAGCTGGAGATGCCCGCGGAAGTAATCACCCACCTGGAGACATTGGAAGACCACGCCAAAGTTCACCACCAGGAGCATTACACAGGCAAGCCCGAGTAAGCCCGCGCCATCAACTTGATGAGCAGCACGCAGCACAAACCTGGCGAGGCAAGGCATTGAATAGCCGCGCAGAACAGCGAGGCCAATGCGCCGGTCGATTTGTTCCATGATATCGATGGTCCGACGCAGGCCGGAAAAATCCACGCGCACAGTCATTCGATTGCCTCATAACGGAACTACATTATGTATCTGCACAGTTGAAAATCTGCACATTTCGATACACCGAGAGAACATAATGTCCAGATTTGAGGCAGTTGGATGGACTTGAAGCCGAGGGGAAAATTGAAATACCGAAGGAGCACAGAAGAAGACGCATCCGATTGAAAGCAAATGCCCAACCTGATGCGAATTTTACTTGACAAACCCACCCCTGCATGGCCATATAAGTTTAATGCTCTCATAGTTTTTTCTAATTACTATGGGACTTTAGGAGCGTCAACGTACTATGGGACTATCGGAGCTAAAGTCTGCATATCGGATGATATCCGCTTTGGCAAGATTGCATCCCTTTTCCTTCTTTTGCCGAGAATATTGCGGGCCCAAGCACATCATACGCACTGTTTGTCCGTAGTTTTAATGTCAGATCCTGGCTCTTCCATTTCAGGGCCAGTAATTCACTCCACATGCCTGCGTGTTGAGCTACTGACTGATGTAGACAACCAAGATTGGAGGTTATTTATGAATACCGAGATCCTCTACGCTTTGATTATTTCAGTTATCCAGAATGTGATTTATGCAGTTGTAAAGGCTTTTGATGTGTCGCTAAGTATGGGGTCCGAGGCGGCTCTCTGTCCCTGTTTGCTCACTAAAGTAGCCTCGCGCCCGCGGCGGAGCCTGCGCATGCGTTTTTCCCTGATTCCAGTAGTGCTGGCCGGCCTGTTCTCTGCCACCTACGCTCATGCCGGGGCCGTCTGCCAGGTCACCTCGATAGCCGATAGCGGCGCCGGTACACTGCGCAATTGCATCACCAGCGGCTTTGGATATATCCAAATTACGGCTACGGGCACCATCACGCTGAACAGCGCGCTGCCAACGCTGACGAGTAGCCTGAGCACCTTCACCATCACCGGGCCAGGGGCGAACAAGCTCACCATCTCCGGCAACAATCTATACCGGGTGTTCAACATCAGCTCGGGATCGACGAGCATCTCCGGGCTGACCGTTGCCGAGGGAAATGCGAGCGGCAACGGCGGCGGCATCCTGAACGATGGCAGCATACTGACGGTAACCGGCGTCACATTTTCCGGCAACACCGCCAGCGGCGACGGCGGCGGCATCTACAGCACGGGCGCCATGAATGTTAGCGATTGCACCTTCTCCGGCAACACGGCCGAGAACGGGGGAGGATTCAAAATCTACTCTTCGGGCACGGCGACGGTAACCTACAGCACTTTATCCGGCAATAAAGCCAATAGCGACGGCGGCGGCATCGCCAGCGACACCACGCTGACGGTGACCAACAGCACCATCTCCCTCAATTCCGCGAATGGAGGCGACGGCGGCGGCATACTCACTACCGGCACAACGACCGTGGCCAACAGCATCGTCGCGGGAAATACGGCGGTCACAGAATATGCCGATATTGACGGCAACTACACCGACAACGGCGGTAACCTGGCCAGCAACAACTCCAGCGGCACATCAACCATCAACGCCGAACTGGCAGTTCTGGCCAACTACGGCGGCCCGACGAATACCCAGTTGCCGCTGCCCGGCAGCCCTGCCATCTGTGCCGGGCTGGCGGCGAAATTGCCCGCCGGCGTGTCCACCGACCAACGTGGCTATCCGAATACCAACACCACTTACACCAGCGGCACCTGCGTGGATGCGGGCGCGGTACAGACTAACTACCAGTCGGTGCAGTTCACCAATGTTCCTGGCGGCGGCGCCTACACAGGGGTAACCAACATAGCCGTCATCCCGGCGCCGATTGTCTCAGTCACTGAGAACGGCCAGAACATCGGCGCCATCCCGATCACGCTCACTGACGCTTCGTCCACCGTTACGGGCCTGGGACCGGAGACTACAGTCGCCGGTACCGGCGCAACCTTCAGCAGCCTGGAAGACAGTGTCGCGGAAGACACTACACTCAATGTCTCGCTGCAAATTACGCCTGCGGGCATTTCACCCCCATATACGCTTACGGCCAGCGCTTTGCTCGACATTGTCGCGGCGACGCCGGCCGCGCTCATCCTTCCCACGCCCACGCCGGGCACGGGACCCCCAAGCACGACACTGCCGGGCACCACTGTGACCTTCGTATGGACGCCGGGCAACGCCGCTACGCACTTCGAACTCTGGCTGGGTACGCTGGGTCCGGGCACAGTCAACCTGTACGACTCGGGTTATGTGACGGCTACCACCGAGAATGTGAGCGGGCTGCCATACAACGGGGAGACGGTGTATGCGCGGCTCTATTGGCTAATCAACGGATCATGGTATTTTGCCGACTACACTTACAAGGCATCTGCGCCCACGCCGACGCCGGCCGCGCTCATCACTCCCCCGCCCACGGTGGGCACGGGAACGCCGGGCACGCAACTGCCGGGCACCAGCGTGACCTTCGTATGGACGCCGGGCAACACCGCTACGCACTTCGAACTCTGGCTGGGTACGCTGGGCCCCGGCACAACCAACCTGTACAACTCGGGTTATGTGACGGCTACCACCGAGAATGTGACCGGGCTGCCTAGCGACGGAAAGACAATAGTGTATGCGCGGCTCTATTGGATCATCAACGGAACATGGTCCTTTGCCGACTACACTTACAAGGCATATGGAACGCCGCCCACGCCGACGCCGGCCGCGCTCATCACTCCCCCGCCCACGGTGGGCACGGGAACGCCGACCACGTCACTGCCAGGCACCAGCGTGAACTTCGTATGGACGCCGGGCAACACCGCTACGCACTTCGAACTCTGGCTGGGTACGCTGGGTCCAGGCACAGTCAACCTGTACGACTCGGGTTATGTGGCGGCTACTTCCGAGACTGTGAGCGGGCTGCCCAGCAACGGGGAAAAGGTGTATGCGCGGCTCTATTGGCTAATCAACGGAACATGGTCCTTTGCCGACTACACTTACATGGCATATCAGCCATGAACTCAAGAAGCTGAATTTGATTTTGGGATAGTTTGAATCGCATCGTTCATTTCCGGCGTATAGGCCGGAGATGGACGATGCGATTTTTTTGCGGCCTGTTGGGCAAGGATTGCGGTTTATTTTGCGCCTGGGACAGCTCATCGAAGATGGCGCGGTACTGGATCATGGCCGCGCGGAGTTGCCCGGTGGTGACTTCAACCTGGCCTGGACGGCAGGGTAATTTTTCCATCACGCGGGGTAGGGACGAATCGATTGGCGGCGCGCTGCTCAAAGCCGGCCTGGGTGTATCCGCGGGCCTAATGTTCGTGTTTGCCGGGGCGGAGCATGAGCTCACTAATGGCTTTGCGGGGGTCTTTGCCTTCGTTGAGGATGAGTTCCATCTGCTCGGTAATGGGCATTTCGATCGCGTGACGGCGGGCGAGGCCGAGGGCGGCGCGGGTGGTGAGGACGCCTTCGGCGACTTTGCCGTCGAGGCCGGCGAGGATTTCAGGGAGTTTGCGGCCTTGGCCTAACGCCTCTCCTACGGTGCGGTTGCGGCTGAGCGAGCCGGTGCAGGTGAGGACCAGGTCGCCGATGCCGGAGAGGCCGGCCAGGGTTTCGCGGCGGGCGCCACAGGCTACGGCGAGGCGGGTGATCTCGGCGATGCCGCGGGTGATGAGGGCGGCGGTGGAGTTGTGGCCGAGGCCGGCGCCGGCGGCTACTCCGGCAGCGATGGCGATTACGTTTTTGAGCGCGCCGCCGAGCTCTACGCCGATTAGGTCGGTGCTGGTGTAGAGGCGGAGGGTTTCGGAGGAGAATTCATGCTGGATGCGGGCGGCGGTGGCTGGGGTCGGCGAAGGCGACGGTGAGGGCGGTGGGCTGGCCTTGGGCGACTTCATAGGCGAAGCTGGGGCCGGACAATGCGCCGATCGGCGCAGGGACTGAGGGACTAGGGACTAGGGACTGGTGACCGAGGCGTCTGGCAAGACAGTCGGCGATGACTTCGGTCATGCGCAGGAAGGTGCGGTCTTCGACGCCCTTGGTGGCGCTGACGATGATTTGGCCGGGGTGGAGATGAGGGCGGATGCGGGAGAGCGTGAGACGGAGGAACTCGGAAGGGACGACGGAGACGACGATTTCGGCATCGGAGATGGCGGCGCAGTCGCCGGTGATGGCGATTTCGGCGGGAATGGGAAAGCCGGGGAGGAATGGCGTGTTTTCGCGGGCGGCGAGGATCTCCTGGGCGAATTCGGGGCTGTGCGCCCACAGAGTGAGCTGGTGGCCGCCGCGGCGGTGAAGCGAGAGGGCGATGGCGGTTCCCCAGGCGCCGGAACCGAGGATGAGGATGCGGCTCATGCGGTCTTCTTTTGCTCCGATGCGGGATTCTGTGCCGGCGATGCAGGCGGCGGATGTTCTGGTGGTGCTTGACGATGATGAGGAGGGCGACGGCGAATTGGACGGCGATGAAGAACGGGGGGCGCGGGCCGTGGACCAGGAACAAGGCAAAGACGGGAAAGCTGGCCGCGCCGAGGATGGAGGCCAGCGAGACGTAGCGGGTGATGAGAAGGACGAGGGCGAAGACGGCGATGGCGGCCAGAGCTGCGCAGGGGGCGGCGACCAGAAAGACTCCAAAGCCGGTGGCGACGCCTTTGCCGCCGCGGAAACGGAGCCAGACGGGGAAGATGTGGCCCAGGACGGCGAAGAGAGCGGCGAGGGCTTGTGCGTCGCGGACGGGGAATGGAGGGCAGAGATGGGCGGCGAGGAGAGCGCCGAGCCAGACAGAGCCGGAGCCTTTGAGCATGTCGAGCAGGAAGGTGACTGCGCCCAGAGCCTTTGCCGCCGGAGCGGAGGACGTTGGTGGCGCCGATGTTGCCGCTGCCTACGGAGCGGATGTCCTGCTGGCGGAAGAGGCGGACGAGCAGGTAGCCGATGGGGATGGAGCCGAGCAGGTAGGCGGCGGCCGCGATGAGGAGGATGGCTGAGGAGCATGACGAGAGTGAGTTTAGCAGGTCCACCACCTGCGGTGGGGTTCGCCGCGGCGAACGCTTGCGCGCCAGGGGCGATGTGCTTTTCCACGCTTTCGGCTAGAACAAAACGCGAAAGAATGGGGCACGCGCAAATTTGTGAGAGTTGCGAATTGGTTATTTTGGGTTAGTCGGAGACCATGAGTTCGCCGGGGAGGATGGGACGGGTGCGGTAGAGCTTGCCGTGCTGGGCCAGCGAGGCCCATGAAGATGAGCGTGGCGACGTAAGCGGCGAGTTTGATGAGGTCGGCGGAGTGGGTGCGGGGGAGGGTCTTCCAGAGGACGAGCAGGAGGGTTTGCGCGGCGGTGACGGCCCAGACGGAGCCGTAGAAGTAGCGGCGCTCCATGCCTTCGGTTTTGGTGGAGGGGCCGACGCGGGGGAGTTTGCCGAGCGATGCCGAGGAGAAGGATGAAGGCGCAGAGCGGGAGCGTAGGCGTAGGTGTAAATCTGCTTCATATACCAGACGCCGGTGACGACTGCGATGAGCAGGCCGGCGAGGTTGAGCAGGGCGAAGTTGAGGACGGCGTTCCAGGCGAAGGTGTAGCAGACGCGGCGGTAGAGGGGGTTGGGCTTGTCCTCGTCGAAGCGGAGGATATAAGGGCGGGGTTCGGCGCCGGGCAACTGCCGCGCAGTCCGGCGATGCCGGTGCCGAGAGAACGGCGGCCAGCCAGGCGAGGTTGGCCCGGTTGAAGCCGCGGGCGAAGAGCGAGAAGGTTAAAGGGCCGGGGGCGAGAAAGAAGACCCAGATCCAGATGGGCCAGTGGCAGAGGCGGTAGATGCGGGTGTTGCGCTCGCGCATCTTGCGCTGCTGGGCATATTCCACTTTTCCGCGATATTGCATTGGGAAGAGTTTCGCAGGGCGGAGGGTGGGGAGTCAATGCGAGGGAACAGGGAATAGGGAACAGGGAACAGGGAATAGGGAACAGGCAATAGGGACTAGGAAATTGGCATGGTAATCAGTGGTTAGCGGTGAAGCATGGCGTTGCGGGCGGAGTGGACTTCGGCGGCTAGTACTCGCAGTACCTTGAGAGGGCAGGAGCGGGTTGGCTTGCATGAGGGCGGCGTAGTCTGTCACGGGAGACGAAGCTGAACTGGGCGCCGCTGTGGGCAATGGCGGTGAGGGAATAGGGCTCGTTGGCGATGAGGGCGGGGAGCCCAAGGATGGAGCCGGCGGTTGTCTGGAGGGAGATGACCGATTCTCCCGACCAGGTGCGCATGGTGAGAGTGGCCTCGCCTTTATGGAGGATGTAGAGGCCGGCGGGGGCGTCTCCCTGACGGAAGAGAACGCGCTCAGCGTCGCAGAGGATGGGGGTGGAACGCTTTTCGAGCGCCTGGATCAGTTCCGGATCGCCCAGGAATGCGGAAGGGTCTAGATTCACTTGCGGCCTCCATGGAAGAAAACGAGGGACGAGCGGAATGGGTGTTGCTGTATACATCTGAGACTATGTTTGCATTGCGGGAAGCGATGATATTGTGATGTTTGTCACATATTTATGGTTAAGGTACAGACGGAAGCTTTTCCCTCAAAAATAGAGCTGAAAGACGTCCTGGCCATGCGGAACACGCCCCTACGCGGCTCCTTTTTTAGAAGCGTAGTGCGGCAGGAAGAGGCTCTACCGCTGCCAGCCGGGCAGACTCGGCAGGAAGGCGAAACCAATCTGGACGACGGAGGGGAGGTGTGTGATCAATCGGCGGGTGGGGCTGTGGGCTGATCGAGGGTTTCATACTCGAACTTGCGGAGGTTTCTCATGCATTCGGCGAGAGCGCTCAAGAGGGTTTCGCCCCACCCCACAGGCTGGAACTTTACTGTTTTCTGATTCAGTTCGATATCGGCCGTGGCCAGGAATTTCATATCGCTTGTTTTTGCCGAGGCGAATTCCTTTACGGTGATGCGCGCCTCGACCTCACCGCAGGCATGCTTCTTGGTGACGGAGAAAAAGTGCAACTGGGCGAGCGCCTCCGACGGGTCTCTCTGGACATATTTCCAATCGTTCATGCCGTCCCCTCCTTATGAATCGTTCAAATCGACCGCAATATTTCAGAGCTAGATTACGATAGCATGCCATGCGGTGCGGGAACTTCAAAAAAATGCGCGTTGAGTCAGCAGGTTAGCGGCAAGCGCAGCGAACGCAGTTTTATTTCCCGCAAACCGGCGAAGCCGGTGGACGACTGACACCATGCTCTTTGGATTCGCGGGGACGAAGGCTTTCGTCGGTGGGAATTGCCGATGTTTCCATTCGCTTCATGCTTGCGTTGGCTTCATGCCTACATCAGCCATCTACGGATCAGGTCGAGGGCTTGCTGGGTGGCGTATTGGCGTATGCGGGAGCGGTCGCCGCGGAAGGTTTTTTCAATAGATTCGGTTTTTTGTGAATCGCTGATGGCGATGTGGACCAGGCCTACGGGCTTATTTTCTGTCGCGCCGGTGGGGCCGGCGATGCCGGTTACTCCTATGCCGAGAGTTGCGCCGGTGCGGAGACGAATGCCGGTGGCCAGGGCTTTGGCTACCTGCTCGGAGACGGCGCCGTATTGCGCGATGAGCTCGGGAGTGACGCCGGCAAAGGCGTACTTGAGGGAGTCAGAGTAGACGACGGCGCCGCCGAGGAAGGAACGGGAGCTGCCGGGGACACTCGTAACGCGCTGGGCGATCATGCCTCCCGTGCAGCTTTCAGCGACGGCGAGGGTGGCTTGGCGGAGGCCGAGATAGTAAAGGACGATTTGCTCGAGAGAGTCGGCGGATCCCTGACCGGTGGAGTAGAGCCAGTCGTCGAGAGCTTCTTCCATGCGGGCGGCTAGCTCGTCGACGCGGGCCTGGGCGGCTTCAGCGGTGGGCTTGGCGCAGAGGAGGGTGAGCTGGATGTCGCCGGCGTGGGCGAGGATGGTGGTTTCCACATCCTTGTAGGTGGTGTAGATGGGTGCGAGGAGCTTGTCGGCCTGGGACTCGGCGATCATGGCGGCGCGCAGGGTGCGCCTGGCGATGGAGCGCGGAGGAACGATTTGGGTGAGGCGCGGGAGGCAGTCTTCCTTGAATAATGGGCGGCACTCGTTGGGTGGGCCGGGGAGAAGCAGGACGATTTTGCGATAGCCGGCGAATGTGGTTTCAAGCCATTGGCCGGGTGCGCTGCCGTTGGGGTTGGGGAGGATGGTTGCGCCTTCAAGAACATCGGCTTGCTTGAGGTTGTTTTCAGAGATGGTGATGCGGAAGGCGGCGGCGCGGGCGTGGAGGGCGGCGACCTGCTGAGCATCGCGGCGGAGGGTGAGGGCGAGGGCTTCGGCTACGGCTTCGCGGGTGAGATCGTCTTCAGTGGGGCCAAGACCGCCCATGAGGATGAGAATATCGATGCGGCCAAGGCCGGAGTGGATGGCGTTGACGAGATCTTTGCGGCGGTCGCCGACGATGGTCTTGAAGCGGACGGTAACTCCGATTTCGTTGAGCTTCTCAGTGAGATAGAGGGAGTTAGTATCCTGACGGGCAGGGGTGAGCATCTCGGAGCCGATGGCGATGATTTCGGATTTCATAAGAGCAGGTCGGGTTAGGGATTAGGGGTTAGAAACTAAAACAGATTCTGGCCTTCTACTCCCAAGTCCACATCATAAACGGAGTCGTTGGTGGCCAGGATGGCGGTGCCCATGGGGGAAAAGGCTACGCCTACCAGATTGGGGCCGGAGAGAACCAGGGTTGCTTCGCCCTCGTGGGGTGACGCGGACCAGGCCGCATCGGCCGTGGAGACAGGCGGCGAGGTAGACGTCGCCTTCTTTGGAGAGCGCGAGGCCCATGGGACGGCCGAGGCCGCGGAACCAGGGGCGGGTTTCGCCATGGGGATCGATGGCGAAGATGGCGTCGTTGGAGGTGAGCGTGGGAGCGGTGACGAAGAGGGTTCCTGCGGCGTTGACGGCGAGGTGATAGGCAGCGACGCTGGGCTCGAGCGTGGCGTGGACGAAGATCTGGCGCTGGGGATCGATTTTGAAGATGGTGCCGCTGCGGTCGCCGACGTAGAGATTGCCGTCGGGGTCGAAGGCTAAGCCAGTGGCCACGCCCATTCCTTCAACGTAGACGCTGGGCTCGCCTTCGGCGTCGATGCGGTAGACGTTGCCTTCGGCGCGGGAGGTTACAAAGAGGTCGCCGTCAGGATGGAAGGCGAGGCCGGTGGGGTTGAGGATGCCGGTGACGAAAGGGGTTCCGCGGCCGTCGGGGCTGACGCGGACTACGGAGACGGGGGTTTGTTTGCCCGCTGGGGCCGGAGATGGTGGCGTAGACCATGCCGGAACGGCTGACGGCGGGGCTGGTGACGGGATGCAGGTCGGCGGAGAGCAGGTGGGCTACGCGGAGGGGGATGGGATTGCCGGCGCCGGAGGGGTTGCGGACCTCAATGAGGCCGGTGGAGGCCTGCTGGGGGACGCGGAATGCGAGGCGGGTGGGGCGGCTCATGAGTACCTGGGCTGGGTGGCCGTCGACCAGAACGGAGGGCAGTACGCTGGATTGCTCGACGGCGAGCGGGCCGAGATGGTCGCCGGTGAGCTCGACTTCGCCGGTGGGCAGTGCGGCGGCGGGATCGATGGAGTCGATGCGCGGGGCGGGGGTGCGGCGGATTTGGCGGAGGTGGGGGACATATCAGATCCACAGGTGCAAGAGCGAGGCTACACACAAAGCATACAGGCCGGCGGCTACATCATCGAGCACGATGCCCCAGCCTGCGGGGAGTTTTTCGAGCTGGCGGACAGGGAAGGGTTTGGTGATATCGAAAAGGCGGAAGAGGATGAGAGCGATGAGGGCGTGACGCCAGTTGGCGTGGCTGCCGAGGAGGGCGATAGCCTGGCCGGCAACTTCGTCGATGACGACGAATTGAGGGTCGTGGCGGCCGGACTCGCGGGCGACGATGGTAGAGGCGGGGATGCCGAGAAGAAGCGCGAGGGCGATGGCGGCGACGAGCGCGAGGAGCAGGGTTTGCGGAGCGGGGTGAGCGAGTTAGGCGCAGGCGAACCAGAGCAGGACGGTGGCGACGGAGCCCCAGGTGCCGGGACCGGGCTTGCCGAAGCCGGCGCCGAAGAAGGTGGCGACGGTCCAGGCCCAGAGGGTTTTGTGGGCGGCGGTTTTTGCACCGGATACGGTGGAACACGAATTCGAGGTCATCGCTTCAGAGGTACTCTTTCCATTTGACCATCTTCTTCTTGAGATCGATGGTTCTGCCGTCCACCACGAATGTACCATCCCCATTGGCGTGGAAGGTGCGGCGTTCAGAGCGTTTAGAGTCGGTCCATGCTTTAACGGCTTCAAGGATGATGAGGCCGTATTGATTTGCCATTCTTGTATCGACAACCCGGCACTCGATATTGGCAAGGCACTCGGCGATCAGAGGCGCTTTCACCTTTTTCCCCGGTAAAGGCGTGAGGCCAAAGGCGCTGAATTTATCGACTTCGCGGCCGGAGCAATTTCCGATATCGACCACCTTGGTTGCCAGATCGACGGTGGGAATGGCGATGACGCACTCTTTGTTTTTGCGCAGCGCTTCGTAGCTGTAATCCCACCCGCCGATGATGCAGCCGATACGCGGCGGCACAAACTCCATCATCATGTGCCAGCTCAGCGTCATGATGTTGGCGCGCCCTTTATTCACGGTGGTGAGCAGGACAACGGGGCCGGGTTCAATCAGATGAAAAACTTTGGGAAGCGGCAAATCTTTCATTGTTCATTCTCCTTTCAACCTTCCCAGTGGTTCAGGGCGTTCTCGACGGGAAATTGAGAAAATTCTCCGGCAAGGTTTTATTCCACATCGCCAGAGTTTTTGTTATGGCCTCCGATCAGGCCGCCGAGGTCTTCGAGGACTTCGGGGTCGAGGACGGGGGAGCTGATTTTGTAGACGCCGGAGGCCCACTTGCCGAGGTCGATTTTGCGGCAGCGGTCGCTGCAGAAGGGGAAGTCCTCGTCGTTGAAGCGGACCAGCATGCCGCAGGTGGGGCAGCGGAGGATTTTTGCGGATTTTTTCTTTGCGGGCATCGGAGGTGTTTCTGCCTATGGGGCAGTTGTCCATCTTTATGTTACAGCGGAAGAGTGAACGGGTTGCGGCGGCGGTGGACTCTCCTGTAGGCTGGTCGGAATCCAGGAGAGTGCAACCGTGTTCGATGCAAGACAAAGCAGTATGCAGGATGTGACTACCTACTCGCCGAATTCGCGTTGCGATGGCGGGGATTCGGCGGGTGATCTTCGGAGCGCTGCTGGCTGTGCCGGGAGGGGCGCTCATCTGGATCGGACCAAATGGCGAACCGGGCGCGACACGGGCGCCGGGAGATATGCCGGCGTGGTGGATGTTTGTGGTTGGGCTGGCGATTTCGTTTGTCGCGTTTTGCTTTATTACCGGCGGGGTGGGGCGGGTGATCAGCTCGTTTGCGCGGGATTGCTATTTTCGCGCGGGGCTGGAAGGGATGGCGATACGGGTACCCAAACAGGGGTGGTTTGGGCGCTTCAAGATGATGGAGTATCAGTACAAATGGGAGGAGATTGAGAGACTGACTCCCGTCACAAATAGCATCAATTTCATTCCGATCGGAAGCGAGTTGAAAATCCGACTGTACGGCGGGCAAGGAAATAACGATTGAGCGATATTATTTTTCGTCGAGCGTCAAGAGAATTTGCGCAGAGCTATCTGGCGATACTGGCGCGGGCCGGAAAATAAGTGGCAGTGCCGGAAAGATAATAGTAGCTGGAATGAAAGGAGATGTAGGACGTTATGGATCGAATCGTTAAAAGGATCTCATTGTTACATTATTTGGGATTGCGACGACTGTTCTTACAGCGGCGGGCCTGGTGTATCTGGAGCTGCGCTATGATTGCGCGATCTACGGATTTGTTTATGGATTCGTGCTTCCGTTTGGCGCGTTTATATCCGGGGTCAGTGGCCGCGAGCGGGTATTACTTCGGATCAAGGCTGTTGAGTTTTCGGCCCGGGCGCGGCGTGCTGGCAAATATGGTGGCTGTTTCAGGGGCTAACTTCTTTTTTATTTACTGGCTGAAATATCAGTATCTGACGGTGGATGGGGAGCCGATTAGCAAGTGGATATCATACCCGGCTTATCTTACCTTTACGCTTTCGCACACTTCAGTGACCTTTGACCAATTTTCGCAGGATACGGTTGCATTGGGGTTTTGGGGATATGCGTATGCGGCGCTGCTGATTCTGGGGTTTGCCTTCGGCGGATTTTGCATCTATAACCTGGTGCGGTCGGCGCCTTATTGCGAGGGATGCGGTTTTTATCTCAAGAAAAAAGGGAAACAGACGCGCTACTTTGAACGGCTGGAGCAGATTGCCGACTGCATTGCCGATTTCCGGTTGACGACGGGGCGGGGCGAGTTCAGGAAGGCGATGGATGAACATGCGGCTGCCGGATCGAAGATGGAGGACGACGCGAAAGGGGTATTCCGCAGTGGTGGAAGTGCGCGAATGCAAGGGGTGCGGGAAACAGTGGTTCGATTTGCACGCCAGGCAACGCGTGAATAAGAGATGGAACGAGATGGCGAAGCTTACGATATTCGACGTTCAGTACGGAAACGGTGGATGCGCTGGAAGAGATGACCGGGTCGGCGTAAATAATATGCTAAGAGTTCGTATTCCCTGCGAGCCATTCAAGAGGAGCAATGTGGTCCTTCCACTTTCGCTTCCAGCCCGGGGTCGGGGACAGGGTGGGCATCGGGTTTGGGGATAAAGATGAAATCGCCGCCCTCCTGCTGGACGCCGAAGGTGCCGAAATAGGGATGGGGACAGAGGCCATAGACTGCGCCATCCAGCTTTCCCATGTCGATCATGTGTTCTGAGCCGCCGTACTTCTCGAGAGTTTTGAGAAAGGTTCGCGCAAAGGGGGAATGCTTGCCGGGCTGGCCGTCAAAGGCTTGGCGGAGCCCCCCGGAGGCGATGTAAAGTCGCGAAACGGACTTCATCTTGTTTTGATCAGAGCATCAAGGGATGGAGGCGTGTCGAGGGACTCCGAGGTGTACTCGGGCGAGCTCTTGTGGTCCTTGAAGCTGCCGCCGTAGCAGACGTCGAGCACGAGCAGGATGTGAGGAACGGGCAATCCGTCCACCGTACTGCGAAAACGGGAAAGGGCAAGCCGGTAGTCGAGGTAGGGGTCCTCGGCGGGAAGTGCCGTCTCGCGGGTGACGATGAAGCCCTCGCCGCTATCTTCCATGTGGCCATGACCGGCAACGTAGACAAAAAGGCGGTCGTTCTTATTGAATGTACGGTGTTGCAGGCTGGCGAGCAGCTCAAAGATGTCGCGTTTGGTCGGGTTCTCGCGATAGAAGATGTTTTCTTTCGCATAGCCGAAGTTCTGGATGAGTTCCTGCTGGAGGGTTTGCGCGTCGTAAATGGGGTTATTCAGTCTCTTCCAATGGTCATAGGTATCACCAGCCAGAATCAGTGCGTAATCGGTACCTCGGTCAACGGGTTGTTGGGCAGTTAAATGTTCTCTGGGTCCCTGGCCGCGTGTTTCCTCTGTGACTTTGGCCTTGGGGTCGTAGCCGTAATCTGTCTTACACCCTGGAGATTTCGGGACGGTAGAGAGGCATAATCCGCGCAGTTCAGAGTAGCTCAAGAGCTGCTCACTAAGTTGGTAATCGCTCTGATTATTTCCTGGCTTGATGGTCATGTAGCCCATGTGAGCCATCATGTATCCTTCGAGGTCGGCTTCTGTGATGTAGCCTTTATGATCGGTATCCGCCCCTCCCTTCATGGCTTCAAGGAGCGTGTAGGTCATGAGGCCGTGATTCAGCTCAGGAACTTCATAACCACTGCCTTCAGTTCCAAACAAGGCAAAGCGGCGACCAGTGTCGCGGAGAGTAAAGACTGAATCCGCGTTTAGCGCGGCGCTGAGTGCATCAAATGCCGCCGTAGAGTCTGAACTGTCAATGATGATGATTTGCCGCTGCGCCTGAATGGAAAGGAGGAGCAGGCTCAGCTCGTGCGCGGTAAAAGAGTTGCCGGCGGTGGAGATGTCGCTGCCAGGGACGACCGTGCTATCGAAGACGATGAAATTGTAATCGGGGGGCGTCTTTGAGGTTGCGCTGATTTCGGGCTTGGTTTTCAGGCGCGCTCCCATTCCGGCGAAGTAAAAAACCACAACATCTTCCGGTTTGCACTCTTCGATCAAGTGTTCCATCGCAGAGCGTATGCCGGAGAGAGTTGCTGCGGAGTCAACCAAGGTAGTGACTTCGACTTTGTTGAATGCATTTCCGACGTCTTTGGTTGAAAATGCGCCTGCCACACCTTGCGCATCGGCGACCGCGAAGCGCAGGTTTGCGATGTTTGAGTCTTTGGGATAAGCATTGATACCGATGCTGAGCACATGGAGGGTGCCCATACGGGGAACCGGGACGGCTTCAACCACCTTAATGCCGGCTTGCACAGGCGAGGAGCGATGTTCGCCGGCCAGGACGATGAGCAGGGCAGTGAGAAAGGCGATGGAGAGTATGCGCAAAAAGCCGTGCGTCGATGGGCGGCTGGGGCTTTTCAGCGTTTGCATAAGGTTGCATTTCTCCGTTCCTAAGGAATACACCCGGAGAGCTGATGCATCAATTGAAATCTTGGAGTACGGGACTCAGAGCGGGGCGGATAGGATTTTTGCTACGAGATCATAGTCGTGGGCTTCGGTGATCTCAGCTTTGTAGAAGTGGCCGGGCTCGAGGCATTGGTTTGCGCCGAAGTCGTTGATGTAGACTTTGCCGTCGATTTCAGGGGCGTGGAATTGGGTTCGGCCTTCCCATAGGAGCGGGGTTTCTACGCTTTCGCCTTCGGCGAGGACGACTAGCTCGCGGCCTACCCATTGCTGCTTGGC
The DNA here is from genome assembly GCA_963724755.1 of uncultured Acidobacteriaceae bacterium. Lineage (GTDB taxonomy): Bacteria > Acidobacteriota > Terriglobia > Terriglobales > Acidobacteriaceae > Telmatobacter. Next base: position 25,330 of record CAVRVZ010000007.1, read on the forward strand.
GTGCTTGGAGATGGATTGCTGGAGCTTCATCAGGCGGCGCTTGCGGGACTCGATGGTGCGGTGAGGGACTCTTTGGTCGAGCGAAAAGGCGGCGGAGCCTTCTTCGTCAGAGTAATTGAAGACGCCTAGCCAATCGAATTTTGCTTCCTGGATGAAGTCTTCGAGGAGGGTTACGTCTGCGGGGGATTCGCCGGGAAAACCTACGATGAAGGTGGTGCGGAGAGCGATGCCGGGGACGGCGGCGCGGACTTTTTCGAGGGTCTTCAAGAAGATTTCGGCGCCGGCGCCGCGCTTCATGCGCTTGAGGACGGCGGGCGAGGCGTGCTGGAGGGGGACGTCAAGATATTTGCAGATGTTGTCGTGTCGGGCGATGGTGTCGAGGAGCTGGCCGGTGATGCGGTTGGGGTAGGCGTAGAGGAAACGGAGCCAGCGGAGGCCTTCGATTTTGGCGAGGGCATCGAGGAGGGTGGCGAGGCCGTCTTTGAGGCCGAGGTCTTCGCCGTAGCAGGTGGTGTCCTGGCCGATGAGGGTGATCTCGCGGACGCCGCGGGCGACGAGCTGTTGGGCTTCGGCGACTACGGATTCGAAGCGGCGGGAACGGAATTTTCCGCGCAGGTTGGGGATGACGCAGAAGGTGCAGGGGTGGTCGCAGCCCTCGGCGATTTTGATGTAGGCGGAGGAGCGGGGGGTGGTGAGGAAACGGGGGGTGGTTTCGTCGTAGAGATAGGTGGGCAGCAGGTGGGTTGCGCCTTGCCAAGAGTCGCGGCGGAAACGGCCTTGTTGTTCGCGGTGGTCTCCTTCGGGGCGGGAGCTGGTTGTGGCCGGAGAGCTTCCCTCAGGGGCTAAAGCCCCGGCCTCAATTAGCGGATTTGCGGCACGGCTAAAGCCGTGCCCTTTCACGAAACTGGCTTTGCGGCAAGCGCCTTGTGCGTGCCGGAGTGGGCATGCTTATGCGTGCCGGAGTGAGATTCCTGGCCTTCGCGGGTTTCGGCGGATTGGGTGGTGGTGATGATGTTGAAGAGGGACGGTGTGGCGGGTGGGGATTGGAGGCCGGCGGCGGCGAGGATGGATTCGAGTTCGCCGGTGCCTACTACGGCGTCCACTTCGGGGATGGATTTTTGGATTTCGTCGCGGTAGCGCTCGACGAGGCAGCCGGCTACGATGAGTTTTTTCGCGCTGAGCCGGAGGTTTTGTAGCGGGCCATTTCGAGGATGGTGTCGACGGATTCCTGCTTGGCGGTGTCGATGAAGCTGCAGGTGTTGACGACGAGGATTTCGGCTTCTTCGGGACGGGAGGTGAGGCGCGCGCCGGCGCGGTCGAGCAGGCCCATCATGACCTCGGAGTCGACGAGGTTTTTGGGGCAGCCTAAGGAAATAAAGCCCACGGTGGGGGCCGTGGGTGGGGGTGGTTTGGTCACATATCTATTGTACTGAGTATGGGAAAATGGCGCCGAGCGGGGTATTTGTGGGTTCCCACCCATGCGCCAGGATGACAAAACGCAGGTTCTTCGGCTTCCCCTTCACTGCGCTCGGGGTTCGCTCAGAATGACAGCATGGATGGGGCACGGGGCCTTGGTTATCTCGGATGGTAAAATCGATGAGTGCCGGGTCCTACGCGACGTAATCCCGCCAACCCCGCCAGGTCCGGAAGGAAGCAACGGTAACGGGCTAGTACGGGCGCAGTAGGTCACCCGGTACTTTTTTGTGAAAAACAGGGACTAGGGACTAAGGGATCAAGGGACTAAGGGACAAGGGACTAAGGGACTAGGGACTAAGGACTAGCTTTATTGAAGGAGATTGCATTGAGCCTTACTGTTCGTCCCGTGGTGGGCCGTCGCGCTAAGATTTCGGCGCTTGGGACCTACGTTCCTCCGCAAGTACTTACCAACAAAGATCTGGAAAAGATGGTGGATACCAACGACCAGTGGATTATGGAACGCACTGGGATTCGCGAGCGGCACGTGCTGGCCAAAGGGCAGGGCGTGAGCGATATGTGCGCGGAGGCGGCGAAGCGGTGCCTGGCGGCGCGGGGGATTGAGGCCAGCGAGGTTGAGGTGATTATTGTGGGCACGGTTACGCCGGACATGATGTTTCCTTCGACGGCTTGCCTGGTGCAGGAGAAGATTGGGGCCAAAGGCGCCTGGGGGTTTGACGTTTCGGCCGGGTGCTCGGGATTTGTTTTTGCGCTGCAGGCGGGCGTGAAGCTGGTGGAGAGCGGGGCGCACCGAAGGTTCTGGTTTGCGGGGCGGACGCCAATACGCGCATGACCGACTATACCGACCGGACTACTTGCGTGCTGTTTGGCGATGGCGGCGGGGCGGTGCTTGCTGGAGCCGGCGGAAGAGGGCGAGATTGGGTTTATCGATTATGTGTACGAGATCGATGGGTCGGGGGCGGCGGCGCTGAATTTGAAGGGCGGCGGGAGCTTGAATCCGGCCAGCCACGAGACCGTGGACAAGAAGATGCATTACATCTACCAGGATGGGCCGGCGGTTTATAAGTTTGCGGTGCGCAAGATGGCCGAGGCTTCGGCGAAGGTGCTGGAGCGGAACGGCGTGACCGGGGCGGACCTGGGATGCTTTATTCCGCACCAGGCGAATAAGAGGATTATTACGGCGACGGCGGATCGGCTGGGGATGGATCCGGAGCGGGTGATTATCAATATTGAAAAGTATGGGAATACGTCGAGCGGGACGATTCCGCTGGCTATGGAGACGGCGATCGAGCAGGGCAAGCTGAAGAAGGGCGACCTGGTGCTGATCGCGGCGGTGGGAGCGGGGTTTACCGTGGGGGCGGCGCTGCTGCGGTGGGAGATTTGAAAAAAAGGGACTAGGGAATAGGGACTAGGGAATAGGGAATAGGGAATAGGGAATAGGGAATAGGGAATAGGGAATAGGGAATAGGGAATAACTCCTCATTTTATGGTGGATTTTTTGTTGAGCAAGGTGGCAAGTTGGCGGGCCGATCCGGGGTGCGGATCGGCCCTGTTTGCTAGTTGGCGGGTTAGCGAGTTGGCGGGTTGGCGGGATAACAAGATAGCGAGTTGGCAGGTGGGTTCGTTAGATTGTTAAGGGTTTGATGTTATATAGGCCAGTCCTCTGGGGAGGATCGGCCTTTTTCTTTTTGGCGGGATTGCTAATGTACCGGCTCGGGGATGGGGAGGGTGTAGGCGGGGAGGATTTGGAGTTCGGCTGCGGTGCGGAAGAAACTGCCATGCCTTCGAGGCACTCTTCGTCGAGAGTGTAGTGGATGTTGGTGGTGAGGTAAGTGCGGATGGTGGATTCGGGGATGGGGAGGCGGCGGACCACTCGGCTGCCAGGGCTTCGATGTTTTGGCCGTGGATGCGGGATTGGTTGAAGTCTTCGGCGATGCGTTTCCCAGGTCCCCAAAAGCGAGGGACCTGGGCCACCCAGTGCGATTTTGGCAGCACCCAGACGGCGGAGACGAAGGGAAGGCCGGTGAGGGTGCGCCACTCTTCGGCGAGGTCGTGGTAGACGAGCTCTTCACCGGTGCGCTCGAAGCGGTTGGCGCGCTCTTCGAGGGCGAGCAGGGCGGGGTCGCCGATGAGGATGGCGGCGTCGGCTTTCTGGAGCATGGAGTCGAGGTCGGCGGCGTGGGGCAGGAACGGGACGGCGGGGTTGCCCCACTTGTGGAAGAGGATGCGGGCGTAGGCGAGGGTGGTGCGGCTGGCGGTGTCGGCGGCTACGGAGCGCAGGGCGGCGAGCGGCTGGGCGGCGCGGCGGACCAGGAGCAGGGAGCGGACGCGGCCCTTGGAGGCGATGGTGCAGCCGGGGAGGATGCGCAGGCCGGGGGTGGTGGCGAGGGCGGCGGTGGGGATGAGGCCGATATCGGCGGTTCCGTTGGCCAGGCGGGCGGCGCATTCGGAGGGGGTCATGCGGTCGATTTGATAACGGAGGGCGAGCGGGGCGCTGAGCGGAGGGTGCTCGAAGTCCCACATGAGGGGGGCGGGGTTGAGGAAGCTGATGGCGGCGATGCGCAGGCGGGATTGAGGGGTGGGGCTCACTTCTTTTAGAGTACTCGCGTGGGGGCGTGGGATTGCTGGGGCGTATCTGGGGTGGCAATAGGTGATGGAAGGTTGAGGTGGCGGGTTGGCTAGTTAGCGACGGGGATCGTGGTTTCCCACCCTTTCGCAAAGAACGCGAAAGGATGGGGCACTGCAGCGCAGCTATTGTCCAGTTCGCAGGTTAACGGGTTTGCGTTCTTTGCGTTTACCAGGGCGCGGATGAAGTCGGGGGTGGAACCGCAGCAGGCGCCGAGGAACGATGCGCCGGCGTTGCGGAGGGCTGCGTAGTGGGAGGCGAAGAATTCGGCCGAGGTGTTGTAGCGGATGGATTGTGCCTTCGATGGTGGGCAGGCCGGCGTTGGGCTTGATCCAGATGGGGAGATCGCAGGCGGCGTGGAGGCGTTGGCAGATGGGGATGGACTGCTCCACGCCTACGCCGCAGTTTGCGCCTACGGCGCTGGCGCCGGCTTCTACCATGGCCGCGGCTACGGCTTCAGGGGTTGCGCCCATCATGGTGCGGTCTTTGTTTTTGCCGGAGTCGAAGGCGAAAGAGGCGATGACGGGCAGGCCGGTGAGGCGGGCTGCTGCTACGGCGAGGCGGGCTTCTTCAATATCGCTCATGGTTTCGATGAGGAGTGCATCGGCGCCGGCGGCGGCGAGCGAGGCGGCTTGCGCGGCAAAGGCGGCGGAGACCTGGTCGGCGGAGACTTCGCCGGAGAGGAGGATTTTGCCGGTGGGACCGATGGAGGCGAAGACCAGCGCATGGCCCGCGGCGCGGCGCGAAATTTCTACGCCGGCGCGGTTGATGGCGTCGAGATCGGTTGCGGATGTGGATTGCATGGCGACGGCGTTGGCGCGGAAGGTGTTGGTGAGAATGACCTGGCTGCCGGCTTCAGCGTAGGCGCGGGCTACGGATTCAACGCGATCGGGATGGGTGAGGTTCCAGGAGTCGGGTTTGACGCCGGAGGGCAGGCCGCGGGCTTGCAGCTCGGTTCCCCAGGCGCCGTCGGTGATGAGCAGGCCGTTGGAGAGCCATTGGAGTAGGGGATTGGTCTTTTTGATCGGTCATGCGAGGCTCCGTTCGATCGGTGGGCGGCTTTTACCGTGGTTGAATTTTTGATATTTCGGCTTTGCGCCAGTATATCGTTTGCTGCGTTGGGTGGGGTGCAGCTGGGCGTGCTTCTTGACATCTGGCGCGGGTGGGGTTAGTGTTGGCGAAAATCCATTAGAGATTTTAATTGGTTTCCTCAAGAGGAAGCCGGACTGTGCAAATTATGGATTGTGGCAGGGATATGGAATGACGGCGATGCACCAAAGCGCGGTTTTAGCGGAGGCGGCCCAGTTGGACGAGGAGCGGCTGGCCTGGCTGGCGCTGGCGCTTTCGCCGGGGCTGGGGCCGAAGCGGATTCTGGACGCGATGAAGACGCTGGAGGAGCCGAGCAGGATTTTATGCGCTGGGGCTGACGGAGCTGGAGGGGCTGAGGTTTCCGGCCGAGGCGGCGCAGTTCATCTTTGACGGGAAGGCTCGCCGGGCTGCCGAGGAGGAGTGGGCGCGGGTTGCGGCGCAGGGGGCTACGGTGGTGAGCTTTGGCTGCGCGGAGTATCCGGAGCGGCTGAAGGAGATTTACGATCCGCCGCCGGTGCTGTGGGTGCGCGGGGACGTCGAGGTTGCTGAGCAGGCCGTCGATTGCGGTGGTGGGCACGCGGCATCCTACTCCGTATGGGTCGGGAGTGGCGGAGATGCTGGCGCGGGATCTGGCGGTGCGGCGGCTGCTGATTGTGAGCGGAATGGCGCGGGGGATTGACTAGCTGCGCGCACCGGGGGGCACTGGCGGCGAGGATGCCGACGGTGGCGGTTTGGGGGACGGGGATCGACGTGGTCTATCCCAAGGAGAACAAGAAGTTGGCGGAGGAGATTCTGGCCACGGGCGGGGCGATTGTGAGCGAGGTGCCGATGGGGACGTTTCCGGCGCCGCAGAATTTTCCCCGGCGCAACCGGATTTTGAGCGGGCTGAGCATTGCGGTGCTGGTGGTGGAGGCGGGGGAGAACTCGGGGACGCGGGTGACGGCGCGCTGCGCGGCGGAGCAGAACCGGGATTTGTTTGCGGTGCCGGGGAATGTGACCAACAAGGGATCGTGGACGCCTAACACGCTGATTAAACAGGGGGCTAAGCTGGTGGCTACCTGGGAGGACGTGTGGGAGGATCTGCCCTCGCGGGTGCGGCTGGAGCTGGAGGCTGGGGCGCCGGCTGAATCCAAATCGGAGACTACCGCATCTTTACTGCCTGATCCGGTTCTGAGGCCACAGGAGGCCATGGTGCTGGAGGTGCTGCACTCGGACGAGAGCTTGCAGATCGACGAGATTCTCGAGCTGCTGGAGACACAACTTACGTCTTCAGAGGTATTTACGGCGCTTTTTGAGCTGGAGATTACGGGCCGGGTGCGGAGCATGCCGGGGAAGAATTACGTGCGGACGATGAGATAAAGGCAGGGACTAGGGACTGTGGGACTAGGGACTAGGGACTAGGGACTAGGGACTAGGGACTAGGGACTAGGCGACTAGGGACTGATGAGGACTAGGTGAGAGCTTATTTAGGTTTATGGTTTCCCAGGACTCATCCGCCATGGTTCACCACGGCGAAAGACCTGGGGCAACCGGCTGTATTCCAGATTTCAAAATGTTAGACTTTGGCTTCCCGTTATTTCGAATTCTTTGTCCTTGCGGGTTTGTCCGTATACTCTTCTGAAAGCAAATATTTTGAACGGTGCGGGAGGATCTTGCGTGGGATTTTACGCCGCGAAAGGGATTCCGCGCCTCGGAAATGGGACGGCGGGAGAAGGAAATTATTGCCGGGAGGTGGAAACGGGACGGTGTTCCGTGGTAGGGTGCAACATTTGCGGGTAGTTTTTCCTGGAGGGGAAGAACGGCCTGTGCTCGGGCAGAATTTGAAACGTCAAAAAAATAGGAAGGCCCGGTTTTCGTGTTGAAGAGACGGGACAGGGTAGAGTGGGTACTGGATTAAGGATGGCAATGAGCAAATCACTGGTGATCGTCGAGTCCCCCGCCAAGGCGAAGACGATCGAGAAATATCTGGGCAAGGGCTTTGAGGTGCTGGCGTCGGTGGGGCACATCATGGACCTGCCCAAAAAGGAAATTGGCGTGGAGCTGGAGAACCGGACGTTTGAGCCGGAGCTGGTGGTGTCTCCGGGCAAAGAGAAGGTTGTGGCGCAGTTGAAGAAGGCGGCCGCGAAGGCGGATGAGATTTTTCTGGCGCCTGACCCGGATCGCGAGGGCGAGGCGATTGCGTATCACCTGGCGCTGCAACTGGGAACCAACGCCAAGGAAAGAAAAAAGATTCGCCGCGTGACCTTCAACGAGATTACGAAGAAGGCGGTGCAGGAGGCGTTCAACCACGCGCGGGATCTGGATCAGAACCTTGTGGACTCGCAGCAGACGCGGCGGGTGCTGGACCGGCTGGTGGGGTACCAGATTTCGCCGCTGCTGTGGGATAAAGTGCGGCGGGGGCTTTCAGCCGGGCGCGTGCAGACGGTGGCGCTGCGGCTGATTGTGGAGCGGGAGCGGGAGATTGGCGCGTTTGGTCCGGTGGAGTATTGGACGCTGGACGCGCAGCTACACCCGCGAGAAGCAGCGCTGACGGAAGAGCTTCAAGGCGCGCTTTGTAGGGATCGACGGAGAACCGGCGCGGGTTGCGAACGGCAAGGACAAGGATGGGAAGGAGCAGTTTATTGCCAAGCGCTTTGCCGGATAAGAAGCAAATGGACGAGGTGATGGATGCGCTCGAGAAAGGCGCAGTGGTCACTGGTCTCGGTTCAGTCAAGAGAGCAGCAGAGAAGGCCGCTGCCGCCGTTCATCACCAGCCAGTTGCAGCGGGATGCGGCCAGCAAGCTGGGCTTCAACGTGCGGCGCACCATGGGCGTGGCGCAGCGGCTTTATGAAGGCATCGACGTGGGCGCCGAAGGCACGGTGGGCCTGATCACGTATATGCGTACCGATTCTCCGCGCGTGGCGCCGGAGGCGAATGATGGGGCGCGGGAGTGGATCCGCAAGCAACTGGGGGCAAAGTATTTGCCCGAGACGCCGAATTCATACAAGGGCAAGAAGGCCGCGCAGGATGCGCACGAAGCGATCAGGCCGACGGATGCCTCGCGGACGCCGGATTCGATTGCGCGCTACTTGACCGAGGAGCAGCTGAAGCTCTACCGGCTGATCTGGCAGCGGTTTGTGGCTTCGCAGATGATGCCGGCGGTCTATGACGTAACCACGGCGAAGATTGCCGCGGTGAGCGCGAAGACGGGCAAGACTTATGACTTCCGGGTGAGCGGATCGGTGCTGCGGTTTGACGGCTTCCTGAAGGTCTACGAGATTGCGGAGGAGAAGAAGGACGAGGACGACGAGGGAGCTGACAACAAGCTGCCCAACCTGGACAACGTGAAGACGCTGGAGATGGAGCAGCTGTTTGAGGAGCAGCATTTTACCGATCCGCCGCCGCGCTATAACGAAGCTTCGCTGGTGAAGGAGCTGGAGGAGCGGGGCGTGGGACGGCCTTCGACGTATGCGTCGATCATCAATACGATTCAGGATCGCGAGTACGTGGTGAAACACGGCGGGTCGCGAGGGCGGTTTTATCCCACTGAGATCGGGGTGGTGGTTTGCGATCTGCTGGTGGAGAACTTTCCTTACATCTTCGACACCGCTTACACGGCCAAGCTGGAAGCGGAGCTGGACGATATTGAAGAGGGCAAGGAGAAGTGGACGGACCTGCTGAACGGCTTCTACGGATACTTTGAGGAGGAACTCAAGGTTGCCGGCAAGAAGATGCGGAACATCAAGCGCATGGAGGAGGAGACGAAGGAGAAGTGCGAGCTGTGCGGGGCGCCGCTGCTGCTGAAGTGGGGCAAGTTCGGCAGCTTCTATGCGTGCTCGAAGTACAACAAGAAGGATCCCACGAGCTGCACGTTTACCAAGGAGAATATTGCGGCCAAGCCGGACATGAATACGCCGGAGGCGCAGGAGGCGGGCGAGACCGAAGAGTACTGCGATAACTGCGGGCGGGTGATGGTGCTGCAGGCGGGGGATCTTCGGGCCGTTCATGAGTTGCCCTGGATACAACGAGGATCCGCCTTGCAAGACCTTCAGGAAGCTGAGCCAGAAGCAGCAGCAGAAGCAGAATACGGCGCAGCCGACGGGCGAGGACTGCCCGCAATGCGGCAAGCCGCTGGTGCTGCGGCAGGGAGCTTTTGGGGAGTTTGTTTCCTGCTCGGGTTATCCCAAGTGCAAGTATGTGAAGCAGAACATTATTGAAGGGTTGAAGTGCCCCAAGTGCGGCACCGGGGATCTGGCGGAGCGCAAGGCGCGGCGGGGGAATATGTTCTGGGGCTGCACGAATTATCCCAAGTGCGACTTTACGTCGAACAGCAAGCTGGTGGCGGAGAAGTGCCCGGAGTGCGGGAGCCCGTACCTGGTGGAGAAGACGCTGCGGTCGGGGATTTATCTGGAATGCCCGAACAAGAAGAAGACGGCCGAGGAGATTGCGCCGAAGAAGCGCGCGAAAGAAGGCTGCGGAGCCGGAAAAGACTACGGTGGAATGCCAGCTACTCAAAGCGCATCGGGGATGCGCCGGCGATGCCGACGGCCGACGGCGAGACGCACGGGCCGGTGGTGGAAACAAAGACTAAGAAGAAGGGCGGCAAGAAGGCGTTGCAGCCGGCGTAACTGCTTGTGGTGACGGTGGGTTTTGTAGTGAATCCCTCCCATGTCCGAAAATCCGGACCTGGGGCACCCGGCTTTAGCGGGTGTTTAAGTGGTTACAAAAACAAATTGGCTACTTGTCGTGGGCGAAGTCGAAATCGGAGTACCATCGCCCCGGTACAGGGTTCTCCACCGGCTTCTCAGAGCCGACGGTGACAATGCGGGCGAATGCCTCAGCATATTGGCATCCGTACTCTCTGCCGCGAAATTTCGCGCTAAACTCGTAATTGGCCCACAATCTCTTCCCCTCCAGAGTGAAGGCCAGGATCGCTTCCCGGCTCAAATCGAAGACCGATTCGACGTCCACAAAGCGATTGGGCACGAATAGCTGCGATGACTCCTCGTCGGGAGCCAAGTCTCGCAGAAATAAAACTCAAATTTCATTCCGCTCTGCAGCCACGCGTTGAAGGCGAGATTGCCCGCGGCGCGGTGGTCGGGATGAAACTGCAGGGGCCACATGCCGAAGACGACGTCCGGGTTTTCGGCGGCCAAGGTCTTGTCGAACGCGATGTACGTCTCGGGATCGACCCGCATGTTCTGGTTGTGCTGATCCAGGACTTTCAACTGCGCGCCGAAGAGTTTGGTTCCTCTCATCGCGTCTTCGGTCCCCAACGCCGCGAGTTGATCAAGGGGCATGTGATGCGCGTCGGCCCCACGCTGCGAGTCCCCCGGCGTGAAAGAGAAACATAAGACATCATGCCCCTCACGCGCATAACGTGCGAGGGTTCCGACACAGAAAATCCAATCGTCGAGGTGCGCGCCCACGAACACAACTTTCAGTTTGCGATTCTTCTCCGCGCCCGGCAAAGTGTCGAGCGGCCTGCGTGCCACAGTTGAAGATTGCTGCCCGCGTATGCGCAGAGCGTGGGCAAACACGCTGCCTGCCACGCAGTTGAAAAAAGTCCTTCTGGTAATCATTCATTCCTCCTCGCGGAACGCCGGAACGTAACTATTGTCCCGAGTCACATGATAACTGAGATGTTTTTAGAACAGATTGCGTGCTGAAACAGCAAGGGCGTCCGCCGTGGCGGACGCCCTTGTTTATTGCTTAGTGCGATGGGTTACTTGTTGGTGTGGCCGGCTGCGCCTCTTCTCTTCGAGAGCGGCTTGCGCGGCTGCCAGCCTTGCCGTCAGCAGACGGAAGGGCGAGCAGGAGACGTAGTTGAGGCCGATCTTGTGGCAGAACTTGACGGACTCGGGATCGCCGCCATGCTCGCCGCAGATGCCAACCTTGAGGTTGGGGCGGGTGTTGCGGCCCTTGGCGGTGGCCATCTGCACCAGTTGGCCTACGCCCGCCTGGTCGAGGGTGGCGAAGGGGTCCTGCTTGAAGATGCCGTACTTGATGTAGGCGGGCAGGAAGTTGTTGATGTCGTCGCGGCTGATGCCGAAGGTGGTCTGGGTGAGGTCGTTGGTGCCGAAGCTGAAGAACTCGGCTTCTTCGGCGATCTGGTCGGCGGTGAGGGCGGCGCGGGGCAGCTCGATCATGGTGCCTACCATGTAGTCGACCTTGGCGCCCTTTTCCTTGAAGACTTCCGCGGCGACGCGGCGGATGATGGCGGCCTGGTTGCGCATCTCCTCGATGGAGCCGATGAGCGGAACCATGATTTCGACATGCGGATCGCCGCCCTTGCTCTTGACCGCGACAGCGGCCTCGAGGATGGCGCGAACCTGCATCTCGGTGATCTCGGGGAAGGCGATGCCGAGACGGCAGCCGCGCAGGCCGAGCATGGGGTTCTGTCTCGTGCAGCTCTTCAACCCGCGCCAGCAGCGGACGCAGTTCCTTGAGCTTGGGCGAGCGGGGCTTGGTGTCTTCGAGGTGCTGAATTTCGACCAGCAGGTCTTCGCGCTTGGGCAGGAACTCGTGCAGCGGCGGATCGAGGAGGCGGATGGTTACGGGCAGCGACTCCATGGACTTGAAGAGGCCGACAAAGTCGGCGCGCTGCATGGGCAGGAGCTTCTTGAGCGCGGCGCGGCGGTCTTTCTCGTCCTGGCCAGGATCATGGTGCGCATGTGCTCGATGCGGTCTTCGGCAAAGAACATGTGCTCGGTGCGGCAGAGGCCGATGCCTTCAGCGCCGAAGAGCCGAGCCTTTTTGGCGTCGCGAGGAATGTCGGCGTTGGCGCGGATGCTGAGCCGGCGCACCGGATCGACCCAGCTCATGAACTTGACCAGATCGGGATCGTCGGGCTGCGCATCGAGGGTCTTGAGCTTGCCGTCGATGACGCGGCCGGTGGTGCCGTCGAGCGAGATCCAGTCGCCCTGCTTGAAGATCTTGCCCTTGACGCGGAGTTCCTTCTTGGCTTCGTCGACCATGCAGTCGCCGGCGCCGGCCACGCAGCACTTGCCCATGCCGCGGGTGACGACAGCGGCGTGCGAGGTCATGCCGCCGCGCGAGGTGAGGATGCCGGCGGCAACTTCCATGCCGGCGATATCTTCAGGGGTGGTTTCGCCGCGGACCAGGATGATGATCTGGATAGGTGCCGTTGGCGTGGTGCTTGACGGCGTCTTCCGCGGTGAAGACGATCTGTCCGACGGCCGCGCCGGGCGATGCGGGCAGGCCGGTGGCGAGGACTTCGATCTTCTCGCCCTTTTCAACCAGGCGGGGAACCAGGAAGTCGTAAAGCTGGTTGGGCTCGACGCGGAAGATGGCTTCTTCCTGGGTGATGAGGCCTTCGCTGACCATGTCGATGGCGACGCGGACGGCGGCCAGGCCGGTGCGCTTGCCGTTGCGGGTCTGCAGCATGTAGAGCTTGCCATCCTGGATGGTGAACTCGAAGTCCTGCATATCGCGATAGTGCTTTTCCATGCTTGCCGGTGATGGTGCGCAGCTGCTCGTAGACCTTGGGCATGGCGCGCTCGAGCTCGCTGATGGGCAGCGGCGTGCGGACGCCGGAGACGACGTCTTCGCCCTGCGCGTTCATCAGGTACTCGCCGAAGAACATGTGCTCGCCGGTGGCGGGATTGCGGGTAAAGCCGACGCCGGTGCCGGAGTTTTCGCCCAGGTTGCCGAAGACCATGGCCTGCACGTTGACCGCTGTGCCCAGCCAGTCGTCGATGTGGTTGATGCGGCGATAGGTCTTGGCGCGCTCGTTCTGCCAGCTGCGGAAGACGGCATCGCGGGCCTGCGACCAGTTGATCGAGCGGATCCTGCGGAAAGTCCTTGCCGGTTTCCTTGTTGACCAGCTTCTTGTACTCGGCGATGATCTTCTTGAGCGCATCGGGCTTGAGCTCGTAATCGAACTTGACCTTCTCGTGCTGCCTTGACGCCGTCGAAGATGTGCTCGAACTTCTTCTTGGGAATATCGAGAACCACGTCGCCGAACATCTGGATGAGGCGGCGATAGGAGTCATAGGCAAAACGAGGATTATTGCTGAGCTTGGCCAGGGCTTCGACGGCCTTGTCGTTGAGGCCGAGGTTGAGGATGGTATCCATCATGCCGGGCATGGAGAACTTGGCGCCGGAGCGGACGGAGACCAGCAGCGGATTTTCGCCCGAGCCGAGCTTCTGGCCTTGCAGCTTCTCAAGCTGCTCGAGGGCGGCGTGCATCTCGGCATCGATCTGTGGGCTGACGGCGCCGCGCATGTACTCGCGACAGGCCTCGGTCTGGATGGTGAATCCGGGAGGGACGGGCAGACCGGCGTTGGTCATCTCGGCCAGGCCGGCGCCCTTGCCGCCCAGCACATCTTTCATTTTGCCGTTGCCGTCGGCCTTGCCGCCGCCGAAGAAATAGCACATATTTGATTGGGGTTGAGCTCGAGGCCTGCCTTCGGCAGACCGGTAGTTCCATCACGCCCTGCGTCATGGGTAAAGCCTCCGTGTATTAGGATTCCGCAACGATTATCCATGAGAGGGTGGTGAAACAGAGGCTCAGTTGCTTCAACGGGAAGAGCAGTCAAGAAGCTAAGAGCGTGCGAGTCAACCAGACATCCAACAGCGCGTTGCGGGATTGATTAGTCGTAATTACGAATATCGTCTTCAAGTATACAGTTGCCTGTGTTGAAGGTCACAGGCGATGGGCGCGTGATTCGGAGGCCTGTATCAATTTAGGATGAAAATTTCGCAATTTGAGATAGAGGCTGAGGACGCGGCTGGGAATCGTTAAGAATGCGTAGTTTGCGGCGCGAATGGAGCAGAGCATCAAGCCTTATTGTGAATGTGTGGCCGCATTGTGGGATAACAGGATGCGATCCAGGCCGACGAGCGCAAGAGTTTTCTCGACACGCGGCGAGAGGCTGGAGACGGTAAACCAGTGGCCGGCTTGAAGGGCGGAACGGTAGAGATCGATGAGAACGGTGATGCCGGCGGCGTCGATGCGCTGGACCGAGGAGAGATCGAGCGCGAGGGATTGGCTGCGGACGAGCGGAATTAGACGGTCGAGGAGACGGCGGTCGTTTTCGCGGACAAGATCGATGAGGATGAATTCAGAATGGCTGGTGTGCTGGGCAGTAGCGATGAAGCCGGGGACTGGGTGGTCGAAGATGGCGCTGGACATGTGAACCCTCCATGGAGAAATTTTTGAGTGCGCGGGAGCAGGGAATGGCTCTTATTCCACGCAACTCTGAACCGGCTGGCGGGCGGCTGGAAGCGGACATGTTTCTATACGCAGGCAGGGGCGCCGGCGGTTCCATTTGTGGACACTTTTTTTTGCGCATGCGGAGCCAGGCCGCATTGCCTCATATGGAGGAGGTTATGCTCGCCGCCAAAAGGAGAAGCAACCGTAAACACCGCCGTTTTTTGAAGCCGAAGAAGCAGAGGGCAACCGCTAGCGCAATGACACGTTTGACTTCGATTGGCATGCGGGCATATTTGAATTGGATGTATGCGAGTAATTTTTGAATCGGAGGACTAACATATTCATGGCCGTTTAATAGTTAGCGTGGGCGGAGAGGTTATGGAAGCGCGATTGGGCGGGAGTGACGACAGATATGGGGAGGGAAGCGAGAAGGCGGAATCTGGCCTGAGCAGGAAAGAGGTGCGCGCGTGGGCGCTGGAGGCGGGGTTTGATGAGGCGGGATTGGTGGCGCTGCCTTATGCGGACGAGGGAGCGGGATGCGGAGCGGTTTGAGGAGTGGGTGCGGCGGGACGCGCAGGGACGATGGGGTATCTGAAGCGGACGGATGAGGATGGGCGGCTGCTGCGGGCGCGGGTGGGGAATGCGTTTCCCTGGGCGCGGTCGGCGGTGGTTTGCTTTGCGAACTATGAGAGCGCGCAACCGCGTTCTATTGAGGCGGCGGAGGAGGGTGCGGGATGGATTGCGCGGTATGCATGGACGGGGCGTGTGGATGCGAATGGGGACGCGGCGGCCCAGCGATTATCACAAGGTGCTGAGGAAACGGATCAAGGCGCTGGAAGAGCGGATTCGAGAGGCGCGGCGGCGCGAGGGGTTGGGCGAGTTTGAGGCGCGTGGGTTTGTGGATACCGGGCCGGTGGTGGAGCGGGCGCTGGCTACGGCGGCGGGGGTGGGATGGACGGGGAAGAATACTTGCTTGATTCATCCGCGGCTGGGATCGTTTGGATTTCTGGCGGTTCTGCTGACTTCGCTGCCAGTCGAAGATGAGAGAGTGCGCCGCTGGCAGTGCCGGATCGCTGCGGGAGTTGCAGGCGGTGCCTGGAGGCTTGCCCGACGGGGGCGCTGACGGCGCCTTACCAGATGGATGCGACGCGGTGCATCTCATATTTGACCATCGAGCATCGGGGGGCGATTGAGGCGGGGTTGATGGAGGGGATGGGACGGCAGGTCTTCGGGTGCGATATCTGCCAGGATGTTTGTCCGTGGAATTCGCCGACGGCGGGCGGTGGTGAGTGCGGACCCGGAGTTGGAGGCGCGGGAGGAGCTGGTGAATCCGGCGCTGGAGTGGCTGGCGGGCGATGGATGAGGCGGAGTTCGAGCGGTGGTTCAATGGATCGCCGGTGCGGAGGGCGGGGTTTTTGGGGCTGCGGCGGAATTTGGCGGTGGCGATGGGGAATAGCGGGATGGGGAGGTTTGTTGCCCGGCTGGAGGAATGGGTTGGGGATGCGGATGAGGGGGTGCGGACGGCGGCGGTGTGGGCGCTGGGGAAGTTGAAGGGGGTGCGGTGAATGCTGGTTGAGGGTTGTGGTATCCCACCCTTCCGCAAAGAACGCGAAAGAGACGGGCACCGGGCTCTGTGTTTATAGGCTCTACCTCTGGCATGCTCATCACCCTGAGCGGCTATCCTTGGAGATGAGATCCATCGTAGCGATGTGCTTTGCGCATGGGGCGGTCGTGTCCTGAGAGCGTTTGACCGAAATATTTTTGCTTCAGGAGAGGAGTGCTGCGTGATTGATGTTTCAAATATTGATGTGAAGGACGAAGCGGCGATCGAGGTTCCCAAGACCGCCGATGCGCTGGTGCCGGCTACCGAGTCGAAGTGGTACAGCTGGCGCAAGGACGGCACGGCGCTGGTGAACTACCTGCTGGACAGCGAGGTGCATACCTACGCATTCAGCGTGGCGGCCAATGCGATTTTTCGTTCATTCCATTTATCGTGCTGCTGTACACGCTGGCCCATTCGGTCTTCCACTCGACGATGATGGAGGGCGTGATCGAGGACATGGTGCGCTACTTTCTGCCCTCGAACCAGGATTTTGTGGCCGACAATCTGGCTGGCGTGGCTGCTGAGCCTCGCGGCATGGCGTGCAGATATTTTCGCTGGTCATGATTCTGGTGGCCTGCACGGGGATCTTTCTGCCGCTGGAGGTGGCGCTGAACCAGGCCTGGGGCGTGACCAAGAGCCGCAACTATCTGCACAATCAAGTCATCGCATTTGGACTGGCGGTCCTGATGGTTGTGCTGGGCATGGGCAGCATCCTGCTGAATGCGGGCGCGCGCGATGTGCTGACCCTGGTTTTCGTTCACAGCACGAATATCAAGTTCATCGATATAGTTCTGCACTTTACTTACCAGGGCGCCAGCTTTCTGTTGCTGGCCGCAACCACCGGCGTGGCTTCGATTCTGTTTTTCTTTTCGATTTACTGGCTGCTGCCCAACCGCAAGGTTCCGTGGCGGCCGGTACTGCGCGTTTCAATCTATACCGGAATTATCTGGCTGGCGGCGAAATATGTTTTTATGGCCGTGCTTCCGCACATGGATCTGAAGGCGCTCTACGGGCCGTTTTATGTTTCGGTGGGGCTGCTGTTCTGGGCTTATGTTTCGGGGTTGATTCTGTTTGCGGGGGCGCAGTTCAGCGTGGCGCGGTGGGGGCAGAAAAACGGGTTAACCGGACTCGGGAAAGCGAGATTTTCAGGCAAGATGCGATTTGAAAGGATAAGACATTCATCATGCGGATCAGAGTTATGAGGTTGTTGGTACCGGCGAGTTATGGCAGTGTTGCTTATGACAGGAATGGTTCACGGGCAGCAGGCGGCCGCGCCCGCGGGGCATATATTGCGCGCCAACGGAGATCATTTCGAGCTGGATGGAAAGCCGTTCCAGATTATCTCCGGGTCGATTCATTATGAGCGCGTGCCGCAGGGCTTATTGGAGGGACCGGCTGCGCAAGGCCCGCGCCATGGGGCTGAACACGGTGGAGACGTACGTGTTCTGGAATTTTCATGAGACCGGGCCGGGGAAATTACGAATTTACCGGGCAGAAGGACGTCGCCGAGTTCATCCGCGAGGCGCAGCAGGAGGGATTGTGGGTGATTTTGCGGCCCGGGCCGTATTCGTGCGCGGAATGGGAGTTCGGCGGGCTTCCGTCGTGGTTGCTGAAAGATCCGAAGATGGTGGTTCGCAGCTCGAATCCGGAGTTCATGGCTGCCGCATCGAGATGGATGAAGCGGCTGGGGAAGGAACTGGCTCCGCTGCAGAGCGCTTACGGCGGGCCGATTCTGGCCGTGCAGGTGGAGAATGAGTACGCCAGCTTTGGAAACGACAGCGCATATATGCATGGAGTGAAGCAGATGCTGCTGGACGCGGGCTTTGACAAAGCGATGCTATTTACCGCCGATGGGGACTCTCAAGTTAGTAAGTCGCTGCTTCCGGAGTTACCGGCGGTGATTAACTTCGGACTACCTACGAGAGCGAAGACGGCGTTTGCAAAATTTGGCCAAGGCGCGGCCGAACGGTCCGATGATGAGCGGGGAATACTGGGACGGATGGTTCGACAGCTGGGGCGAAAAGCATCACACGACGGATGCAGTTACGCAGGCCGCGGATCTGAAATGGATGCTGGAGACAGGGCTACTCAGTCAATTTGTATATGTTCCATGGGGGAACGAGTTTTGGCTGGATGAACGGCGCCGATATGGACGATGGAAAGTACAAGCCGATCGTGACCAGCTACGACTACGATGCGCCGGTGAGCGAGAGCGGGGAGTTGACCGCGAAGTTCTATCTCTTCCGCGATGCGATTCGCGAGGCAACCGGCAAGACGCCGCCCGCGCCGCCCGCGCAGATTCCGGCCAGAGCGTATGCATCTGTGAAGCTGAAGGAGGCGGCTTCGCTATGGAGTACGCTGCCCAAGCCCATCCAATCGGACAAGATAATTTCAATGGAAGACGTAAATCAGAGTTATGGGTACATTCTTTACCGCACAACGATTGGGCGTGCACAGAGTGCGGAACTACGCATCGATGAGCTGCACAGTTACGCGCAGATTTACCTGGATGGCGAGCTGGTTGGGACGCTGGACCGGCGGCTGAATCAATCAACGCTGCCGATTCATACGACGCACGGCAATACGCGCCTGGATATCCTGGTAGAGAATACCGGGCGATTGAACTATGGCCGCGAATTTGTGAACGAGCGCGCGGGCATTACGCATCGGGTTACGCTGGGAGATGCGACGCTAACAGGATGGCAGATATACCCTTTGCCGATGGATAACGGGGGTCCGGACAAATATGAATCCGATATGTGTGCCGGCGCATGCTTCTATCAAGCGGATTTTTATGTGGCTCAGCCCGCGGACACTTTTGTGGATATGAGGCAATTTGGCAAAGGCGTTGTGTGGGTCAATGGACGGCTGTTGGGGCGGTTCTGGAATATCGGGCCACAGAGGACACTCTATGTGCCCGCGTCCATGCTTGCTCAAAGGCGGAATGAGATTGTGGTGTTCGATCTGAACGGACAGCCGGGGCGGACGGTGCATTTTGTGGATAAGGCGATTCTGGACGATAACAAATAGGGACGGAACTGTTGAGCGACCGGTGGGCAGATCCGCCGCGCGGGGGGTGCAGTTTAGCCAGTTAGCGGCTGATGCGGTGAAGTGGCGGCACTGGGCCAGCTTGAAAAATCGTGAGTGAGTATGCCGGGTGCCCCAGGTCTCAAAATCGAGACCTGGGGCACCCGGCAATTGGCTTGGAAGGGAGCGGGGATTTAACGGCGGTGGCCGCCGCCGAAGCCTCGTGCTCCGGGGAGGGCGTGCTCACCACTACCATCATGGCCGGCGTTGCCAGTGTGGCCCACGCCGTCGCGGGCTTCGTTGGCGTGGAAGTGATTGAAACGCGCCTCACCACGGCCGGGCAGCGGGCCGTTGTAGCCGTTACGCGGGTCAAAGCGGTTGTCGACGTGGCCCCAGAAGCCGTGGTGGCCGTGGAACCAGGGACCGGCTCCAAGAAATACCCCGCCATCGAACCAGTCGGGTCCGTAGTATCCATAGGGGGCGCAGTCGTAGGGAGGGTAGTCAAAGTAGCCGTAGGGGCATACGGGCTCCACTCCGATGTTAACGCCGACGGCAATCTGGGCCGGGGCCTTGGAGGCGGCGCCGAGCAGAGCGATTGCCAGAACTGAGAATGACAGGACTTTTCCGAAGAACATAGAGTCTCCTTTTTTAGCACCGCATAGTGTGGACTGTGCGGCGGATTTCGCGCCGGGTGTTGGAATGCCCAGCGACAGCTTATGAGATGGATTGCGGCGGGGTTGCGGTGCTTTTTATGTGCAGGGAATTATGGCGGGTTCTAATCATGAATGCATTTTTGGGCAGAATTTTAATGCGGGCGTGGACGCCCCAACTATAGCCGGTCTGGAGACCGGCGCTACTATGCCTATTGATTCTCTACTTCACGATGAGCACGTTCATGCTCCACGGATCGAGGGTTAGTTGGAGCGGGAAGGTGGTTGGGCCGAGGTCGGTGTTTGTGGGCGGGGCCCAGACGTTGTTCTGGGACTGGTCGTAGATGGCCTTGCTGTAGGTCTGCAATGGTTACGTCGGTGGAGGTGGTTTGATTGGAAAGGGAGATGGTCACCGGCTCACTGGCGGTTTCATTCAGGTTGAAGACTACCAGGGCTGTTCCGCCCTTGTGGGTTGCGCTATAGGCGCGGACGTCGGTGGTGTCGCCGGCTACGGTTGCGGTGAGCACGTGTTCGCCGTTGATGGCTACGGTGCTGAAGAGCTTATAGGCTTGCGCGGTGGGAAGCAGGGTTCCGGCGGGGATGGTGGGGATTCCGGAGCCGTCGCAGCCTTGTTCCGGGAGGCCGTCGGAAAAGATCATGTAGCCGCCGAAGTTTTGCCAGCCGTAGAGCGAGCTGGAGAAATTTTCGTTGCCGGGGTCGCTGTCGCAACTGCCGAAGCCGACCCACCAGGCCGCGAGGGAGACTCCCTGGTTCATCATTTCGCCCAGCACCTGGCCGGCATACAAGGCCTGGGTGATGGACATGGTCTGCTTGCCGGGCTCGGCGTAGACGGAGCCGATTTCGCCGATGTAGATGGGGGTGTTGGGAACGCCGGCGGTGGCCAGTTCCTGCTTGATGGCGATGATGGCCCAGGTTAACTGCTGCGCGCCCTGCTGGACGAGGAAAGTATCGTCTTCGTAGCGCGGACCCTGGGGATAGAAGTGGTATTCGACGAAATCGTACTTTGCCTGGGAGAGAACGATGGGATCCCAGGGGGGATCGTTCCAGGGGTTGAGGCCTATGCCGACCAGCACGTTGGGGTTGACCGCCTTGATTTGAGGATAGTAGCCGGTGGCGGTGGCGGTGGCGTAGGTTGTGGGATCGTAGGGGATGGGGTGCAGATCCGTTACCCAGCTGCCCCAATCCTCGTTGCCGACTGTAACGTGGCTCACGTTGTCGCCGTTGTCCATGGCGTTTTGTACCCAGGCGGCAGCTTCGGACGGGTCGCCGGGGCCGGTGCAGGCGGCGTTGGTGCCGTAGTTTAACGTGAGCGCGAGGTCGAAATTTCCGGGCTGAATCACGTCGGCGAGGAAGGTGTCAAAGGCGGAAGCGGCGGGGATAGGGGTGGTGCTGAAGCAGACGGAATTGGTGGCCCAGTGGTAGAGGTTTGCGGCCGTTCCGCCGGGCCAGCGGATGGATGTGATGCCGGCCGACTGGAAGGCGGGCACGATGGCGGGGGTGGAAGGGTCATACCAATAGACCATGTTCATGCCCATGAGGCCGCTGGATACGGGAGGGCCGAGAGCTGGACTGGTCGACCGTGATAGTGTTGGCCCCGGTGGTGGTGGTGGTGACGGTGACGGGAGTAGATGTGCCGGTGGCCGCGGTGTAGATGGTGGAGCTGGCGGAGTCTGGCACGTAACTGGCCGGCAGCGTGTCAGTGCCGACGGCCAGCGACCCGGCGAGAACATTGACGACGTAACTTCCGCTCTCAAGGGGGATGGGCGTGGAGTTATAGCTGCCGCTGGTGAGGGTGATGGTTCCGGTGGGCGTGGGGCCGCCTGTGGGTCCGACTACGGTGACGGTTACCGCCAGGCCTTCGACGGTGGTGATGCTGGTTGACCATGGCGTTACCGTGACGGTTGGCGTGGTGATGGCGGGAGTCACATAGCTGGCTGTAACGGTGGTGTTGGCATTCAGCGTGACCGCGCAGGTGACGGTGACTGTGTATGCGCAACCGGACCATGAAGAGAAGGAGTTCAAGCCGGATTTGGCGGGCGCGGTGAGGGTGAACGAGGAGCCGGAAGCATAGGTGAGCGAAGCTTGCGGTGGTTTCGTAGGTGGTGCTGTTATTGCCCGCCGAGGTTACGGCGATGGAGACGCCGGAGGAAGGGTTGGAGGAGGCGACGGTGAGAACGTAAGTTGCCGCGCCGGGGTTGCTGACATCGTTGCACGCAGATATGAGAAGGCTGGCACCTGCCATCATCGCCAGCGCTAAATGCCGTTTCACGTTTCGCACCTTCAGGTCCGATCCCGCTGCTATTGCTTTTGACCAAAGACTTTCCGGTTGGAGGGAGTCTATGCGCAGCGTCTCCGATTCAGTGCCATTTTACAGGAGATTGGCGGGCTTGATTGGCGGATGCAAAGCAACTGCAAGAGCAAAAGCAGGTCCTTCGACTCCGCTACGCTCCGCTCAGGATGACAATTTTTTAGTGGGAGAGGATGGTTTCGTTGCCGAGGATGCGGTAGAGGGTGGAGCGGCTGATGGCAAGCTGGCGGGCGGCGCGGAGCTTGTTGCCGCGGTTGAGGTCGAGGACGTATTGGACATGATGGCGGATTACGGCGTCGAGGGAGAGGTTGTCGGAGCGGTGGGGCTGGGGCAGGTCGGGCTGGAGCTCGAGGCCGGTGGGCAGGGCGAGGTCGCCGGGGCGGATGACGCCGTTGACGGCTTCGAGGAGGGCGGCTTCAAGGACGGAGGCGAGTTCGCGGACGTTGCCGGGCCAGTTGTGCTGGAGGAGGCGGGCGAGTGCGCCGGGGCCGAGGATGACGGGGCGCTGCTGGTAGCGGGCGCAGATGCGGTCGAGGAGGGACTGGGCGAGGGGGGCGATGTCTTCGCGGCGCAGGCGCAAGGGGTGGAATGGCGAAGCGGACGGCGGAGAGACGGAAGGCGAGGTCGGGCATGAGCAGGCCCTGGCCGGCCATCTGGCGGAGCGGGGTTTGCGAAGAGGCGAGCAGGACGGCGCGGCCGGGAGGACGGTCCTGGAGGGCCTTGAGGACGCCGAGGAGCAGGCCCTGGCCGGGAGGGGCGAGCAGGTCAACGCGATCGAGATAGGTGAAGCCGGCAAGGGTGGAGGGATCGGCGTCGGCTACCAGCCATTCGCGGGCGTCGCGGCGCTGGAAGCTGGAGGCGGCCAGTGGAGAACGGCTGAAGAGATAGCGGGCCAGGGTCTGCTTGCCGCTGCCGTGCTCGCCCTCAATGGAGGCTACCTGCACATGGGGAGCGGCCATCTCCGCCTGCATGAGGAGCTTGCGCCAGGCGGCGCTGACGCCAACGATCTGGAAGGCGTGGGGGGAATCCAGCTCGACCAGCGCCAGGCCGGAGACGGAGGGTTGAGGCTGGAATTGCGCGGCGCTCTGCATCGATCTCAACGTGCCTCGCCTCCCTGGTCCCAAGCGGTACTTGGGGCCAAAGATGGTCTTATCGGCGTGGGTGCGAAAAACATGAACCGGGAAGATCTGAGTTTTACGGTAAGGGATATGCCTTTCCACCCCAGCCGCGAAAACAAATACGCGGGCCTTAGGGCACCCCGATGGGGCACACCGGGCCCGAATAGGCTGAATTCTCCTCGCAGCCGGATTAAAATTGAAGTGGGGGTTGAAGAATCCAGCATCCAGCCCGCGTAAGAGCGACTCGAATCGGTAAAACGGAGAGAAAAGAATGGCATTGATCAAAACATCCAATCCAGCACTCAGCGAAAACACCTTCCGCAACCTTGCCGGCAGCAGGCTATGGGGGCTCGGCTGACATAACCGGCGCCATGACGCTGAACGGCACGGTCAACAAAACCGGCATTCTGCTCGTCTGCGTCATCGCCACCGCTGCCTGGACGTGGCATCTTTTCATGCAGTCGCGCAATTTCGCCGACGTTGCGCCGTTGATGTTCATCGGGCTGATCGGCGGATTCATCCTGCGCCATGGTCACCGTCTTCAAGAAGGAGTGGTCTCCGGTCACGGCGCCCATCTACGCGCTGCTTGAAGGCCTGGCGCTGGGCGGCATCTCCGCCGCGCTCGATCTCCGCTATCCCGGCATTGCCATGCAGGCGGTGGGTCTCACCTTCGGCACGCTCTTCGTTCTGCTGCTCGCCTATCGCTCCGGACTGATTCAGGTGACGCAGAAGTTTCGCCTGGGCATCATCGCGGCCACCGGCGGCATCATGGTCTTCTACCTGCTTGAAATGGTGCTGGGCTTCTTCGGCATTCGCTTCATGGCCATCAACGGCTCCGGCCCCATCGGCATCGCATTCAGCCTCTTCGTCGTCGCCATCGCGGCCCTCAACCTGGTGCTCGATTTCGATTTCATCGAGCAAGGCGTAAAGTTCGGCGCTCCCAAATATATGGAGTGGTACGGCGCCTTCGGAATCATCGTAACGCTGGTCTGGCTCTACCTTGAGATTCTCCGCCTGCTCACCAAAGTCGCGCAGCAGAAACTAAATCAATCTCGATAAAAAGTAACAAAACTGATGGGTGCCCCATCCATTGGCGTTGCACTTTGCGCAATGGGTGGGAGACCTCAACATCCAATCTCAGAATCATTTCCTAAACCGGATAAACTCTAAGGCGCGCCCGCACTCTTCCGCCGCGAAAGCACAAACGACTTCCGCCGGTCCTTCGAGGCGTGATCGATCTTCTTCCAGAACCCCACAAAATAATCCACTGCGGAGACCACGGAAACCAGCACCGTGAAATAAATCGCCGCAATGGCGATCCACTTCACCGGAATGATGAGCACGCCAAACTGCCACTGGTCCCAGCGATGGGCCAATATCGCGGAAACCACTGAGATGATCTGGATAACCGTCTTCAGCTTGCCCAGGTCGCTGGCCTCGATGGTAAAGCCTTCTGAAGATGCGATGGAGCGCAGCCCGGAGATAAGAAACTCACGCCCGATAATGACCACCACGATCCAGACCTTGATCACCTGCGGCGTATAAGCCACCAGCGCAATCAGCGCCGCGGTCACCATCACCTTGTCGGCAATGGGGTCCAGCAACATGCCCATGGTGGTGATCTGCTTCCGCCTGCGCGCCAGGTAGCCGTCAAGCCCGTCGGTGATCGATGCCAGAACAAACAGCACCGAGGCCGCAATCTCCTGCGCGCCGTTGGTTCCCTGCCAGGGAAAGTGCGCCGACAGTATCCAAAGCAGCACCGGGATCATGACGATCCGGCTCATCGTGATGGAATTAGGCAGGTTCATTCGGTTAGCGCAATACCCAGAAAAATCGTCTCCGGCTTACCTTCAATTATTGCACCGGCAAATGGTCCGGCGGTTCGACGCGCCATCTCGCCGTGCGCGCAAGCCAGCAAGAATCATTCATGCGATTCCCCGGCCTTTCCCTCAAGGAAAAGCCAGACTGCGGCGAAAGAGCGGTATAATTCGAACGAATCGGCGCTGGGAATGGAGTTTCCGCTACAAGCGGGCAACTGAATAGCAAGGATCATGCATCCAGATAAGTGCATGAGCGGATTCGAACAAGCTATACCGAGCTTCGACGAGGTTACACCGGCGCGGATGCTGGCGAAGAGCGTACAGTGATGAGTGCAAGGATTGCCGATTCGAAACAAGACCGGACCCCCATTCAGTCGTTTGGCGAGTACGGTTCGAGAAGCTACCGCATCCTTCAATAACAATGAAACTCGAAGCACGCCCATCACCTCGCGTGCATCAAGTCAATTCAGGAGGGAATCATGCATTGTTCAGCGCGCATTTGCAGCCATACGGTTTACACAACATTTTCAGTTCTATCCGCACGGTTTCTCAGCGTAGCGGAGAAAATTCAAAGACCCGCTCTGCACAGTCGCTCCTCCTCTTTATCGAACTGCGCCATCCGTGGGAATGGAATTCATTTTTTCCGGCTAGCCATGCGGGCAATCATCTTGCCGGGTTTTCTGGCGATGGTGGCGGGCGCTTTGGCCGCACAGGGCGTGGCGGCCAGCGGACCGGCTGCCAGCGTCAACCCGCTGATTGGAACCGGCAGCGGGCCGGGCGACGGCATCAATCTCTTTCCCGGAGCCACCGTGCCCTTCGGCATGGTGCAACTAAGCCCTGACACTGAAAGCCACGGCTACGGCTATCACTACGATCAGGACGCGATCGAGGGCTTTAGCATGACCCACATGAGCGGCACGGGCTGCGCGAACGAAGGGGATGTGTTTTTCACCGCGACGACCGGCCCCGTGGTTACGCGGATCAGCGACTTCCAGTCACCCTATACGCACAGCCATGAAGAAGCCACGCCGGGATATTATCGTGTACGCCTATCGCGCTGGGACATCGATGCCGGACTTACGGCGACGGATCGCACCGGCATGGCGCAATTTTCCTTTCCGGCGGGGAAGGCGGCAAACATTCTCGTTCCCATCAGCCAAACGCTGAACTCAACCCAAGCCGCGTATGTGCGGGTGGTGGGCGACCGGCAAATCGACGGTTACGTGGTCAATCAGATCTTCTGCGGCACCCACCAAACCTATAAAGTCTTTTTTGTAATGACCTTCGACCGCCCGTTTTCCTCGTTTGGAACCTGGGACGGCAGCCAGCCCAGCGAAGATGGAAAGATTATGGACGGCAGCCGCTCGGCGACGCAGGTCAGCCACGGCCAATGGATTGGCGCGTATGCCATTTGGCCGGCCGCGGCACAAGCGCAAACCATCACGGCAAAAATCGCAATTTCCTACGTGGATCCCGCGGGCGCGGAAAACAACCTGAAAACAGAGGCTGCCGGGAAGAGTTTCTCCGAGGTTCGCAGCCAGGCTGCAGCGGCATGGAAAAAGGCGTTGCGGGTGATCGATGTATCCGGTGGCAGCCGCGCAGAGCGCACCGTGTTTTACACGGCCCTCTATCACAGCCTGATGATGCCGTCCATTTTCAGCGATGCCGATGGCCGCTATCTGGGGTTTGACGGCGCAATCCACCAAGCCGAACCGGGGCATCTGATTTACGCCAACTATTCCGGGTGGGACATCTATCGCAGCGAAATGCCGCTGCTGGCCATGATTGAGCCGCGGCGCATGGAGGACATGGCCCAATCCATTGTCCTGATGTATAAGCAGGGAGGCTGGGTAGACCGCTGGCCGCAGATCAACCGCTATACCAACGTGATGGCGGGCAGCCCGCTGACCGTGGTGATCAGCATGGACTGGCTGGATGGCCTGCATAGGTTTGATATCAAGACCGCCTGGGAAGGAATGCTCCTGGACGCTACCCAGGCGCCGCCGCCCGGCCATCCCTACACCGGCCAGGCAGGAATTGAATGGATCAACAAACTCCACTATGTTCCGAACGACAAAGTAGAGTACGGCTCGGTCGCGCAACTGCAAGAGGACGCCATCGCCTATGCGTCGCTGTACCGCCTGGCAGTGAAACTGGGCAAAAAAAACGATGCCGCGATGCTTTATCAACGCGCGCTCTACTATCGCAATGATTTCGATTCCCAGGACCATTTTTTCCGGCCGCGCAATGCGGACGGAAAGTGGGTAGAGCCGTTTGACCCATCCCAAAGCGAGCACGGCTTTATTGAAGGCACCGGCTGGCATTATCAATGGCTGGCGCCCTCCGATCTGAAGTGGCTGGTCCAGGCGGTCGGCCCCGATCTTTTCAACCAGCGGCTCAGCGAATTTTTCAACTACAAAATACCAGGGTGGTATCCCCGGTACTACAACCCGTACAACGAAACCGACCTGGAAGCTCCCTTCGAGTTCAACTTCTCCGGCAAGCCTTGGGAGAGCCAGCGCGTGGTGCGGCGCATCCTGACGGAGAATTACACCGACGCGCCCGACGGCATCCCTGGCAATGACGATTGCGGCGAAATGTCCTCATGGGCCGTTTTGAGCATGATGGGGATCTACACTGTGGATCCGGCCAGCCTGGCATATGAACTGGTTGCCCCGATTTTCCCCAGGGCCGTCATCCATCTTCACGCTCCGTATGCGGGCAGGAGTTTTACCATCGAGAGCTCCGCGCAACAAAATGCCGGGCCTTACATTCAGGACGTACAACTCAACGGTCGGACGCACCGGCAAAACTGGATTTCGTTTAAGAACATCGCGGACGGCGGCACGCTGCGCTTTACGGTTGGCCCCAAGCCCAATCCGTCCTGGGGTTCGGCGGCCGTGGATGCGCCTCCGTCGCTGAGCGATGCGCGGCAGTGATGAACGTCTCGACGGGCTCACTTTTTGGGATTTGAAATGCTGTGTGGATAGGAGGCAATCAGATAATTGGCTTCATCGCTGTCGATCGGATCAAAATTCAAGTCCGATATGTTATGCGTCTCAATGATCCCCAGGCGATAGTAATAAACTTTCCCCGGCTCTGCAGTCAGATGCGCCAGTGCCAGATTTTGTTTCAGGCGAGAGTACCACATAGATGCGCATAGATGATGCTCCCCCGGCTCGATGGAGACGGCGAACCAGGAATCGCGCTTGTTCGCGCCCACCCATGCTCCGTCAATCCCGAGCTTTGTGGTTGTATAAGGGTTGAGCATGTCTGTATTGACGCTCTGGATGAAGTAAATCAGAGCCTTCCCAGCTTCTGGCTGTGCCTGCGTGTGTTGGGATTTGTTCAATTTCAGGTTGAAATCTACATTTCCAGGGCCGCAGGCCGGCGGAAGAGCGGTAGATGGAGTTTGAGCAAATGCGGATACTGCGAAAAACAATGCGATAAAAGCGGCTTTCATGACTTTCCTCCGTACAAACGCTTCACCTGCTTTGAAAGACAGCACCGAGTAGGAAATAGTTCCATTACACTATAAATAAAAAGCGGGACAAGCCTGAAGCCCATCCCGCTCTCGTCGATTCCGTATCGCTTCTCCACTTCTCAGCCGTCCAGTTAAGCGTAGATGCCCCTCTGCTTGATGGTGAAGGCCACGCGATCGATGGCCAGCATATACGCCGCGATGCGATTGTTCACGTTGTGCGCCTCGGCGTAGCGCACCACATCGTCAAAGCTGTCGCGCAAAATCGTCTCCAGTTGCTCGTTGACGATGGCTTCCTTCCAGAAGTACCCCTGCCGATCCTGCACCCACTCAAAATAACTGGCCGTCACGCCGCCGGCATTGGCCAGAATGTCGGGCACGATAAAGATGCGCTTCTCCGCCAGAATCTCGTCGGCCACGGCGGTCGTCGGACCGTTCGCGCCCTCCACCACAATCCTCGCCTTGATCTCGTCTGCATTGCGGCTGGTAATCACGTTCTCCGTGGCCGCCGGAATCAGAATCTCGCAATCTGAAACCAGCAGCTCCTCGCTGGGCGTGGCCTCGGCGCCGCTGAAGCCCAGCGTGGTGCCGTTGCGATATTTGTACTCGATCAACTGGTGAATATCGATGCCCGTTGGGATTCGCCAGTCCGCCCTCCCGCTCGGCAACGCCCACAATCTTGTAACCCCGCTCCATCATCAGCCGCGCCGCATTCGATCCCACGTTGCCGAATCCCTGAATCACCACCCGGCAGCCGTCGACGGGCATATTCAGGTAGCGCAAGCTCTCGTCGCACACCACCAGCACGCCGCGCCCGGTAGCCTCAATCCGTCCCCGCGAGCCGCCGATATTCAGCGGCTTGCCGGTCACCACGCTGGTCACCGTGTGCCGCATGTGCATCGAGTAGGTATCCATGATCCAGGCCATGGTCTGCTCGTTGGTGTTCACGTCGGGCGCGGGAACGTCCTTCTCCGGCCCGATAAAATCGATGATCTCCGAGGTATACCGCCGCGTCATCCGCTCCAGTTCGCCCTGGCTCATCGCCTTCGGATCGCAGATCACTCCGCCCTTGGCCCCGCCAAAGGGAATATTCACCACCGCGCACTTCCAGGTCATCCAACTGGCCAGCGCCCTCACCTCGTCCAGCGTCACATCCGGCGCATACCGGATGCCGCCCTTGGCCGGTCCGCGGGCCATCGAGTGCTGCACCCTGAAGCCGGTAAACATTTCAATATTGCCGTTGTCCATGGCCACGGGAAAATGCACGATGATCTCGCGGAAAGGCGAGCTGAGCACCTTCCACAAGCCCGGATCGAGATTCAGCTTGCGTGCCGCAAATTCAAACCGGGCGCTCTGCGCCTCCCAGGGATTAATCTCCTGGTCCAATGTGACTGTCGGGGGTACCGTTGACATTGATTTCTCCAATTCCAATTTTTCTAGCCGGTTGGGCATGCGGATCGAACCGCACAAGCCCAAACCAAGTGAGTCTAGGCTTACCGGAGAACCCCAGTCAAGCCGTCCGGAACCTCTCCAGGCAACCCTTCCCAGCCCCAGCCTCACTCTTCCAGTATCGGCCCTGTCGCGGGAATTACACTAGTCTGAAGTGAAAGCCTCCAGCCAACCCGTCCAGCCCAGCCGCAAAGAGTTCCTGGCCCTCGCCAAAGAACACACCCTCGTCCCCGTCTGCCGCACCCTCACAGCCGACCTCGAAACTCCGGTCTCGGCCTTCCTGCGCGCGGCCTGGCCGGAGCGCGAGTGCTTTCTGCTGGAGTCGGTTGAAAACGGCGAGCAGCTCGGCCGCTATACCTTCATCGGCCTCGACCCCTTCAAGCGCATCGTGGCCCGCGGCCGCGAGATCACCATCACCGAAGGCAAAAAAGTAGTCCAGATCGAGGACGATATCTTTGCCGTTCTGCGCCGTGCCCTGGCCGGCCACAAGCCCGCACGCCTGCCCGGCCTGCCGCCCTTCACCGCCGGAGCCGTGGGCTTCTTCGCCTATGACGCCGTCCGCCAGATCGAGCGCCTGCCCGAGCTTGCCGCCGACGAACTGGGCGTTCCCGACGCCTGCCTGCTCTTCTTCGACGAAGTGCTGGCCTTCGACCACGTCCGCAAGGAGATCTGGCTGGTGGCCACCGCCGACGTCACCCGCGGCAAAGCTGCTCAAGCTCCCGGCCCACGCCTATGACAAAGCCGTCGAGCGCCTCGACAAACTCGAGAAGCGCCTCACCCAGCCGCTGCCCAATCTGCCCTCCCACAAAAGCAAGGGCAAGCTCCAGGTAAACCACCGCACGTCCAAAAAGGAATTTCTCTCCGCCGTCTCCCGCACCAAGGAGTACATCGCCGCCGGCGATATCTTCCAGGCCGTCCTCTCCCAGCGCTTTGACGTCGAGCCGGAGGCCGACAGCTTCCAGGTCTATCGCGCCCTGCGCACCGTCAATCCCAGCCCCTATATGTACTTTCTCCGCTTTACTCCCGAGGGTCCGCTGGGCGGGACTCCCGATAAATCGAAGCACTCCTCCAAAAAGCAAAACGCGGTCGCAGACCCTTGAGCTGGCGGGTTCTTCGCCGGAGCTGCTGGTCCGCGTCCACAAAGGCAAAGTCGAGTACCGCCCCATCGCCGGAACCCGCCCCCGCGGCGCCAATGAAAAAGAAGACCAGGCGCTGGCCGACGAGATGCTCAGCGACGAAAAAGAGCGCTCCGAGCACGTAATGCTGGTCGACCTCGGCCGCAACGACGTAGGCCGCGTAAGCGAGTTCGGCTCCGTAAAAGTCGACCGCCTGATGTTCGTCGAGCGCTACTCCCACGTGATGCACATCGTGAGCTCCATCGAAGGCCGCCTCAAGCCGGAACTCACAGCAGTCGATGCCCTGCGCGCCTGTTTCCCCGCCGGCACGCTCTCGTGGCGCTCCCAAAGTCCGCGCCATGGAAATCATTGAAGAGCTTGAACCGGCCCGCCGCGGAACTTACGGCGGCGCAGTCCTCTACGCCGATTTCTCCGGCAACCTCGACTCCTGCATCGCCATCCGCTCCATGCTCGCCATCAACGGCAAAGGCTACGTCCAGGCCGGCGCCGGCATCGTAGCCGACTCCATCCCCGAGTCAGAGCACCAGGAATCGATCAACAAAGCGCAAGCGGTGATCCGCGCCATCGAACGCGCAAGAGCGTGGATCAATCGATAGAATAGAAATCTACCGCTTGTATCAAAAGACTTGCGTATTGACCTTATATCGCGTGCAAAGTCAGATCCTATTCACTATTCCACTATTCCCTGTGCCCATTCCATTCGATCCAAGCGAAGTGAACTGGTAATGCCCCGACCCCACCTCGTGCGTGCCGCCATTCTTCCCCGGCACCACGATGGTTGCGGTGGTGTTCGCCGGGACCGTCACATCCATGGTCAGTTGGTTCCCTTCGATCTTCCATTCGCTCGCAATCCGTCCGTAAGGCGAATCGAAATGAGCCTTCACCCACGTCAGATCTCCAACCACGGTCGGCTGGATGAGAATCTTCTTGAAGCCCGGCGCGGCGGGGCGGATGCCGGCCAGCGTTTGATAAAACCATGCATCCAGATTCCCGGCCTGGATCAGCAGCGCCTCGCTGTTCATGCCCGGATCGCGCGTGTCGTAGTCCCAGCGTTCCCAAATGGTGGTTGAGCCTTTTGAGAGCATGTAGCCCCAGCTCGGACGCGTGGTTTGCGTGGCGATGGTCCAGGCCACATCGGGCCGTCCAACATCGGTGAGCGTCTGCATCAGCCATTGCATGCCGATCAGGCCCACCGATAAATGGCCGTTATGCTTGACCATAATGTCGTCCACAAGATTGGCGATGATAGCGTCGCGCTGATCTGCGGGCGCCAGCCCAAACTGCAGCGCCAGAACGTACCCGGTTTGCGTCCCTCCCTGATAAGTGTGCGTCTTCGGATCGAGAAATCTTTTGTTGTACGCAATCTTCAGTTTGTCCGCCAATTCCCTGAAGGTGCGCTCGTCGTCCGCGTGCCCCAATTGTTTCGCCAGCCGCTCCATGATCCGCTCGTTGTGATACTGGTACGCGGATGAAACCAATTCACCGGGCGTGGAGCCTTTGTCGGAGACTTTCCCGCCCATGGTGGAGGTGTCGCACCAGTCGCGGTAGCTGGTTGCCTCCAGCGTGCCGTCTTCCACCTCGTGCATCCTCATGGCCAGAACCCATTTCTTCATGGCGGCATAGTGCGTTTCCGCCACGCGGCTATCGCCATAGAAATCGATGAACCAATCCGGAATGATCGTGAATGTGCTGGGCCACTCCACACCGTCGCCAAACAGCCAATACATCGTCACATCGGGAAGCGAACCGTCGGCCCTTTGCGTGCTCTCCTCGTCGTCCATCCATGTCGCATAGAAGGGCTCAACGTTGAAGTTGTACGCCTCGCTCTCCGCATCTTTGGCCGGATCGCCCGTCCACGCCTGCCGTTCGTCGCGGTCGGGGTCCAGAGGCGCGGAGCGCAGAAATATCTTCGTCCCCCACCACAGCGCGCTATGAATCCTGTTCACCAGCGCGTTCGAGCTCTCGAATTCGCCCACCGGCTCAACCGCCGTATTGATCACCAGCCCCTCAAAGTTGTCCACCGTAGGCGTGCCCGGAAAGCCGGTCACCTGCACCCGCCTGAATCCCTGCCCTTTGAATATGGGATTCCAAACCTCCACGCCTTCTCCCTTGAACGTATAAACGTCGGTGGAAAGCGCGGTGCGGTTGTCCGCGGTTTTCAGCGTCCCGTCCGGGTTCAAACTGTAGGCGCTGACCATGCGAACCTCGGTTCCACGCGGTCCCGCTCGCCTTCAGCCGCACTGTTCCGTAGAAACTTTGTCCCATGTCGACGATATAAGTTCCCGGCTTGGGGTTGGTGATGCTCACCGGATGCACGATTTGCGTCACCTTCATCGGTTCAATCATTTGCGCCTTGAGCGCGCCGCCCGGAGGACGCACAATCTCCGCCTGCTTCCACTTTGTATCGTCGAACCCGGCGCGATCCCAACCCGGCATTTCCATCCGCGCGTCATACTCTTCGCCGTCATACTCATTGTTGGCGCGGATCGGGCCGTCAGTCGTCAGCCGCCAGCTTTCGTCGCTGACCACAGTCGTCTTTGTCCCATCCGCATACTCCACTTCCAACTGCAGCAGCAGCTTGGGATACCCGAACCTGGTAAATTGCAGCCCCTCCGGAAGCCTGGGACCGTAGAAACGCCCATTGCCCAGAATCACTCCCAATGCGTTGGCGCCCTCGTTCAGCTTGTCCGTCACGTCGAACGTCACCACGTAATCGGCTTTGTCATACTCCGATAACGCCGGGTCCATCACATCCTGCGAAACCTTTGCCCCGTTGAGATAGAGATCGAAAAAGCCAAGTCCACAAACATAAGCCGTGGCCCGCGTGACTTTCTTCGTGACGGCAAACTCATGGCGAAGATAGCGGGCGGGCAACGGGTGCGTGTCCTCCCAAAGCGAGTTTCCATCTCCATCGTGGCCGATCCACTTCGCCCGCCACTCCTTCAAGCCGGTACTGAACGTGGCGGGTTTGCTCCATTCGGAAGCCTTCCCCTCCGCATCCCATACCCGCACCTTCCAGGTGTAGCCGGTGGCGGGGGCCAGTTCTTTGCCGCCATATTGAACTTGTATCGACTGATCGGATTCCACGCGCCCCGAGTCCCACTCGCCGTCCACCACAACCTCATAAGCCGTCTGCTTCTCATTGGGGCTGCTCGATTCGAGAATCCAACTCAATCGCGGCCTGGACGCATCGATTCCCTGCGGGTCAAGAAGATTTTCGCAGCGCAAGTGCGAAACAGTCACAGCCGCATTTCCCTGCGCGGCAAATATCCCCAACAGAACCGCAACAGGAAAATACCATCCAGCCTTCAATCGGCGAATAAAACTGAAAATGAATTCGGTCACTCTCATCTTGCCACCTTTCCAGCATTAATCAAGCATTGGCAAATCGTTGCCCCATCAAGTTCTACCCTGAATCTTCGGGCTGGTGACACCGCGGAAGACTCGATTTCATTCACTAAACAGTCAAACTACAGATCTGCGGAAGATTCACTCCGCCCCAAAGAAGTGCCGGAAGAACTTTCCAATACTGCCGAAAAATCCAGTCTTTTTCTTAGCTGGAGCCGTATTGCAGCCGGGCTTGCGGCTGCATTATCCGGCGCCGAAGCCGAGCAGCGCAGGCGTGAGCCGTTTGCTCAGGACTCTTATAAACCAGCGGCTCAACCGGCACTGCCTGCGTTCCTGCCCGCATTCACAGCACTCGGTGCCGGCTTGGCCAGCGGCGCAAGCCCCTCGCTCTGCGCCAGCGGAAACTCATTCGTCCCTTCGGCTGCGGCAGGCGGGCATCCGCAAGGCTCTTTTTCCTGGTCCACCACCTCGTGCAAACTGCCGTGCTCAAACATCACCCGCTGTCCGGGCTGCACGCGGTAAGCGCCGCCCTCAAAGACGCTTGAAACCAGCACGTAAGGCGCGTTGATTCCCGCGTTGTCCACGCACGTGTCGCCGTGCTGTCCCAGGCGAATCTTCACGTCCGCCGCTCCCGGTCCGCCGATCAGGATGCGAAAATCCGGCGTCAGCAGAATGTCGGAGTTCTGCCCGGTGGCATAGCTGGCCTCCACGGCGCCGTGATCCATGGCAATCATCAATCCCGGAATCTCGCCGGCGGGAACGCTCGTGTCCGCGGCCAGTTTCACGCTGGTCGATGCGCAAACCCGCAGCACTCCGCGATGCGGCAGAATGACCTGGGTAGTCTCGGTCCCGGAAGTGATCGTCCCGCTGCTGGCAATGATGGCCTTCCCCTGTGTAACCTCAAGCGCCCCCGTAACCTTGGCCGCTTTGTCGGGGTTCTTGCTGTCCAGCGGCACAATGGCGATCGGGCTCGGCTTCATTCTGCGCTGCCTGACCCGCCGCGGGAGCCTGCGCAACAGTACGGAACCGTGCCGCCAAAGCGAGAGCCAGCCAAAATGCGAGCGAAGAGAACAGGCTACGCGGTTGCGGAATAAGCTTTCGAAACTGCAATGAATCCGACCGAGCCATCCGAACAGCGCATGCCATGAGTACGCGCACGTAAGTACCGAGCAAATCCAAATGTACCGCGCGGCATTTAGCCCCATGTGAGGAAACTGCATGTTGCCAAAGTGCGTTAGCCCTCGGCAGGCAATAAAGTGCGCTTCACCTTCGAGGACGCTTTACGGCACGGCAAAATGCCATGCCCTCGGAAGAAATCCGGAAGCATAATTTTCTCTTCCGTCTCGCGTAGGCGCAAATCGAATCGTATCCGATCGAACATAGCGTTCACATTTTCAGAAAATTACGAATCATCTGGTGCCCACCCTCGGTCAAAACGCTCTCGGGGTGAAATTGTACGCCCTCGATCGGCAAGCTGCGGTGGCGCAGTCCCATAATCACCGATCCGCCGCGCCCGCTCCGTTGGCCTCCGTCGTGCGCGCGGTAACCAGAAGCTCAGCCGGCAGCGACTCCTCCGCGACAATCAGCGAGTGGTAGCGTGTGCAGGTAAGCGGCGTAGCCAGTCCGGCAAAAATGCCCTTCCCGTCGTGCTCCACCTGGCTGGTCTTGCCGTGCATCAAGATGTGAGCGCGCACCACCTCGCCGCCAAACGCCTCGCCGATAGCCTGGTGTCCCAGGCAGACGCCAAGAATCGGAGCCTTCCCCGCCATGTGCCGGATCAGCGGCACCAGAATGCCCGCCTCGCCCGGAGTGCACGGCCCCGGCGAAAGCAGAATGCGCTCCGGCTTCAGCGCCTCCACCTGCTCCACCGTCAGCTCGTCGTTGCGATAGACCTCGACCTCCGCCCCCAGCTCCCCCAGGTACTGGACAAGGTTATAGGTAAACGAATCGTAGTTGTCGAGGACAAAGACCATAGTGAACTCCAGTGTAGCGCGCGCCACCTGCGGTGGGGCCAGCCGCTCGCTCTTCGCGCGCCTTTGTTTTGTGTGCGCCATCAGGGTGCCGGAATCCACCACAACTGCCCCGGTGCCCCATCCTTTCCGCTTGTTTTTGCGGAATAGGGTGGGAAACCACGAAACTCAATCCGCCTGCTCATCGGTCTCTATCAACCCCGGTTGCCCCACCACCGTCGCATCTGTAAAACTCCATACGATGGTTCTACATTTTCTGATTCAAGGCCGAGTGCAGGGTGTAGGCTTCCGCTGGTACGTAAACCGCGAGGCCAGCGAACTGGATCTGCGCGGCTGGGTGCGCAACACCGAAGAAGGCGATGTGGAAGTATTGGCCTCAGGCAAGGAATCCGACCTGGCCGAGCTGCGAGCCAGTCTCCGCCGAGGCCCCAGAGGCGCCCGCGTAGACCGCCTCGTCGAGCACTATCTAAACGAAAGCGAAGCCGAAGACCTAAGTTCCTTCAGAATCGACGGCGCGTGGTAAATCCAACAGCCTGCTCACTCCGCCAACTCCGCTAACCTCGCAAGCTCCGCTATAATCAGTCTCGAATCCCAAACGAGGACCTACGTCCCATGCCCGAAGAGATCAAGCCCGTCAACGTTGAAGCCCTGAAGGCGCTGGTGCGCACCGTCCCCGATTTCCCCAAGCCGGGAATTCTCTTCTACGACATCACCACCCTGCTCAAGGACAAAACCGGCTTTGCGCAGTTGATTGACGCGCTTGCCGCTCACTACATCGCCCGCAAAATCGACCTGGTTCTGGGCATTGAGGCGCGCGGCTTCATCTTCGGCCCCGCCCTGGCCTACCGCCTCAACGCCGGCTTCGTCCCCGTGCGCAAGCCGCGCAAGCTGCCCGCTCCCGTAGCCCGCGTCACCTATGAGCTGGAGTACGGCTCCGACACTTTAGAGATTCACCTGGACGCCATCGCGCCCGGCCAGCGCGTGGTGCTGGTCGACGACCTGCTGGCCACCGGCGGCACCATGGAAGCCACCGTCAAGCTGGTCAAGCAACTGGGCGGAGAGATCGCCGGCCTCGCCTTTGCCGTCGAGCTCGACTTCCTCAAAGGCCGCGACCGCTTCACCGGAGTACGACGTCTTCAGCCTGCTGCACTACGACGAATAGCGGACGCGGGCTCATCTCACCACAATTCGTGAAAATCGTAACTTACGATCGCCTCTTCAGGCGTCGCTTCCTGTTCGTCCGCGCCGTTCGCGTCGCCCTCAGCCGCGGTCGTCTCCTGGAACATCTGCGCATCCGCAAACCGGTATCCCACGTACACATCCGTCAGCAGGTACAGCGGATTCGACGGATCGTCTTCGATCTTCTTGCGCAACTGCCGCACAAACGTCCGCAGATACTCCACCTCTTCGCGGCAGTCCGCGCCCCACACCGCGGTCAGCAGCTTGGCATAAGTCACCACCCGTCCGGCGCGGCTCATCAGGCAGTGCAGAATATCGAATTCCTTGCGCGTCAGGTGCACCGGCTGGCCGCGCTTTTTCACCCTGTCGCTTTGCCGGCTCCAGCAGAATCTCCCCGATCTCGATGGGCGCGTCCTCGGCGCGAAACGGCGCCCTCACGCGCCGGATCGCCGCGCGAATGCGCGCAATCAGCTCCCGCGTGCTGAAGGGCTTGGTCACATAATCGTCCGCGCCCAGGTCCAGCGCCAGCACCTTCTCCTCTTCCCGGTCGCGCACCGTCAGCACCAGGATCGGCAGCCGGGGAGCCATCGCCCGCATCCGGCGCAGCGTTTCAATGCCGCCGATGCCGGGCATATTCACGTCCAGCAGCACGGCGTCGTAAGCCCCGGCGCGCAGCAGTTGCAGCGCCTCTTCGCCGCGCGATGCCTCGGCCATATGAAAGCCGAGCTCAGCCAGCGGAGGCCTCAGCGCCCGCCGGATGGCCGATTCGTCGTCGACCACAAGTATGCGAATCACAGGCTGGTTCATCAGGAGCACCTCTTTAGCACAGGGGCGGGAATTGCCGCATAAAATGTTGTTCCCTCGATCTCATCGCTGGTAACCCAAACATATCCGCCATGAATCAGCGCAACCCGTTTCGCCACCGAAAGTCCGATTCCGGTGCCGGGGGCCCGGTTCGAGTAAGTCGAAGATCGATAATAACGGTCGAAGATGCGTTCCCGGTCGGCAATCGGAATCACCGGGCCGTAGCTATGCACTGAAAAAATCGCTTCCTTGTTCGCATGCGCCACGCGGATGGTGATCGTAGTGCCGAAGATCGAGTACTTGCACGCATTGTCAATGTACTGCGTCAGCAGCATCACCATCAGTTGCCGGTCGCAGCACAGAACCATGTTCTCGTCCTTGCAGATCGATCGCCACCTTCATGGTTGCCAACCGATCTCTCAGGCTGTCCACCACCTCTTCAATCAGCGAACCCACGCCCACCGGCGTGGCATTGATCGTCACCTCGCCCGCATCCAGCCGTGCCGTGGTCAGCAGCCGCGTCGTCAGGTCGCTCAGCAATCCGGTCTGTTCATCGATCAGCGCCACCAGCTCCGCTTGTCCCGCGCTCAGGTGGCCCATCTCGCCCAGCCCCGTGCTGGCCGCGCGAATCGCCGTCAGCGGCGTCTTGTACGCATGCGCCAGGCTGTCCAGCACCGTCGAGCGAAGCTGCTCGGTCCGCCGTTCCGTCTCGATGCGGCTCTCATTGGCGAAGGCCCGGTAGCGGTCGAAGGTAATCGCAATCAGCGATGCAATGGCGTTGTTGGTCAGCGGGCTGGTCTCGCCCCGCACCACCAGGCTGCCCACCGGCACCGTTCCCAGCCGCACCACGCGCCGCCCAATCCCGGTCTCCGGATCGTCGTCCGAGGTCTCGAAGTAGTAGACGTTCTGCGCCATCTCCTGCGGATCCACGTTCCAAATCCCGGCCTGGTAAACATCGTGCAGGTCGGCGTCGAACACAGCCACCGCCTCCAGCGCAAAAATCTCATGCACCAGCTCGGCCAACTGCGGTCCCGGCTCCACGTGCAGATTCATCTGCAGCGTCTGCCGCGTGAACTCATACAGATCGTGCATCTGCCCGCCCCAGGACTCGGCTTCCCGCGCATGCCCGGTCACGCGCGCTGAAAGCCGGCTCACCGTCAGCGCCACCAGCAGAAACGCCAGCAGCGTCACCGTGTTGGCCGGGTCCGCCGCCAGATTCAGCTGATTCTGCCTGCGTGAAAAAATCCATGCGCCACAACCGCCGACAGCGAAACAATCGCCGCCTGCCAGAATCCGCACAGCAACGCGGTGGGAACCACAATCAGCAGGTAAAGCAGCAGCGCCACCGGCAGCAGCCACCCCGACCAATGGGCAAGCGCCGCCACCAGAATCACGGCCACAATCCCCAGCGCGCACTCCAGCGTAAACAAGAGCACGCGCAACCCTGAACCCCGCGCGCGCTTGGCGCTGAAGAGGGAGCGCACGGAAATGTTGGTTCCAGCCAACCAGCCACCAGCCTTTCCGTTTCAACGGTATGCGATAAAGATCCAGGCGCGCGCTTATGCCTCGCTCTGTCCGTCGCGCTGGCGCGGATGATCGCTGGGCGTTCCCCAGCTCATAATCTCATCGCCGCGCATCTTCATCGGCTTGAAGTTGTGATACCACCCGCCCTCTGAGAGCGTATCCGGAAAATCGTGAACCAGCATCCCCGGCACATTCATCTCCAACTGCCTGGCAATCGTTGCGTCCGGCCGGGCGATAAACGACCCCCAGTGCGAATAAGGCTGCGAGGAATTGTTCACCACCGCCCACATGCGATTGTCGGCGCAGCGCGTGGGAACCTCGCGCACGTTCAGCGTATCCAGGCAATCCTTGGCCTTAGCTCTCGCGTTATACATCGAGTGCACCATCACTGTTGCTCCCAGCTCCCGATAAGCAATGTAAAGCTGCGGCCAGCAGATGTCGTAGCAAATGGCCAGGCCGATCCTCACCCCTCGAATCTCGCGCGTCACCAGACGATTGCCTGCCGAGTAATATTGCTGATCCGTCGCTGTGCAGAACGACTTGTCGTAGCGGTCCTCGATCTTACCTTCCGGCGAAATGAGATAAATGCAATTGGTAGGCTTCGTCTTCTCGTCTAGAAAATGTGACGACCCAAGCGCGAGCCACAACTTCAGCTCGCCGGAGAGCGCCTTCAGCCCGGCCGTCTCCCTGCGCAGCGCGCCCCAGTCGTAATTTTCAAACGAAGTAAACTCCGACCCCGCGTATCCTGACAAACTGGCTTCCGAAGTATGCAACAGGTGTGCTCCCTCGGCAGCCGCCTTGTGCATGTACTCCCGTATATACTTCGCATTCTCCGTGGCACTGCCGCTCACCGGAAACTGGCACGTGGCGATTCTCAATTTTTCAATGGAGTCGGCATCCAGTTTCTGCGCCTCGGCGGCTACGGCCTGTGAATCCTGCGCATCGGCAGCGCCGGACAAGGATGGAACCGCGGCAATGCACCCCAAGCCCGCAAGCGCCTTGCCCGCCGTCTTGAAGGCCTGCCGCCGCGTCATGCCGGCGGATCTCTTGACTGATTTGAACGCCATATCCTGTTCCTCTATCTTCAAGTACTTCATTCAGTAAAGCAACTGAATCATACTTCATCGGCATTACTGAAAATCAAGCCGGATTCCGTTCATAAGCCACTGATTCATGCCTGATTTTCAACAGCTTTCGTTAATGCTCCAGGAAAGTATTAAGAAATCATTTTTGCTATCCTCACGGCTTCCTTATGGCTTCATTGCGAATCTAGGGTTGATTCACAACGACCGGACTAACTCAGGAACACGAAAATCCCGATCCAGGAAATTCATACGGTCAGCTTCGAGGTCTGTCTCTGAAAGTTTTCACCGGCATGAGATTGCTCCACCCAGTTGCAACAACTACGCTCTTTGGCTGAAATTTCGCTTCATCCCACAACCAAACTTCTTTCCCGAGGAGGAAAAGCACCGATGAAATTGAAACCATTTTGCTTACTGCAAGCGTTGGCCATAGTCGCAATCGCAATCCCCCTGGCGGCTGCCGCGCAAGCGCCGGCTCCCACGGCCGTAGTGCCAGGTTCCACAGCGGCACCGCTCAGCAACGACGAGATTCTCAAAGAACTTGCTGAGATGAAAGCGCGTAACGCGGAGACGAATGCGCGCATCGAGCAACTGGAAAAAGAATTGAAGGCGCTAAGCGAAGCCAAACCCGCTCCGGCCGCGCCAACCACTGCCGCTCAGGCTCCGGCTGCTCCCGCGGCTGCCGCTCCGCCCGCTCCGCCCGTCTGGAGCGTTGGCGCCATGGACCTCAGCGGCTACATCGACGGCTACTACAGCTATAACGCCAACAGCCCCAGTCCTGACTCAAACGCCGGCCAGATCAACGAGCTCTACAACTTCAACGATGTGACTGACCAGTTCGCCCTGAACGCCGCCAAGCTGACCTTCAACCACGACCCCGATCCCATCGGCGCGCACATCGATCTACTTTACGGCCGCACCGATATTGAGATGAACGGCACCTACGATTACTATGAGAACGAAGGCGCGGGCAAATACATCGAGCAGGCCTTCCTAAGCTATAAGCCCGTCAAGGCCAAGGGTTTTGAAGCCGACTTTGGCAAGTTTTCCACATCGGCCGGCGCTGAAGTCATCGAGACGATGAGCAACTGGAACTACTCCCGCTCCCTGCTCTTCGCCCACGCCATTCCATATAACCACTTCGGCTTGCGCACTTCCATGCCGGTCACGAAGACCGAGACCCTCGGCGTGCAGGTGGTCAACGGCTTCAATACCAACGAGAAGGTAAACGGCGGCGTCATGATCGGCCTAACCAGCGCCTACGTCAAGCCCAAGTATTCCTGGGATGCAAATTACTACGTCGGACCGCAGAATTTCGATACGCAGAAGGGCTATCTCAACCTCTTCGATACCACCCTGCTGCTGACGCCTACGTCCAAGTTCAACGCCTACCTCAACTACGACTACGGCCAGAATCGCGACGCGCCTTATACATACGATGGCTATTCCTACGGCGACAAAAATCTGCTCCACTGGCAAGGCGCAGCCGTTGCGGCTCATGAGCAGTTCAAGCCCAACGACGCCGTCGCCGCCCGCTATGAGTTCTATTTCGATCCCCAGGGCTACACCACCCCGTATCACTGCGATGACTGTGAATACTCCGGCTACGGCCCCCGCAGGCAGTTCCAGGAGATCACCTTAACCTATGAGCACAAGTGGGTCGAAGGCCTGCTGGCGCGCCTCGAATATCGCCGCGACTGGACCAACTTCAATTACTTCACCAAAGGAAATATACGATGCCTCGGTGAAGGCTCAATCCACCTTACGGCAGGCTTTGTGGCCTTCTTCGGCCCCAAGCGCTAAGCGGCGCTCACTGCGGTTCCGGCCGGCGTATCCCTGTGCAAAATCCGGCCGGAATTGCAAAACCGCTTCCTTGAGGCGCATCCGTTCGCAGTCCAGGGAACCCGCATTACTTTTCGGTTTCCTCATTTCATCTTTATTGCTTGCTTCCTAACATTAAGCTAACACGCGCCAGCCAGGATGAGAAATTCCCGGCACAGGTGAACCATAAAGAATTCCCGAGGGTTATCCACCGGGAGCAGCCATACCAACTTCAATCACAGGAGAATGCTCATGGCAGATCAGAACGCACCTCAAATGCAAGCCACCCTGGGCCTTACCGGACTGACCAGCAACGCAATGGCCCTCATCGCCCCCGGCGCCTTCCTCTGGCTCACCTTCTTCATTCAGGCCACCACCGGAACCACTGCGCCGGCCATGTGGCTGGGCATCTTCGGCGCCCTGCTGCTCTGTCTGGCCACCGCGGTAGCTTACGCTGAAATCTCCAAGCTCTATCCCGGCACCGGCTCCAGCTACTACTACGCCGAGCAGGCCCTGCTTTCCAAAGACAAAATGTTCAAGTATGCCCGCGTGGCCAAGTTCATCGTCGGCTGGGGCTCGCACCTTTATTACTGGGTCTATCCCGGCGTGATGGTGGCCACCACCGGCATCTTCGTGGGCTATGTGGTCGGCTTCCTCTATCCCAGCGCCATGAGCGGCTCCAATCCCGGACCGCTGTTCATGGCGCTGGTGGCCATCGCCTTCTCATTCTTCGTCGCCTGGATCGCATCCAAGGGCGCGGGCGCCTCTACCGCCGTCAACCTGGCCATCAACGTCATTCAGATCTCCGCGCTGATCCTCTTCAGCGTCCTGGCCATCGGCTATCGCACCACCCATCCAGCCGGCGCGCCGGCCTTCCAATACGACGGCCAAACGCTGGCCACCTACGATTACCAGTTCGCAACCGCCAAGGACGGCTCCACGATTCGCGACGCCAGCGGCACGCCCATGCCTTTGCTCGATTCATCCGGCAAAAAAGTTCCCTTCACCATCGACTATCCCGAGAAGGACGCGAGCGGCAACTTCCTTACCCACCCCAATGCCCTATCGGTCATTTCGCCGCACAAATTCAGTTTCCTGTTCATTCAGGCCACCGTCGCCATTCTCATCCTGGTCGGCTTTGAATCGGTCACCTCGATGGGAGGCGAGGCCAAAAATCCCACCAGGCATATTCCCATCGCCGTCATCGCCTCGCTGTTGATTCAAGGCCTGGTGTGCTACCTCATTGAGTATTTCGCGGCCAACTACTTCCTCAACTCCGGCTATACCATGGCCAGCGCCGCCAGCTCCGCCGCGCCCATCGGCGACATGATGATCATCGTCGGCGACGGGCTGCTGGGCCATGGCAATGGCCACTACTTCATGCTGGCTGAGGCTTTCACCGTCTTCCTGGCGCTCATCGGCACCACGCTGAGCTGCATGAACACCGGCGCCCGCGTCACCTACGCCATGGGCAAGGACGATGAGGCTCCCGAGCACTTCGGCATTCTGCATGCCAAATCGCTCAGCCCGCGCAAAGCCATCTGGACACTGGCCGTCATCTCCGCCGTCATCGGCGTCATCGCCGTCTCTCTGGTCTTTGGCGATGCCGGCGCGCCCACCGATGCGGCCATCGCGGCGCTGCCCCACGGCATCTTTTCCAACTGGGGCTATCTCTCGCACGACCAGTTGGCAGCGCTGCCCAACTCGCTGCTGACCATCACTCTCACCTCCAACTTCGGCACCTTCATTCTTTACGCGCTCAGTTGCTTCCTGTGCATCGTGGCCTATCACAAGCGCGACGACTACAACGTGGTCTATCACCTGCTCATCCCCGGCTTCGGCCTGCTGGCCAACCTGGTCTGCATGGCCTTTTACCTCATCAGCCCCGTCTTCGGCCTCGGCACCTTCAAGGAACCGCTGCTGGCGCTGGGCATCTCCGCCGTCTGGGGCATCTACGGAGCTATTTATTTCCTTCGCTCCTCCAAGAAAAAGGGCAAGGCGATCCTGCTCGAATCAAGATAATCACTCTCAACCCAACCGCATTCGCTGGGTGGAATTTCTCCTCGACCTCGATTTTTGAAAGGCGAGTGGAGATTCCGCCCAGCGGCTTGTTACTTGAAGTCGATGTTGCATAATCTCTGCAAGGGCATCTTCCCCGCGTCCATCGGAAGATGCGTGAGGCTGCGGCGCCAATGTTGGATCTACAGTTCGGCCAGGCAAGCGACTTCGGAAAAGTTCGCACCAACAATGAAGACGCGATGGGTTCGTTCATCCCCGCCTCGCGCCACC
This sequence comes from uncultured Acidobacteriaceae bacterium, assembly GCA_963724755.1. Classification (GTDB taxonomy): domain Bacteria; phylum Acidobacteriota; class Terriglobia; order Terriglobales; family Acidobacteriaceae; genus Telmatobacter. Next base: position 70,267 of record CAVRVZ010000007.1, read on the forward strand.
AGGCCCGCACCCACGGCTATCTCTTCGCCGTTGCCGACGGAGTGGGCGGCATGGACCTGGGCGAGGTCGCCTCAGCCACTGCCGTTTCGGTTCTCACCGAAGAATTCCCCAAAGCCCAGGCCGGCTCCATGCTCATCAGCCTTCTGCCCCGCCTCATCCAGCAAGCCAACGCCGCCGTGCACGACCTCACCCTGGACGAAAAATATCGAGGCAAAAAAATGGCCACCACTCTCGTCGCCTGCGCTCTGCGCCACGATCAGGCCATCGTCTCCCACGTGGGCGACTCCCGCTGCTACCTGGTTCGCGGCGGAGTAGCCCGGCAGATCACCCAGGACCACACCTGGGTCAACGAGCAGCGCAAAATGGGCCTGATCTCCGCCGGCGAAATGGCCGAATCCGAATCCCGTCATGTGCTGCTTCGCTCCCTCGGCCCGGAAATGTTTGTCTCCCCCGATACCACCGCCCTCACTCTGCAGGCAGGCGACGTACTGGTTCTTTCCACCGACGGCCTGCACGACGAAATGAGCGAAGAAGCGATCGCCGCCATCGTCTCCCAGAAAAAGAACATCGACGAGATCGCCCGCGAACTGGTAGCCCGCGCCGTCGAGAATCGACGGCAACGACAACACCACCGCGCAGGTCATCCGCATCCGCTCCGTCGAGCAGGTAGGCATGTACCGCGGCCGCCCCTACCGCCTGCCCTCACCCATGAACAGTGAGTCCGTGAATAAGTGAAAAGGACAGCCTGTACTTCACCAACTCACTAACTTCACTGAAGCATTCACTCTTTCACTCATTCAGCTTTCTCATCATTCTTACGGAATCCTTACCTCGCCCGCCCCATTTCCCGATAAAGTGAACAAAGATGCCTGAGTGGAGCAGGCTCCCCCGATGGGATTTCACGACGCCCTCGAAACCGGTTCCCAGCTCGATTCCTACCGCATCGATGCCCCCGTTGCCCGCAGCGGAATGGCCTCCATCTATCGCGCCACCGACCTGCGCAACAACCGCGTCGTCGCCCTCAAGATTCCCCACCCCGACCTCGAATCCGATCCCATCCTCTTCGACCGTTTTCAGCGCGAAGCCGGCATCGGCGAACGCCTCAACCATCCCAAGGTGATGCGCGTCTTTGGCGGCGAAGATCGCTCCCGCGTTTACATGGTCATGGAGTGGTGCGAAGGCCGGCTCCTGCGCCAGATCCTTCAGGAGGGCAGAATTCCCCCTGACCGCGCCATCCGCATCGCCATCGGCGTTCTCGACGCCCTCGAATACATCCACGCCAACGGCGTCGTGCACCGCGACCTCAAGCCGGAAAACATCATGGTCGATGCCGACGACAACATCAAGCTCATCGACTTCGGCATCGCCGGCGACACCTCCGCCCGCCGCCTCACCTACGCCAAATTCACCGCCGCCCTCGGCACACCCGACTACATCTCTCCCGAGCAGGTCAAAGGCAAGCGCGGCGACGGCCGCTCCGACATTTATTCCATGGGCGTCATCCTCTATGAAATGCTCACCGGCAAACTCCCCTTCACCGGCCCCTCTCCGCTGGCCGCCATGAACGAGCGCCTCTTGAACTATCCCATCCCTCCCCGCGTAGCCGACCCATCCGTCTCTCCGCAGATGCAGGAGATCCTCTACCGCGCCCTGGAACGCGACCCCAGAAACCGCTATGCCAAAGCGCGCGAATTCGCCTGGGACCTGGCCCACATCGATCAGGTAGGCGTAGAAGACCGCCCCGAGCTGCGCGACTGGCAAAAGCGCAAATCCCAGCTCTCCCGCAAAATTCTCTATTACGGCGCCCTGGCCCTGATCCCCGTGGTGATCCTGCTGTTAATGATTCTCGTAGCCCATCACCACTAAGGCCGTACCCGCTCTATCTAAATATCCCAGCAACTGTCGGTTGCCCCATGTCTCGTCCGCCGCGGCGGACGAAAAGGTGGGATCGCACCAACTCAATGCCCAGCGCTCATCTTCGCCCGCATCCGCTTCTCCGCATCCGCGCTCCAATACTTGCAATCCAGCCGGAAAAATACCGACGAATACGGCACCGTCATCTTCGTCTTCAGCACCAGCACATGAAACAGCTTGCTGGTCTCATCAATATTGGCCAGAACCTTCTCATGCGGCATCGACTCAATCGCGTAGCCATGCAAAAGATTCCCAATCTCCGCCCGGTAAGCCGAAGCCCCCGGCGCATCCGCATCCGGCACAAACGGCAGTTCCGCATCCATATAAATAATCGGCCGCACATGAATGGACCCGTTAATAGCGTCCAGAACATACCGCACCACTTCCAGTTGATCCGCATTGGTCTCGATAGTCTCCACTCCCGGTGAAGACTGCAGCGGATAAGCCGAATCGACGACAAGAATCCAGTTCCGATGGCCGAGCAAAGGCAGGGTTTCTGCAACCTTTGCCTTCCAGCCGGTGGCCGAGGGAGGAGTGGCGGCGTGCATGATAGAAGCTCCGATCAAGAGACTGAGTACAAAAAGAATCCTGCGCATCTGATAACTGCCTTCCTTCCGTGAATGTTAATGATAACCAAATTACGGCAAAGGTTCCCGCCCCAATCAGCCTTGCAAAAAAATCAAGCGCCGGAGAGAACTCGAACAGTATACCGTTCGGTTGCAGCGCTGCGCACGAGTTGACGGTCACGCAATGCAAACTATACACTTGCTATAGATTCCTATTCAGTTAATTCGCCGAGTGGAATTTTTCCTCCGCATTCAAGCTACCTCAAAAAGGAATGTAATTTATATGCCTGATGATAAGAAAATCTCCGCTAAGGCCAGCCTTCACGCAGCGCCCCAATACACATTCGAGGAAATCTCCCGTCAGCCGATTCTGTGGCCCACCACGCTCCACAATGTTCGTGCCGCATCGCAGCGGATGAATTTGCCGGCCAAACTTCAGAATGCTCGCGTGCTGCTGACCGGTGCGGGTACCTCGGCCTACGCGGCCAGCGCCGTCGCGTCGGCATGGCCGCGAGCGCTTGCCGTTCCCACCACCGACCTTCTGATTGATTCTGACCGTTACCTGCTCGATGTGGATGTAGTAGTCTCCCTGGCCCGCTCCGGCGACAGTCCTGAAAGCGCCGCCGTGGTCGAGCGTGTGCGCGCCCTGCGTCCCAACATTCTCCAGTTGGCGATTGTCTGCAATCAAGACAGTGCATTGTCCCGCTCAAGAATTGACGGGCTCATTGCCCTCGATCCGCGCACCAACGACAAAAGCCTGGTAATGACCAGCTCGTTTTCCAACCTGGTTCTCGGCGGACTGGTTCTGGCTCAGCCGGATGCCATGGCGTCCACGGTGGACGAGTTCAGCAAGCGCGCCGCCGCAATGCTGCCCGAGATCGATCGAGCCTGCGAGCGCGCCGCTACTCGCATCCACGACCGCATAGTCGTTCTCTCTTCATCGCCCGCGCTGGGCTGGGCGCGCGAAGCCGGACTGAAGTCGCTGGAGATGACAGCCGGCCGCTTCCCCCTGGTCATGGAAACCTATCTGGGCCTTCGCCATGGCCCCATGTCCTTTGTTAAATCCGACACGTTTGTCCTTTGCCTGTTCTCCAGCGATCCGGTGCGCCGGCTCTACGAGGCCGATCTGCTTCGCGAGCTGCGCGCAAAGAAGATCGGATACCTGGTCGGCATCGCCGATGCGGCCGATGTGAAGGGCCTATTCGACGAGGTGATTCCCGCCGTCGCCCCCCACGCGGACGATGCCCTGCGCACACCGTATGAAATCCTCGCGCCCCAGTTGCTCGGCTATCATCTCAGCCTGAGCATTGGCTTGAATCCTGACAACCCCAGTCCCGACGGCGTAATCAACCGCGTGGTGCAGGGCGTCATCCTTCATCGCGTGTAAACAGGCGTTTGCGACCGCCGCAAAGCGGGGTGGATGAAAAAACTCTTGTATGGAATCAATTTATTGGTGGACGCGGTAGGAATCGAATTTTCAATCTAACGTATTTTAAACAACATGCAGGTCAGCAGATGACACCTTAGACCATGGAAAGCAGTACTAATCCAACAATCGGAGCGCATATAGAGCGCATGGATTGGGAGAGTCTGGGCAGAGTGGGGAACCAACGGTCTTGAAAACTGTTGTACCTGAAAGGCTATCGGAGGTTCGAATCCCTTCCTCGTCATAGAGTATTTACAATCAATAACTTAGATAGAGAATTCGAACTATCCGTACCTTTTCGGGTAAATTCTCCGCTTATTGAGATCGTAGGAAAATTCGTCGGATTCTCTAACAGGAAATTTGGCAGTCCCTTTTCGAATCATGCCGTCAGGTTGAGGGTGAAGGATCGGCGGCGGGTACGCGGCTTCGGGCCAGGCCTATCCGCTTTACAAACTCATACAGCACCTGCGGGCCGTCGCCGGCGACTGCTTCGCCGGGGCGGGCGCCGCTTTTCATCCAGGCAAAGAGAAAAACCAGCGGGATCCAGCCGCGTGAATCCCGTTCGACTTCAGCACCGATGGCATTCAGGATGCGGGAAAAGTTGAGCGGCAAATGTACGGGGGCGGCCTGCAAGTTGGCTGGATCTGCACAGTATTGAGGTGGAGAGGTTACCAGGTATTCGCGGCAGATGAGAGGGCGGATGGGGTGGATGGAACAGGACTCATCCTCGAGAAAGGGACAGGGGACACGCTGGTAGAAGTAGTCGAGGGCCAACTGGCGGGCGGATTCGGTTTCCGACAGCCAATCCTCGTTGACCATGCGGTCGATGAGGCCGGCGGCGGCCAGCTTGAGGAGTGCTTGATGGAAGCGTCCGGCGAGTTCCTCCTGGCGCGATTCGGGGAGGGTGCGAATCCAGTTGCTGAGTGCTTCGGCCTCGAAGATGCTGAGCGGCACCATCTGGCGGCAACAGGCGCCGCAGCCTGCTTTGCAGGAGACGGCGAGGCCGGCTTGGTTCAACTGCGCGGTGACGCCGCCTATGAGCGAGTCGTCAAGCGACTGCAAAACCGGCAGGATTTGGGTGAGGTTGGTGTGGCCGGCAGGCACGACCGCGGTAGCGGTGAATTTGCCTTCGCCGATACCCACCGCGAACTCGACAGAGACGGTCTCCTGTGGTTTTTCATCCATAGACTCAGAATTGTAACGAATTCCGGACCTGAGGGCTTGAAAGACAACCGTAGATGATTCCTATGCTACGGCCTGCGATCCTGATTTTGGGGATCAGGCCAATCTGGACGTCGGCGAGAAGCAGAAAGAAAGGGGATAAGGAAGCTCGCCTGAAATGAATGCGATACACGATCTTTCGGCCCGGCGACGGGCTTCCGGCCTGTCCGAACCCGGGGGATGGAAACACGCATAAAATGACAAGCCTGGAGGGTGCATCATGAGGTATATTAGCTCGTAGCCGGGGCCTCACGATTACTACTCCGGATGAGAATCCAACCGCGACGCAGATTCACATCGTGCATTTGACAAGCAGCAAGCCTTCTTAGGGTGTGTTGAAATTCGACGCGCCGGCGCGGATTCCTTGAGAATTTGTGCTGTTGTTGGTTTGAAATGCACTCAGGTCGGGTGCTTAGGCCATGGATACCGGTACATCAATTACTCAAATCGGCAAATACCAGGTCCTGGGCATCCTGGGCGTTGGCGGCATGGGTGTCGTTTACAGGGGAATGGATAAATCTGTCGGTCGCGAGGTGGCGATCAAGACGCTCACCGAAGCGACTGAAGAACTTCGTCAACGCTTTCTGCTGGAGGCTCGTTCCGGCGTCCTGAATCATCCGAATATCGTCACAGTCTACGACTTCGGCGAGCAGGATGGCCTCCCCTACATCGTCATGGAGTTTGTTCCTGGAGATTCGCTGGAGAATCTGCTCCGCGCCGGACGCCAGTTTTCTCTTATCGAAAAGTTGGAAATTGTTCGCCAGGTATGCATCGGTTTGGGCTATGCCCACCAGAAGGGAGTTATCCATCGAGACATCAAGCCGGCAAACATCATGGTGCAGCCGGATGGAAACATCAAGATAGTCGACTTCGGGGTTGCCCGGCTGGAAAGTCAATCCGGTCACACACAGACGGGCATGGTTATCGGCACCTTTCACTACATCCCTCCGGAGAGACTGCTGGGCAGGACCGCGGATGGCAGGGCCGATATTTGGGCCGTGGGCGTCATTCTCTACCTGCTGCTCACGGGGCGGTTGCCATTTCCCAGCGACGATCCCGCAACTCTTTACAAGGTGATCCACGAACCGCATGACCCGCTGTCGAGTATGCTTACCGGTTATCCGCCGGCTCTTGACCATTTGCTTGATCATGCGCTTGCAAAAGATCCGGTCGATCGATATGAGACAGCCGAAGAAATGGCCGCGGATATTGAGGCGATCAACGACGAACTCAAGCGCGAACATGTGGGTGAAGTGCTGGGTAGTGTAAAGCACTTGATGGAACAGGAGAAGTGGACAAGCGTCAGACCGGTATTGCTCGACCTGCAGCGTCTTAATCCACAGAATACAGAAGTAAAGAAGCTGCTCCGTGAAGTGCAGGAGAAGATTTCACGCCTACAGAAGACGGGGCAGCTCCGTCAGCTGCTGGAGGAAGCTGAAGAGGCGGTTCTTTCGCAGCGTTATGCCGATGCGCTCGAGTTCTACAAACAGGCGGAAGGAGTAGACCGGGGAAATTCCGAGCTTGCCAAAAAAATCGAACACGTTCGCGGATTGAAGGAGAAGGCCGATAAGGTTGCCTCTCTTCTGGCGCAGGCTCGGGAAGCTCGTACCCGCAGCAACTTCGGGGCTGCGAGCGAACTGATCGACAAGGCGCTTCAACTGGATGAGCGCAATACGGACCTGCGCAACGAACGCGCGAGGATCCTTCAGGAGGCAGAGCGGGCGTCCAGGGCGCGCACACGCCGGGAGTTCAGCGATGCCGCGCGAGGCCAACTTGCTGCGCAGCAGTATACGGAAGCTATCAAGAATTTGCGCGCGGCGCTGGAGATTGACCCGACAGATGCCGAAACTCAGCAGCTATATCAGGACGCCGTCGATCGCCAGGAAGAACAGCGCCGGCGCAAGATCATCGACCAAATCGCCGCCGAGATTTCGGAATGCATTTCATCGGATGAACTGGAGCGGGCACTGGTCCTGATTCAACGTGCACAGGAACGTCTCCCCGGAGAGGCGGTGCTGCTGCAGTTGAAAGTCGATGCGGAAACGAGGCAGCGTGAACAGGCCGCCAAGAAGTTGGTGGAAACGACATCGCTGCGGGTTTACGATCTTTTCCCAACCAACCCCCAGGAGGCTCTTGCCGCCGTTCGCCAGGCACTCGAACAGATGCCGGGTGAGCCTCGGTTGATTGCCCTGGAGGAAAAGGCCCTGGAGCAGCTCAGGAAAGAGAGCACCGGGGAGCGGAAAACTCAGTACCTGAAGCGGGCACAAGCATCAATCGACGCGAGACAGTTTGACGAGGCTATCCAGGCTCTGGAGTCCGCGGCGATTGAGTGCGGCGAAAACCAGGATATCGGATCCCTGCTGAATTATGCACGAGAGCAGAAACGAGAGGTTGATCTTCGTCAGGCAGCGGCGAATGCCAGGCGCGAAGCGCAGGCGCTGATCGCGGCCGGTAAGCTCGAGGAGGCGATCGCTCTTCTGCAACCCGTGGCCCTGGAAACTGGAGATGCATCTGTCGAGCAATTGCTGCGGCAGGCGAACGGCAGCCTGGCCGACCTGACCCGCCGCATCGATGCAGTCGTGAGCCGCGCACAGGCACTCGGCGAAAAAAATATCGATCAAGCATTGCAGCTTCTCTCTAGCCAGCCGCAGGACGTTCAGCAGCATTCACGCATGCGTCAATTGCGGGCCAGGCTGGATGCCGCCAAGGAGAATGAGGGTAAGGCCAAACAGACTGGGGCGGCCATCCCAACGCACGAAGCGCCCGGTACGCAAGTTGCAATTCGGCAGGGAAAGCCCGGCTTTGAGACGGTGAAAGCCCGGCGCAGCTCACGGTTCCCGCTTTTGATTGGATGCATTGCCGTGGTCGTGCTCGGAGCGGCTGGCGCAGCATACTGGTTCCTGCGTCCCGCGTCTGCCGCGCCATTGGGTGTCCTCGAACTCAACGCCATACCCTTTGCTGAGGTGGTGAGCGTGACCTCCGACAAAGGCAAAGCCATACCCCTTCCTGCCGGGGATCATTGGACTCCGTTGCGCCTCGATGAGATTCCAGCCGGCAGATATGACGTGATCTTCAAAGGCATCCGACGGAAGCACGCAGAGTCAACAATGCGATGTGGCTCAATCCCCTCAGGTATGCAATATCGAATTGAAGCCTATCGACGATACGGCGATCGAGAAAATCATCGGAGGGGCAAAATGATCCTGCGGCCAACTATTTTCATTTTCTGCCTCATCCTTTCCGCAGTGCCGGCGCCGGCGCTGCATGCCGAGGAAAACCCAAAGAAACAGGCAAAAGACCTGGCTGAAAAAGCGAAAAGCGAAGGCAGCGACCGCGTGAAGCAGGTTCAGGATATTTGCGCGGCGGCGCAGTTGGACCCCAAGGAGAAAAAGTACGCCGATACCTGCAATAGCTACCGCAACGGTCTCATCGAGGACGACACGGCGGCGCTGGTTATCGCCCTTTCGGCATACAAGAATCATGATCTTGACAGGGCGGAATCCGCAGGCAAGGCTTGTTACAGATTACGACGCGAAGTTATCCGGCCAAGCTAGGTTCCTGCTGGACCGGATCAAGAACGAGAAACTCCTCAAACAGATTCAGGCCGCCTGGACCAAGGGCGACTTCCAAGCTGTCAACACACTGGCGCAAGGCATTACAAATTCCGAACATTAAAGCGGCTGCGAATACGTACGTCAACAACGTAAATCTCTACAAAGGGTACATCGATCAGGCCCAGAAGGCGGAGCCAGTAGCAATCCCCAGGAAGCAATCAGACAATTGACTTTGGCCAAAGAATTGAACCCCAATGGGCCTAACAATCCGGCGGGAATGATTGCCGACTTGCAGAGAGCGATGCAGGCAAAAAATATTCCGCCTCCGCCGGTTTCCACATCCAGGCCCGCGGTAAATTCGAATGCGGATATCGCCAAAAAAGTGAACAAGCTGCTTGACGATGCGCGGAATGCGGAGAAACAGGGCAATCAGCAAGATGCGCTCAGCGATTACGCAATGGTCCTGAAACTTCAGCCGGGCAACCAGGATGCGCAGAGCAGCACTGAAAGAATTGAGCAGGCGATCCGGAACGATCCAGCGGCTGCAAAGAACGAGCTGACATCGGCAATCCGGTATTTTTACCATTCGCAGTTCGACGATGCGCGGAGAGCGTTCATGAACTATCTGGAGTCCCCGCAGACCGCCCGGAACCCAGGGGTGGCCGACTTCTACCTGGGAGCAACCCTGATCGAACGGTCCATGCTGCAAACCCCGCGAACACTGTGGAAGGGGCCTTCCCCGGACGCCTTGTCGGCATTCCAAGAAGCCCGAAAGGCCAATTACAATCCGGTGCGAGAGTACATTTCTCCCGCTTTATTGAAGATATGGGACTCTACCGGGCAATAGACTAAGCCGCGGCTGCATGAACGGATGCCTTTTAAGGCAGAGTTACACCACTCGCCATCAATCCAGCCACGACCCCGCCCAAGCCGCCAGCGCCGGGTGATGGCGTCCCAACCTCCCCAATGATGCAGGTCGGAGAGCCCATCACAATCACTCCGCCATGCGCCGTCATGTCTCCCATGCGGGCGGCCGGAAGGAAATTGATCATCACCCCCATCGACCCCAGGACGATCACATCCGGAGGGCCTACGCAGGTCGCCATGGTAGTTACAGTGGCGGCCGGAAGGAAGTCGATGAGCACCGTAGGCGCGCCAGGGGGCAGGATCGGGCCGCCCACATGAGGCACAACGCCAGTCACCATCGGACAAACGTGCATGTCGGTCACTCTGGCTGCTGGCGGCATCGGCTTCTCTCCACGATCAGTGTCAACTTGCTAAATCCTCATTGCCGGCTCGCTTGCTCGTTCTGGTCTAATGTGCAAGCCCTTCACAAATGCCTCGTAGTCGGCTCGCACTGCCCGCAGTTGTCCTTCCAACGCCGTCAGGGTAACAATGCCCAGCCAAAGGCCCAATCGCACATAGGTCTGGGCATGCAACATGCTTCCGGCTGACGCAACATTGTGGCGAACAAAGAGCAGGTGAGCTTCATCCGCGCCCATAAAAGCGGTCGCTTGCGGTCCTGCAAACTTCGCTTCTTTCAAGTGGCTCCCAATTAGATTCTTCTGCTTCTCGATATACTCCGGGAGGCCGCTCTCAGCATTGAGCGTGTCTTGACCCACTCCAACACTTGCGGCTATCGTTCCCGCGGCCATGATCATCTGTCGTATCCCAAAATCCGCAACATAGATCCATCCTCCCGGCATTGCGGTAACACTCCATCTTCCAATCGAGGGAAACTGGGCAACTGCGCCGGGTTGTGCCAATGTTTGCGTCAAGCGTCCTCAATCATTCCTTGAATCGATCTCGACTCGATTTGCTCGCTCGCAAGGTCGTGAACGCCTACTTGTTCAAGGCGCCGCCCTTGCTTCCATCATCTGCCGTGTCGGGAGTGGCTGGCGATGCAGGATTGCTTACCGTCCCAGCGCTGCCGGAACCGGGCGCTCCGCCGCTATTGATCAGCACCATCGTTCCTGAGATCGCAACTCCCGTAGGTCCGATCGTGATAAAGTTCCCGGAGGCTATCAGGCTAAGTTCCATTCCGGCTTCAATCACCACACTCATGCCCCCATTGATATAGACCGTATTGTTGGCAACCATGGAATAAGCCGAACCCACTTGTATGCTTTGGTTGGAACTTACATTGAGGGAGTGATTCCCTCCCACCTGCTCAGTCAGATTCGACCCAATGCTAAGATCCGAATTTGAACCGATCTGCTCCACCGAATTCGACTTGATTTGCCTGTTGTAGTTGGAACCGATCTGCTCGCTCTGCACACCCGTAACAATCAACGAGTCGTTGTTCCCCACAGAGATGCGCCGGTCGTGCTCGATCGAAGCATCGATGTCCTTCTCAGCATGAAGGTAGACCTGCTCGCTTCCCATCTTGTCTTCAAAGCGCAACTCGTTCGCATTCTGCGCCGAACCGCCCTTGCTGCTCCGCGTAACCAGCCCCGAACGAGTGCTATTGTCAGGCAGGGCGTATTTGGGCGTGTTCACGCCGTTATAAACCGAACCTGTGATCACCGGGTTATCCGGGTCACCATTCAGAAACTGAATCACCACCTCGTCGTTCACGCGCGGCCAGAAATATGCTCCCCATCCATTTCCAGCCCAGCTCTGCGCCACGCGCACCCAGGTAGTGTCCACTGTCGATTTCCGCGGATTCTGCTTATCCCAGAAGAACTGGACCTTTGCGCGCCCCAGCGCGTCAAGATAAATCTCCTCACCTGCGGGCCCGACAACCAGGGCAGTCTGCGGGCCGTAGATCCTGGGCTTCTTGAACGTCAGCGCGGGTTTGAAGACGATATCCGAGGTAACCGCCGTGAATCGATTACTGTATTCCGATGCTTGACGCGTGTCGCTCGTTCGATAGGGAGGAACCTGGCCCGCCTGAAGGGTCACAGCGGTCAGCAGGTACTTCCGGTTCCACGCATCTCGGGGGTTTTTCGTGAGGCTGAAGGTATAACCCGCACAAAAAGAGCGCGCATTCGAGCCACCTCGAAAAACCTCCGCCATGGAGTCGGCAGCCAGCGCCCGTGTCTCCAGGTACAACGACTCAAGATCCTTGCTCACTTGCGTCGCGTCATTCGCGTAGCCTTCTCCCCCCGCGGGATAAAGATACTCGTCAAAGGCATTTTTCCCGAATGGACTGGAGCTATTCTTGTCCGGCACATCAGCCCGGGCAAAGTCGCGGTAGTTATAATCCGCCGTCGAGTGCTTGCCTGAAACCATGGTTGCCGTCGCGCTGAATTCAATAACCCTTGCCCCGTATGCTCCCTCGGCTCCAATCTCACTCATGGCATAGGGAATTGAAGCCGACAACGGGCAGTCCCGATAGGCATTTCGTCCGTCTCCCAATACGATTTTGTTGTCCTGGTCGGTATGCTCGAACCAGTAAAAGATTCCGCTCTCTTCCAATATCCGCGAGACAAACTGGAAATCCGACTCGGAGTATTGCGTGCAGTATTCAAGCTGCTTGTAGGATGTGTTGGTCTGATCCGACAAGGACAATCCATACTCGCCGATTACCGCTTTGGCAATATCCAGAACTGTCTTGTTCTGAAAAACGCGGCAGTTGGAACTCAAGGTGAGCTGCCACATGGATGGCACAATCCGCGCCCGGTAAACATCGAACTCCTCATCGCCCGCGCACTGCTCAAACGACGCAACAATGCCATTGATCCACTTTGATCCCTGCGCATCGTTCAGGCTGATTGCAACCGTCACCTTGGAGCCGATGATCGACTTTGGATCGATCTTGGTATCCACGGTTGCGAGCAATTCGACATGATACTCAAAAAGGCGCGAAATTCCTTCCGCGCCTTCAAGCGACTCAATCAGCAGCACGTCCTTGCCGAGAGGACTTGAAAACTGCATCAACCGGTCTGCCTGTTTAAAAGCTGCCCATGCCAACCCCGCCTGTTCCTTGCCTAAATTCCCTAAAGACAATTTGGTATACCCCGGACAGAACACTGCCTGTGCTAGGGCGCAACATCCCAGGCGTAAGTCAGCGCGCCGTCCTTGACTGAGATGCTTACATTGTCCGCGGCTGCCCCTTCGGCAATCCGCGACAGAATTTGGCGCGATAGATCGGGCAGCATGGTGTTCGACAGGATGTTATCGACATTTCTGGCTCCGCTCTCGACTTCAGTGCAACGCCCGGCTACTTCGTTCAAAAGAATGTCGTCGTACTCAAGAGCGATCTTGTGCGTCTCCATCAGGCGCCGTTGAATCTTACCAAGCTTCAGCCGAATGATCTGCTTGAGAGCTTCATCCCGCACCGGGTAGTAGGGCACAATCAACAGCCTGCCAAGAAATGCCGGTTTGAATATCTTGTTCAACTCCGGCTTGAGGGCTTGTAAGATGCCCTGACTGTCGGGCATTGTCTCCGGATCGGCGCAAAGCTTCATGAACGTATCCGTAGCTGCGTTGCTGGTCAGCAGAATAATCGTGTTCCGAAAGTCGATCTCGCGGCCCTCTCCATCTTCCATCCTGCCTTTGTCAAACACCTGGAAGAACAGCTCCAGCACATCGGGATGCGCCTTCTCGACTTCGTCCAGCAGCACTACCGAATAGGGCCTGCGCCTGACTGCTTCAGTAAGCACGCCGCCCTCGCCATAGCCGACATAGCCCGGGGGCGATCCCTTCAAGGTTGAAACCGTATGGGCTTCCTGAAATTCCGACATGTTGATGGTGATCATATTGCGCTCGCCACCGTACAGAACGTCAGAAAGCGCGATGGCAGTCTCCGTTTTTCCAACCCCGCTGGGTCCAATCAGGAGAAAAACCCCGACCGGCTTCACCGGATCGTCCAGGTTGGCTCGCGAGGTGAGTATTCTCTGCGCGATGGCGGAGAGCGCATGATCCTGGCCGATCACGCGCTTCTTCAAATGTTCATCGAGCTTGAGTACCGTCTCGATCTCGTTGCGGACCATTTTGCCAAGAGGGATTCCCGTCCAGGCTGAAATGACTTCGCCGACAATCTGCGCATCCACAGAGACGCGCATCATGCCCCGCTCGCCCTGTAATGTGGCAAGCTCAGCTTCAAGCTGGGCGAGTTCGGCCCGTACATCGCTCTCTTTCGCCGATGCCTTAGAATTCTTCTTCTCCGGCGACTCCATGCTCTCCTGCAGACCGCGAATTTTTTCTGTCAGGGTCTTTTCTTTTTCCCATTGCTCCTTGAGAATATCCCGCTCCTGTTTCGCGGTGGCGATCTGAGCCTCTATCTCGGCTAATCTTTCCGCGTGGTCGGCGCCTATCTTCGTCTCCCGCTCGAGTATCCGCTTTTGCACTTCGAGCGCATCGATCTGCCGCAGAGTATCCTCCAACCGGGGAGGAGTCGAGTTCTGCCCCAAAGAGAGCCGCGCACATGCCGTATCAAGGACACTTACAGCCTTGTCGGGCAGTTGCCGGCCGGCGATATAGCGATGCGACAACTTAACTGTCGCTGTAACTGCTTCATCGAGGATTCTCAGGTTGTGGTGTTTCTCAAGCGACGCCGCAATGCCCCGCAGCATGGTGCAGGCAACCTCTTCAGTAGGCTCTTCAACCTTTACAACCTGAAATCTTCTGGCCAGCGCCGGATCCTTCTCGAAATACTTCTTGTACTCCGACCAGGTGGTTGCGGCGATGGTTCGCAGTTCACCGCGGGCAAGCGCGGGTTTCAGCAGATTGGCCGCATCGCCCTGTCCCGCCTGTCCGCCCGCGCCAATCATGGTGTGCGCTTCATCAATGAAAAGAATGATCTTTTCGGTTGAAGACTTCACCTCGTTGATCAGTCCCTTCAACCGGTTCTCGAACTCTCCTTTAACTCCCGCGCCTGCCTGCAACAGCGCCAGGTCGAGACTGTGTATATGAACGCCCATCAATGCCGGCGGCACATCGCCGCTGACAAGGCGATTGGCAAAACCCTCCACCACAGCCGTCTTACCGACGCCGGCTTCTCCGGTCAGAATCGGATTGTTCTGACGCCGACGCATGAGAATGTCGATCATTTGACGAATCTCCTGGTCGCGCCCCAGCACTGGGTCAATCTTCCCAGCCTTGGCATTCGCAGTCAGGTTCACCGTGTATTGATCCAGATGCGGCGTCTTGCCCTTCGAGGCTGGGGCGGCACCTTCCCCTCCACCGGTGCGTTCTTCTTTCCCGTCAGCCGCGGCGGCGGCCAGACTCGTCTGCGTCTCCTTGGATTTAGCTACAATGTCGTAGAAGTCGCCCCGCAGGCCGTCCACATTAATAGTCTGTAACTCCTTGCTGATATCCTTTACGATACGGGCAAGCTCATCGTGGCCCAACAGCGCAAGCAGGGTGAACCCCGTGCGGATATTCCCTGCGTTAAAGTCGATGCTGGCAACCGTCCACGCTTCGGAGAGCATCTTGACCACGGCAGGGCTGAAGGCCGGCGAGCGCGCATTGCCGCTCTTCAGAGAATCCAGGCTGCGCTCAAGCTCCGCAGTCAATCGGGAGCGGTCAACCCCAAAGTGTTTGAGGATCGCGGCAATGTCGTTGTCGCTGCCATCGAGCGTCTTCAAGGAGATAGTGTTCGATCTCGATGTCATAATGCGTCCGCGTCACGCATAGGCCAGCCGCAGATTCAAGTGCTCGCCGCGTAGTATCGTTCAACTTGTCAATGAGTGCTTTCAGATTTGTGCTCATAGACTTTCATAACCTCGGACTCAAGATTCTCTCACTGCACCAGATAAGTCGCATCGGCGGGATCGCGATCGAGCGGCTTGGTTTTCAACCAGCTCACCAGCCCCAGTTGTGGACGCTTTTCCCCTACCGACCCCAACTCGCAGGGCGGGGCGTCTTCCCGCGCCAGGACTAGTTGCACCTCTGTCTCGTAACTCCCATTTGAATAAAACTTCAACCATGCAACAAGCTCGTGATAAGCGTCCTGCCCCGGCAGGAACTTCAGATACTGCTCGAAGCGCATCGGGCCCAATGAAATGCGGATGCGGCCATGATGATCCCAAACTTCGTCCCCGGCCACTACCCCCACACCCAGACGTTCGCTCGCCCCGCCGAATCCAGTGAAACAGGTCTGATTCTCGGGATCGAGTTTGCGCCATGTGCCGGCAAACTGCTGGATGTGTACCTGGACGCCGAAGTAGTCCTCGAGAATCTGCTGCAGCGAAGCTGCTGAGCGCACATGACGCGTCAAGAGACCAATGTAGTTCAGATATGCGTCATCCGGAATTCCTCCTCGCCCGCGCAACCCCTCAGTGCCAAGACCTAATAGATCGAGAAGGCGGTCAGAAAGACGATCCTCTCCCGATTTCTCGTATTCGATGAAAAAGCGATACTTTTCCCAGCCTCGGTAGAAGAATGAAATCATGCGATGGTTGAAGATGTTCAAAAAATCTTCCATCGCGTGGTCCTTCTCCCGGGCTCGCGCAATGAGGAACTCCGTATAAGTCGCCGGCATGACGGAGATTGAGGCGCAGAGACCCATGAACTCCACTGTCATGTTCATCTGGCCGTTCTCCGCGCGCCGCAATTCGTATATCTCGCTGGGTGGAAATGCAAGCGAAGTGCGCGCCGAAAACCGGATCGTCTCTCCCTGAGGCAGTGATGAAATACCCAACCGGTTTGCGATCCTGCTCCATTCGCTGAAGCATGCGCACAGCCTGAAAGAAGTGCACTCGAAACGGCTCTTCATCCAGCATATTGCGAAGATTCCGAAATTCGGGCGTATCGTCTTTTCCACTTTCCTGAGCGCTTACAGCAGTGCTTGAGTCCCAGCTCTCGGCGGCCATTTCCCCATCGCCTCCTTTCGTAAAGTACTCTGTGCCGTAAGTTGCGAAAAACTGTTCATTGAAGCGTAACTGGCAAGAAACCTATCGAGAACAGCCGTAAACAGATACAATCCGCTGCCGGCAAACTGCTGTTCGTCAAACTCCATTTCCACTTGCGTTCCCCGCGCGGGGATAAGTCCATAGGCTGAGTCGACCAACGCAAAACCGGGCGAAGACTTCATCTTCAATATCGATCCCACCTGGTTCTCGCTGGCCGCCGAGTCGGACATGTTATGCAGCCGCAGGATCTCTTGCATAGCCGTCCGACCCTCTTCGTTGAGAGACAGATAGTTCAAAGAGAGCAGGGAGATCAGCCGCCATAAATGTTCCTTCCCGCCGGTTGGATTGACGCTCGCCGTGGGGCGCCGCAAAGCAGTTACAGTCTTGGCCGCCGCGTACCCGACGGCTTCAAAGTCGCCGGCTTCAGATCCAAACTGGAAGCGGGAAGGCAAATCGAAATTTGTGCAAAGAGTCCGCACCGTCAGCACGTCCGCCTCGGGTTCTGTGAAATTGCCCGTCAGGTCAACCACGGAGATGGTCATCGTCGATGGTTCCCGCTCGCCAAATTCGTTCAGGTGCCGGGTTGCTACCCAGAATGCAAGATCCTCGCGGTTGCGCGTTTGATGCCGATACGCATGCATGGGCTCCAGTACGACCGATTGCCGCAATCTTGGATTGGTTGCGATCACCTCTTCGATGCTGAATATCTCCATCACCGCAGAATGGCGGTTATCCGGGATGACGGTGTAATCATGCCGCGTCTGACTCAGGAGGATGGGCTCGGCGCTCTGCGGGAAAAGATTGATTGCCGGAGTGCATCCGAGCCGGAATGTCCGCTCGTTGACTCCAAGCTCCAGAACCTGTTGCCGTTCGGCGCGTTCAAAGCTCGAAAACAGGAAAACGATCTCGGCCTCTTCGCCAAAACCGGCCTGTGCCAGTGGCTCCAGGCCTTCGAGGTCGAAAAACAGAAACTTCTCAGGGAGGGCAAAGTACTCCTGGAGAAGCCTGTGCCCATCCATTGAGCGCCGTACAAAGGGCAGGAGGCTTTCCTCAGCGTCGAACCCTACCATGCGAAGCCGTGATGGCTCCAGGCTGATTAGCTTTTTCTCATCCTTCGGATCGCGAAGCTGAATCTCGATGCATTTTTCAGAAAGAAGCTCATACAGCGAATACACGACGCTCGCATCCCCGGCCAGATGAAAGCGCAGACGGGAAAGCGGAAGCCCGGAGAAAACCACATCCCTCTGGCAACGAAGCCGCAATCGAGCCGCCGCTGCTGCCTGTACTCCCACAGACGCGCGGGGCGGCCGCTGCATCCGCTCCGGTTGACGCCACTCCGCTGCCGCAACCGAAAACGGCCAAAGATCTACATCATACGCAGTAAGAAAGCGGCAAGGCAGCCCCTCGACCGCGTCTTTGTCACCAGCGGCGTCCCTCGCGGAATGCGCATCCCCGCCGTCTTCTTGCCCTGGGCCGGGTCTGGCTGGCACTCCACGATAGTCATCGAAGGTATGGGACGGAGATAGCCCGGATGGATGATTCTGGTGAGGGATTCACTGATCTCGGGAAAATCGTCGTCGATCCTGCGATGCACGCGGGCGGCAAGAAACGCGAAGCCCTCAAGGAGACGATTCACGTGCGGATCGTCGCAGCGATCCGGATCGAGCAAAAGCCTGCCCGCAACCTTGGGATACTTGCGCGCAAACTCACCGCCCATCTGGCGCAGATAGGTCAGTTCGCGCTCATAGTATTCCAGCAGTTCCTCGCGCATGCCTCTACTTCACCTCATACTCGCCGCTGATCAATTCCAGCACGGTGTCGAATTTGATCTCTTCATTCATGTTCTCGTAGAAGACCTGTCCCTCGATATGAAACTTCAGGCTCCGGTTTAACTGATCCGAGCGGGTCAGATAGACACGTGGCTGATTGATCCTGGGCTCAAACGTTCGAATACACTTCTCCAGGGCAACAGTGAGGGCATTTTGCTCTTTCCCCGTGGAGCCATCGAAACTATGAATGTCCGGCAACCCATAATTCAATACCGAAGCGGCGGTGGCGGGATAGGACTCCAACTCCGGTATCACCGGCTGCCTGGTATTCAACAGCCACTCCAGATCCCGCTTGATCGACTCGCGATACATACTGATGGATGCGGCACGTGTTTCCGGCCACTGCTCATGATCGACCAGACGATCGATCAATGACTGTGTGATCAGAATTTCAGACTTGGTTCTGGCCAACTCATCCTCCCGCAATCACTGCAAATGCGCTATTGCAGAACGGTTGCATCCAGCCACTGCTGCGTCTCGGGGTTCGCCGCTCCGGTGTCGTCTTCCAGAGTCCAGTGTCGCAACTCGGGCCGAACGGCGAGAAGACTCTTCACCGTTCCCACCACAGCGTTCGAGATTGCCTCCGCCCCGGTCTCCTGCCCGGCTTGCCAGATGTAGCGATGCAGATCAAGCCACGCCCTGGCACATTCGCCGGCCAGAATCGGGAGGGAAGCATGCAGCAATTCATTCCACGCACCCTTCGTAGCCAGCGACCGCAGAGATTGCCTTATCTCCGCACTTGGCCCCACGGCAAAGCCCGGCGCCGGCGACGGTCCCTGCATGCGAGTCTCGCCCAGCCGCAAGCCGGCACATACAAGATACGGTATGGGAGACTTGGGATCCTTCTCAAAAAGAAACTCCGCGCTCTCGACAACCAGCGCGTAAGCATCCGCTGTCCGGCCCAACTGGCCGGAGGTGAAAGCCCTGCGCCGAACTGGCTCGCCGGATGGTTCCCCATCTGCTCCCTGCTCCGCCTGGCCGCCTTCCTCCGGCGCCGGTTCATCCGCCACTGGCACTGGATCCGGCTCGGTCTTGCGCCGCTCGTTGAGCAGTAATTCCGCTATCTGATGAACTTCCGCCAGCCCATCCCGCAGCTTCGACAGATTGGGGGCGTTGTCTCCGTAAGTCTCCTGTTGGTACTGATCGAGACGCTCTGTGGCCTGGAGCGATTCTGCCAGCGCTGCTTCCGCTTCCACGTAGAGGCTCTTTGGACTTTCCGCAAACGCCTGGTCAAAATCCTCGGCGCTCAGCTTGCCGTGCTCGATCGCGTCCTTGCGCGCTTCCTGCTTTGCATCCGTGGTTGCGTCCTTCTCATAGCCGACGACGCGAGACTGCGAGATAATCTACCAGGCTCAGGCCGCTTCGGGTGAGCGGTGCTTTGCGCACGGCAGCAGTGATCAGCCCCCCGGCTGCTTCCACCGAAAGCATCCGCAGTTCCAGGTCTTCGCCTTCCTCGATCAGCGGATAGAGCGTAGGCCAGAAGGTCTCCTGGAGCGCGCGAAGCAACTCGATACTGGGCGCCAGTACCGGAAACCCTTCAACCCTCAACTGCGATTCCACAAGCCAGCCTGCTAATCGGAGGTCCTTGCTCCTCTTGGCCAGCGCATCGCCCGCCAGCTTGATGACCGCGCGATGGTCCGCCTTCTTCTTCTGGGCCAGGACCATGTCCCCTTCCGGCAGACTCTCGTCGTCTTCTCTGCGCGCTTCCTTGATCTGGCCGAAGACCTTGTCATAGTAAAGGTCCGCGCCCGCTGGATTCTCTCCTGCAATCGGCGCAAGCAAATTCTCACGCAGAGGCATCTTGAGACTCCTTCTCCGGGGCAGACCAGACAACGCTGCGAATCTCCAGCAAAGGAACTTCGACCCCATCGACGAGCATCATCTTCGCGCCGTAGGGGATTTCGCCATAGACATCGTCCGGCTCCCAGGCCGATTCGCGGCCTAAGTGAACGGATTCATCTGCATGACGGGAAGAGAGGGGAGAAAGAACAGGAAGCAGCACTTCGCCCAGCTCCTGCAGGCGAAAGTCTGCGCTTGTCTCCACGCGCGCCCGCGCCCACATCAGGTCGCGCAGATTGGCGGGAGGCTCAATTTCGAGCCTGCGCAGATAATGAATGGGAATCCAGGTGTAACTGCCGGCCAGGAACACCTCGAGATTGGCGCCGATGCGCGGGTCCGCATCGCTGACCTCGCCGAACGGGGTTCCATTCCAAACTCCGCCGTAAACCGCCTCCTGCCGGACAGGAGGCGTCTCGCGGTTGGCGAACATGGCCTGGCGGGCGCGCTCGGCGTGCAGCGCACTTCGATAAAGCAGAGTCCCCGCGGCAGCCCCGGCATTCGCCCCCGCCAGAAGATCCAACTGCTTCTCTGCCCGGTCATACTCGCCGGCAAACACCAGAAGCTCGAACAGGAACGTGCGGCGCCTGGCGTCGAGAGGATTCGATCTCAACTCGTCGCCAAGCGCCTTGATGGCCTCCCGCAACTTGCCTTCGCGGTAAAGCGCAAGTGGTGTCATGGTTCCTCAGGAAATCTTATTGGTCCCGATGTTGTACGTCTGCGAGGCCGTAGGCGTAAGTGTTCCCTTCTCATTCTGCGTGCTGTAGTCAATCTTGATTTGCTTGTAACTGAAGGAGACGCTCTCAGTCGGAAGCTCATCCGCCGCGGAAACATGTTGCGCGGTCACAAACAGTTCCTCGAAACTGATCTTGAGAAACGGCTTGCCGCCTGCGCCCGCCTTCACCGCGCTTAAGACAGCGGTCGCGCTGTGCGTTCCAGCGATCAGCGATTTGAAAAACTGCGGACTTGCCTTGTCAAAGTGCTTGGTGACGCTGAAGTCCGAGAGCTCGACCTTTCCCGCTCCGGAGCCGGCCGTTCGCGTTGCTGCGGAACTGACCTGGCTTCCACCCCAGGAGAAGGAAAGAAGGTTGATCTGATCCTTGAAGTCCTGGTCCGTCGCTTCACCTTGAATGCCATCGATTTTCAGATAGTAATCAACTGCCATGTCGCAATCCTTTCGAGTTAGGCCTTGCTCGAAGGCCGGTTGGGGATTTCCGGTTTAAGAGACAGGAGCGGTGGAGCTATTTGCCCGCGGGTTGGGGAAGATCCGCTACAAGCCTCAGAGACACTGTGAGTTCATCCAGTTGGAAGTGGGGACGCAGGAAGGCTACGGCGCGCAGCGCCCCAGGCTTCCCCGGGATTTCCATGACCTCAATGCGCGCCTCGCGCAAGGGGTGTTCAGCCTTGGCGGAGGCGGAAGCATTATCGTCCGCGATCACATAATTCGCGATCCACTGGTTCAGGTAAATATCAGCCTGGGAGCGGCTCATGGTGCTGCCCAGCTTGTCGCGCATCATGGCTTTCAGATAATGCGCGAAACGAGACATGGCCAGCATGTACGGCAACTGGGCCGAGAGCCGGGCGTTGGCATTGGCCTCCGCCTTGTCGTAGAGCTTGGGCTTGTTGGCTGTCTGCACGCTGAAAAATGCGGCATAGTCCGTTCCCTTGCAATGCACCAGCGGTACCAAGCCCTGGTCGGCAAGCTCCTTCTCGCGGCGGTCGGTAATGCTGACTTCCGTGGGGCATTTCAGAGCCACGTCGCCTTCATCGGTGCGGAAGTTGTGCGTGGCCATCGACTCCACCAGGCCGCCGCCCTCCACGCCCCGTATCGCGGCGCACCAGCCGTATCTGGCAAAGGAATCGGTCAGCCGCGCAGCCAGAGAATAGGCCGCATTGCCCCACAGATACTTCGAGTGATCCCGGCCGTCGACTCCCTCCTCGAAGGCGAACTCGTCGATCTGCTTCGTATCTTTGCCGTACGGTTCGCGCATCAGGACATGAGGCAGGGTAAGAGCCACGTATCGGGAGTCGTCGGTAGCCCGGAAGCCCTTCCAGCGCGCATATTCCGTGCTGTCGAAGACCTTTGAAACATCGCGAATTCCCGTCAACTGGGAGAATTCGGTCAGGTTGATCATCTCCGGCGCGGCTGCGGAGAGGAAGGGCGCATGAGCTGCCGCGGCAACCTGCGCCACCTTCTCCAGCAACTCGATGTCTTCTCCGCTGCGGCCGAACTCGTAGTCGCCCACCAGCGCCCCGAAAGGAGCAGCCGCCGAATACTCCGAACTCCTCTTCATAGACTTTCTTGAAGAAGGCGCTCTGATCGAAATCCAGCGCGCGCTGCAAATCCCTGAGAAGGTCCCGCTTGGGAACATTCAGCAACTTGATCTTGAGCATCTCACTGGTTTCGCTCTTGTTGACCAGGTGCCAGATTCCGCGCCAGGTGGCTTCCAGCTTCTGGAAGGCGGGATTATGCAGAACCTCGTTCAGTTGCAGCGACACCAGCCGGTCAATCTCGGCAATGCGCGCTGCGATCGTCGCCTCAGCATCGCGGCTGAGGGTCATCTTCCCTTCAAGAACCTGGTTGATGAACTCCCTCACCATGTCCTTGCCGCGCTCCTGGGCAATGGTGTCCTTGCCAAATCGCCCCTGGGAGACGATCTGATCCAGCAGCGATACCTCAGTCGTCTGTGTCTCGGCGGATTTTGCCGCCAACGGATTCGCTTTGCTGCTCATTGTTTATCCCCTTCCGGCTTGCCGCCGAGCTCGGCGCGCAGCTTGTTCAGCTCTTCGGTCTTTGAAACCGCGTCGAAGAGCGCCTGATCGAGCTGATCGTTGCCCTGCAGGCTTCCTCGCAGGTTGGAAAGCCGGGTCCGCAGGTCCAGCAACTCCTTGATGGGGCCAACCTGCTCGGCTACTTTGGCGGGCGAAAAGTCTTCGTAACTTTCAAAGTGCAGATCGACGCCAACCTGCCCAGCTTTGGGATCGGAACTCAGCTTGTTCTCCACTGAGAACTTCAGGTGGGGCGCCATCCCCTTGAGCACGTTGTCGAAGTTGTCCGGGTTGATCTCAACGAACTTGCGATCTTTCAAAGCCGCGAGCGGCGCCTCGGGCTGTCCGGTAAGATCGCCCAACACACCCATCACGAAGGGTAATTCCTTCAACTCGATGGCGTTTCCGACTTCTACGTCGTAGGTAATCTGCACCCGGGGAGCCCGGACGCGACTCAGTTTCTGCTGTGTACTCTCTCTGGCCATAACGCTCCTGAATTGCGGGGAAATTCGGGAAACCGATAGTCACAAATAACCACAAGACAGTGGGTGCTGTCCACAGGTATTTTTTAACAAGCCGATAGTACCGTAACTCAGACCCGGCCAAGGCGTCCCCAAAAATAATTTTCCAGGACATATACGGACTTGTGCGAGGATGATGTTGGCAGATCGGTGTTTTTCCCTTATATTCGCCGCTTCCTGGCCCGCAGACCCGGAACCACGCTTGCTTTGTCCACCATCCTTAAATATCGGGAACTGTCCGCGGTTCCATTTTTCTTCGACACCGTTTCGACTCAACCGGTAATATGACATACTCAGCCGAGGTGGCTGAAGAAAATGCGACAGCTTCAACCCGTTATCTGGTCCAAAGGCACGTTTCTCTCGCCCCAGCACTTGCAGGCGCAGGAGCGCTTCGTTGAAGACAGCGCTCGATTTTACCTGGACTCCCTGAATGCCCGCTCCTGGGGCTTTCGCGAGATTCAGATCGATACCAAAGCCTTGTCGGAGGGCAGGCTGGCCATCACCCTCGCTTCCGGTATCTTTCCCGATGCGCTTCCCCTCGACATCCCGGCCTCGGAATACCCACCCCCGGCCCGGATTCTGGACGAATGCTTCCAGGATGGACGCCAAAACTGCACCTTCTACCTCGCCGTGCCGGAGTACCTGCATGGGGGCATGAACGTCTCAGTTGATCGCGGGCGAGTCAGCACGCGCTTTTTGGCTCAACTGCTGATGGTCCGCGACGAGAATACCGGGAGCGGCGAAAAGCCTGTCCAGGTGGCCCGCAAGAACCTTCAGATTCTTGCAGAAGGCGAAAACCGTGAGGGATCGGTCATTCTTGGTTTCACGCGCATTCTCCGGTCCGAGACCGGCATCTACCAGGTCGACCCTGCCTACATTCCGCCCCTCATCGATATTCACGCGCACCCCACCCTGAAGCGCATCCTCAGCAATATGGTCGAGTTGCTGGTGGCGCGGAGCAGTCAGCTTTCCGGCAGCCGCCGCCAGAAGAATCAGTCCTTGGCCGACTTTACTGCCTCCGACGTCGCCAATTTCTGGCTTCTCTACACCATCAACAGCCATCTCCCCGTGCTCCGCCACTTCCTCGAATCGACCAATATTCAGCCCGAACTGCTCTTCAATGAATTCTCCGATCTGGCCGGAGCTTTAACCGCTTTTTCCAGCAAGATCGCCCCAAAGGATCTGCCCTCCTACGATCACGAGCAGCTTGGCGTCCTGCTTCGGAGACCTCGACCGGCTGATCCGCGTCATGCTGGAGACTGTGATCCCCAGCAACTTCGTCGCGCTCCCGCTCAAAATGGTCCGGGATACCATCTACGCAACCTCGATCGACAAGGATGCTTACTTCGAGGGTTCCCGCTTCTACCTCGCCATTTCGGCCGATATTCGCGACGCGGAGCTGATCGACCGCACCCCAAAACTCCTGAAGGCCTGCTCCGCAACCCAGCTCGAAACCCTCATTCGCAACGCCCTGCCCGGATTGCGCCTGCAGCACGTTGCGACACCGCCCCGCTCCATCCCGGTCAAACTGCGCCACCAATACTTCGCCATCGAGCAGGGCGGGCCTGTCTGGGAATCTGTCCAG
The DNA here is from genome assembly GCA_963724755.1 of uncultured Acidobacteriaceae bacterium. Lineage (GTDB taxonomy): Bacteria > Acidobacteriota > Terriglobia > Terriglobales > Acidobacteriaceae > Telmatobacter. The sequence goes on from CAVRVZ010000007.1 coordinate 95,287, forward strand.
CGTGCCCGCAACTTCGCCGTCTACGCGCCGGCTGAACTCCTCAACCCGCAGATGGAGCTCATCATCCTGCTCGCGCAGCCGGCGTGATGCTCCTTGTGCCTGTAAAGGCATCGCACATCTGCAAGGCCGCACGAACTGGAATACTTTCCAGGGCCTGTTCTCTTTAATGCTTCATCAGGAAGATGACCGTCACCAGCAGCGCCACCAGCAAAACGATAATCACAACACCCATCACAAGCAGATACTGCTGCGTTTTTCCCGTCCCCGGTTCAGCCGGCTTCACCGGCGGGGCTTGTGGAGCAGTGGGCATCGGTGGCGCCGGAACATACATTCCAGGCGGCTGCGGCATGCTCCCACCCGGTGTGGGAATCGCTCCAGCGTGTGGTCCATAGTTCATCGGATAACCGGGCAACTGTGGCTGCGGAGGAGGGTATACGCCCGGATGAGGCATTCCTCCCATCCCTTGCACCTCTCTCACGGGAGAAGGAACTGGAACCGGATAGTTCGGGATCTGGGCAGGCGGGGGAGCGGGCGCAAAGTTCTGGGGCGGCGGCGGGCTGAGGTTCTCCGCGCCTGGGCCACCTCGCATTGCCTGCTCCCGCAGCCTGGAAGCATCGAGAATCCGGGTAAACTCACTTGGTCCGGACGCCCCGGGAGCTGCCGGCGGAGTACGCACCGCGGGCTCGTTCAATCCGGCTGGGAAACTGGCTTCGCGCGAGACTGGGTACCCTGTTGCACCTGGCGGCGCCTGCTGCGGAGCCCAATTCCGGCGCCTTTGCCGTCGGCGCGGAAGGCTCATTGGGAGTGGCCAGTGAGGCGAAGGTCTGCGTCCAGACCCCTGGTTCTGCTCCCCCTGGCGGGCTCACGGGCGCAACTTCTGCGCGCGGCGCTGGCGTCTTGGAAGGATCATCCAGCATTTGAATCAGGCGCGTAATGCCGGCTCCGCCCGCTGGCGGCGTGCTTTGGAACGGCTGCGCTCCGGCAGCGGCGAGGGAGAAAATGGATCGCGGCTCGCCTCCGCCGGCCTCGCCGTTTGCGGAGTCAGATTCATAATCGAGGCTTCCCGCTGAAGGCTTGCGCTCTTCGCGATAGGCCGGCTCTGCGGGAGTAGATTGCTGTTCAAGCGAAAGCATCCGCGTGAAAGAACCTGCGCTCCCCCGAGAGGAATCCCCTGTTCCCCGGTCCATCGGCGGCGGAGCCGGCGGACTTGTCCCTGCGTCGCCGAAGGTACCGAACAACTGCGTGAATGTTCCCGGCTTGTTCTCAAGCGGGGGACGGAATCGCCCCGGCCGCTCCGCCGGCAACTGGCGCTTCACCCGGGTCCGGAGCCTGGGCTTGAGGGCCGCCAGACTCGCGGCCTTCCGATGGCGTTGCTCGCAACAATTCTGTAAATCCACTTGGCGCCGGAGCCGCGGGAGCACTCCTGGGCTCTTCTGAAATGGATCGGAAACCAGGCTGCGCCGTCTTCGTAGGATCTTCAGCCGGAGTCGCTCCCGCCTCTTGCGAACTCTGCGCTCGGAGCAAAGACGTAAACCCCGAATCCTGTGCGGGACGCGGCGTCTCCGGCGCTGGCGCGGCAGCCGGTACGGGCACATCGCTTCCCAGGGTGCGCAACAGCTCTGTGAATCCTGCGCTGCCCTTGCCGCCTGGCTCAGGGGCAGGCGGTTTCTCCGCAATGGGCGCTCTTTCCGCGGACGCCATCCGCATCCGGTCGAGCAACTCCGGCGAGCTCTCCGCGGCGCCACCGCCGAACACCACCCTGTGTACAACCGGCTCTGCAAGGGCCTTCGGCGCCGGCAATGGCTGGGGCACTGGCTGTGGTTTTGCGGCCTCTGGCGCCCGATTGCCCTGGGCGTCAGGCTCCGCTCCAGAGCCCGCCGCCAGCCCTTCCACCGGTTCGGGCGCCTTCACCACCCCAAAAACGCCCGTTGCCCCGAAGTCCTGTTCAGAACCGGAATCCTCCGGCCATGGAGAATTTGGCGCGTTTGGTCCAGTTGAGTCGTCGGTTTGTCCATACAATCAGACCTCCGGTGCGATGCAGGTAGCATAAATCATTCGTTGCTTTCGATTTGCCTATTTATCCAAAAAGATTTTGGGTAGAATGCGATTGCGCCCTGCCATACAGGACGAATAGACTCATCGCTGAATTCTCCTGTATCCTCCGGGTAGGCGGCATGTTCCTTCGATGAAACTCAAGCCGCAGTCTCTGGAGATTTGCATTGCACCGATCAGGAAACATTCTGATCCCAAACTCTCTCACATGGTGGTCTCCATACTATGAAGTTCCTGTCGCGGGTCGTCTGGTCGGAAGGAATGCATCTCGGTCCCCACCACTTCCAGACGCAGAGCCGGTATTTCGAAGACATACTCTGGTTCCTTAGTTCCAATCTGCGCCAGGATCCATGGGGATTTCTCCATTTTTCCCTCGATACAGAGGCCCTCCGAAACGGCCTCGCCATCCTGAGCTTCGCATCAGGCATCCTGCCCGACGGCCTCATTTTCGATCTGCCCGACTGCGACTCGGTTCCCGAACCCGCGCAACTGAGCGGTCTGTTTGCATCCACCGACAGTGAAATCATCCTCCACCTGGCCATCCCGCCGCGTTTGGATCAGGGACTCGACTGCGACCTGGCAGGAGGCGCCAGCGCCCGCTACGGCGCCGTACAACGCACGCTCCGGGACGATTCCGTTGGCCAGGGAGAGAACAGCGTATCCTTTGCCCGCAAGAATCTCGTTCTCATGAGCCAGGCTCAGCTCTCCAGCGACACAGTCTCCTTTCCCATAGCCCGCATTTTCCGCGACGGCAAGGGGGGATTTGCCTGCGACCCCGACTTTATTCCGCCCTGCCTGCGCATCAGTGCGTGCGAGGGCCTGGTCCTGCTCCTCCATCGGCTTGCACAGGCCATCGATGAAAAAATCACTTCCACCCGTAATATGAGGCTCAGCACCGATCGCTTTGAATTGGGCACATCCGCTCTCGACGTCGCCAACTACTGGTTCCTTCACGCGCTCTGTTCGACGCTTCCTGCATTGCGCTATCATCTCCAGGACCGCCGCAGCCACCCGGAGGAGGTCTACCGGGATATCGCCCGCCTGGCCGGCGCCCTCAGCACGTTTTCCCTCGAGGCCGCCAGGGACGAGATTCCGCCCTACCGGCATCGCGACCTGACGTCTACTTTCAGAGAGTTGGATGCTCTGATCCGGCGTTACCTGGAGATTGTGGCCCCATCCAACACCGTCACTCTCCAGTTCCGCAAAGCGGACAGTTACATCTACGCGGCTGAGGTAAAGGACGAGCGCTGCCTGCGGCGTTCGCGATGGATCCTGGGCATCCGCTCCTCGATCACCGATTCGCTCCTCCTGCGCCAGACGCCGGTACTGGTTAAAGTCTGCTCCGCCGAGGGTGTCGCCAAGCTTGTCCAGCGCGCCCTTCCCGGCCTGGAGCTCATGCACCTTCCGGTCCCTCCCGCCGCGCTCCACGCCCAGGCGGACATGCACTACTTCTCCATCTCCCTCAGCGGCGCCTGCTGGCAGCATATTCTCCAGACCAAACAGGTGGGAGTCTATCTGCCCGGCGACCTCGGCGACGCAACCTTCGACCTCACCATCATCATGGAGACATCCGAATGACTTCTCCTCCAGCTTCCGCTCCTCAAGAGATGATGAAGACCAACAATCTGGCCATGGCCTTCCAGGAAGTTTTCACCGTCATCCTGCGCACCCGCTTTTTCGTGCAGCATGTTGAAAACGCCGACTCCTTCCGCGCCACTCTGCGCAAGATGATCTCCGCGGCGGTAAAAGATGCTTCTGCCATGGGTTACAGCGATGAAGCCTCCAAGATGGCCATCTACGCCATGATCGGATTCCTCGATGAGAGCGTCCTGAATTCCAAGGACCCTACCTTCGCTGACTGGGCCCGGCGTCCGCTGCAGGAAGAGATGTTCGGAGGACACGTCGCTGGTGAATTGTTCTTTCGTAACGTCACCGAGCTGCTCAATCGCCCCGAATCCGCCGAGGTTGCCGATGTGCTCGAACTGCATGCCCTTTGCCTTCTGCTGGGCTATCGCGGCCGCTTCGCATATGGAGACGCCTCGGAAATTCATTCCATTCTCCAGCGCATCCGCGAAAAGATCACCCGTATCCGCGGCGCTTATGCGCTCTTTCGCCCCGCGGAAACTCCGGCCGCCCCGCCGGCCCCCAAGCGCGACCCCTGGGTACGCCGCTTGGCGTTCACCACCATCCTGCTCGTGGTCTTGACTCTTTTGGCCTATATCGGATACGTGCTAGTCCTCGGCCAGTCCATGCCCGAGAGCGCGCGGAACAGCGTGCAATCTCCCGCTACTTTGGCCTTTCACCGGGCAACCAGCCTACCGGAGAGTTCCCTATGAAACGCGTCCTGATTGGGATACTGATCTTTGTTCTCTATCTGGCCCTGGTCATTGTGGGGGCATTTGCGCTGCACTTTGAAGGCACAAGGCTGGTGCTCTTTTGCGTCATCCTCGGTCTGCTTGGCGCTTTGGCCACTGTCTTCGTTCTTTGGTATCTGCATAAGTTGAGCAGCGCCTCCGTGCAAACAAGCGGGCCCGATACGCCCGACGCGGTCAATCTGAACACTCTGCTTGGTGATGCGGATGCCAGGGTTCGCCAGGCCGGCCGCGCCGGCGCCAAATCCCTGGTGGCCATGCCGCTTATTTACGTCATTGGAGATGAAAACTCCGCCAAGACCCAAACCGTGCTCCAGTCCGGCCTCGATCCAGAGTTGCTCGCGGGAAACGTCTATCGGGACGGACTCATCGTTCCCACCCAACTCGCCAATCTCTGGCTGGCCGGCAACTGCGTCCTGGTTGAAGCCGGAGGGGCGCTCCTGCGTCAACCACTTCTCTGGGTGAGACTCATCAAAGCCACCATACCAGCCCGGCTCGGCTCGGTCTTCTCCAAAGACAGCCGCCTTCCCGCGAGGTCCGTGGTGGTGTGCGTCAGTATCGAACGCATCCTGGCCCCCAATACTTCCGAGCAGATTCGCGCGCTGGCTCAAACCCTGAACGAGCGCCTCCGACAGCTCTCCCAGACGCTGGGCATCTCGCTCCCCGTCTACGTGCTCTTCACTAAACTGGACAACATCACTCCCTTTTCCGACTATGTCAGCCGGCTCTCGGAAGAGGAAGTCAAGCTCCCCATCGGGTCACTGCTCTCTACCCTTTCTTCCGGCTCCGGTCTTTATACGGAGCAGGCAACGGCCCTGATCGGCGCTCGATTTGACCAGCTTCTCTACGCCCTCGCCGAGTTCCGCCTCGACATTCTCTCCCGCGGCGGCGAACTTCAGGAGTTGGCCCGAGCCTATGAATTTCCCCGCGACCTGCGCAAGCTGCGCGCGGGCATCGTCTCCTTCCTCGCCGAGGTTGCGCGTCCCAGCCAAATAGGCGTCAACCCGTTCATGCGCGGATTCTTCTTCGCCGGCATGCGCGCCCACCTGGTCGAGGACGTTCTTGAAATCGGACCGGCCCAACCGCAAGCCGCCGCTCCCATCAACGCCGGAGCAACCCGCATCTTTTCCCTCGCTGCCGCCCAACAGCAGCAGCCGGCCCCGCAAACCAGGCGTGGCGGCACACGCAAGGTTCCGCAGTGGGTCTTTCTTCCGCACTTGTTCTCGAAGATCCTTCTTGCCGACAAGTCGGCCCTTGAGACCAGCCGCGCAAGCACCAGGACCAGCTTTCTCAAGCGCGCGCTGCTGGCAACCGCCAGCGCGGTCATTCTGCTCCTCTTGTTACTCACTACCATTTCGTTCTTCAAGAATCGCGCTCTCGAACAGCGCGTAGCCGCAGCCGCGGCCACACCCATTTCCCCAGTCGCCTCTGGTGGGTTCGCTTCGCAAGGTGACCTGGTAACCCTCGACAAGCTCAGAACTATCCTGGATGAACTCGGGAGATATCGCAAAGACGGTCCGCCCCTCATGGCTCGCATGGGCCTATACCGCGGCGATGCTCTCTACCCCGTTGCCTGCCGGGCCTACTCGAACAGATTTCGCAGTCTTCTACTGGCTCCAACGCAGGAGGGTATTCTCACCAAGCTCCGAGCTGTGCCCGCAACTCCGGCCCCTGATGCCGATTACAGCGCAACCTACAGGCCATTGAAGGCTTACCTGATCACAGTCTCCAACCCCGATCCCGATTCCGCGCAGGACACGATCGATTTTCTTCCCGCTGCCCTTCTCGCAGAATGGGCCGGTAACGCAACACCCGATCCCGGCCTCTCCCATCTCGCCCAGACTCAGTTCGCGTTCTATGCCAGCCTGCTCCCCGAGGCATCCTCCTGCATGGCCAATGCCGGCGGCGACAGCAACAACATCGTTGTCGCCCATGCCCGCTTTTACCTCAATGGCTTCCAGGGATTCCAGCACGTCTACCAAAGCATGCTCGCAGCCGCCAACCACAAGGTCCCGGCCTTCGATTTCAATGGCAAATTCCCCGGCTCCGCGCAATACATCTTCGACAACTATTCTGTGCAAGGCGCCTTCAGCAAGGATGGCTTCGCCTTCATGCAGGACGCAATCCTGCACCCTGACCCTTACTTCCGTGGAGAAGAATGGGTTCTCGGCCCCTCGTCCGGGCCCCCCATCGACCGCGCCGCCCTCTCCGACCAGTTGAGAAAGGCCTACATCGCGGACTACATCCAAAACTGGCGAACCTACCTCACCAAGGCGCAATTCGTTCCCTTCCGGAACTTTGCTGACGCCGGCAAAAAGCTCAGCGCGCTGGACTCCAATACCTCCGCTCTGCTTGAGCTTTTCTCCCTCATTTCTCTCCACACCGGCGTTGCCGCTCCGGAAATCTCGTCCGCCTTCCAGGCGCCCCAGTCCGTCGTTCCACCTTCCAATCCCGACAACCGCTTCCTTGCCCCTTCTAATCAGGCCTACATCCAGTCCCTGCAGGCCATCGAAGCAGCCGTTAAAAACCTGACTCTCAACGCCACTAACGCCAATGACCCCGCCGCCGCCGCGCCCGTGATCCAGGCAGCCATTACCGCCGAACAATCCGCCGAAAACCTCCGCAATAGCTTTCTCCCAGACCCCTCCGGCAACATGGATAAAACCAGCTTCGCTCTCCTCGAAGCCCCCATCCAGTCGGCCAAGAACCTGGCTGCCCAGGCGCCTGCCAACGCCGCCGGCGGCGGGGCCAAAGCTTTCTGCGCCCAGATTGCGCCCGTACTCGCCAAGTTCCCCTTCAACCCCCAGTCTTCCACGGAGGCTTCCACCGACGAGGTCGCCCAGGTCTTCGCGCCTGGATCCGGATCTTTTGCCCAGTTCAGCACATCCCTGCGCGCGCTCGTAGTCCAGCAGGGCTCTCAGTACGTACCTGCCCCGGCTCTACGGTGCGCATCAACCCCTCTTTCCTGGCTTTTCTTTCCCGCGCCCAAAAGATTTCTTCCACCCTCTTTTCCGCCGGCGGAAACCAGCCTTCGCTCGACTTCACCCTCAATGAAGTCAAGTCGGCCGGCGTTTCCGATGCGGTTCTCAACATCGATGGAAAACAAATCAAAGAAGGCGGTCAAACAGCAACATTCCATTGGGTTTCTCAACCGTCGAGCAGCATCACGCTCGCCACCAAAAAGAACACCGCGCCGCCCATGACCGGCCCATGGTCGGTCTTTCACTTTGGCTTCGCCGCTCCGCAAGTCTCTCCCAACCGCCTGAAATTCTTCTTCAGTTTCAACAATCAAACCCCCGAGGTCGTCCTGTTCGACGCCTCAGGCCCCGGAGCTAGTTTGCTGAATCCGGAATTCATGAAAGCATTCCACTGTGTTTCGAATGTAGCTCGCTAACATTTGCCCGATTCGAGTGGAGACCATGAGCGAAGAATTAACAAACGAGCTTTCGCGCTCCGGCACGCCCTCTGGTCAGTTGGCTGATCCAGCGGCCTCGCGCCTTCGAATCGCCGTCTCGGCACTCAGCGATGTGGGCTGCGTAAGAACCAACAACGAAGACGCTTTCGGTTACGACGAAACGCTTGGCATCTATGTCGTCTGCGACGGCATGGGGGGAATGGCCAGTGGCGAAGTCGCCAGTGCCCATGCGGTGGCAGCCATCCTGAATAGCTTTGCCGCCTCTGCTGCCTCAGAGCTCCCCGTAAGCACCAGGCTTCTGCACGCCATCAACACCGCCAATCAGGATGTTTGGGAGAATGGACAAATCCCGGAAAACAGAGGAATGGGATCCACCGCTGTTGTTGCCGCACTCGACGGGGACAGGCTTATCCTTGGTAACGTCGGCGACAGCCGCGCCTATATCTTGCAGGACGACCAGTGCGTGCAACTTACCGTCGATCATTCTTATATCAACGAGCTCATCCGCAACGGCATACTGACCATCGAGAACGCACAGAACGCGGACCTGCAGGGCATGGAGTCCGTCATTACCCGCGCGGTCGGCGCGGCCGCCGAGGTTCAACCCGACTTCTTCTCGGTCGATCTCAAGCCCGGCATCGGCGTGCTTTTAGCCACGGACGGCCTCACCCGCTACTTCGCCCAGGATGATATCGCCTCAATTCTCATGGCCTCGACGTTCGAAACTGCTTGCTCCAATCTCATCCAGATGGCCAAGCAACGCGGCGGCCAGGACAACATCACCTGCATCCTTCTCCTCGCTCTCCCCGCCTGAACTCTTCGAACTCTCTTGCCGGCAATCCCTATCGAACCACGCGGGGTGAGCTTGCGATTATTGAAGCGGGCAGGTCCCTTAGATCGGGATTTCTTTTTGGGGGTCACGGTTCATGGTTCCGCTAAGCATCTTTATATTGCTTGCCCCGTGTCTATTTGTCATGGTACAGTCCGCCTCATGAGTCGCCCCGATCATCGGGAGGGGTGGGGAATTCAAAAGGAGGATCAAGATGGCAGTTGTCAAATTCTTGTTGACCATGACAGGGACCAAACAAGGCAAGATCAAAGGTTCCAGCACAAAGAAAGAGGGCGACTTAGATTTCTCGCAGGGCGTGGAATGTCACGGATTCAGCTATAGTGTTACGATGCCGTTCGGCTCTCAGTCCGGACTTTCCACAGGCAAACGCAGGCACATACCGATAACGATTACAAGAGAGATCGATTCGGCATCGCCCAAGCTGCTGCAGGCTTTGGTTACAAACGAAGTATTCAAAACCGCGAAACTTCATTTCAATCGAATGCTCTCTGGAGGAAAGTCTCTCCCGTTTCGCTCCATTGAGCTGATCAACGGCGCCATCGTCGACATCCGGCAGGCGCCAAGCTCCGCCGGAAAAAAGTGCGAGTACGTGACCCTGGTCTATGAGGATCTGCTGGTCAATGATGTCCCCCACGCGGCCATCCCCAATTTTTCCTGATCTGGATTGCGGATCGGACTGGCCACACCGTTATCATTGCGGAACCGTCGCGTACTTGCTCTTCCAACAAAACCCGAGGAGAACTAACCTGCAGCAAAACCAGGACCTGGCTCAAAAGCTATTCGATTCCATTGCACTTATGTCCGGACCATAGTCCGTACCCTTCAAGAATTGATGTGATGTTCCCGGTCGTTCGCATGATTTGCTTGACAACCCCAAGACCTTGATATACGTTTTTGGGGTCTGACAAGGTTTCCCCGCAAACCACGAAATGAGAATGGCATATGACTCAAGTGCATAGGTTTTGCGCATTCGGATTCGCTGCATTTACAGCGATTTTCTGTCTTGGGATCGAAGCCCAGTCGGGCGACCCGGCAGCAATTCAACAGAAGCTGGTCTCACAGATCAAGCTGACCAAGGCTACGGCCGACCGTACAGATATTGTTACGGCGGGCGACGTATTGGTGCTCGAGAAGGACGGGCTGACGATGTGCAGCTCTGACTCCTCCTACGCATTCGGAAACACATACAGCAATGGGGAGATCGTTGCTAACTACAACAACCGCGCCAAGGATGCGGCAAAGTCGTATGGCAAGGCCTTTGGCTTGAGCAGATTTGGATTGGGCGGGGGGGCCAGCGTTTCCGACTCGGCCAACAACGCCTGTCCGTCGCGGAAGTTTGTCACGGGAGAGAAGTTCTGGGTTACGGGGATCACGGTGCAGAAGGACGGGATCATGATCAGCACCTTCAGCGATCCCTTTCCGGACGCCAATGGAAACCAGGTCCGCTATTACGGTGAGATCAAGTTCCCATTTCAGAAGAGATCCGTTCCGCCGGTGGACGATTTTGTGAAGACGGTCTCCGAGGTCATGACGGTGCAGCCTGCGGACAATTCTGACCAGGGCAATCAGGGCGGGCAGGGCGATCAGGGCAGCCAGCCGGCTGAGGCCGCCGCTCCGGCAGCGGCAGCCCCGGCTCCCATGCCTGTGATTGCGCCTCCGCCCCCGCCGGCCGATACTCCTCCGCCGACCATCGCTCTTGGCCAGACCAAGGATCAGGTTACAGCCTCCTTTGGCGAGCCAGCGAGAATCGCCAAGCTGGGAGCGAAGACAATCTACTACTACAAAGATATGAAGGTGACCTTCACCAACGGGAAAGTCAGCAACGTTCAATAGCGCGTTCGCGCTTCCGGAGTGGAGCGCGGACCTGGATGCGGAAAGAGGATTACGATGACGAAGCCAATTTATTGCAGAGCCATAAGAAATGTCTCCGCAGCAGCGGTTATTGCCTTGTTCCTCTGGTTGTGCGGCATAGCCAGCGCTGGCGCCACGAATAAACCATCACCACCACACAAGGCACCCGCTACTCACAGCAACGCCTCTTCGCACATGGCTCCAAAGGGTGGAGGCAAGAGCTTTGGGGGCGGAGCAACGCACGGACGAACCACGGGCGGATTTGGCAAGGCACCATGACCAAAGGCCGGTTCGCGCGCTGGCCGACCGGTGGTGCCAAGGGCCGGTGGCGCTGGTTCGCACTGCAATCGGTAGCACACGCCAGCTCGGCGATACGGCCACGGAGGCCCTGCACCCAAGGGCAGCACAGAGCACGTCACAAAGGGTGGCGGCGCGGTGCGTACCCGGTCCAACGGCAGGGTGAGCGACGTGCATGATCCCAAGCGGGGAATGGATGTTCATAACAACCTGGGCGGCGGGCGGAGAGTCTCGACCGAGCGCCATGACGGCAGCCGCATGGTTTCTGAGCGCGGGCCGCCGCGGATATGTAGAGCGTGGCTATCATTACCACGGCCACGATTTTGGCCGGCGGTCTTACTATTACCATGGCCATGAATATAACCGGTACTATCGCGGCTATGGCTACCGCGGGCTGTCTCTGAGCGTTTATGCTCCGGGCTTCTACTTTGCCCCTGGCTTTTACGGATGGGCGTACAATCCGTGGGCGGCGCCGATCGCCTTCGGATGGGGATGGGCAGGCAATCCCTGGTATGGACACTTCGGCTACTATTTCCAGCCGTATCCGGTGTATCCCTCGGCCGCGTTTTGGTTGACCGACTATATCATCTCGCAGGATTTGCAGGCCGCATACGCGGCGAATCAGGAAGCAGGTGAGGACGACGGTACTGCTCCTGCCGATGCCGGCGGGCAGCCGGTGCTTACCCCTGAGGTGAAGCAGTTGGTCGCCGACGAAGTGAAAAACCAGTTGGCGCTGGAAAACTCCGAGGCGGCAGCAAAATGCCCAGCAGCAGGATGTGGACCCCGGCTCCAGCGGGATTGCGCGGCTGTTGAGCGACGGCCGTCCGCATGTATTCGTGGCTGGGGGCAACCTTGACGTGACGGATACAGCCGGGCATGAATGCGTGGTCAGCGACGGCGACACACTGCAAATGAGGACTGCGCCTCCTGCAGACGCAACCACTGTGAATCTGGTGGTTCTGTCCAGCAAAGGCCTCCCGGAGTGCTCGATATCCCTCACTGTTCAGGTGCAGCTTGACCGATTTGCAGGAGATGCAGAACCATATGCGCGAGACCATCGACCAGGGTCTCAAGGATCTGCAGGACAATCAGGGCAAGGATGGGTTGCCGACGGCTCCGCCTTCAGCTCAGGTCAAGCCGACTGAGACCGAATATGCCCAGGTTGCGCCTCCGCCCGATCCGCAGGACGCGGCCGATCTGCAGCAACAGGACCAACAGGCTGATCAGGCAGTGAAGGATGTTACCGCCGATGCCTCGCAGGACAGTAAAGGTCCCGGCGGCGCTGCCGCGGTGACTCCAACAGCGCCTCCGGCCGCGCCCGCGTCCGTTGAGCTAGGCCAGACCTTTGACCAGGTGAAGGCGGCTATGGGCGCGCCCACAAGCGTGGCAAACCTGGGGCCCAAGGTTATCTATGACTACAACGGTATGAAGGTCATCTTCAAAAACGGCAAGGTAAGCGACGTGGAATAATCGGCCCGGCTGACGTAGGGGGGGATTGGCGATTCCATCAGGATTGCCTGGCAAAACCAGCTCGAATGCTGGCAGAAATTGCATTGCAGCGCCATGCCCAGCCGAAGAACGCTGCACCGCTGTTTGCCGTGAGCTGAATCGGGCTGGCGCGGCCGCTAAGATCGGGCACGTCAGCTCACACTGTTTCCGGCACACCTACTGCTCCTGGCTGGACGCAGTTGGCACACCGGTCGCTGTGCAGCAGGAGATAATGCAGCACTCGGACATCAGAACCACGATGAACGTCTACAGCGATGTGGTCACCGACGAGATGGCTACCGCCGGAAGCAAGATCGCGCAGCTTGCGTTTCAGGGTAACTGAGCGCAGGCTAAGCGCAACGGCCATTAAGTTGTTGATTTTTTGGTGGACGCGGTAGGAATCGAACCTACAACCTGTCGGTTAAGAGCCGAATGCTCTGCCAGTTGAGCTACGCGTCCAGGGGATCAATATAAGCCGTGGAGCGGGAGTCATTCCGCACGGCCTGGGCAGGCAGAAGATCACTGCTGACCCTTGAAAAATATAGCACAGAACGGCAGCAGCCGCCAAAGGCGCGGCTCACTGCAAATCGACCTCTTCCGCGCGCAGATACGAACGCAAAATAGAACGGGAAAATTCATTCTAGAACGTAAAGGCCAGCCCGCCGCTGATGCCGCGCTGGTCCTGGGCAAACAAAAGCAGAGACCCGTCGCTCAGAAGATAGGGCCTGGTAGCCCTGCGCGAGCAGGTTGCGCAAATCGATCAGCGCCTGCAAACCGCCCGTTCCATCGCTGCGCGAGTGCAGCCGCTGCCGCAGTCGAATGCTGAGGTAAGGCTGCGCGGCATTCAACGCAAACGGCGCAACGCTGGTAAACGTGTCTTCCGGCTGCCAGCGATAGCTCGCCTGCCAGTGGGTCCCGCTCCCATCCAGCGTGCCGGAGAGACTGATGGAGTAGCTCTGCACGTAGCTCGGATGGGCTGAAGCCAGCAATTCGCGTCAGTCCCACCGGCGCGGTGGTCTCTCCCATGGTCAGCGCATTGCCGTTGGCATAGCTGAGGCGAACCTGGTTTCCGCCCGGCAGCCGATGATCCACGCTCGCCAGCATCCCGGCGCTGGTAAAGTTCGGCCCCGCCGCATGCATCAGTCCGCTCGTCGGGTCGTAAAGCAGTTGCGGCACCGGTCCCGAATTCCCCCCCGCAAAGTGCCCCATCGCCTGCATCACCGGGTTGTCGATGTTATCGCCATAAACCAGCACGGCCATGCCCGAAGTCTCGGTGCGCCGCTCCCAGCCAAACTCCTGGTGCAGGCCGTGCTCAATGGCCAGATCGCCGTCGCGCAGTGAAAGTTGCGGCATCCAGTTCCGCGCTGCGGCCTCATCCGCTTGTTCCGGGCCCGGCATCATGCTCGCCATCCGGTAGCGAAACGTCGAATTTCCATCGTGCCAGCCCACAGTTGCTGAGGGCAGCGCCGCCACCACCGTATTCGGTGAATTCTCCGCAAAGCGAGCCAGCATCTGCGTCGAGCCCACCTCCGCATCAATCTCGTCGCCCAGGTTCAGCGTCTCCCAGGTGCGAATTGCAGCCTCATCCAATCCCTCGCCGCCCGCCGTCCCATCGCCACCCAGCCGAATCAATCTCCGGATGAATCGCTACCGCAGCCACCGATTGCACTGACCCGGCAAATCCCAGATCCTGCCTGAACCCCAGCATCGATTCCATGCCCGCATCCGTATTCGGCGCAAAATCCACGCGCGCCAGCAGCTCGCGGCTATTGGCCGGCGTATCTTCCACCATCGCCGTAAACCGCTCCCCGCTTTCGCCAAAAGTTCCCTCCTGCCCGGTAGCCATCAGCCGCGCCTTCAGCTTCGGCGCCGCCCCTGACCCGTCTGAGACCACCACCAGCGGGCCGTCTTCCAGCCAGCGCAGCAGCGGCCGGTTGGCGGTCGAGCGCAGCGTCCACGCCCAGTCGTCCTTCTGGTCGCCGCCGTTGCGCGGCTCTGACGGCAGCCACTGCATCACTTCGTACAGGCTGTTCAGCGTCAGATTCACAACCGTGTTGGTCCGCACACGCACGTTTTCCCTCAGCGTAGGCAGGAACGAAGTGCCCATGGCCTTCACCGAATAGCGGCCGGGAAATACCGACGGAATGGTAAATCGGCCTTTTTCGTTGGTGTAGACGCTGGCAATTACGCTCAGGTCAGGGCGCAGCAGTTGAACCACCGCCCCCATCTGCGGCACTCCAGCCGAATCGCGCACACACCCGGAAACTGATCCCGGAGAGGCTCCGAGGGCCGGAGCGCTCCCCATGGCAATCAGCGCCGCTAAAACAACGAGATGGAACCTGCGCAGTAATCACAATAAGTGAATCAGCGGCGTCCCTGGCAAAACTCTTGCAAATAAAATTCGCACTGCTCTCCGAATCTGCTGCTCCGATGAGCTTGCTGTGCGGTTTACTTACTATTCCACGACAAAAGGCGCCGATTGCGCAATCTCTTGTTTTGAGATTGTGTCGTCCACCTTGATCGTCACTTTGTACTTTCCTGGCGACAGGCCCGCCATCGGCAGCGACTTCTCCACCGTCAACTGGTCGCTGTGCGCCCCCAGGTCCTTTGATTCCAGCTCCTTTTCAAATATCACTGTGTTGTTCGTGGTATCGGTGATCTGGTAGGTCACCTTGGCTTCATTGCTCTTGGTGGCTTCATTGATGCCCAAATTATAGACCTGCATCCAGAAGTTGAGCTCCTGGCTCCGCTTGAAGCTGATCGGAGTGGCCGGGTTGGGGCTCATCCGCGGGCAAATATGCGTATTGCCGATCACGCACGTCCCGGCGCCGATATCGTGCGATGAGACCGCGTACATCTGGTCGGCCAGGATCAGCGTCGACGTGCCCAGCTTCTCGTCGTGGTAGGTCGGCACCTCAATCCCGCGCCCGTAGATCCCTATATGATCCGGATTGTTCACGTCCTTGATCACAATATCCAGGCGGTAAAGCCCCGGCAGCAGCGGAATGGCCTTCCAGTAAAGCGACTTCTTGTCCAGCGTCTTCTCCAGCAGCTCCGCCGGCTCGTCCACCTCCACCGTATCCTCAAAGCTCTGCACCGTCTTGTGGGTCAGCGTCGTCACCTTGCCCAGAATATTCACCACGCCCTTTGAAACCCCGTCCTTGGTCACAAAGGTGATGTCGCGGTTCTTGATGTTCAGCGTAATCGGCACCAGGTCCGTATTTTCCGTCACCTTCACAAAGTCGGTGCGCACATCGAACGGGAAAACCGGCCCGGTCAGCAGCTTGTGCTCGGAGATGAACGCGTCAAGATCGGTGAACTTGATGGGCGGCGGAGAGAATATCTTCCGCTCCAGCTCGATGCGGTCAAATTCCTTGTTCTGCTGCGTGCCCGAAAGCGGGCCCGGACCCAGGTTCTTCCAGGCCGCCCTTGAAGCGGTCCGCCTGCTTGGCCTTGCCCATCTGTTCAAACTGCGGTCAGGCCGGCGCCGGGAGTGTGCAGCAGCGCGTCCTTCTCGCTTCGGTCGATGGTGAAGTGGTAGTCGCCGCACTGGCAGGTATCCACAAACTCCAGGTCGACGTTTTCGCCGATGCCCTCGATATACCGGTAGTGCCATGTCTCGAACGGAAACGTCGGTATCTGATCCGCCGCCTTCTTCCACCGGCCGTTCGTAGTTGCCGCCGGAGGGGTGCGACTTCGATCGAGTCCGGCGGGCCGAAGGAAATGTAGATGTGTCCGCGATCGGTCTTCCAGCCCGGCTTGCCGGCGGCAAAATGCTCGTTGGCATATGCAATGCGACGGTAGTGCTCTTCGCGAAATTCGTTATCCGGCGAGTCCGGATTCGGGGTTGCGCCGCAGCCAGAACTGCTCGATGAAGGCATCCCGCTCCTCATCGTTGCTCAGCGTCTTGAAGGCTTTGCGCTCTTCGTCGGTGATGATCCAGGCCACGTCCTGATTCAGCCAGGTCTTGTAGGCGCCCTTCAATTCCTGCTTCACGGCCCTCTGGGCGGCAAACTTCTCCTTGTCGGAGCGCTCCCGCTTCAGGGGGTCCGGCTTCCTGCCCCGCTCCCTGGCTCTGCCGCCGCCTGGCCTGCCCCGGTCTGTGCCCGCTGCCGGCGGATTGTCCGTCTGCTGGCCCAGAAGCCCGGCAGCGGAAGTGAAAACCAGTCCGCAACCCAGTGCGGTGATAAGAAAAATACGGCCATTAAGCATCATTGCCTTCAAAACTCCTGCGAATCCCTTATTCTACGGGTCCCGGTGAGCCTGAGCAAGATTCCTATTGAAACCGGCGGCAAGATGTCCCTCTGGATTGATGGAGGTATTCATTTGAATGTTCGGGCTTTAGACCCACACATGCAAGACCACATAACCATCCGCGCGCTTTAGCCCCTGGATGGGATGACATTTCTTTCAACAGCACTACCCCACCCTCTAGCCCGGATGCGCCATTCTTGCCGCTGGTTTGACGTGGAATCGCTGCGAAAGTCACCCGGAAACCGGTCTCAATTGCATACGCCGGGAATCGGCATTTAAGTCACCCAGTGGCAGCGCCGGCCTCCACGAGAGCGCCGCACCGCGTCTTTTACCATTCTGGATAATGAGAAAGCGGCCCTGTCTCGCGCTCCGTATCGGCCGCATCGAACCCTTCCTTCGCCCCTTGAACCATCTTCATTACTTTTGCAACATGCTTTTTCCATCCAACAGGAACCCATCCGCCAACAATTGCGTAAACTGAAATAGGAGCCATCCGGAGCACGACCCGCACATGAAGAAGATTCTTTTAATTATTCTTGCCGTCGTGGTGGCCGCTGGACTGGTAGGCTTCTTCATCTATAGGCAGCAGTCCGGCTACACCAAGGTTCTGACCGCCAGAATCGTAGCGCCAGGATTTGTCTTCCGTCGTCAGCGGCACCGGCCAGATCAAGCCCAGAACCTACACCAATCTGGGCGCCACCTCCATGGGCCGCGTCACCCACCTCTACGTCAAAGAGGGCGATATGGTGAAAAAGGGCCAGACCGTGGCCACCATCGAAAACGTGCAGCAGGAAGCCAATGTCGTCAGCCAGCAGGCCGCCGTCGCCGCCGCCAAAACCGACATTGACGCCGACATTGCCGCCGAAAAGACCGCCCAGGCCAACGTCGAGCGCGCCAAGGCCGATCTCGAGCAGAAAAACCTCGACTGGGAGCGCGCCCAGAGTCCTCTACAGGACGGCATCATGGCCAAGCAGGACTACGACGCCAAAAAGGCCGCCTACGATACCGATGTGGCCTCCGTGGCACCAGGCCGTGGCGGCGCTCAATCAGGCCAAGGCGCAAACCAATTCCCTCCGCGGCCACCTGCGCATGCAGCAGGCCGCCCTGCGCGCCAACCAGAACGCTCTCGACCTCACCATGGCCATCGCCCCCTTTGACGCCATCGTCACCAACCTCCCCGTCCGCGAAGGCGAAACAGTCGTCGAAGGCATCGAGGGCTACCGAGGGCTCAACCCTCATGACCCTGGCCGATATGAGCGTCATCACCGCCGAAGTCAAGGTGGACGAGACCGACATCGTCAACATCCGCGTCGGCCAGCCCGCCGATGTCACCGTCGACGCTCTGCCCGGCAAAGTCTTCAAAGGCCACGTAACCCTGGCCGGCGACCAGGCCCTGCTGCGCTCCACCGGCGTGGCCACCTCTCAGTCCACCACCGGCACTGAAGAAGCCAAGGACTTCAAGGTCGTCATCACCCTCGACGATCCTTCCACCGATCTGCGCCCCGGCCTCTCCACCACCGCCAAAATCACCACCGCCCACAAGCTCAGCGTGCTCACCCTGCCCATCCAGGCCCTGGTCATGCACAACCCTGACGACGACAAGCCCAAGGGCGGCGTGCAGGCCGCATCCAGTTCCTCCGCGGCCGGCAAAACCCCTCCCGTGCAGGGCGTCTATGTCGTGGAAAGCATAAAAGGCAAGCTGCGCGCCAAGTTCGTCCCCGTCACCACCGGCATCACCGGCGCCACCGATATCGAGGTGCTCAGCGGCCTCACCGAGGGCCAGGAGATCGTAACCGGCCCCTACAAAACCCTGCGCGCCATCAAAAACAACGCGCTGGTCAAGCGCGACACCGCCAAACCGGTAACCACATCAACCAGCGGAACCTCATAAGCAGCAATAGAGCCGGTTGCCCCAGGTTTCGATTTTGAGACCCGGGACAAGCACAAATCCAGGGAGCCTCATCCTTTCGCGTTCTTTGCAAAAAGGTGGGAAACCATAACCCAACCAGACAGATCGCCATCAGACGGATTAAACTTACCCAAAGGACAAGCATGGCTCTGGAAAGCATCGGCAGCGAAGAACGCATGCCAATCGGCCCCCAGGCCGCAAGGCGACATCATCGTCGTCGAAGACCTCTGGCGCACCTACGATATGGGCTCCGAGCAGCAGGTCCAGGCCCTGCGCGGCGTCTCCCTGCCCATCCGCCACAACGAGTACGTAGCCATCATGGGTCCCTCCGGCTCCGGCAAATCCACCCTCATGAACCTCATCGGCTGCCTCGATACCCCCTCCAAAGGCCGCTACTGGCTCAACGGCCAGCTGGTCAGCGAACTGGACGACGACCAGCTCGCCCGCATCCGCAACAAGGAAATCGGTTTCGTCTTCCAGACCTTCAACCTGCTGGCCCGCGCCACCGCCCTCCACAACGTCGAGCTGCCCCTCATCTACAACGGCACTCCCGCCGCCGAGCGCCTCGAGCGCGCCAAGGAGTCCCTCGCCGACGTCGGCCTCGAATCCCGCATGAACCACAAGCCCAACGAGCTCTCCGGCGGCCAGCGCCAGCGTGTAGCCATCGCCCGCGCCCTGGTCAACCGCCCCTCCATCATCCTGGCCGACGAGCCCACCGGCAACCTCGACTCCAAAACCGGCCTCGAGATCATGGCCCTCCTCGATACCCTCCACGCCAACGGCAACACCATCGTCGTCGTCACCCATGAGCCCGACATCGCCGAATACGCCCATCGCGTCATCCACATCCGCGACGGCCAGATCTTCTCCGACGAACCCTCCAAACGCTTCCGCTAGAAACCTCAACCCCAGAGCGCCCCACCGGAGCGCCGGGGAGTGGGGCGCCAATTTTATTTATTCACTCAGTTGCATCTCTTGCTAGACGCCTAGTTCGGCGCGAATGGCGTCGGCGATGGCGGTGGCGTGGTGGTGCATGGCTTCTTCGGTTTCGGCTTCGACCATGACGCGGGCCAGGGATTCAGTGCCGGAGTAGCGGACGACTACGCGGCCGGAGTCTTTCAAGTCTGCTTCGGCGGCGCGGATGGCGGCGGCTACGGCAGGGATGGAATCGAGGGGGCGCTTTTCGCGGACGTTGATGTTGATGGTGACCTGGGGAAAGACTTTTAGTTCGGCGGTCAGCTCGGCAATGGATTGCTTTGTGCGGGCCATGAGATCGAGGACGAAGAGGGAGGTGAGCAGGCCGTCGCCGGTGGTGGCGAGATGGGGCAGAAGGATGTGGCCGGATTGCTCGCCGCCGAGAGCGGCGTTGTTGGCCAGCATCTGCTCGAGGACGTAGCGGTCGCCTACGGGAGCGCGCAGCATGCGGATGCCGCTGCGCTTGAGGGCCGCTTCAAGGCCCATGTTGGACATGGCTGTGGCGACGATCAAATCTCCGCGTGAGCAGGCCGCGGGATTTGAGATCGAGGGCGGCGATGTAGAGGATGGCGTCGCCGTTGAGAACGTTGTTGCTTGCGCCGGCCATCATGCAGCGGTCGGCGTCGCCGTCAAAGCTGATGCCGAGGGCCGCGCCGCAGGATGCGACTTCAGCGGCTACGTGGGCGGGGTAGAGAGCGCCGCAGTTGTCGTTGATGTTGCGGCCATTGGGGGAGACGTTGAGGAGCGTTACGTCGACGCCGAGGCGGCGGAAGAGCGCGGGAGCGACGGCTGCGGCGGCGCCATTGGCGCAGTCGGCTACGATGCGGAGGCCGGTGCGAGCGAGAGGCCGGGGACGCAATCAATGAGGAACTGAATGTAGTCGGCCTGGAGGGAGGGATTGTCTTCAACGGGCGGGATGGAAGCCGGGTCGGGCTCGGCGAGTTGGGAGGCGATCAGGGCGGCGTGATGGAGGATTTCGTCTTCCATGGCCAGCTCGACGGAGTCGGGGAGCTTGTAGCCGTCGGCGCCGAAGAATTTGATGCCGTTGTCGCGCCAGGGATTGTGGGAGGCGGAGATGACTACGCCGGTTTGAAATCCATGAGTGCGGGCGAGGAAGGCGACGGCGGGGGTGGGGACGATGCCGGCGCTTTCAACGCGTGCTCCGGCGGAGCGCAGGCCAGCGGCGAGGACGGCGGCGATCCAGGGGCTGGATTCGCGGGTATCGCGGCCGAGCAGGACGGCGGGCTCGGCGCAGGTTTTGCGCAGGGAGTGGGCGAGGGCGACGCCGGTGGCGAAGATGGTGATGGGATCGAGCGGGGATTCTCCAGCGACGGCGCGGATGCCGTCGGTACCAAAGAGACTGCGCAGGCGGGGAGCGGTCATAGACTCAATTCTTTGAGGATTTCAAAAAATATACTGATACTGTTCATCGTATAACTTTGGAGGGAAAGTTATCAGCTTTGAGCGGGAAGATTAATCTGCGGCCGAATAACTGGAAGGTTTTGGCAGTTCAGGGACAAATTTGTACGCCGGGTCGCGCTTTTGGCGGTTGAGGATGATGGAGAGCTGCTTCCACCCTTGAAACAATCCGTGGGGACAAGGCGGCAGATCGGCTTTTACGAGTTGATGCAATTTGGAGAGGTTATAGCATGGCACTGCCGCATACATATGATGTTCGGTGTGGTAGTTCATGTGCCAGTATAAGAAGCCTAGGAGCGGGTTGAGAGTTACGGTTCGCACGCACAGGCGAAAATCGCCTACATTGTCCTGCAGGCCGGCGTGCTGCAGATTATTGCAGAGGTAGCAGAGCCATCCGCCATAGAACGGGGCCAGGGTTGTGGCCAGCGGCAAGAGCCACCAGTGCATCCCCAGCGAGACCATGAGGATGGTTGCGTGGCCGGCCAGCAGGAAGCGAGACCAGTTGACCCAGCGGCGCTTTTCAGCGGGATCGGCGTTCAAAAATAGAGTTTTATCCCAGGGACGCAGAGGCTTGCCGCAAGCCATCTTTACGGTGCTATAAAGAACGATGCAAAAACCCAGTGGGTCAATGATGTAGCGCAGGAAGAATTTTGTGATGGTCAGATTTGCCGGGAGAACCACTTCCAAATCGTCGGGCAGGTGCAGCGTGTACTTATGATGCTCGGTGTGGCTGGCCCAGAATTGATGGGGGTTGAGCCACATGAGAAATGCGAAGAGGCGGGTGAAAAAGCTGTTGAGAGATTTTGTTTTGAAGACCGAATTGTGAATCAGCTCGTGGAAGCCGTGGAGAATAAATCTCCAGCAGGTGCCGTGGATAAAAAACAGAAGCACTACGAACGGCCAGGGTAAACGGCCTGCGGAGAAACAGGCGGCTGAGCCGGTGAGCGCCAGCAACCCCAGAAAGCCGCCGGTTTGCAGAGAGCCTTTGAGGTCGCTACGCTCATTCAAAAACTGGAGCTGGTCGCGGCTGACGGGAGAGCGGTACCACGCAATTTTTTCCTGAGCCAGCCGCTCCGTGTTCATGCCAGACCCTCGTTTTTACAAATGTACGAGGAGTGAGTTGCAATTTCAACGGCTCATTGCGCGGTTTTCTTTGCTTTTGCTTTGGATTCCACGCGGCTGATGAAGGCGCCGTCAGCGAGGCGCGTGGTGAGCTGGTCGCCTTTTGCAATCTGTTCCAGTGGAGCGGATCAGGCCGCCGGATGCGTCGAGGACCAGGGCATAGCCGCGGTCGAGGACGGCAAGGGGCGAGAGCGAGTGGAGGCGGGCATCGAGGGCGCTGAGCGTGGCGGCGGAGGATTGGATGCGGCGTTCGAGTGAGCGGTCGAGGCGGGTGCGGCAGGCGGCGAGGCGCTCGCGGGTTTGGGCGAGGGCCTGGCGGGGATCGTGGCTGAGGACGGAGGCGGCGAGATCGGCGAGATAGGCCTGGCGCAGGCGGAGCTGGGCGGTGAGGAGCGGATTCAAGGCGGAAGGAGAATTCGTCGAGGCGCTGGGCGAGGCGGTGGAGAAGCGCGGAGATGCGCGACTCCGCTCGGCTGACGGGCAGGCGGGTGAGGCGCTGGCGGGCTTGCAGGAGCTGGAAGCGGGCGGCGCGCTCAAGGCGGTGGGAGTGGGTGGCGAGATGCTCGGCGATCTTGTGCTGGGCTTCGGTGATGAGCTCGGCGGCGGCGGAGGGGGTGGGGGCGCGGAGGTCGGCGGCAAAGTCGGCGATGGTGAAGTCGGTTTCATGGCCTACCGCGGAAACGACGGGAAGGCTGCTGCGATGCAATCGCGCGGGCTACGCGTTCCGAGTTGAAGGCGGCCAGGTCTTCGAGCGAGCCGCCGCCGCGGGCGAGGACGATGAGATCGACGAGAGCCTCATCGGTGAGATTGGCGTTGAGCTGGGCGATGGCGGATTCGATTTCCGCGGGGGCCTGATCGCCCTGAACGGAGACGGGGAAGAGGAGGACGCTGAGGCCGGAGTGGCGGCGGGCGACGATGTTGAGGAAGTCGCGGATGACGGCGCCGGTGGGCGAGGTGACGATGCCTACGGTGCGGGGAAATGCGGGCAGGGGACGCTTGCGGGCGGCATCGAAGAGGCCTTCGGCTTTGAGGCGCTCCTTGAGCTGTTCGAAGGCCAGTTGCAGCGAGCCGGCGCCGACGGGCTCCATGGTTTCGGCGACCAACTGCATCTGGCCGCGCTGCTCGTAGACGCTGACGCGGCCGCGAACCAGGACGTGGAGGCCGTCTTCAGGACGGAAGCGGAGCAGCATGGCCTGGCGGCGGAAGAGGACGATGGGGAGCTGGGCGTCGGCGTCTTTGAGGGTGAAGTAGACGTGGCCGGAGGGCGCGGGGCGGTAGTTGGAGATTTCGCCTTCGACCCAGACGTCGCCGTACTCCTGCTCGATGAGCTCGCGGACCTGGGCGACGAGATCGCGGACGGGCCAGATGCGGCGCGTGGCGCGGGGGTCGTTGAAGGTGAGGTCGAGCTGGGGCGCGAATGGGTCGGGCTGGAGCATTCCTTATGAAGTGTAATTGGTAGGATTACTTGCGGCTATCGATAAGGCCGCGCAATTCGGCGGCGATGGAGGTGAGGCTGCTGCGCCGAGGGCTGGGTCGGGACCGCCGTCGCGGGAGTACATGATCTCCAGCTTACGGGCCAGGACGGTGCCCTTGGTGAGGCCAAAGGAGCCGAGCACGCCGGCCAGCTTGTGGGCGGCGGCTGCTGGCGGCTTCGCGCTGCTCGATGGTGAGATTGTTGGCGGCGAAGGCGGCGGCGGCGGAGTCGAGAATGGCGAGCCGCTCCTTGATTTGCGGAAGGAATTGGATCCACATGCGGTCGAGCGCTTCATTGAGAGCGGGCTGGCCGATTGGGGTCCATGGTGATACGCCTTTCAGTTCAGCCGAATCATCGCCGGAGTTTACCTCTTCCAGATGCAGCGCTGACCCTTCAGGAGCAATTTGCGTGCGGGAAGAGTGAGCGGGTCAAAGGGCTTGAAGAGCACGGCCTCCACGCCGAGATCGGCGAAGCGGCGCTGGTCAGTGCTTTGCACCTTGGCGGTGAGCAGCAGAACGGGAATGTGGGCGGTGGCGGGATTGTTGCGCAGCTCGCGGAAGGTGGTGGGGCCGTCCATGCCGGGCATCATCACGTCGAGCAGAATGGCGTCGGGCTTTTGCTCGATGGCGCGGGTCAGGCCCTGCGCGCCGGAGCTGGCTGACATGACCTCCCAGCCGGCTACGGTTTCAAGGCTGAGGGCGGCTACTTCGCGAATATCTTCTTCGTCGTCAATGATCAGGATGCGGTGGGCCATTCGATCCCATTCTCTTCCCGGCGTTAGCCGGGAGACTTCACTATCCGGGATTGCCTACGGCGGGAGTCTCTTCCATCTGACGCGAAGTGCGCAGCATCGTCAAGACCAGGGCTTCAAGCTGCTGGGGTTGGACGCGGGCCTTGGTGAGGAAGTGGGTAGGCCCGAGGGTAAGCTGGCGGCGTTCGGCCGGGGAGAGCTCGCGGCCGGAGTAGACCACCAGCGGCAGGCGGGCGAGGTTGGCGTTGTTGCGCAGCCAATCGACCACGTTGAAGCCGTCGCCGTCGGGAAGGCCGATATCGAGCACCAGCAGATGGGGCTGGAAGCCGAAACAAGCGTCCAGCGCCGCCTGGAGCGTATAGGCAAGCTGGACCTCCATGGTATCGCGGGAGAAGACGTCGCCGATGAGGCGGGCCAGTTCCACATCGTCCTCGACGACCAGAATGCGCGCTTTTTCGCCCGGTCCGCAGAGCACGCGGGCCAGTTCGCCCAGCAGCGCATCTTCATCGAGGGGTTTGGCGACCCATCCTTCAGCGTGGTCGGGCAGGTCAGCGGGTTTTTGCCGGTTTTCAACGCTGAGCAGGACGACGGGGGTGCGCGATTCGGGGTCAAGACGGCGCAGCAGGGGCAGAATCTCCCAGCCGTTCATGCCGTCGAGAGAGGTATCGAGGAGGATGGCCTCGACGCCGGCGTGGGCCGCGGCGAGGGTTTGCTCCACGGTAGCGGTTTCGACCACGCGGTAACCGTGGCGGGTCAACTGGGCGGCGATCTGCGGGCGCGTGGCCTCGTTGGCGTCGGCCAGCAGGACGGTGCCGTGGCCGGGCTCCTGATCGAAGATGCCGCCGGGCGAATCGAGAAGAGCCTGGGGGACCGGTTTGTAGGGCAGGAAGACGCGGAAGGTCGAGCCGCGGGAGGGATTGCGTTCCGCCCAGATGCGCCCGGAGTGTTGCAGGACGATGGTGCGGCAGATGGCAAGGCCCAGGCCGGTTCCGCCCTTCTGACGGGAGTCGGAGGCGTCCACCTGCTGGAATCGGCCAAAGATGGCGTCGAGCTTGTCGGCGGGAATGCCGCGGCCCTGGTCGATGACGGAGAGGGTGACGCCGCTGACTCCGGGGCGCAGCATGACGGAGATGGTGGAGTTGGGCGGGGAGAACTTGACGGCGTTGGAGAGCAGGTTGGTGAGCACCTGCAGCAGGCGGTCGGGGTCGGCTTCGATCTCCACCTGGGTGGTGTCGTGGATGAGCTGCACGCCGCCGCCTCGGCCACCGGCTGCATGCCGTCGATGGCCTGGCGGACGATCTCAGCCAACTGCACGGGGCGGTAGGCGAGGGGTTCGCGGCCGCTCTGGATACGCTCCAGGTCGAGGATGTCGTTGATGAGGCGGACCAGGCGGTCAGAGTTGGTGAGGGCGATGCGGAGCAGGTTGGCGGCTTTGTCGTTGACCTTGCCGAGGATGCCGGAGGAAAGCAGGCCCAGAGCTCCGCGGATGGAGGTGAGCGGGGTGCGCAACTCGTGGCTGACGGTGGAGATGAACTCGTCCTTGAGGCGGTCAAGGGCATAGCGCTGGCTGATGTCGCGGAAACTGAGCACGGAACCGGAAAAGCGGCCTTGATCGAGGATGGGGGTCAGGACGTACTCCGCCGGGAAGGAGCTGCCGTCGCTGCGGAAGATGGTATCTTCGCCGGCCGTGGCCTTATGGTTTGCGGAGGCGCGGCGGAGGGGGCAATCCTGGTTTGCACTGGCGGTGGGCCGGCGCAGAGGCCGTGCAGCAGATCATGCACCGGCTTGCCGGTGAGGATCGGAGGCCACGGTGCCCAGCAGACGGGCGGCGGCGGGGTTGGCAAAACTGACCAGGCCGTGGCGATCCAACGCCGCAGATGCCGTCGGCGACCGAGTCGAGCAGGATCTCCTGCTGGCGGTAGAGTTCCTCGGCCCGGCCCCGCTCATGGGAGCGGGCCAGCATCTGCCCCAGGGAGGCGGCCGCGGTCTCCAGTGCCGCCAGGGCTCTCGCGGTTTTCGCGGAGGCGGAAATGGCAATAGAATTCGAGAACAGCCAGAACCTTGTTGCCCACGCGCACAGGCACCGCCCAGCCGGAGACCATCTCCTGGCGCAGGGCGGACTGAGTGTGCGGGCTGAGGGGCAGGGAGGCCAGGTCGGTAATCCAGATCGGGCGGCCATCTGCCCAGGCACGTCCGGGCAGGTCCAATCGCCACTGTCCAGGCGTGTGCCCCATGCTCTCCTGGATGAGGGTTTCCAGTGCCGCGGCCGGGAGAGCCCCAGGCCGAGCAGAATTCCAGCCGGTTTACCTCGGCGTTGACCTCCCATTTGATGGCCGCATCCCAGCCCTGTGAGACGCAGAGGGCCTCAAGAATGCGCATGGCCGCGATCTCGGGGGACGTATTTTCGCCCACGATCTGGCTCATTACCAGTTGCAAGGCTACGCGGTGCTCGCGCTGCACCAGCAAGCGAAGAACCAGGACTGCGGCGACGGCTCCGGCGATAAAGATCAGCGGTGCAGCAGAGAGATTGGGGTTGGCTTCCAGGCGTGGCGCAAGCACTCCGAACGCCAGGGCCAACGCGAGACCTAACAGGATCGCCGAAACGAAGGAAAAGCCACGCCGGGTCTTGCGCCCGTGTTTCTCTGTTGTAGCAGTTGTATGCTCTTTCATGATGCCCCCAGAACACTCCCCATTGCTTCGGCCCCGTGCGTGGCTGGCTCTCACTTGCGCCACCGGAAGGCCAATTCTGGTCAAAATACGACGGCCTTAAGCAGTGGTCTATTTGCAGGTAGTATATGCGTTTATTCTAGACTCTCTACGCAAATCGAAATTCGGATTTCCAGGGAGAAACGCTCCAGTTAACGGTTCCGGGGATGGCCAGGGGGCTGGATGCGGGTGGGTTCGCGGGGCAGGACGGCCCGGAAACGATTCAATTTGTGGATCTTTAACCATCGGCTAGTGAATGCGGCCTATACTGGCCTGTATGTTGCGC
Organism: uncultured Acidobacteriaceae bacterium; assembly: GCA_963724755.1. Taxonomy (GTDB): domain Bacteria; phylum Acidobacteriota; class Terriglobia; order Terriglobales; family Acidobacteriaceae; genus Telmatobacter. The sequence continues at coordinate 122,508 of CAVRVZ010000007.1, forward strand.
ATCATTTCATCTGTCCAATTCGTACGAGCAGCCCTGTGTGCGGGTGTGCTGGTTTGCCTTGTCTCTCAATCGCAGCATGCCCACGCCTGGGGCAATGAGGGCCATCGCATCATCAACCGGCTGGCGGCCAGTACGCTGCCCGCCGATGTGCCGGCCTTTTTGCGCTCCGAGGCGGCGGTAAGCGAGATCGAGTACCTGGGGCCCGAGCCGGACCGTTGGCGTTCGCCAACCGAGCCGGAGTTGAACGCCGCGCAGGCTCCGGAGCACTTTATCGATCTGGAATTGGCCGATGCGCTGGGCCCTTTGCCGAGGCGTCGGCTGGACTTTGAGGCCAGGGTCTATGCGGCCGGAGAGCGGCCAGAGAAGATCGGTTTGCAGCCTTGGGAGACCACCGAAGTGTGGGAGCGGCTGAAGGTTGCGTTTCGCGAGTACCGGGATTTAGTTGCCGCCAACAAGGATGCAAGCGCCGTCGAAGCGGCTGTGATCTTTTATGCCGGTTGGTTGGGGCACTACGTGGGCGACGGCTCGCAGCCGCTGCACACCAGCATCCAATACAACGGCTGGGTGGGACCGAATCCCAACGGCTATACTACCGGCCACACGATTCATTGGCAGTTCGAGGGGCCGTTCATGGGGGCGAACGTGCATGAGCCGGAGGTGCGGGCGAAGATGACGGCGCCCAAAGCGATTGACGGAGATATCTTCGACAGCTACGTAGCTTACCTGCGGCATTCGGCAACTTACGTTGAGAAGGTCTACCAATTGGAGAAGGCAGGAGGGTTTGTAGGAGCGGGATCAAGTGAGTCGCGCGAGTTTACCGCGGAACGGCTGGCTGCCGGAGCCAGCATGCTGCGGGACATGATCTATACCGCATGGATCAATAGCGCCGAACCCGTGCCCGAACCTTACGGGCGGCTTAGGTAAGGTCGCCGGTTTCAGATTCGGCCAGGGCGGGGATGCGGCGCAGCACAACAGTGAGCGTCAAAGTCATGAGCAGAACCGCGGGGACAGCGATGACGAACCAGGCCAGCATGGCGTGACCGGTGAGCGAACCCAACTGCGTAAGCAGCTTGAGGGGAGAGGCGTTCACCAACGCGCCGGAGTTGCCGGCGGGGTTGGAGCCGGAAGACATGAGCCATCCGCCCAGCTTGACAAAGGGCACGATGAGCACAAGCTGCAGAGGCATGACCAGATAGTTTGCCGCTTGAATGGCGGGCAGATTGAGCCGCAGCGCAACCGCCAGGGCAGCGCAGGCGAAGGTGGGAATGCCCACCACGGGAATGCAGCCGATGGCGAATCCGAGGGCCAGGGTGAACGCCAGGCGTTGGGGCGTAATGCCCTGCACCAGCCACGTTGCCGCCTTTTGCCGCATCGAGTTCAAGGATTCGCTCATGGTGGGGAATTTGCCAGCCATCATGCCGACTTTATCGGTAGCATGCATGGATTCTGATAATCATCGCATGAAACTTCGGTAAACGAACCAAAAGCGGCAGTGGAAAATATGTATTTATAAAATAGTGCAGGCGAGCGGAGATTGCCGGCTTGAGGAATGTTCAAGACTGACCGGTTTCCGGATTAGCTATTAAATGCGCGGCTATATTGGGCAGCAGGCTCTCGAAGAGACGGGCCAGGCGGTCTTCGGCCTGGCGGCCGGTCTCGATAACCTCCTCATGGCTGAGAGGCTTGGAGCCCAGGCCGGCGGCGAGGTTGGTGACGCAGGAGATGGCGAGAACCTGAATGCCCATGTGGCAGGCGACGATGGTTTCAGGCACTGTGGACATGCCTACCAGCGTGGCTCCAAGAGTGCGGAAGGCGCGAATTTCGGCCGGGGTCTCGAAGCTGGGGCCGCTGACGGCGAGATAAATGCCTTCGGGCATTTCAAAACCTTCAGCCGCGGCGGCTTCCTGAGCCAGCGTGCGGAGAGTTTTGGAGTAGGGCTCGGTCATATCGAAAAAGCGCAGGCCGGAGCCGGGGCGGAAGCCGAAGCGCGGCTCGTTCGCGCCGGCCAGGGGGTTGAAGCCCATGAAATTGATGTGGTCGGCGAGAGCGACGAGCTGGCCCACGCGGTAGCTTTCGTCGATGCCTCCGGCGGCGTTGGTGAGGACGGCCGCGCGGATGCCCAGCGCGCCCAATAAGCGCACGGCGAAGGTGACTTGTTGCGGCGAGTAGCCTTCATAAAAATGGCCGCGGCCTTGCAGGACTGCGACTGGAACCCTGTTGAGCAAGCCAGCGACGAGGCGACCGGAGTGGCCTTCGACGGTGGATTGCGGGAAGTGGGGAATCTCGGCGTAGGGGAAGATGGTTGGGTTTACGACCGAATCAGCTACCGCGCCCAGGCCGGAGCCGAGCACGATGCCGATGTGTGGCGCGAGCGGGCCGAGCCTGGCCTTCAGGAACGCGGCGGCTTCAGCGACTTGATCGAAGTAGGTCATACGGGCGCGCAGTGCGCTGTGGGAATTCTACAGGGACGGAGATGATGCGGCGCAGACGAATTTTCGTGCAGCAGACCAGCCGTCGGGGGCAAGCGTGACCACGCAGCATCCAAGCGAATAATTGAACCAGAAGTGCTCGGTGGTCGGGGTTACGAAAAAGCCTTCGAGATTCTGCCGGCGAACGACTTCAGAGATAAATTCACGAGGGCCGTAGAAGAGTGTGAAAAAACTATCCCAATCTACAGTGAACAAGAAGGATGCATCCGGAGCAACGAGGCTTCCATGGGAGGGGAAGGAAATTACGCGATTCCTAAGCCTCATTAAGTTTAGTTTTTGAATCGGGTCGGCGATCGGAAACTCGGGCACAAAGATCAGTTCTTCCTGGCCGGCTGCATCGAATGTATCGAGAAAATCTAACTGGAGTAAGGTTTCGAACTGGCCCTCATTGGGCATCCAGACGGATTCCGATTCCAGAAAGTTCTTCAAAGTATCGCAGGCCGGATAGTCGCGAAATTCTTCTCGAATTGCTGCGATTGAAGTCAGGAGCGCCTGGTTCAGCTTAGCGCAGTCGCGCAGGCCTATTTGAGCTGCAACGTGGGCCCAGGTGCATTTTGCTCCGAGGGTCAGAATCTGCTCATCGTTTGGGTATTCCTTTGTCGCCTTCCAGGCAATATGCTCCGGAACGCTGACGAAAGGATGGAGGATTACGAAGACGGAGTCAAAACGGCTGCCGTATGCTTCCATGAGCGGCGCATCATAAGGCGGGTAGAGATAGCGTTCGTACTCCACGCTGATAAGGATAACAAAGCCTGTTGCACGAGTCCCACCCTGGCGGGAAAAACAAAGACCCAGCAAGGGTGGGGCGCCCGGTTATTTCAACACGTATCGCGCCAGCACCAGCCCGCTGACGGCGTCCTGGATGAAATGGGCCATCATGCCGGGACGGAGACTCTTGCGCCACCATGCAAGCAAGCCGAACATGCATCCATAAACAGAGATGATGAACACCATGGACAGCCCCTGGTAGGCATGGGCCGCTCCAAAGACGATGCCCTGCAGTACGATTCCGGCCGCGGTGCTCCCGGTCCAAGCGGTGAACTGGCGTTGCAGATAGCCGCGAAAGATCATCTCCTCGCAGATGCCGGCGGTAAGCGCAAGAAGCAGGAAGAGTGCGCTCTCCATGGCGGTATGGGGAAGCAGATTATTGAGCAGGGCATTGGCATTGGACGGGGAGTGGATGAGGTGCGCCATGGCGATGCCGAGGAGTTGCAGGATCGGATAGGCCACAACGAGATAACCGATTGCCAACCCCAGATCGCGCGCGATGGAGCGCCAAGTAGGGGAAAATTTGCCGGCCAGGGTCCTGAGCGATGCCCCCTGCCAACGCGCGCCCAGCCAGATGAATGCAAAAATGAGCCATTCAGCGGCCATGGCAATCGCGTAATTCAGTATTCGATTATGCACTTGCGCAGGATGGCTGCCGCTGGTTGCACGAATGCCGAGCGCGATCAGGATGAGAAGCAGCAACAAGACACCGGCGGTATGCCAGACCGGTGCAATGGCATGCGAATCGGGCTGGGCTTCAAAAGATTCCGGGGGATTGTTCTGGGTGTCTGACATATTGACTCCTTTCAGGTCTTAGCTTAAGAACATTCCTGCAATCGATGCTGAAATCAAATTGGCCATGGTTCCGGCCAGCATGGCGCGGACGCCTAGCCGGGCGAGATCGTTGCGGCGCTCGGGGACCAGCGCGCCGATGCCGCCGATCTGCATGCCGATGGAGCCGAGGTTGGCGAAGCCGCACAGCGCGAAGGTGGCGATGATGAAGGAGCGCGGCGCGAGCGTGGCTTTTTGCGCGCCCAGTGAGATATAGGCGATGACTTCATTCAGCGCCATGCGCGTGCCCAGCAGATTGCCGATGGCGCCGCAGTCGTGCCAGGGAATACCGATTAGCCAGGCCACAGGCGCGAAGAGAATGCCAAGAATCTGGCCCAGCGAGCCGGGAACCCAGTGCATGTAGTGGAGGCCGTGCGTCCAGAGGAGCAGACTGTCGAGCAGGGCGACGAGGGCGAGAAAGCTGATGAGCATGATGGCCACATTGAGGGCCAGCCTGCCGCCGTCGATGGTGCCGCGGGCGATGGCGCCGATGAGGTTTTCTTCCTTGTGCAACTCGTCTTTAGGCATCACCACCCGGCCCTCGGTGGCGGGAATCTCGGTTTCAGGAACCATCATCTTGGCTACCAGAATGGTGCCAGGCGAGGTCATGATGACCGCGGCCAGCAGGTGCTGGGGCGCAATGCCCTGGGCAATGTACATGGCCATGATGCCGCCGGAAACGTGGGCCATGCCGCTGGTCATGATGGTCATTAGCTCGCTGCGCGTGGCCTTGGCCAGAAACGGGCGGATGGTGAGCGGAGCCTCCGTCTGGCCCATGAAGATGCTGGCGGCTACGTTCATGCTTTCAGCGCCCGAGATGCGCATGGTCTTGAGCATCACCCAGGCCAGGCCGCGAATGACGATCTGCATCAGGCCGATGTGATAAAGCATGGCGAAAAATGCGGAGATGAAGATGATAGTTGGCAGCACCTGGAAGGCGAAGATGGAGCCGAACGTGCCCGTGGGAAGGCCCAGTGGACCGAAAAGAACTTTGGTGCCCGCATAGGTGGATGCGAGCATGGATTTGACCAGGTCGCCGGCCCACTGCAGCGCCTGCTCGCCGTAAGAGAAACGCAGCACGATAAAGGCGAAGACGATTTGCAGACCGAGTCCCCAGGCCACCGTGCGCCAGCGGATACGTTTGCGGTCGGTTGAGCCGAGCCAGGCTGCGGCGAGTACGGCCAGAATTCCCAGCACTCCGATGAATCGATCCAATGCGGCGCTCCTTGAAAAACAGCTTCCAGCTACTAGTTTCTAGCCCCTAGCTTTTAATTGCAGCGCGAATTCACGTGCGTGTCTTATAGGACCGTCTCCGGATAAGAACGAAAAGGCTAGTAACTAGAGGCTAGAAGCTAGTAGCTGCTCTTCGATTACCTTACAGCATTTTGCAAATAAGCTTCCGCCGTTTCGCGGGTGAAGATGCGGCTTACCAGTGGAACCGATTGCGGTGGAGTTTCGGAAAATGTGATTGCATTCTTCAAGAGGGCGATGGGTTCGGCGAGGAGCGTGGGATTGGTGGCGTAGAGAGTGGCGATGGGCTGACCCCTTTGGACGCACGCGCCACGGCGGGCGTGGAAGAGAATGCCGGCGTGGGGATCGACGGCTTCACCTGCCTTTTCACGGCCCGCGCCTGTGCGCTGCACGGCCCAGCCGATTTCGGTGGTATCCATGGCGGAGATGTAGCCGGACTCCCAGGCTTCGAGCACCAGGGTCGTGCCGGGCTTGTGAAAGGCGGGATCGTCGAAGATGGCAACGTCGCCGCCCTGCGCCTCGACCATCGAGAAAAAAACGCGCAGCGCGGAGCCGTCGGCGATCACCGCTTCAGCGCGTGCGTAGCCTGTTTCCGGCGTGGCCGCCTGGCCGCCAAGGTGAATCATCCATCCGGCCAGAATGAGAGAAAGCTCGCGCAGGTCTTCGCTCTCTTTTGGTCTATTGCCGCGCAGAAGTTCAAGGCTCTCCATAATCTCGATCCAGTTTCCGGCGGCGTGGCCCAGGGGCTGGCTCATATCGGTGAGCAGGGCGACGGTGTGGGTTCCGGCGGCTTCCGCGGTGGCCACCATCAGGGCGGCCAGGTATTCGGCGTCCTCCCGCTCGCGGAGAAATGCGCCGGAACCGGTTTTTACATCGAGCACCAGGGCGTCGAGGCCCTCCGCTAATTTTTTACTGAGAATTGAACTGCAAATGAGGCTTGGGTTTTCGACCGAGCCGGTTGAGTCGCGCAGAGCGTAGAGGATGCGGTCGGCGGGGACCATTGCGGGGGTCTGGCCGACGATGGATGCACCGCAGCGGGCAAGCACCGCCTCAAATTCATCGAGGGTGAGCGCGGTGCGGTAGCCGGGGATGGACTCCAGTTTGTCCAGAGTCCCGCCGGTGTGGCCCAGTGCGCGGCCGCTGATCATGGGCACGGCCAGGCCGCAGGCTGCGGCAATGGGAGCGACCAGGAAACTGGTTTTGTCACCGACGCCGCCGGTGGAGTGCTTGTCGACGGCTACTTTGCCCATACGCGCGGGCGAGAATCTTTCCTTCGAGTCGCGCATGGCGAGGGTGAGCGCGCGAGTCTCGTCCAGCGTAAGGCCGCGCAGATAGGCGGCCATCAGCCAGGCGGCGAGCTGCTCGGATGGAATGAAACCGGAAGTCGCGCCGGAGACCAGGAAGCCGATTTCGCGGGCGTCGAGCGCGCCGCCGTCGCGTTTTTTGCGGATGAGGTCGATGGTGTGGAGAGGTGCTGGATTTGCGGGCATGGCGGATCGGGCATTCATGGGCCGACTGCTGAGATTATCGCAAGTGGGGGCGGAGTTGGTATTTTTAAATATGCATGAGAAATGAAATCTGGCCATCGCCTCAAAAGAATTACGGGCTGATAAGAGTTATCTGAATGAAAACGACGCTGCTTTTTCTTACCATGATTCTCACGTTAGGAACGCCGCTGAACTGCCCGGCGCAGGATGCCGGGAAGATCACGAAGCATGCTGAAATCACAGTAACGGAGGGGGAGATTACTCTTCCGACCTACGAGCTGGTGGGTAGGTATATGCAGCCGCCTCTGTTTCCGGATTCGACGTTGAAGGGACTCTATCCTTTCACGACCTACAAGAGAGAGTTCAAGAAGGGCAGTCCGCTCAAGGAGAAGTACCACGCCATCTTTGTGGAGAGCGAATACTTCAAGCTGACCTATATTCCGGAGATGGGCGGGCGGTTTATGGAACTCTACGACAAGGTGCATCACCGTTATGCTTTTTATCGCAACGATGTGATCAAGCCGACATTTTTCAATCCGCGCTTCGACTGGCCGCAGGAGGGTATTGAGCTGACCGGGCCCTACGATGTGCACTCGCTGACCTGGCACGGCGAGCCTTACTGGTCGCACCTGGTGCTGCGGCATAAGGACGGAAGCGTCTCGGTTTTGCTGGGCGAGCTGGACCCCATTTATCAAATGAACGTGACCTTCACGGCGACGCTGCATCCCGGCGTGGACGCGCTGGAGATCGGCGTTTTCTGCTACAACGGCACCGACGGCGAGAAGCCGCAGATGCTGTGGACGAATGCGGCGTTTCCGGTAACCGCGAAGACGCGCTTCCTCTATCCGATGACGGAGACGGTGGGCCACACGACAGGCGTGGTTTCTCCCTGGCCGATCTATAACGGAGTGGACCTAAGCTGGGCTTACAACCATATGAGCATGCTGGGGGTCTTCGGAATCGACAGCTACGACAACTACGGCGGCGCTTACCAGTTCGATCGGGACTACGGGGTTTTTCGCTATGCGGACCGCAGAGTTGTGCAAGGAATGAAGATGTGGACCTTCGGATTTGGGCCGGATTCCGGGGAGATGGAGCACGGCTATACCGATAAGGCCGGTCCTTACTGGGAGGCGCAAAGCGGGCGCATGGTTTGGGACGGCCACTATGAATGGGTCTATCCGCATCAGGTGGAGCAATGGCACGAGTGGTGGATTCCGGTTGCGGGCATCAACGGTTTGACGACGATGAGCAAGGATGTGGCGCTGAATCTGGAAGTGCATCCCGATGCGGCGGGTGTGAATTCGTCAGTGGATGTGGCGCTTTCTCCGGTGCGGCCGATTCGTGACGCGAAGTTGCAAGTGAAGTGCGGGAGCGGGGAGTTACTGAACACTATCGTTGATTTGATTCCGGGAACGCCAGTGAAGAAGACGATTGCGGGCATCCATGCGGACTCGGCTGGACTTGAAGAGATGGAGGTGCTGATTACCGGGCCCAATGGCGTAGTGCTGTTGGATTATCGTAGTCCCGGCAGCAATCCAGGAGGCCACGTGACTCCCTTTGCAAAGAGTCTCAACGAAGCGCCGATTCCGCCGGAGAAGATGACGGCGGAGCAACTGGTGATGGCGGCGGAGTTCAAGCAGAAGGATCTGGATGCGGACGAAGCCGCAAAGCTGGCGAAGATGGCGCTCAAGAAAGATCCGGGATACTCCGTGGCTCACCAACTGCTGGGGATGCTGGAGTTCAGCAAGAATCATTACCGGCAGGCTGCGGAGGAGTTCCAGAAGGCCGTGGATCGCGACCCCTATGCGGACGAGAGCTGGTACTACCTGGCGACGTGCGAGATGAAGCTGGGCGAAGAGAAGCAGGCGGAAGACAATTTTTATTATGTCTGGCCGGGCAGCGGCTACTACGGGGCGCGCGAATACCAACTGGGGCTGCTGAATTTTATGCGGCACGACGATGCGGCAGCGGCTGAGCACCTGGCAGGGGCGATCAATGCCAACGCTCAGGATATGGATGCGCATCTGCTGCTGGCCGTGACGGAACGGGATGAGGGAGAGAAGGATGCGGCACTCGAGCAACTGGCGCAGGTTGAGGAGATCGATCCGGCGGATCGCGTGGCCCAGGCGGAGAAGTATTTTTTGACCGGGGACGCGTCGGCCAGGGACAAGCTGATCGAACTGATGGGAGAGCGGAGCGAGAGCGCGATGGAGGTCTCAATTTTCTACAGTTCGCTGGCGCGCTGGAAGGAAGCGGCTGCGGTGCTGAAGATGGTGGAACCGCCGCACAACAAAGACACGTGGGGCACGCCGCCGCTTTACTACTACACGCTGGCCTACGCAGTGAAGCAGGCTGGAGATGCGCAGGCGGCAGCGAAGTATCGCAAGAAGGCGCAGGCGGCGGCTGGAACGGTGGAGCGGTTTGCTTATCGCGCGGAGAGCGAAGCTCCGCTGGCCGATGCGGTGAAAGAAAACCCTAACGATACGCAGGCGCGATTCGATCTCGCGTGCCTGCTCTACTATCGCGGTCGGAAGGCGGAAGCCATCGAGCAGTGGGAAGCCATCAACCGGGTGAATGCGGCGGATTTTGGCGCGCGGCGTTCGCTGGGTCTCGCATATGAAGAAGCCGGGCAACTGGAGAAGGCGATTCCGCAACTCAAAAAAGCGGTGGAAATCAATCCGGCGGATGCGGAAACGCTGGACAACCTGGCGACGGCCTATGCGCGCGCGGGGAAATTTGACGAGCAACTGGCGCTGTTGCAAGATGCCATCAAGCGTTCGCCCAGCAACGATCGCCTGGTGGAAGGCTTATTGACGGTTGACCTGATTGAGGGCAAGTTCGACGCCGCGCAGGAGATAGTCGATCATCGCGCGTTTCTTCCCGTGCATCGCAGCTACGATTTGCGCGACATGTACCGCGAACTGGAATATGGCAGAGGCTCGGAGGCTTACAACAAGGGCAACTATAAACAGGCGCTCGAACTTTTCCAGTCGGCGTTGAAGCCGCTGTCCAATCTGGGCTTGGATGACTTCGAGCACCAGCCCGCGCCACGCATCTACTACTACATTGGGCGCACGCTCGATGCGCTGGGACGCAAACAGGAAGCCCGGCAGGCTTATGAGGAGAGCATCCGCGGAGTGGATCAGTTGGCCGGCGGCGGTAGCGCAAGCTGGAGCCCTGACAATTTCTTTATGGTGCTCTCACTGGAAAAGCTGGGACGGCGCCAGGAAGCGGCCGATCTGACGAAGCAGTTCCAGACAGTTGCCGAATCGAGGCAAGCAGCGGATGAACCACTCCATATCGCGCAGACATATTATCTGCGCGGCTTGATTGCGAGTTATCACGGCGATGCGGCGGAGGGACGGAAGCTGATTTCTCAAGCAGTGCAGACGGAGCCGAACTACATTGAGCCGCGTTTAGAATTGCGCGGCGATGCGATCGATACGGCAGGCCGTTGATGATTTGATACGAAACGAATGTAGAGGTATCCCACCCTAGCCGCAAAAAACAAAAACGCATCGAGGGTGGGGCGCCCGTCGCGGATCGTGGTGCTTAAGGGTGGGTGTGAAAGGTTTGCGCGCTCAGCGATTTCCGGCGGCTAGCAGAACGGTTGCGACGGTGAGCAGGGCGAGGCCCCCGTAGAGCGTGCGTCGGGCGCCGATGGGCACGGCGGTCCATTCACCGGCGAGCAGGCCGCCGACGTTTGCGGTCATGATGGACAAAATTTGGATAAGGCCCCAGCCGACTGAGGTGCCGAGCGCGCCGAGGCAGACCGACGCTGCCCCGTAGACTGCCACTGCGCCCATCCAGAGGGCGGCCATCAGTACCGCGAAGCCGGCATCGGGCATCCATGGGCCGCGAAAGACGGACCAGGTATTTTTCTTTGAGAGCAGATAAAGGCAATAGGCAAGGTTGGGCAGCAGGCCTCCGGCGAGTGTGACGGGCCAGACGGTGTAGGCTGCGCGGATGGGCGAGATGCCCAACTGGACAGCGCGCGCGGCGATCTCCTGCCCGAATACAAAGGAGTAATTGATCATCGGGGCGAGCAAACCGCAGAGAACGGCGAGGGCCAGCGCCAGGGCATAGCCGATGCCGGATTCTTTTTTTGCTTCCTGCTCACGGCGGCTGCCGGCGCGGGCTGAGAGCGCGATGCCGGCCAGCATGACGGCGAGTCCGCAGAGGATGAGCGCGCCGCTGGAAGTAAAGAAGACGGCGCGATTTTTGAAGAGGAGCGGAACCAGCGTGCCGCCCAGCGATCCGAGACTAATAACGATGGCGAAGGTGAGCGCCTGCCCCAGCCGCGCAATGGAAAGCCCGAACAACACCTGGGCCACGCCCCAGGCAACACCGAGAACGAACGGCAGCAGCAACTGGCCGGGAAGCAGAGAGCAGTAGATGCTGCGCAGGTTTCCGGCCAGCAGGATGGCCAGCGCCCAGGGAATGACGACCAGCGAGAACAGGCTGAAGATCAGCCACGTGTTTTCCCATTGCCAGCGGCGGGCAAACTTCATGGGCAGCATGCTGTTGCCTGAGCATAAGCCGGCTACCAAAGTTAATGCGAGCCCGCTCCAGACGATTGCCGGCATCGTCAGTTCGCCTTCCGCGCGTCGTATTCATGCACCGCATCATACATGGCGATGAGATTTTCAGCGGGCACATTGGCCATGATGTTGTGCACCTGCTGGAAGACGAATCCGCCGCCGGGGGCGAGCGTTTCGCACTGATGGAGAACATGCTCGCGGACCTGGACGGGCGTGCCGCAGGGCAAAATGCTTTGTGTGTCGCAGCCGCCGCCCCAGAAGGTGAGGTCGCGGCCGAAGTCGCGCTTGAGCCCCTCGGCTTCCATGCCGCGGCAACTGATCTGCACCGGGTTGATGGCGTCGAGGCCGGCGTCGATGAGGTCGGGAAGCAGCGGGCGCACTGCGCCGCAGCAGTGCAGCATGACCTTGACGTTGGCCAGTTGCCTGGCGCGCGCCCACATCATGGCTTGGCGCGGCTTGAAGAACTCGCGATACATGCGCGGCGAAATCTGCGGGCTGTTTTGCGCGCCCAGATCGTCGCCGAAGAGAATGACGTCGATGGAGCCGCCGACCGCGCCGAGGAATCTCTCGAGGTTGCGCAGGTGGATTTCGACCAGCGCGTCTAGAAAACGATGTGCGCGCTCGGGTTCGGCGGCCAGCATCATGAGGAAATTGTCCATGCGATAGAAAAACTGCCCCATCTCAAGCAGGTTGCCGCCAAAAATGCCGATGATGGCGCGGCTGGTGGATTCGCGCAAAGCGCGGGCGCCGGCGGCCAGTTCTTCCCGGCTGCGGACGGATGGTCCCGGCGGCGTCGGTATCCCGGTCCACATGTGCTCGGGAAAGATCTCTTCGATTGTTTTCAGATCTTCGCCGCCGTCGAGGAAGGGCCAGTAGGTCTGATCGAAGACCAGCGAACCCTCAGGCATGCGCGCCATGATTCTGCCGCTCGGCGCGCGCATCACCCAGTCTGTTCCCACGCGCTCCGGCTGCGCCCACGCCGGCATTCTGCACGGCGATCCGTCGGGCAAGGTCCAATCGGCCCACCAATTGTCTTCATGGCAGAAGGCCCGCCCCAGCTCAATCGTATCCACGCCCAGGCGGTCGAGCACGTCGTCATGGACGATGGCCAGTTGCTGGATGGGATCGTAGACGTCGACGGCGCGCGGCTCCAGGCCGAGCGCGGCTCTCAGTTTGGGATAGGCGATGGGGGAGATGCCCGATGAGCGGTAGCCTGAGAGGTCAATCGGAACCCGGTCGGGCTGTTGATGGTTCAGGGAGGTAAGCACACGTTCCTGAGAAGTCATTTCGATGCTTCCAGTCTTTCATGGTGCTCAGCTTTCCACGGCAAGCCTGCGGCTCCACTGAGTGCAATGTTACTTCGGAATTTTCCTAATTTAGCTGGTCGGGGCGGAGGGATTTGAACCCCCGGCCCTCTGCTCCCAAAGCAGATGCGCTACCAGGCTGCGCTACGCCCCGACTGTCTGTGTTTATTGTAGCGCGGCTTGGTTTATTGTTGCCGCTTAACGCCGCGCGGAAGAGCCGGATTTTCCTAGCGGCTGACCAGCCAGAATATAAACCACAACACCAGCACCACTGGCACCGCGAAGACCAGCGCCAAGGCCGCAGCCAGCAGCAGCAGAAACGCCCAGTCGCGTCCGGTGTGGCGGCGCGGCTCGCCCAGATGGCGGCAGAGCAGGCGATAGTTGCGGCGATTGGCCTTCCATGCGATGTCGAAGATGTCGCCGAAAAGGGGCACGGAGCCCACCAGCACGCCGATGCCAAGGTTGGCGGCCATGCGCGCCAGCGTGACGTAGGGGACGCCGCGAATCCATGCGGCTAGTGGAATAACCAGCGAGAGCAGCCCGGCCAGCACGTCGCCCAGGCCCGGAACCAGCCCGATGATCCCGTCCAGTCCGAAGCGGATGTCGCTGCCGGGGACGACGAAGGCCTCATCCAGCAGAATCTCCAGCCTGTGCAGGGTCTGGTCGCGAAAGATCCATGCGCCGCGGTTCCAGCGGTCCGCGGGCGGCAGGATGGTTGGCGCCGGGTTCTTGGCCGTGTTTGCATTGGGGCGGTGCATGGGTGGTTTCTCTTGGCTTCCCTATAAAACGGAACAACCTGATCCGATGTTACAATCATACATAGATGGCGGCAGTAGTTCAGTGGCAGAACGCCTGACTGTGGCTCAGGATGTCGTGGGTTCGATCCCCACCCGCCGCCCCAAACCTTTCACGGATCACATTGGCCGCAAGCCGTTCTTCCCAGACTCCCGTGACTCTAATCAATCCTGAAATCAAAGTAGTTGGCGATACCGCTCCCGAACTGCGGGAGTGGTTCACGCCGTTTGTGCCGCGGCGTGGGCTGACGAATGGCCACATGCAGACGATTGTCGGGAATTTTCTGCCTCGCCCCGCATTCCAGCTTTTTTCCGTCGCGGAGAGGGTCGTGGTGGACCCGGCCGATGGCAGCCGCGTGCTGTGCCATTGCCACTGGCAGCGGGAACCGGCCCGGCAGCTGACGCTGCTGCTGGTTCACGGCCTCGAGGGCTCGTCGGAATCCCGCTACATTCTGGGTGTCGCCGCACGTGCCTGGGACGCCGGATGCAACGTCATCCGCATGAATATGCGCAACTGCGGCGGCTCTGAGGAGCTGACCCCCACGCTCTACCACTCCGGACTTTCCGGCGACGTGGGCGCGGTGGTGCTGCATTTTGCTGAGCGCTTCAGCCTGCAGCGTGTGGCGCTGGTGGGCTACTCAATGGGCGGCAACATGGTGCTCAAGCTGGCCGGGGAGTGGGGCCGCCGGCCGCCCTTGTGTGCCGTGGCCGCGGTGTGCCCGGCCATCGATCTGGCTCCCGGCGCCGACGCCCTGCATGAGCCGCTCAATCGCGGCTATGAGTGGAGATTTCTGCGCGGGCTCACAGCGCGCTATGCGCACAAAGCCAAGCTGTTTCCCGGCATCTATGCGTCCCCGCGGCAGATCGGGCCTATCGATTCCATCCGCCAGTTCGACAACAAGATCGTGGCCCGGTACTGGGATTTCCGCGATGCTGACGACTATTATTATCGCGCCGCCAGCGCCCGCGTAGTGGAAGGCATCGCGGCGCCCACGCTGATTCTGTGCGCTCAGGACGACCCCTTCATCCGCCTGCTGCCGGAGACGCGCGCCAAACTCCTCGCCAATGCGCACGTGACGTTTGTTGAAACCAGCCACGGAGGCCATTGCGCCTACCTTTCCCGCGATCGCGGAAACGAGACTCACTGGGCTGAGGCGGCTCTGATTCGTTACTTGCTGTCCGTGGCCGGGCATCCGCATAGTACAGGTGCGCCCCGCGGCCATTCAACGTTAGAATGAGACGTACAGGGGCGAGTAGCTCAATCGGATAGAGCACCGGCCTTCTAAGCCGGGGGTTGTGGGTTCGATTCCCGCCTCGCCTACCACTTGAATCGAGCAAACTGATTTACGGAGAAACTGCGCCTAATCGCAGATGAGCGAGGCTTCAGGGAAGGCTTGCGGCTCGCTTTCTAAATTCAGCCCGGAACCGGTTTCTTCCGTAAGCCGCGCCGCAAAGAACAGCTCTACCTGGGCCAGCACATCCGCTCCGGTGCGGGCCTGGTAGATGGCCGCGCGCAGCTTTGCGCCGCCCGGCACGCCGTGCGTGAACCAGGTGGCAAACTGCTTCATCTTGCCGGCCGTCTCGCCCATGCGCTCGGCGCGGGGCAGATCCTTGGTGGCTTCAGCCTCGTCCAGCAGCATCTGGAAATAGGCGCGAATCATCCGGTAGCGGTCCTCGACCGTGGGCCGCTCGTAGCTGCCGGTGGCCGTGTACTGGGCAATCTGGCGGAAGATCCACGGGTTGGCCGGCGCGGCGCGCCCGATCATCACCGCGTCGCAGCCGGTGAGGGCGATCATGGCCGCCGCGTCCTCAGGAGTGCGAATGTCGCCGTTGCCGATCGACCGGAATCTTCACCGCCTGCTTGATCGCGGCGATCCACTGCCATTGCGCCTGGCCGCTGTATCCCTGCTCACGAGTCCGGGCGTGCAGCGCCACGGCATCCAGCCCCTCGGCCTCGGCCATGCGCGCCAGCTCCACGCACACAATCTGGCTGTCGTTCCAGCCCATGCGGAACTTCACGGTGAAGGGAATCGTCACCGCCTTGCGCACGGCGCGAAAAATCTCGCCGATCCTCGGCAGGTCGCGCAGCAACCCCGAGCCGCCGTTGCAGCCCACCACCCGCTTGGCCGGGCAGCCCAGGTTCAGGTCCACCGTATCGAAGCCCGTCTCCTCCACAATCCGCGCGGCATCGGCCAGCGTCTCCGCATTCGACCCGAAGAGTTGCGCGCCGATGGGGTGCTCGTCGTCATAAAAGGTCAAATAGCGCCGCCGCTTCGACTCCCGCATCCGCGCCAGCCCGTCCGCTGAAGTGAACTCGGTCATCAGCAGCCCGCAGCCGGATTGCGCATTGGTCACGGGGCGCGTCAACGGTGACTGGATCAACGAGTGCTGTTCTGTATCGCGGCTGAAGCCGCGTCTGCCCCTGATCTGCAGGTGGTAAACATACTGGCATGGCGAATAAACCGCCGGAAGACCGTATCCGTAACCCCGGCCATGGGCGCCAGCACCGTAGCCGGAGCCACCAAAACCGATCCCAGGCGCACCTCAGCCGGTACCCGCGCATTCTCGGGCATCTGGTGCTCCCTGGGATTGTCCCAGTCCTTCCTGACGGTAAAGCCTTTGCCAGCCATAAACGTCTTTGAGCTTCAACATCCAGCTTGAGCTTCGACTCAGCTCTCAGCTTTTGAGACCTAGGAAAGCAGCTAAATCTTAATCAGCCCCCGAACGAAGTTGGGCCTCCGCCGCAGCGGAGGCCCAATCGTATCTGGCCGTGCCTGTTGCGCCGTTTACTTGGCTGCCGTTGCCGCCGTAGCCGCGTCGGACTTGGCATATTTGCGGCGGAACCGCTCCACGCGCCCCGCTGTATCCACCAGGCGCTGCTTGCCGGTAAAGAACGGGTGGCAAGCCGAGCAGATTTCCACGTGAATGTCGCCCTTGTGGGTCGACCGGGTCTCAAAGTTGTTTCCGCAGGCGCACTTTACGTGCACGGCGGCATAATTGGGATGAATCTTTTCCTTGGGCATCTCTTAAGACAAACCTTTCCTGCAATTCTCTTATTGTATGGGGATTTGGGCGGTTTAGCAACGGACAGGGAACAGGGAATAGAGGCGAATGCGAAATTATCATCTTTCTCTGTTACCCGCATAGTAAAAGCCAGAATCTCCCGACGAGACAATAAGCAAAAATGGAACGCTTCAGTCTATTCCCTGATTCCCTAGTCCCTAGTCCCTGTCTTTACTCCAGCGCCTTCTCAATCCCCGCCTCCGCCAGCGGCGCCATGATCGCGTAGCCTGCCGCGTTCGGATGCACTCCGTCCTTGCTCAGTTTCTCCGGCAGCCCGTCGCGCTCGTCCTTCATCGCCGTGTGGTAGTCCACATAAACGTAGCCCTTTTCCGCCGCATAGGCCTTGATCCATGTGTTCAGCGCGTCAATCTTCAGCGCCGGCGCCTTTCCCGGCGTCCAGGGAAAATCGAAGGCCGGCAGCACCGAGCACAGCACCACGCGTATGTGGTTGGCCGTCGCCAGCTCGGCCATCGTCCATCAGGTTGCCTTCCGACTCCTCCAGCGTCATCGGCCCGGTGTTCTCGGCAATATCGTTGGTTCCGGCCAGAATCACCACCACCTTCGGCTTCAAATCGATCACGTCCTGGCGGAAGCGCAGCACCATCTGCGGCGAGGTCTGCCCGCTGATGCCGCGATTGATGTAAGGCTTGCCGGGAAACGATTCGTCCAGATTCCAGCCCTGGGTGATCGAGTCGCCCATAAAGACCACGCGTTTTTCGCCCGCGGCAGGCGCGCCGAGCGCCAAATCGGCCTCCTTGAACCTGCCCAGCCAGGGCCAGTCGTTCTTTACCTGCTCTTCGTGCGCCTTGGCCTTCTCGGCCGCGGTCATCGGCGCTGCCGCCGGCGTGGTTTGAGCGGCAGGCGCCATGGTCTCCGGTCTGTTTGCCGGCTCCTGGGTAGTGATCCGGCAGGGGACGACGAGCCCTGTGAGGGCCAGCGACAGGAGGATTGTGCGCAAAACAAATCGATTCAAAATTTGGTCTCCCTCTCTTCGCGGGCAATGGAATCGTCCCGCACGCATTCGATTATAGGCAATCAAGGCAAGAGCGGGCTTTCCTCCGGATCCTGGCTCCATTACAGCGACTTACGCTGCGCTATGGCCGCCTCAATCCTATCCATCAGCGAGTGCATCAGAAAAAGATGCGCCTCCTGAACGCGGGCGGTGTCCGCATGAGGAACAATTAACGCGCAGTCTGCCAGCGGAACGGCCGCTCCTCCGTCTTTTCCGAGGAAGGCAATCGACGCAATCTTCAGCACTCGACAAGCTTCAAGAGCTCTCAGCACATTGGCGGAACGGCCGCTGGTGCTGAAAGCTATCAGAACATCTCCAGGCTGGCCCAGCGCACGAAGTTGCCGGGCAAAGATTTCTTCAAATGCGTAATCGTTCCCTATGCAAGTGAGCACCGCTGAGTCCGCAGTCAGAGCCAGAGCGGGCAGGGCGTCGCGGTTGTTCTTATATCTGCCCACCAGCTCACCCACCAGGTGTTGCGCCTGGCAGGCGCTGCCGCCATTGCCGCACGCTATCAGCTTGTGGCCCTGCTTCAATGATTCAATGCACATTTGTGCCGCATCCCGCAGGCGGGGCTGAAGCTGCCGCATGGACTCGAAATTTTTCAGGGCGTCGTCGAGAGACGATTCGAAATCGGATTGCATCTCAAGGTCGATCATATGGGATATTCTTTCATCGCTCACTGCGCAGGCCCTCAAGCGCCACGCACAGCGCCGCCGCATCTCCGATCTGCTCACCCAGTTCCGCCGCCACAATCCGGCAAACATGGGAGGATTCGGCCAAAGCTTCGCGTGCAACCACGGTGCGCGCCGGAGCGAGTAACGCCTCACCCATTCTAACGGCAAGGCCGCCAACAACAATACATTCCGGATTCAATACGTCGATGAGAATCGCCAATGCCTCGCCCAGGCGCTCTCCCGTCGCCGTGACCAGGTTCTTGGCCACCTTATCTCCGGCCTGGGCCGCATTCCAAACGTCGCGCGCAGTCAGGGGTTCGCCATCTTTATCCAAACACGCTGCGAGCAGGGTAGAGCCGCCGCGCGCTATTTCCATCTCCACAATCCGCCGTGACTCGCGCGCCATGCCGGCGCCGCTCACCCAGCCTTCCACGGTTCCAGCTTTGTTGTGCCCCATAGGCCCCGACTGCGTAAGCCGCACATGGCCGATCTCCCCGGCTAGCTTTGACGCGCCATGGTATAACCGGCCGTTCAAGATAAGTCCGGCTCCAATCCCTGTCCCCATGGTCAGAAAGACCATATTTTCAGTTCCTCTGGCGGCTCCAAATGCGCGCTCCGCCAGTGCGCCGGCATTCGCGTCGTTGCCCAAATAGCATTTCACTTTGAATTTGTCTTCCAGAATGGCCGTGATGGGAACGTCGATCCATGCGGGTAGATTGGGAGGAGACTGAATCACGCCATTGATCTCGTCCAATGGGCTTCCGCAACTGACCCCGATTGCCTGCACGTCGGCGGAATCCAACTGTTCAGCGGAGAGTATTTCCTGAATTGCTGCAATGATGCGCTCCACGGTGGGCATGGGGTCTTGATCGGCATTGGTTTGAAATGCGATGCGTCTCACGGTCGCGGGCGGCTCTGTGGAGAGCACAACCGCTGTCTTTGTGCCGCCGATATCAACTCCAACCAAAGCTGTTTTCTTCACATGGATACCAACGGCCGAAGCCGGAGCATTGATCTCCAGATGGAGTTCATCTCAGCGGCCATCGTATAGCAATCCACTTTAAATTGCTAGTTCCAGCGCCGCAGGTTGCTCGAGAGGTTTTTTAAAGAACCCGGGGCGTTTTTCCACAATTGGAGCCCGGCGACGCACCGCGGCGCCAGCGCGGCGATTGCGCTAGGCTTGAACCCATGAGTGTTTGTTCAATCTGCGATGGAGTAGGGCTGGTTCGCGTGGTCAACGCCTCGGGGCAATGGGTCTCACGCGCCTGCGAGTGCCAGGAGATGGTTCGTTTTCAGCGTCGCCTGGCCGCGGCCCATATTCCCGGGCGCTACCAGGACTGCGCCTTGGAGAGCTTCCACGTCTATACCGATGCCGATCCATCCTTGAGGGATTGCGCTTAAGAAAGTGCAAAAGTTTGTTGAGGAATATCCGGTGGATACAGCCGGCAAAGGACTGATCTTTACCGGAACTCTTGGGCGTGGGTAAAACCCACCTTGCCGTGGGCATGCTGCAGCGGCCTGGTGCAGGAGCGCGGCGTCATCGGGCTCTTCTGCGACTACCGCGAACTGCTCAAGAGCATCCAGAACAGCTACAATCCCCAGGTCCAAACCACGGAGCTGGAGCTGCTGAAGCCGGTCTTTGCCGCCGAGGTGCTGGTGCTCGACGATCTGGGCGCGCAAAAGCCCAACGAGTGGGTGTGGGATACGGTCGCGCTCATCCTCAATACCCGCTACAACGACAAGCTGACCACCATCATCACCACCAACTATGCTGATCTGCCCGCCGGCGCCGGCTTCAGAGCCGATGCGGAAGGCAAGAAGCCCGCCAGAAGCGAAGATACCCTGGGCGACCGCATCGGCGACCGCATGAGGTCCCGTCTGGCCGGAGATGTGCATCCCCGTCGAGATGAGAGGCAAAGACTTCCGCCAGAGCATCGAAACAGGCCCGTTTCGGGTAGCTTCCATTCTCAGGAACTGTATCGTTTCCGTACAGTCATCTATTTAGAACAACCCAAAGACTGCACAGCAAAACCAGCATGGCCACAATGGTCATGGCCTGGTAGGTAAGGTCGCTGCTGCCGTTGCGATTTTGCGATACACGCCGTTGACCGCGGGCAGGGAGTTGGATGCGTATTGGAGGGAAGGTTGCATCGTGCGCCTGCCTTTCTATGCCTTGCGGCAAATGTTACGAATCAAGTTGTGTGCCGGTTCCCTGGTTATTTGACGGCTTAGACGCCATAAGCCCGCCGGAGTTGCTCAACAAAATGCATGATTCGAGCAAAATTATGGCACTTGCACTGCACATCGGCCAATGCCAATAAAGCGTAACCCGATTCACAGAAATAGGGGATGCCGGGGTATTCCTTCGGTAACGGGTGTAGAATTTCGCTCGTGAGCACTGGACCCGATTTCAATCTCGCCCCTCCCGCCCAGGCGCAGGAACGCAACTGGCTGCCGCTGGCCGTGGCTGCCGCGGTCGTCCTCGTCGCGCTTGCAGTCATGGTGCTGGTCTTCGAGCACCCCAAGCCCGCTCCCAAGGTCACGCCCATCTCCGCGACTCCAGACCCCTACGCCCAAAGCCTGCCCATCACCGCCCTCGCCATGAGCGAGTCGTCCAACCTGGCCGGCGGCAAGGTTACCTATCTCGACGGCCACATCGCCAACACCGGCTCCCGCACCGTCACCGGAGTCACCGTGCAGGTGCTCTTCCGCGACGGAGCCCACGAAGTGGCGCAGAACGAGACCCTGCCGCTCAAGCTCATCCGCATGCGCGAGCCCTACGTCGATGTGGAGCCGGTCTCCGCCGCCCCGCTCACCCCCGGCGGCGAGCACGACTTCCGCCTCATCTTCGACGCCGTCTCCCCCGATTGGGACGGAGCATATCCCGAGGTGCGCATCATCCACGTCGATACAAAATAGCGTCTATTTCAGCCGATGCTAATTTGCATTTGGAAGCAGATTTATTTCCCATTTTCTCCAGCCGGAGTCCAACGAACAATAACAATTGTTCCAGCGGAGGATGCGATGCTCAGTTGCGATGCGGGAATTCGAAGGCAAGGTTAGATTGGTGAGATTTGCGTCCCTTTTCACGGTGTTGGTTCTAGCCGCCGCAGGGATAGCCGCCGGCCAGGATGACCAGCAAGCCAAGCCAAAAGTCAGCGACAAGCCGCTGACCGCCGAGCAGCTTGCGGTCTACCGTGTGGTCCTTGGCAGATGGATGGCGCAGGAGATGCCCGCGCTCAACCTGGCCATTCAAACGGTTCCGCTGGGAGATACCGGACCCACCGGCGATGAAGAATGCGCGAAAGGATCTGGACCTTGAACCGGCAACGCCCACCGTCGTCCATCGTTTCCGGCAGCAGGACCTGGCGCAGTTGGGCGCGTCCAGAACCTTCACGCTCGTCGACCCGGACCGGCAAAAGCAGGAAGTTCGCTACAACGACCCGGAAAAGACCATCGGCAACGGAAGAACCATTGAAGACGCCGTCCGCAACGGCTTCGCCCACGGCCTGGCCACTTTGAGCGAGATCCGCTTCGACAAAGGCCACAAGCACGCCATCGTCTCCTACGGCTTTTTCTGCGGCAGCCTGTGCGGCAACGGCGGAACCGTGGTGCTCGAAAAAATCGACGGCGTTTGGCAGCGCAAGAGCCGCTGCCGCGACTGGATCTCGTAGCCCATCGGCTTTTCCCTGGCGGCAATCCCTGCGCGGCCGGTCAGCGCCCGGTAAAATCGACAATATATGGAACCAAGCAAGCAAAACCCTGCCGCGGCGGAGACCATCCCCGATACCATTCTGGAAGGCAGCCGTTTTGTCCGCGCCTGCCTGCGCCGCCCGGTCGACCGCACCCCCGTCTGGTTTCTGCGCCAGGCCGGCCGCTATATGCAGGAGTACCGCGACGTCCGCAAGCACCACACCCTGGTCGAAATCTGCAAGCAGCCCGACCTGGCCTCCGAGGTCACCATCACCGCCGCTGAAAAGCTGGGCGTAGACGCCGCCATCATCTTTGCCGACCTGCTGCTGCCGCTCGAACCCATGGGCCTCGACTTCGAGTTCCAGGCCGGCGAGGGCCCGGTAGTCCATCATCCCCTGCGCACCGCCGAGGACGTCCGCGCCCTGCGCACCGACCGCGCCGACGATCTGGCCTACGTGGCCCGCGCCATCCAGAAGGTCGCCGCCCACTTCCGCGACCGCCTCGGCATCATCGGCTTCTGCGGCGCGCCCTACACGCTGGCCAGCTACATGATCGAGGGCGGCGGCTCAAAGAATTACATCCACACCAAGCAGATGATGTACCGCGATACCACTGCGTGGCGCATGCTTTTGGACAAGCTCGTCAAAGTTCTTGAGGAGTACTGCCGCCTCCAGGTCCAGGCCGGAGCCGACGTCATTCAGATTTTCGACAGTTGGGTCGGTTCGCTCGCCCTCGCCGACTATCGCGAGTACGCCTTCGAAGCCTCCAAGCGCCTGGTCCGCTCCGTCCAGCAAATGGGCGTGCCGGTCATCTACTTCGGCGTCGAGACCGCGGGCCTGCTCACCGAGATGGCCGCCACCGGCGCAGACGTCATCGGCCTCGACTGGCGCCAACCCCTCGACGAAGGCTGGCGCTCGGTCGGCCACGGCCACGCGGTGCAGGGCAACCTCGACCCCATCACGCTCTTCGCGCCGCAGGAAGTCCTCGAACTGCGCGTCAAGGAAATTCTCCGCGCCGCCCAAGGCCGTCCCGGCCACATCTTCAACCTCGGCCACGGCATCGTCCCCAACACCCCGGTTGAAAACGTGCAAGCCGTAGTCCGCATGGTCCGCGAGTTCCGTCTTGAACTGAACCTGATCGAAGTCACAACGAGCCTGGGTGCCACCAATACCCGTGCCTGATCCGTTCGTTATTTTTTCTGGCGAACGGGTGAGGATATCTCAAAAGCCGAAAAGCCACCATTACTCTGGAGCAAGCCAATGCCTAAACAAGCCGTCCTTCTCCTCGCCCACGGAACCCCCGAAACCGTCGAGCAGATTCCCGAGTACCTGCTCAAAGTGACCAGCGGCCGTCCGCTGCCGCAGCCGGTCGTCGAGGAGATCCAGCACCGCTACTCCCTCATCGGCCGCAGCCCGCTCACCGAAATCACCCTCGAGCAGGCCCGCCTCGTCGAAGCCGAACTAGCCGCGCAAGGCCAGCCCGTCCGCGTCTACGTCGCCATGCGCAACTGGCGTCCTTATATCGCCGACGTAGTCCGCCAGATGCGCGCCGACGGCGTCGAAGAAGCCGCGGTCCTCTGCCTGGCGCCGCAGAACTCGCGCACCAGCGTAGGCCTCTACCGCCGCGCCGTCGAAGCTGAATCCGCCGGCCTGCGCATCGACTTCACTGAGGCCTGGGCGCAGCACCCGCTCCTTGCCGAAGCCTTCGCCGAGCGACTTCGCCCGGCCCTGAGCAAACTGAGCGCTGAGACCGGCGCGCCCGTCCCCGTTCTCTTCACCGCCCACAGCGTCCCCACCCGCACGGTTCAGCCCGCTGAAGCAGGCCAGCCCGCCGACCCCTACGCCGATGAAGCCAGGCACACCGCCGCTCTGGTTGCCGAGCGCGTCCCCGAGATTCCCCGCTGGTATTTCGCCTTCCAGAGCCAGGGCGCAAGCGGCGGCCCGTGGATCGGCCCCACCGTCGAGCAGACCCTCGACTCGCTCGCCGCCTCAGGCCTCGCAACGCTGCTCCTCCAGCCCATCGGCTTTCTCTGCGATCACGTCGAAATTCTCTACGACGTGGATATTCTCTTTCGCGGCTACGCAGCCAAACTCGGCATCCGCCTTGAGCGCCCCGAATCGCTGAACGCTTCCCCGACCCTGGCCAGGGCAATCGCCGATCTTGGCCCGTCAGGGGCTGGCGCGCTTGCAGGCTTCAGCTACGTGAAAAATACCGAAACAATCGATGGGTTGAGCGATGACTGCCTTGCCTACAGGGCTATGATTGACGTTGCAATGCAGATTACGACTAAGGTTCCATTTCGCAGCGCATTTCGATCCGATAAAGTAATTGTTTGAGCAGTTGAATTCGAATATAATTACCGCTATGGCTAAGTCTGGCAGCATCAGGCAAGTCTGAGGGCAATAGTCAATCTTTCGGATAGGATCCGCGAGAGTATTCTAACCATTCAAGATCGGCTTGTTTTTTAAGTTATGCCGAGGTGGAAATTGCCCGTCAGACATTCAAGGCATTCAGTTGAAGGAAAAGATGAATTGCGTTGCACCCGGTGCGGAGCTACACTGCGGCGGTTGTCGCGCAAAGGATTTCTGCAGATTAAGATCTATTCCCGGTTCGGTTACTATCCATGGGAATGTCCCTACTGCAGAGAACCCCATCTTGATCAAAAAGAGGAACCAGACATAGGAAACACCGCGTCCGGGCATCGGCCGCCGATTAAGTTCGCGGCCTGCACACGCTTTATATCCGGTCTCGATCGATAACTCGACTCCATCCCGAATCATCCCTGCTCGCATCGTTGCTTTGCATAGTTCCAGGCCGAAAATGGCGGACGTGCCTGCATCCGGATCATCGGTCGCGATAAATGGGTCCGGTCCAAAGCCCGTGTACTGCGCATATCGTTCCTCCGCCGTTCCATCAAGCTCAGTCTCGTCCTTCAGAAACTCGTCTACCATCAGCTTGCACGCCGCAATCGCCTCGTCCAGAGTGGCGTAATCGCCCTTCTTATATCGCTCGCTCTCGTCCATGTAGTGGTAGTTATCATCCACATAGACCGTATACTTATATCCCGATTTCGCCATATGCCTCATCGTTTCTAGGAACGGAAAAAATTCCTGGCCAGGAACAGCACATTCGCCGGCCGCTCCGCCAGCCGCCGCATGAAGTAGGGATACCACTCGCGGCCAAAGGGAACATAAACGCGCACGTTGTAGCCCTCGCGAACCAGTCTGCGCTGCAGGTCGCGGCGCACTCCAAACAACATTTGAAACTCAAACCGGCTCGGGTCGATCCCATCCTGCGCTGCAAACGTTTTAGCCGCGGCAATCATGGCCTCGTCGTGCGTAGCCAGGCCGTGATAGATCGGACTGGCCAGCAGCATCCGGCTCAGGCGGACAAAGTTCGCATCCACGTCGGCCTTGCGCGGAAAAGCCACCTCCGCCGGCTCCTTGTATGCCCCCTTGCACAGCCGCACCCGAATGCCTTCGGCCAGCAGTTGCTCCACATCCGCCTGCGAGCGGTAAAGGTAGCTCTGAATCACGATTCCAATCGCCCCGCGCAGCCTCAGCCTTCGCATGCAGCCGCCGCACAATATCCAGCGTGATCTGGGTCAGCCGCGAGTCCTCCATATCGATGCGCACAAAATTGCCCGTCGCGGCGGCATGCCGGGCAAGGCTCTCGACAATGGTCTCGGCCAGCCCGGCTGAGTGCTCCAGCCCCATCTGCGTCAGCTTCACGCTGATATTGGCGTTGAGCTTGCGCGCGGCAATCGAGTCCAGCAGTTGATGGTAGATCTCGGCGGCCCGGTGCGCCTCCGCCTCTGAAGTCACGCTCTCGCCCAGCGAGTCCAGGGTCACAGCCATGCCCTGCTGGTTCACCGCCTCGGCCACGCGCAGGGCGTCTTCAATCTCCATTCCCGCCACAAAGCGCGAACTCAGCCGTCCGCCCATCCGGGAGCGTTCGACAAAACCGCGCAGAAGTCGATTGCGGGAGAGTGCGATAAAGGCGGAACGCAGCAGAGGCATCGAACGATTCCCCCGGCCAGAACCCTGGTGCGGGCTCACCTGCCTGGCAGTACAGTTTCGCAACAAACCTGTTTTAAAAGGGCGCGACCCGGAGCGCCCTCCGGGTCGCGGGCCGTAACAAGTTTACGAAACCCGGGGCTTTAGTGCCTGAGGAATTACCACCAACGTCTGTTACGTCATTTTTGAAACAATCACTAACTCCACATTACCGGATCACAAACAGCGCGCTGCCGTGAGCCGGCAAGGTCATGCCGATCTCCTTCGATTCCTTGCCGTCCACTTCAGTCCACACATTCTCAGCCACATGCTTCTTTCCATCCAGGCCAAGCTTTTCCCAGGTGGTGCGCAGCGTAACCGGCTTGTCGTCGAGATTGAAAAAGGCAAAGTACTCGCGGTAAACTCTCGCCCCCGGCTCGTTGATCGTTCCGCGCCACACGCGGGCGTGTTCAAAGCCGGGCAGTTTCGCAGTATCCACCTGCTGGCTGTAAGTAACGTTCTGGTTCATGTAAAGCACTGACTGGTTGGTAATCAGCGACTGCGTAAAATCATCCAGCCTGGTCAGGTTCGCTCCCAGAATCAGCGGCGATCGCGCAATGGCCCACAGCGTGAACTCCGTCCGCTGCTCATCCTGCGTCTCCCGCGACTGCCTTGCCTCACCCATCCCCGGATGCGGTCCCAGCCAACCCCAGGGCAGCATATCCTCGTCCGGCCAGTTGCCCGGCTTTGCATAAACCTCCCACTTCGCCAGCCGGTCAAATGCATCCCGAATGCCAAAGGGAAATCCCCCATCCCCCGGCTTGTGCTCGAAGGTCCAGCCGTCCCAGTGGTCGTCGGAGATGCGCCACATCTGCGCATACTTCTCCACGAACGTCGCATTCTCCAAAGCCGTCGGTCCCGGCGAAAGGCTCAGCACAATCGGCCGTCCCGTTTTCTTGATCGCATTGGCAATCTGCCGTATCTCCGTCGGGCGGAAAGGCCGGTTGCTGATGCAGTCCACCTTGATGAAGTCCAGCCCCCAACTCGCATACAGCTTCAGCATCGAATCGTAATAAGCCTGCCCGGCCGCATTGTCCTTCACGCCCTAGTTGCCGTCGTCCCACGGGCAGGTCTCCGTCTGTGTCGGCTGCGTCCTCGGCGTGAAAACTCGACCCCGCAATGGGCAGATTCGCCTTCACCACCTGGCGCGGAATCCCGCGCACAATATGGATGCCGAACTTCAATCCCTGCTTGATGAACCCAGTCGGCCAGCGGCTTGAATCCCGCCCCATTCGCCGACGAAGGAAAACGGTTCTCCGCGGGAATCAGAATGCCGTTCGCATCCCACACATATTTCCGCTGCTCCAGGTGCTCGCCGAAGGGATTCTGCATATACCACCCCTCGTCGATCACCGCATACTGCCATCCATACTGCAGCAGCCCGGCCAGAACCGTGGCATTGGCCTTGTAATCGTCCTCATCGATGGTCAGTCCATACGCATCCCAACTGTTCCACCCCATAGGCGGCGTAGGAGCGAGCATCTGTGCGTGTGACAAGGGTTGCGGCCAATGCGGCTAAGGCAAGAATGGCGGCGATAAAAACACTACGTGTGGTCATTCGCAAACATATAACACATCGAGCATGGTTTTGTGGAGTACTCGTTCAAACGGCAGTTCAATCGCTTCCGCCAGCCGTTTTGCCCGCCACAATGCGCCGTTCAGTGAAACCGCCGGCCTCCGATGCCACCGGCATCTCCGGCGCCGCGGCATTGAGGCCGGCGAAGAATGCCTCGCGCACCAGCGTCATCTTTCCACCACGCCGCCGGTCCAGGCCACCGGAACCTCGCCTGTAATCCCATGCTTGCGGCGCAGTTTCTCCCGCACCAGCAGCACAAACGCCACCAGGTCGGCCGCCGCCTGCTGCAAGACTCCAATAGCCACCGGATCGCCGGCCTCTGCCAGCTCATTGATGGCCGGCGCCAGCGCGGCAAAATCCGGCCCCGGAGTGCTGTTGCCCAGGTCCACCAGGTCCTCCAGGCTGGGCGTGCCCCAAATCTCGCCCACCTTTTTTAAGATTTGCGTCGGCTCCTCGCGGTCATAGGCATGCAGCGCCCTGCGCAGGCTGTTCACCCCGATCCAGTAGCCCGAGCCTTCGTCGCCCAGCCGCGAACTCCACCCGCCCGCGCTCTCCCGGCTTCCGTCCGGCGCACGGCCAATGGTATTCGAGCCGGTTCCCGCAATCTGCAAAATGCCGGGACCTCCGCGGAAAGCCGCGTCCAGCGCGATCACTTCGTCGCCCACCACTTCGTAGCGCTCGACGTTAAAGTCTTTAAAAACAGCGGTGATCCACTCAACAGTCCCAGGCAGCGTGCAGCTGGCGACGCCCGCACGAGGCGGCGCGCACGCCGCTTACGCCGGCCTGGGCATACACATCTTTGAGCAGCGCGCGCAAATTGTTCCTCGGCAACCTCCTCACCCACCCGCAGCCGCTTGATCGAACCGTTTTCCCCATGAGCCAGAATCCGCTCGCCGGCAACGATCGAGACGCGGGTTCGCGTCCCTCCGCCATCAATTCCCAAAACCATATTCATCACGCGCCTGCTCCTTCAATTACCGGCATTCTTGTCATTATCGCCCAGTGTTCCGGCCAACGGGCTCAAACGGCGCAATTGTTTTCCCCCGATTAAAGGGTACTGTTTTTAGCCCGTTCATAAACCAGGCAATAGGATGGTGGAAATGTTTATGCCGATGGGCCGGGCTCAAAAAAAAGACCGCGCAACCCGAGGCTGCACGGTCCCAACGAGCATGAACTTCTTGCCGAACTTTACGCGAACTTCTTGAGCCGGGCGCTGACGTCGCCGGAGAGCCGCTGGATGAATCCCTGAATGTACTCTCCGAGATCCAGCTTGTCGTTCTGAATGAGCGGCGTCAGGTCCATGCCGAAGTTAATCAACTCGACGGCATCCACCGCGTGGCTCTGGTGATAGGTGGCATGGGCGCGGCGGCGCGCCATGGTTGCCAGATCGTAGCGCTTGCCGCCGGCGATCTGAGAATCGAACACGCCGACCAGCGAGGCCTGGATGTTTTGGTGGCCATTGACCGCGAAGACGACCTTATCGTCGTCCACCAGCCAATCGAGATCGCGCCACACTTCGCACCCGTACAATTTGCGCGGGCGTTCGTCGGCAGGCAATTCGCGGATCGCGGCGATAGTGCGCAGCGCGGTGCTGACGTGTGTATCGTGCTTATCGGCGAGGTTGTGCGTGTAAACGACCTCGGGCCGGGTGGCGGCGATGATCGCTTTTATATCGTCCTTCGGCCCGGGATTCTTGGCGTCTTTCATCACGCTGCTGGGGTGATCGAGGAAAGCGACGGCCGAATACTCGCCCACAAAAGCGGCTTTTTTCTGCTCCAGGCGCCGCACCACCTGCATCTCGTCGTCGCTATAAGCCCCATAGAGGCCATCGCGCGGGCTGCCCGCGCCGTTGGTGGCGATCACAGCCATGAACCACTTGTTGGGGTTCCCGAATCCTTCCAGAATGCCCTCCATGGACATGATCTCGATGTCGTCCTGATGCGCCGCGATTCCCAGGTGCGTAACGCGCTTCAGCGCAGCGGCTTTCATTGGCGCCATCCGGAACCCAAATCTCGGCTTTCGCCGCAGTCATTTTCATTTTCTCCCTCCTTGAATTGCCGGCAGGCTGGCGGCCGCGATGGATTGTCCGACGCGGCGATTGGCCTCGTCGGGCAGCGCAACGGAGACGCGCGCTGCAAGCTCCGGAAATTCCGCGCGCAGCACTTCGAGGCTCCGTTTCAGAATGACTTCGCCGCCCAATCCCGTCGTTACCCTGCCTAAAATCAACACGTGCTTCAATTCATAGAAATCGGCGTAATGTGCAAGGGCGTAGCCGAGATACGTGCCGATGGTTTCGTAAACCTGATGGGCCAGCGGATCGCCCGCGGCCATCTTGTTCTGCAGAACCACCAGGCGCTCCGGCAGGGGCATGTCCGGCTCAAATTGCATTCCGGCGCCGCAAGCCACGCGGTCAGAACCCTGCTGCGAGAAATACTGCACGCCGCAGCCGATGTCGCCCGACCACTCGTCGGCGGGGCCGTCCGCGCGATAATCGACCGGAACGAACGCCAGTTCATTCAACCAGCTGGTGATGTTGCCTTCGTGGTTGGCGTAACCGGCGGCCAAACTCGATCCCAGCGCGATGCCGAGCACCGGGTTATCCTTGAGCGACATAGACCCGGCCAGCGCGGTCACTTCCCCATCGTTCACCACTTCTATGGGAACGCCCAGTTCATCGCGAATCCTGAAGAACATCGTGGCGACCTTCTCGAATTTGTCCTTCGGGATACCGCGGTATAACGATCCGATACGCACGCGGTTGTTGATGTAGATGCCCGCGGCGCTGCCGCCCACTGCATCCAGGCGCGGCATATGCGAAGCGGCGCGTTTGATGGAATCCATCACGCCCTGGTAGTGATACTCGGGGTCCGTCTGATTGCGCGGGTCCCAGGCCACCTCTTCGGTGAACACCGTCTCGCCATTGACGACGGCGCTTGCCTTGCGGTCGCTGGCGCCCAGATCGAACCCAACACGGCAGCCATCCAGGTGCCGCCCCAGCGGCATGGCGCTTTCCTTGGCTTCCGGAACCGCCTCGGCGGTGGTCACGACCACTTCGAAGGTGTGCTCGTAAACGCCGCCCATGAACTCGTAGTCGAATTTGCGCGCGCCGGTGGGCGAATAAACATTCTTGATATGATTGCCGATTTCGGCCGGCCCGCCGACGTAGATCTTCCATCCGCCGCGCTGCCACAGTAAGGCCTTCACGATACGCTCGACGTAGAGCAGCGTCGCTTCCAGGTGACCCGCCTGCGGCGGAACCACCGTGGTCGAGAAGGTCGAAATTGCGCCGTTGCCGCGTTCGAGCGCCAGACGCAACGGAACGCCGCCGTTGGCCGCGGCCAGTTCGCGGTACTTCCGCGAAAACAGCGAAGCCGGAAGAAAACCCCGATCGAGGGGCGCTATGATTGCAGGATTTACCTCAATGCCTGCTACTTGCAGACCCATGTTGCTCCTTTTATCTCTTCAAAATAACTATCTGCTCACCAACTGCCCGCCATGCATGGTCGCAACCAGCTTTCCCGATCCCATCCACGGCAACCAGGTCGGCTTCCTGTCCCACGGCAAGCGAGCCAGCCTGATCTCCAAGTCCCATCATAGCGGCCGGGTTGGCGGTCAGCAACCGCAGGCCCTGCTCCACCGTCGCGCCCGTGAACCGGACAAAATTGGCCAGTGCCCGGTCCAGCGTCAGCACGCTGCCGGCCAGTACTCCATTGGCCGTAGCCCTTCCGTTGACCACCTGCATCGTCATTCCGCCCAGATCATACTCGCCGTCGGGCATGCCGGTGGCGCTTATCGCATCGGTGATCAGGATGGCGCGCTCCGGCCCCTTGGCCCGCCACCACAGCTTCACCGTCTCCTCGGCGGTGTGCATGCCGTCGCAGATCAGATCCGCATAAACCGTATCGTTGGTGAGAACTGTTCCCAGAATACCCGGTTCGCGGTGGTCCAGAGGGCGCATAGCGTTAAAAGTATGCGTCGCGCTCACTCCCCCCGCGGCAATCATCGCGCGAGTCTCGGCGGCGGTGGCAATCGAGTGCCCCATCGTGATGCGCACTCCACGCGCGGTAGCGTGCGCGGCCAGCTCCGAAGCGCCGGGCAACTCCGGCGCCAGCGTCATCAGGCGCACCCATCCCTCGGCAGCCTCAAAGAGCCGGTCGAAGACGGCAATGTCCGGCGCGAGCAGGCTTTCAGTCGGGTGAACGCCGCGCTTCGCGTGCGACAGAAACGGTCCTTCCAGGTGAATGCCGAGCGGCCGTGCCTGCTTCTCAGCCGGCGGCGCGGCCAGCAGCTTCGCCAGCCCTGAAAGCGCGCGCAGCGTCGCATCCATGGGCGCGGTAACCGTAGTCGCCAGAAAGTTGCCCGTCCCGTGCGAGGCCAGAAAGCTGCCAATGGCATTCAGCGCTTCGGGCGTGGCTTCCATCACGTCGTGGCCGGCCCCCCGTGGATAGTGCACGTCAAAAAAGGCCGGGGCCAGCGTTGCGCCGGGATAGTCGATAACGCTAGCCTTGGCCGGGGCCTCGCCGGCCGCAAGGGTAGAAATCGAAGCGATCCGCCCGTCCTCGATTGCAACCACGGGATGGTCCAGCATGCTGGTCCCATTCCATAGCTTCTCTGCTGTTAGTATTGTAAGCATGCCTATAGATTATTGCAGACTCCGCGCCGTCCGCATTGGCATCGCCGCTCGTTTAACGGCTCCGTGAAGCAGGAGCAACCGGGTATTTGTTAAAGTCTTGCCATGCATACGAATGTTTTGTCCACGGCTGCCGGTATGGCTTTTCTCCTCGGAGCGGGGTTTCTCGCCGCGCAAACGGTAGATCTGCCCACCAGCAAGCAGTTGATCGGCGAAATACCCGGGGCACCGCAGCGCTTGAACAGCCTGCCCATCACCATGGCCGTCTCTCCGGACCGGCGATACGTCGTCACGGTGAATGCCGGCTATGGCACCTACGAGTCGCAATACGAGCAGTCGCTGGCCGTGCTGGATACACGCAGACCGGCGCGCTCGCCGATTTTCCCGATGCCCGCACGCTGGCCCAGACCGCCAAACAGACGCTCTACTCCGGCCTGGCCTTCAGCCGCGACGGCAGCCGCATCTACGCCACCATGGGCTCAACCACCAATCCGCTCGGCGATGGCAAAGACAAAACCGGAAACGGCATCATCGTCTACAGCTTCACAGCGGGCAAAATCGCGCCCGAGCGCTTCATTCCAGCTGCCCCTTCAGCAACTAGCTCCGGGTCGCAAGACGAGGCTGATCGGCGAGGTGGAAGGCGATAAAGGAATTCCGTTTCCGGCGGCCATCGCCGTCGTTGGCGCCGGCAGGCCAGGAAAAACTCCTGGTCGCCGATAATCTCTCTGACGATGTTCTCCTGCTCAACGCAGCCAGCGGCGCAATCGAGCGGCGCTTCGATCTCTCTGAAAGCGATGCCGTGCCCGGCACCTATCCCATTGCCCTGGCAGTCACAAAAGACGGCCAGCGAGCCTTTGTCGCTTTGTGGAATGCATCGGAGATCGTGGAGCTCAATCTGACCAAAGGAGTGGTGGCGCGCAAGCTCGCCCTGCTCAAGCCGCCCAGCGCGGTCGCTCCCGGAACGCACCCCTGCGCTCTCGAGTTTTCTCCCGACGGAAAAACTCTCTACGTCGCGCTCGCCAACCGCGATGCCGTTGCCGCCGTAAATGTAGTCCAGCGGGCCAGTTCTCCGTGAAGGGCTACTTCGATACCCGCCTGCCCGCGCAAAGTTACTTTGGCGCCGAGCCGGTTGCGCTGGCCCTCAACGCCGATGGCAGCCGCTTGTATGTGGCCAATATGGCCAGCGATGCCGTTGCTGTCATCGATACGAGCAACTGACTGCGAAGTCTGCCGCAAAGCAGGGCATGGTTGAGCCCATCGGCTTCGTGCCCACCGAATGGATGCCCATCTCCATGGCCTTCATCCCCTCGGCATCCGGCGGAAAGCTCTATGTAGCCACCGACAAAGGCAAGGGAACCGGCCCCAACAACTTCCCCCAGCGGCAGACCGAGGAGCTGAAAAAGCGCAAGTTTCAAGGCGCTACCACCTATATCGGCACGCTGCTCTATGGTTCCCTGGCCACTCTCGATGAATCCGAGATCAAGCAAGAATCTGCCCCAATGGACTTCACGTCGCCATCGAGTCAAACCGCATGAAAGCGGCCGAAGAAAAAATCGTCTTCGCCAACGGCGCGCACGAACCGCATCAAGCACATCATTTACATCATCAAGGAAAACCGCACCTACGATCAGATCCTCGGCGACCTCAGGCAAAGATGGAAAGCCGGTGGGCAACGGCGATCCCAGCCTGACCATGTACGGCCAGGCCATCACTCCCAACGAGCACAAGCTCGCCCTGCAGTTCGGCGTGCTCGACAACTTCTTTGACTCCGGCGAAGTCTCCGGCGACGGCCACGTCTGGTCCACCGCGGCCATCGGCACCGACTACCTTGAAAAAACCTGGCAGCAGAACCTATCGCGGCAGCCAGAGAACCTACGACTACGAGGGCGCGGTAGCGCAGGGCTATCCGCTGCTGCAAAAGATTCCCGACGTGAACGAGCCGGCCAGCGGCTATCTGTGGGGCAATCTCGCCGCGCACGGCAAAAGCTACTACCACTTCGGCGAATACATCTCCACCACCTTTTGCAATGAAGCGCGCGTCGCCGATCCGCAGATGGGGCCGCTGATGCAAGGCCGCGACTGCTCGCATAAGGCCATTGCGCCCGGCGAGACGTTGCCCGCCGAGTGGGGCGGCGGAGTGAACAAGTGGCCCTGGCCCATTCCGCTGATCGCCGCCAACGTTGCCACCAAGCCGGAGCTGGTGGGCCACTTTGCCGCCGAAGCGCCGGACTTCAATCTGATCGGTTCCCGACCAGGTGCGAGTCGAAGTTTTCATGCGGCATTTGCAGCAGTGGGTCGCGGACAAAGAGCAGGGCAAAGACACCATGCCCAACTTCATCCTGTTGCGGCTGCCCAACGACCACACCGCCGGAACCCGTCCCGGCGGACCCACGCCCAAATCCTCGGTCGCCGATAACGACCTCGCCGTCGGCCGCGCGGTCGAAGCCGTCTCCCACTCGCCCTTCTGGGACTCGACCGCCTTCTTCATCCTCGAAGACGATGCCCAGGACGGCGGCGATCACGTAGACGCGCACCGCAGCATCGCCCTGGTCGTCAGCAAGTACTCCCCGCGCGGCCCCAATGGCGCGCCTTACCGCCGGTCCATTCGTCGACAGCCGCTTCTACTCCACCGTCAGCGTAGTCCGCACCATGGAGATCGCTGCTCGGCCTGCCTCCCATGAACAACAACGACGCCTTCAGCTCGCTGATCTCCACCCTCTTCACCGGCCCCGGCGATCAGCCCGCCTACGATGCCGACTACTCCAACCGCGACAACGGCCTCATCTACACCGCCAACAAAAAAACAGCCGTAGGCGCAAAGGAGAGCATGAAGATGGATTTCTCGCCACGCCGACCGCGCCGACGCGCAAAAGCTGAACGTGATTCTGTGGAAAGATGCCATGGGCGACGCAGCGGTGCCCGCAATGCTGAAGGTGCGCACAAAGAAATCCGGCAAGGATGATGACGATTAAAGCCTGACCTGGAATCTTTCAACAAAAACGCGCCGGAGGCGGTCGCCGCGGCGACTTAGTTAGCCCCGCGCTTCACCGGGGTCCCCAAGAAACGGTCTTTGTTTCTTGGGGTGGAAGCGTGGGAAAAAGAAATTCCACAAGTTGGTTGCGGAGTCCCGTAGGGACGACGTCAGGATTTTCTCTTTAGATAGTTTGCAGATAATTACCCTCCCCGGGTGCACAATAGAAATAGAAAGGTAGCTCCGGGCGAGCATCCTCGCCGTTCGCACGGCGGATTTTTGCGGATAAGGTGGGATTTGTGTCTAAGGTCCAAAATGCCAGACATCCGCCCGGTCCGTACCCCCCGCCAGGCCCCCCCTACCCCCCTACCTGGTAGTACTAAGCGAGATATTGGACTTTAGTAATATACCGGATAAACATACTTAACTAATGCAGAATCATAAGGATAAGCATTCTCGTTCCTCAGGGTGCATCCACTTTAAGCCTGAGAACTATGCGCGCCGATGCCCGAATTCACCTCAAATGACACAATTCCGTCAACGGAGTATCCTTACTCACAATCAAGCATCTTGATGAAATTCCCATAGGGAGCCTCGAATGAAACCACGCGATCGCGTAATCCTGTCCCTCAACCGCCAGAAGCCTGACCGCTGTCCCATGCAGATCAGCTTCACGCCGGAGTTCGCCCAGCGCCTGCGCGAAAATATGCGACTCAGCCGGCCATTCCGTCCACAATCCTCACGGCGGCGGCAACACATACGAACTGGAGCGCGCGCTGGGCCAGGACCTGCTGCTCACCTCGGTCGGCTGGGCAAACTCCTACTATGCCAACGAGCTTTACGCCGGCGGCGCGGACAGTTATACCGACGAGTGGGGCATCGGCTGGAAGAACTCTCCCTACGAAACCCGCTTCGGCAACGGCTTCTATACCGATATCGTCGGCCATCCGCTTGCCGACCTCGCGCGCACTCGACTCTTACCGCCCGCCCGACCCGCATCGCCCGAACTCTATCGCGAAGCCGAGCATCTGATCGCCGCCCACAAAAGCGAATACTATATCGTCGGCGTAACCGTAACCACCATCTTTGAAGACCGCCTGGGCTCTGCGCGGTTACGAACAAATGATGATGGACTTCACTGAAGATCCAGCGCTCGCCGAAACCATCCTCGATATTCCCTTCCGCTACCATCTCGCCGCCGCCAAGCGCCTGGTTGAGATGGGTGTGGACATGATCTGGATAGGCGACGACTTTGGCACCCAGAGCGGCATGCTCATCTCTCCCCGCATCTGGCGGCAGCTCTTCAAGCCCCGCATGGCCGAGTTCATCTCCACCCTGAAAACCATCAACCCGCAGGTAAAGGTTGCCTACCACTCCGATGGCAACATCGAGAAGATCATCCCCGATCTGATCGAGATCGGCCTCGACGTTTTGAATCCGGTGCAGCCGGCCTGCATGAATCCCGCCAAGCTGAAGCGCGACTACGGAGACAAGCTCTGCTTCTGGGGCACCATCGACGAGCAGTTCACGCTCCCTTTCGGCACCGCCGATCAAGTGCGCGCTCAAGTGCGAGGAGCGCCTGGCAACCGTAGGCTACGACGGCGGCCTGATCCTCGCCCCCACGCACCACGTGCAGTTGGACACGCCGCTCGAAAACTTCTGGGCCATGGTCCACGCCATCACCGGCGAACAACGACAAGCCTAACAACCATACGGAGGCGGCTTTGTATCAGGGCACGACTTCAGTCGTGGCGCAAAGGGTCAAAGAGAACATTGGGCTTTAGCCCCTGACGAATCTTTGGGATGGGATACCACAAATCTCAAATCCCTAACGTTCAAACCCAATTAAACTATCCGCATGACAAAGCGCATCGGTATTCATCTGGGCACAACCGGCGGCGCATCGAACGCCGTCGAGCGCGCCGCGCGAGATCGGCGCCAACACCTTTCAGATTTTTTCCTCCAGCCCGCGCATGTGGCGCGCTCCCAAGGTTGACCCCGCGCAGGCCGCCCGCATGAAAGAGCTGCGCGCCAAGCTCGACGTGGGCCCGCTGGTCATCCACACCAGCTACCTGGTCAACGTCTGCAGCCAGTCGGACGAGATTCGCCAGAAGAGCATCGCCGCCTTTCGCGGAGAGATCGAGCGCGCGCTGGCGTTCGGCGCCGAGTACCTGGTGCTCCATCCCGGCTCGTGGAAGGGCCTCACGCGCGACGAAGGCCTCAAACTTGCCGCCGACTCCATCACCCGCGCCATCGACGGCCTCCCGTGGCAGGGAACCGGCTTCCACATCCTCATCGAGAACACAGCCGGCGCCGAGTTCTCGCTCGGCGGCAGCTTCGAGCAGGTAGCCGAACTGGTCGCACCGTCTCACGCGCTACCGCTCCGGTCGAACGTCTGCCTCGATACCTGCCACACCCACGTAGCCGGCTACGACCTGGTCACCGCCGAGGGCTACGAAGAAACCATGCGCCAGGTCGGCGCAACGGTCGGCTTTGAAGCCGTCCGCGTCTGGCACATGAACGACGCCAAAGCCGAGCGCGGATCGAAGCTCGACCGCCATGAGCACATCGGCCAGGGAACCATGGGCGTCGAGCCCTTCCGCCGCCTGCTCAATGACAAGCGCTTCGCCCACGCCGCCTTCATCGCCGAAACCCCGGTAGACGAGCCCGGCGACGAGGAGCGCAACGTGCGCGTGCTCAAGAGCCTGGTTCAGCCTTCATAAACCTCGCGGGGTGCCCAACTTTGAGCACCAGCACAACCAAGTGGTTTTCCTCGAAACGGCAGATAAGACGGTAGTCGCCGACGCGATAACGCCAAAGTCCGGCTAGCTTCATGCGCAGTGGTTTAGCGAAAACTCTGGGGTCTTCCGCACCGGCAATGCGTTCCCGCAGGTAACGGAGGATAGTTTGCTGAATTTTAGCGTCGAGCTTGCGCAGTTCGCGACGGGCACGGTCGTCGAACTCGATTGTCCAGCCTCTTTTGGGGTCACTTTTTGAGGTCAAGTCCTTGCTCCAACTCCTCTAGTGTCCAGCGCCTGGATGGGTGTTCCAGCCGATAGAGAGCCGTATAAGTATCCTCAATCTCGTCAAGATGCGCTTGTAAGGCCTCACGCACATAAAAGCTTTTGGGACGGCCGGTGAGGGTTGCCAGTTTTTCAAGACGCGATTCCATCTTGTCGGGGATGCGAACTGCCAGCATGGGGGCCTCCTAGGCATTGTATTTCATGTATGACAAGTATAGCATCATTGCCGGTCTGGAGTACTGTTCATTCGCAAATTGGCGCTTGCGTCTCGCCGTTTACACTAAAAGGTGATGGCGGAAGAGAACGAACAGCGATACGACCCGGCGGCGATTGAACCCAAATGGCAGCAGCGGTGGGCTGCGGACCCCAGAACTCTATGCGGCTGAGCCCGCTTCCTGCGGCAAGCCCAAGTACTACGTGCTGGAGATGCTGCCCTATCCCAGCGGCCAGTTGCACATGGGCCACGTGCGCAACTACTCCATCGGCGACGCGCTGGCCCGGCACATGTGGATGCGCGGCTACAACGTGCTGCACCCCATGGGCTGGGACGCCTTCGGGCTGCCGGCCGAGAACGCCGCGCTCAAAAACAATACCCCTCCGCGCGAGTGGACGCTCGCAAACATCGCCGCCATGAAGCGGCAGATGCTGCGCCTCGGCCTGGGCTACGACTGGGCTACCGAGGTCACCACCTGCCTGCCCGAGTACTACCGCTGGAACCAGTGGTTTTTCCTGCGCATGTATGAGAAAGGCCTGGCCTACCGCAAAAAGAGCAAGGTGAACTGGTGCCCGGAGTGCGCCACGGTGCTGGCCAACGAGCAGGTGGTGGACGGCTGCTGCTGGCGGCACGAAACCACTCCGGTGGAACAGCGCGACCTGGTGCAGTGGTTCTTCCGCATCACCGCCTACGCGCAGGAACTGCTCGACGGCCTCGACAAGCTGGACGGCTGGCCGGAAAAAGTCCGCACCATGCAGCGCAACTGGATCGGCCGCAGCGAAGGAACGGAGGTGGATTTCTTCCTGCGGAAGAAATCGACCAGGGAACAGGGACTAAGGGACCAGGGAATAGAGACCACGCGCATTCGCGTCTTTACCACGCGCGTGGATACCATCTTTGGCGCGACCAGCGTGCAGCTTGCGCCGCAGCACGCGCTGGTGGCCGAGTTCACTGCCGCCGACCAAAAGCTGAAGGCGCAGGTTGACGAACTGATCGAGCAGCAGAAGAAGGCGCGCGAGGCCGGCGATCTGGGCGCGATCGAGAAGCACGGCGTTCCGACCGGTCGCTTCGCCATCAATCCTTATAACGGCGAGCGCGTGCCCATCTGGGTGGCCAACTACATTCTTGCCGACTACGGCACCGGCGCCATCATGAGCGTTCCGGCGCACGACGAGCGGGATTTCGAGTTCGCCACCAAGTACGGCCTGCCTATCGTCGAGGTGATCCGGCCAGCCCGAAAGATCGAGGACGGTGCGAAGCTGCCCTTTGTCTCGGAAGACGGCGTGCTGGTGAACTCCGGCGAATACGACGGGATGAGCTGCGCCGAGGCGCAGCAAAACGCTCCAGGAGATTGCCGCGCCGCGACGAGTTTTGGCAAGGCCACAGTCACCTTCCGCATCAAGGACTGGGGCGTGAGCCGCCAGCGCTACTGGGGCACGCCCATTCCCATGATTCACTGCGAAAAGGACGGCCTGGTTGCGGTGCCCGACGATCAGTTGCCGGTGTTGCTCCCCGAGCAGATTGAGATCACTCAGCAGGGCGGCTCGCCGCTGAGTCGCGTGCCGGATTTTGTGAATACCACCTGCCCCAAGTGCGGCGGCCCGGCCAAGCGCGAAACCGACACAATGGATACGTTCGTCGATTCGAGCTGGTACTTCTATCGCTATACCGATGCGAAGAAACTCGAAAGCGCCCTTCGATCCTGCTATCGCGCGGTACTGGTTCCCCATCGACCAGTACATCGGCGGCGTGGAGCACGCAATTCTGCATCTGATCTACTCGCGCTTCTGGACCAAGGTGATGCGCGACCTGGGGCTGATCGTGAACGACGAGCCGGCGCGGCGGCTGTTCACGCAGGGCATGGTCATCAAGGACGGCGCAAAAATGTCCAAGTCGAAGGGCAACGTGGTTTCGCCCGACGATATGGTTGCCCGCTACGGCGCCGACGCCACGCGCATGTACGCCCTGTTTGCCGCGCCGCCGGACCGCGATCTGGATTGGCAGGAGGACGGCGTGGCCGGGGTGAGCCGATTTCTTGGCCCGCGTCTGGCGGCTGGTCGATAGCCTGCAGAAGAAAGCGACAAAAGTTTGCTTCGAGCGGCATTTCACGTTCAGCTCAAAACCAATTAGCCGAGACAACAGAGGCCGAGGCCAAGTTACTGCGCAAGCTGCATCAGACCATCGCCAAGATCACGCTGGACTTTGAGGGCCGCTGGCATTTCAATACATGCATCGCAGCGATCATGGACTCGTCAATGCTATTAGCCGCGGACGCTGCAACTTGGCTCGCATGGGCGAAGTGCCTCCGCAACGGTGATGCAAGGAGCTGCTGCGCTCCCTGGTGCTGCTGCTGGCTCCATTTGCGCCATATCTTGCGGCGGAGTTGTGGGAAGAGCTGGGCGAGAAGGCAATTGTCTGCGCGCGACCCTGGCCCGTGAGCAACCCCGAGCTGGCCAAGGAAGACGAGCTGGAAATTCCGGTGCAGATCAACGGCAAGCTGGTGACGGTGGTGCGCGTTGCGGCCGATGCGATCCCAAGGCGATTGAGGCGGCGGCGCTGGCCGACGAAAAGGTGAAGTCGCGCACGGCGGGCAAGACCGTGGTGAAAATCATCGTTGTGCCGGGCAGAGCCGCTAACCTGGTGGTGAAGTAGAGTGGCCGCGCCCCTGCGCGGAACCCAGTCGCTCGTTGGTCAGATGGGCTGGGTCTTCGAGCGGCCATCCCTCACCGTGATCGAGGTGGGCTGGCACTTGCTCTTCGGCCTGCCGTTCCTGGTCGTCTGCTGGATTGAGGCGCAGCGGATACTCACCGTGCTTCCGCTTGATTCCGCCGGGCTGACGGAGATCGATGCGCAGAACCCATGGGTTGCGGTGGTGCAGATTGCCGACGCATGGGCGCACTACCAGCCGCACGTGGTGGCCGTGCTGCAGCTGGCTTTTGCCGGTGGCCGCGCTGGCCTGGGTGGTCGTCTCCGGACTGGGCCGCAGCCTGCTCTTGATGCGCTCATCCGGATCTGCCTCGCGCTGTCTTTCCGCCCCTTGCAGATGATGGTCTTGCAGGCGGCATGGCTGGCGGCGCTGGGCGCAACCTGCTGGGGCTGGTTCCGCTCCATCCAGTGGGTGGCGGCCACGCACATCCCTCAGCCGGCGAGCCGGACCTGGTGGGTTATTTCAGCTGGGTGATCTTTCTTTCGCTGGGATTTTTCACGGCGTGGGCGCTGGTGAACTGGGCGCTGTCGATTGCGCCGCTGCTGATGCTGCTGGAAGGCTGCACCGCACTCTCATCTCTTGGTCGCAGCCTAAGGCTGGGAAGGGCCTTCACTGCCAAGCTGATGGAGATCAACCTGGTGATGGGCATCGTGAACCTGGCGCTCATCGTGCTGGCCATGGTGCTATCGGCCGCGCCGCTGCCTTTCAGCGACCAGCTTGGCCCGGATGCTCTGCATTGGATCACTGCTCTGGCCACCTCTTCTACTTTGTCGCCAGCGAATATTTTCAGGTGGTGCGGCTCAAGGGATTTGTGGAATTCTGGAAGATGTTCCGGGGCGGGGAGTCAGCAAGTTAGTGGAATCCCAGGTCTCTCCACAGTTTCGGAAGACCTGGGGCATCCAGCGTCTATCCGTGAGTGGACAGTTGCATCAACTCTCAGAAGATCTTCATGTGGATGACCAGATATTTCTTGGGTTCTCGCGAATGCTCTTCGACCAACTGCTGGGCCTGGTCCAGGGTCTGGTCGGCGTGGTCGTAGAAGGAGCGGTTCTGGACAAACTGGCCCAGCGAGCCTTTGCCTTCGTCCACGCTCTTCAGGATCGAGTCCAGGTGGGTGACGGTATCGTCGAGTTTCTGCGCGAAGGCGGGGTCTTTGGCGATCTTGCCCAGGGCGCCATGGCCGGCGTTGATCTCTTTCACCAGTTCATTGGTGTTGGCGACGGCGGAGTTCAGGTTGTTATAGAGCGAGTCGTCCTTGAGCAGTTTGCCTGCGGTGCCTTTGCCCTCGTCAAGGTCTGTTGGTGATCTTGTCCAGCCGGTCGACGGCATCGTTGGCGCGGGTGTAAAGCGTATCGTCGGTGACCAGCTTGCCCAGCGAGCCCTTGCCGCCGGCAATGGCGGCGGTGACCGTCTGCAAGATTGGTGGCGATCTGGGTAGATTTTGCGGCCGAGTTCGGGGTCGTTGATCAGCATGCCCACGGTGCCGCGCTTTGAATTGAGCGAATCCACCAGAATCTCAATCTTGTGCGTCAGTCGTATCGATCTCCTCGATGGAGACCTTGCTGGTGCGGATCACATCGGAGATGCTGGGCGAGCCGGAGGCCAAGAGTTCGGCGTTGTTGGCCGGAGTGGGACCGGTGGCGTGAGCCGAGCTGAGATCGACGTAGCTGTCGCCCAGTACGCCGGCCTGGTGCAATCGAGGCGGTCGAATCGGTATGCAGATCGTGGAGAAATTCCTAGCCCACCTGCATGGTTACTTCGACAGGGGTAGGGTTGCGCTGGGGGATCACGCGGATGTGGATCACGTTGCCGATGGTGACGCCTTCCAGCGTGACCGGCGCTCCGTCCTTGAGCCCGGCGGCATTCTCAAAATAGGAGCGCAGCTTGATCTTGCGCGCAAACAGCCCGCCGGTGGTGCCGGACATGAGAAAAATCAGCCCGATCAGTACGGCCATGGCCGCCAGGACCAGCGCTCCCACTCTCAATTGCGACCACTGAATCTCTTTGCGGCTTGGCACGGGACTCCTCTGCTTGAAGACTGGCCTAGTAGGCGACGACTTGAGAATAGCAGAAAGCGCGAATTTATCGCTTCATTTTCGATCACCACGCTGGCCATGGCAAGGTCTGCGGTGTGGGTGATGGAAAGGGCGGTGCTGGACTACGCCCAGCCGTTCCGCAAACTGGGCGGCGCGCCCGTGAAACCGCAGGGTGGGCCTTCCGCTGGGTTCGCGCACCACCTCAATCTCCAGCCAGCTTACACCGTAACTGATGCCCGTTCCCAGCGCCTTGGCTCCTGCTTCCTTGGCGGCAAATCGGGCGGCAAAGCTTTCGGCGGAGTTGCGCTTGCGCAGGCAATAAGCCTGTTCCGCGGCGGTGTATACGCGGTCGAGAAAGCGCTTGCCGTGGCGATCCATTGACTGCTGGATGCGCCCGATCTCAACCAGATCGATTCCGGAGCCGACAATCATGCTGTCTACAAAGCTACATCATTTTGCAATTCTTGAGCTTGCGGGTTGAACGCCCTTCTGCGATTCATCCAGGCTTTGTGGGTCTAGCCTGTGGAAAGCAGTGGCACTCCAATTACCAGCGCATGGGTTCGCCGAAGCACTGGAAGGCGGGGTGTGTCAAAGACGGTCAAGCGCCGTTCGACTCCTGCACAATCGTTATGCTGTCCTGTCCGGCTCCGATAAGACCGTTGTGAGGCTGAAGATGCTGGACCGCGGCGCGGTACAAGCGATGAGCATCCCCTGGGCGATGCAGATGAAGGCCGTCTCCATCGAGGACCCGGCGCGGCTGGTCCAGACTCTCACAGGCGCAATTCTCGGCTGCGGCGGCTGGGTTCTGAGCCGCGGCGCAAACGATACCGGCACGGTGAACATGTTGTTCGAGTTCGAGCGGCAGGCCTGCGTGGATATCTACAGCGTGCTGATCGCAGCCGGGCTGGAACTGAGCCAGAGCGGGCATATTCGCTTTACAGAGCTCTGCCAGTGCACGCGCAACCACCATCAGGAT
Organism: uncultured Acidobacteriaceae bacterium; assembly: GCA_963724755.1. Classification (GTDB taxonomy): domain Bacteria; phylum Acidobacteriota; class Terriglobia; order Terriglobales; family Acidobacteriaceae; genus Telmatobacter. Next base: position 166,606 of record CAVRVZ010000007.1, read on the forward strand.
TGCGGCACTGAGATTGCCAGCATCGACCTGGAGATTCAGACCTTTCCGGTGGAGATGGTGCACAGCGCCATTGCCTCCGAGTTGGCCTGACCCGGCAACTCGGACGGCAAAAGATTCGAGATAGTTCAGCCTGCCTCGACCAGCCCATAGCGCCGCTGCCAGGCTTCTTTGAGCCGCGCCCAGACGCGCGCTCGTTCGCCTTCCGTTACTTCGCCGCTTCCAGTTCGCACAGTGGCCGGAGCATTGGCAAAGCGGGCGGCTTCCAGCTTGGCCAGCTCCAGCAACTGCCGGTCGCGCAGCAGGTTGGCGACGCGAAAATCGGGCAGCCCGGCCTGCCGGGTTCCGAAAAACTCGCCGGGGCCGCGCAGGGTCAGGTCCAGCTCCGCCAGCTCGAATCCGTCCTGGGTGCGGACCATGGCGTTCAGCCGCTCCTCGGCCAGCGGAGTGACGCGCGGGCCGGTGATCAGAATGCAGTAGCTCTTGGCCGCCCCACGGCCCACGCGCCCGCGCAACTGGTGCAACTGCGCCAGGCCGAACCGCTCCGCGTGCTCCACCACCATCACCGTGGCGTTGGGAACATCCACGCCGACCTCGATGACCGTGGTGGCCACCAGCACGTCGATCTCGCCGCGCTGGAAGCGGCGCATGATGATCTCTTTCTCGTCGGCGTCGAGGCGTCCATGCAGCAGCCCCACGCGCAGGCCGGCGAGCGGGCCGGTGCGCAGCTTTTCGTGCATCTCCACGGCGGATTTCAGCCCGGACTTCGCTCCCGGATTGGCCTCCTGCACGGCCCTCGGGAAACAGCTCCGCGGTTTTACCCTTTCGGACGCTGACGATTGATGCCCCAGAGCTGCGACTTGCCGAAGGGTCTCGCTTTTGAGACCTGGGATTCGTGAAAGCTGCGTTGGCTCAATACCTGCCTCCGGATCGTCGTGCGAGAAATCCAGCTCCGGCTGGTCGTCCTTGCTGCCCTCGATGACCGGGTAAACGATATAAGCCTGCCGCCTCTGCGCTACCTGCTTTGCGGACAAAATCCCACACCTCCTCAGCGCGTCTCGCCGGGAACGCGCCGGGTGACGATGGGCGTGCGTCCCGGCGGCAGCTCATCCAGCACGCTCAAATCCAGGTCGCCGTAGAGCGAGAGCGCCAGCGTGCGCGGAATCGGCGTTGCGGTCATCACCAGCACGTCGGGCTCGGGCTGGTTGGGCTTCTTCATCAGCTTGAAGCGCTGCAGCACGCCGAAGCGGTGCTGCTCGTCGACCACCACCAGCCCCAGCCGGTCGAACTCCACCTTTTCTTCGATCAGCGCGTGGGTGCCGATCACCAGTTGCGCCTCGCCGCGGTTGATGAGGCCGCGGGTATGGCGCTTGCGGTCCTCGTCGAGCGAGCCGGTCAGCAGCACGATGCGCGGCTTGCGCGACGACTTTTCCAGCAGCTTGCGCGCGGCCAGAAAATGCTGCGTGGCCAGAATCTCGGTGGGCGCCATCAGCGCCGCCTGGTAGCCGTTTTCCATGGCCACCAGCATGGCCTGCAAGGCGACGATGGTCTTGCCCGAGCCCACGTCGCCCTTGCAGCAGCCGCCGCATGGGGCTTGGGCTGCGCATGTCGGCCACAATCTCGCCCAGCGCCCGCTTCTGCGCCGTGGTGGGATGAAAGGGCAGCACCTCGCGGATGGCTTCGCGAACTTTGTCGGTGGTGGCAAAGGCGATGCCGGCGCGCTCCCTCATGCGGCGGCGCTTCAGTTCCAGCCCCAGTTCCAGAAAGAACAGCTCCTCGAAGATCAGCCGCCGGTGAGCTGGCGTGGACGAAGCTTTGCAACTGCGCAAAGGGCGTCCCTTCGGGCGGAAAATGCACCTCGCGCAGCGCAGTCTCGCGATCCGGCAGGTCGAGCCGCGCCAGCATTTCGCGCGGCAGGCACTCCGGCACTGCGCCGCGCACCGCTTCCAGCAGGTTGAAGATCGTCTTGCGCTGCCAGCGCGAGGCCAGCCGCGCGCCGCCCAGCGACTCGTAAACCGGCGTGATGCGCCCCACCTCAAGCAGCCGCGTTTCGGCGTCGTCGCTCGCGTCGGGCAGCACCTCAAACTGCGGCTGAATCATTTTGAAATTCTGGCTGGAGCGCGACGGCTCGACCTTGCCGAAGACGGCCACCGTCTGCCCGGCGTGAAACTTGCCGTTCAAATAGCTCGCGTTAAACCAGATGCACTTGAGCGCCAGCCGGCCCTGCCCCAGGGTCAGCTCGAAGATGGGCATCTTGCGGGTGCGCAGCAGCATCGAGCCGCGCACCTCCGCAATCACGCTGGCCATCTCGCCGGGCTTCAGCTCGTCAAGGCTGCGCGGGTTCTGGCGGTCCTCATAGCGGAAGGGCAGGTGGTAGAGCAGATCCTCGGCGGTCAGGATGCCCTTGGGCGCGAGCATCTCCGCCACCTTCGGACCAACGCCGCGCACATACTTCACTGGATCGTCGAGGCCGGGCACACTCAGGATGCTAAATGGCGAATGCACGGAGGGACAATCCCGCAGAAAATGTGGGACCTTGCCAGATAGAAGTCAAGGCCTCGCCAGGCTCCGGGACGTGGGACCGCCGGGAGCCGCTAGGACTCGGTTAGAAAATAGGCTTGAACCGCCTGCTCCAAAGACGCGCGATCGAGATACGGCGTCTTGTCTTCATATCGTGCGGCCCAGCAGACCTGATTCACAATATCCCGCGGGTAGCACGAGCGCAGCTCCTGCTTCAGACTTTGGTGGATAAAGTCGATCAGATCGTAGGGTATGCTGGCTTCGAATTTGACTCGATCGCTCGGCTGCCACCCGGCGGAAAATCTCGCAGAACTGATCGTCTGAAACCGCGCCGATTTTGATCTTGGTTTGAATTCTTCGCAAGAAGGCGGGGTCAACCAGTTCGGCCGGATTCATGTTGCTTGCAAATACAATCAGCATTTCAAACGGCATTTCAATCTTCTTTCCGCCCGCAAGGGACAGAAAATCGATTCTGCGATCGAGGGGAACGATCCAGCGATTGAGCAGTTCATCCGGGCGAAGCCTCTGGCGCCCAAAATCATCGACGATCAAAACCCCGTTATTGGCTTTCATCTGCACGGGGCCGACATAGTATTTTGTATTCGGGTTGAATTGCAGGTCCACCATTTCTGCCGTTAGTTCTCCGCCGACAAGCACCGCGGGGCGGCGGCAGAGAACCCAGCGTTCGTCGCGAATTTCGGGTTCCCGTTCCTGCACGCGGACGTGAATCGATGGATCGAAAACCGTAATGATTTCGCCATCAACCTCCACGGCATAGGGAATCCATACCTCATCTTCGGCAAGCACCCGCGATAGAGTTTCGGCGATTGTGGTTTTTCCGGCTCCCGCCGGGCCGTACAGAAATAAAGCCGACCCGGAGTTAAGCGCCGTTCCCAGCTTGCGCAGCGTTTCATTGTCCATGACGAGATGCGCAAAGGCGCGCTCAACGTCATCAGGACGCACCTGAACATTCTTGACGCTCTGCTTGCGAACCATCTCGGCATAACTCTCCAGAGATACCGGCGCCGCGCCTGTATAGTGACTCAGCGATAAAAGCTCAGCCGCTCGCGTTCTGCCTTGAGATGTGATGACGATTTCGGGGACATTGCCAGTCATTCCAGTTACCTGGCACAACTGTTTCGTTCGCAGCCTGTAAAACAGCTCAGTTGCTACCTCATAACTGAGGCAGGTCTTTTTAGCAATCTCCAGGATTGAGAGAGAGCCGAAAAGATTAAGAATTTTTAATGTCAGGTCTTCGAGAACTTCAGGTCTAACATCAATCTCCGATATAGCCTGGGGCCTACTCCTTGGCCCGGCAATGGCCTCGGCTTCGACGAAATCGTTCATCGCCAGCAAGGTCGCCATGTTTTTCTCCGAATGGTGAATACCAACATAACTGCATGATTCTGCAGAAATGGCCGCAAGCAAACTCCTCTTTTGTATTTATATGGCTATACTTTAGTAACCAGTCTATAAACTCTTTCGTGTTAGCTCTTTCGGAGCATTGAGGCAGGAGAGATCGACTTATGAGAATAAAAATCAGCCACAAAACACTGATAAGTAAAGAATCTTTAATGTTATATAACTATCGATGAGCATCGGCTCAACGATAACTCCTGGAATGTCGCTCCCTCTTGCCTTTGCTGCGTGTTGGCTTAAGGCTTGTTTAGAAAGTAGGCATTCGATCGCCTGCTTCAAAGATGCGCGATCGAGAAACGGCTTTCTGTCTTCATATTTAGCCGCCCAGCAGACTTGATTCACAATATCCCGCGGATAGCACGAGCGCAGCTCCTGCTTCAGCGTATTGTGAATGTAGTCGATAAGCTCCGCGGGTATGCCCGCCTCGAATGTGATTCTGTTCTCTCGCTGGCAACGCGGCGGAAGATCTCGCAGAACTGCTCGTCTGAAACCTCGCCGATCTTGATCTTGGTTTGAATCCTGCGCAAAAAGGCGGCATCGATCAATTGCGGCCGGATCCATGTTGGTTGCAAATACAACCAGCGCCTCGAACGGAACCTCGATTTTCTGCCCTCCTGCCATGGTCAGAAAGTCGATACTGCGATCGAGCGGAACGACCCAGCGGTTCAGCAACACATCCGGATGAACTCTCTGCCGTCCGAAATCGTCGATGATCAGGACGCCGTTATTCGCTTTCATCTGCACGGGGGCGACATAATATTTTGTAATCGGGTTGATTTGCAGGTCCAGCATTTCGACCGTCAGTTCTCCGCCGACTAGCACTGCGGGGCGATGGCAGAGTACCCAGCGCTTGTCCGCATCTTCGGGCTCCTGCTCCGGTATGCGCTTATGAATCGTTGGATCGTAGATGGTAATGATCTGGCCATCAACTTCCACTGCATACGGAATCCAGATCGCTTCCTCTGAAAGTACGCGCGACAATGCCTCGGCCATGGTGGTTTTTCCCACTCCCGGAGGGCCGTGGAGGAAAAGTGAGGAACCGGAGTTGAGCGCTGTTCCGAACTGCCGCAGCGTCTCGATGTCCATCACAAGATGGGCAAAGGCGCGCTCAACATCTGCCGGATGCACCTCCGCCTTGCGAACGCTCTGCTGCCGGGTCTGCTCGGCATAACTCTCTAAAGAAACCGGAGCGGCGTCGGTATATTGACTCTGGGACAGCAGTTCCATCGCTCGCGATCTGCCTTGAGTTGTAATGGCTATCTGAGGAATATTGCGGGTTATTCCGGTTATATGGCAGAGATTTTCCGCTCTCAGCCGGCACAACAGCTCATCTGCCACCGGAAAACTGAGCCGCATCTTATCGGAAAGCTCAAGAACGGAGAGCGAGCCGGATAGATAGAGCATTTTTAATGCGAGATCTTCCAGTACGGCCTGACGCACATCAATTTCAGAAATTGACTGGGGCCTGTACAACGGCCCGGTTGCAGGCTCTGATTTGGACTTGTTGTGATCGTACATCGTCCGCAAGACTGCCATTGCGCTCTCCCGCTTGCTCAAATCAATATACCTCGATGTTCGCGTAAATTGGCATCTTTTGGCACCCTACATTTGTTGACCATCCATCACACTTTGGTCGCCCGTTGTCCCCTATTTTGTGTAAGTTTTTCAATCTGCAAAAGGGGGCTTTGTTACACTTCTCCAGAGACCGTTCCCCCGGTTTGCCTGGAGTAAATCTCTAAAACAAGAACGGCGGGAGAATCCATGCCAGTTGTCGAACTCGCGGGAGTGACCAAGGCCTACGAGAACAAGGTTGCCGTCAGCAACCTGAGCCTTTCCATCGATGCCGGCCAGATGTTCGGCCTTCTGGGACCGAACGGGGCAGGCAAAACCAGCTCCATTCGCATGATGATGGGCATCACCATTCCCGACTCGGGGCGGATCAGCCTTTTTGAAAAGCCATTCGATCGCAAGAGCCTGGAGCGCGTCGGCTATCTGCCCGAGGAACGCGGCCTCTACAAGAAGATGAAGGTCCTGGAGCAATTGGTCTTCTTCGGCCAGTTGCACGGCCTCACGGCTGAAGAGGCGCGCAAGCGGTCCATCGACTGGGCCGAGCGCATGGAGATTGCCGACGCGCTGCGCAAAGAAAACCGAAGAGCTCTCCAAGGGCATGCAGCAGAAGATCCAGTTCATTGCGTCGCTGTTGCACGATCCGGGACTCATCGTGATGGACGAGCCCTTCAGCGGCCTCGACCCGGTGAACGCGGTGCTGGTGGAGCGCACACTGCTGGAGCTCAAAGACCAGGGCAAGGCGATTTTGCTTTCCACCCATCGCATGGACCAGGTGGAGAAGCTGTGCGACTCCATCTGCCTGATCGATAACGGCGAGGCAGTGCTGGCCGGCAATCTGCGCGCAGATCAAGGCCGGCTATGAGCGCAACCATGTGATCGTCGAGTTTGAAGGCAGTTCGTCATTTCTGAACAGCGATGAAATTGCCGAGGCGAAAAATTTCGCCGGTCACGCCGAGATAAGGCTCAAGGAGCACGGAAACGCCCAGAAGCTGCTGCACGAGGCCGCCGCGGCAGCCACCATATATCGCTTCGAACTGGTCGAGCCCTCGCTTGAAGAGATCTTCATCAAGACCGTGGGAGGAAAATCCGATGCGTAATGTTTTTCTGATTGCCAGGCGCGAATATCTTGAGCAGATTCGCGGCCGGGCCTTCAAGATGTCCACCATCGGATTGCCGCTGCTGCTTGGAGCGGTTCTGCTGCGCTCAGCCTACTTCATCCACCCTCGGCCATGGGCGGGACAAACAATGGCTCTCGCTGGCCGGGGATGCGGCGCTGGCCAACGAAGTTCGTCATCAGATTGCTTGATGAGCAAGCATTCCAAGGCAGTGATGGATGTGTGGCTCCGGCAACCGCCGCAGGACCGCGCCAGTCTGCGTGGAACAAGTCAGGACCAAGGCCATTGACGGGGTTCTGTGGCATTGATTCCTCCACTGCAGGAATGCCAACTGCCACCTTATACCTCACGCTCCGTCGGGCGATTCTTCGAAATGACTCCCTGCAAGAGCTTGAATCGCGACGCCATGAACGATGCGCACTGGTCGGACGAAGAGCTATGGCTCCGGGATGAAGCAGAGCGACGCCGATGCTTGCTGAAAGGGTATCCATCGACTACCTTCCAGGTGACAAGCGACGGCCAGATCGGTCAAGAGCAATGCCGAGGCGTCACTGTCTGGAAGGACTCGTGATGGCGCTGCTGCTGACCATGCCCACCATGATCTATGGGCTGGACATGGCTCGCTCGATCATTCAGGAGAAGACTTCGCGCGTCTTTGAAGTGATGCTGGCGACCGTAGAAGCCCGGCGATATGCTGGCCGGAAAGCTGATCGGCGGGGCGCCGTTGGCATGACGCAAATCGCCATCTGGCTGGTTGCCGGCGCGGCGACTCTGTTTCATGGCCATCTGCGCTGGCCGCCTCGCTACTCACCGGCGAATATGCCATCCACTTCTCCTGGGCTGAAGGCGTTCTCTTTCCCGATCTACTTTGTGCTTGGGGTTCGCTGCTCTTCAGCGCCATTTTTTGCCGGCCTGGCGGCCACCTGCGAAACCGCGCAGGAATTGCAAATGTATATGCCGCTGGCGGCCGTTCCGCCTGGCTCAGCTTGGGCCATGATTCCGCTGATCATCAACGACTCCAACTCGTCTGGTGCGGTTGCCGCTTCGCTCTTCCCCCGACCGCGCCTATCGTCATGTATCTCGCGCATGGCATGACGCACGATTCCGCCGATCTGGCAGATTGCGCTCTCAATCGGCCTGCTGGTCGCTTAGCATCTGGGCCACGCTCTGGTTCTCCTCGCGCCTCTATCGCGTGGGCATTCTCATGTACGGCAAGCGGGCTACGCTGCCCGAACTGCTGCGCTGGCTGCGGTACTCCTGAGCGAAGTATCTGCGTTTGGATGCTTACACTAAAATCATGGTGTGAAACCCGAAGCCAGCTCCCAGATTCACCTTCACCCAGCGCCTTGTGCTGGCCGTGGTTCCGCGCGTGGTGTGGGCGCTGTTTTCGCTTATCGGCCTCACCTGGCGCTTTGAAGTGATTGCCGAAGAGGGCGTTACCCCGCTTCTCTACGGGCTGGGCGCGGGGCTCGAGATTTTCTGTTTCTGGCATCAGTGCGTGCTGCCCTGCACCGTCTATTACCGCCGCACCGGCGCCACCATTCTCGTCAGCCAGAGCTTCGACGGCGAATTGATTACGCGCATTCTCAGCCTGTTCGGCTTTCATGCCGTGCGCGGCTCCAGCTCTCGCGGCGCGCGCGAAGGGCTGCTGGGCCTGGCGCAGGTGATCGAAAGCGGCAAGCCGGCCATCTTTACCGCCGACGGTCCGCGCGGCCCCATCTACCGCACCAAGATGGGCCCCATCAAGCTGGCGCAAATGACCGGCGCGCCCATCGGCGCCTTTCACCTGCAACCCGAGCACGCCTGGACCATCCGCTCCTGGGATCGGTTCCTGGTGCCCAAGCCCTTCACGCGCATCTGCGTCAGTTGGGCGACAGTGGACTCGCGTTCCCGCCGATCTTCCTCCCGAACGATTTCGAACGCAAACGCGCAAGAGCTCAACGCGGCCATCGAGCGCGCCCGCCTGCGTGCGCTCGAATATTTCGAGAAGAGGCGCAAGCGGATGAGCAGGCCTGCGCGTTGCCGACTTCGACTTCGACCTGCCTGCGGAGTTGATTGCGCAGCAGCCACCGGCAGAGCGCGGCCTGAGCCGCATGCTGGTCATGGATCGCGCGACCGGCGCTTTGCGGGATGCGAGCTTTGCCGAGTTTCCTTCGCTGCTGCAACCGGGCGATCTGCTGGTGCTCAACGACAGCCGCGTGATTCCGGCGCGCCTTTATGCCCGGCGGACGCTGCTCCGCGACCATGAAAAACCGACCGGCCGCATTGAAGTCCTGCTCACCGAGCCCGCCGGCGAAAATCTCTGGCGCGCCCTGGTCCGGCCGGGCAGAAAAGTCGCCATCGGCGAGCGCCTGGTTTTTCCCGCGCCCAACGGAAAAATCGAGCTTGAGGCTGAAGTTCTCGAACGCGGCGAATTCGGCGAGCGTCTGCTGCGCTTCGAACCCGTCGACGATTTTTTCGCCGTCCTCGATCGCATCGGCCACATGCCGCTTCCGCCCTACATTCGCCGCAACGATGAAGCTGCGGATCGCGAGCGCTACCAGACCGTCTTTTCACAGCAACCCGGCTCGGTGGCCGCGCCCACGGCCGGCCTGCACTTTACCCCGCAAATGCTGGAAGCGCTCACAGCCAAAGGCGTTGAGATTGCGCGCATCACGCTGCATGTGGGCCTCGGCACTTTTGCTCCGCTCCGCGTTGATTCAGTTGATGAGGTTCGCCTTCATCGCGAGCGCTATACGCTCTCCGCCACAGCCGCCGATGCCGTCAATCGTGCCGTGAGCGAAGGCCGGCGCATTGTGGCCGTCGGCACCACGGTGGTGCGTACGCTGGAACACTGTGCGCTTCAGACCAACGGCCATCCGCTGCATGCCCACTCCGGCGCGACGGAAATCTTCATCTCGCCCGGCTTCGAGTTCCGCCTGGTCGGCGCGCTGCTCACCAACTTCCATCTGCCTCAATCAAGCCTGCTGATGCTGGTCAGCGCTTTTGCCGGGCGCGAGCGCATTCTGGCCGCCTATGCCCACGCGGTCCGGCAGAAATACCGTTTTTTCAGCTACGGAGATTGCATGTTCATCGGCTGAATATTGCAGTGCCCATCCAATGAGAAGATTCAGAATTTGAAGAAAGTGTTCAAGCGCAAATGCTGTATCCTAGCTAAATAGGTTAGAGCCTAGAAGGAGCCGCAATGATAAGCGAAAAATATAGAGGATTCCGAATCGAGGCGCGGGCAAACGAACTCCAGTACGACATTGGGTGGAGTCCGATACTAATAATTCAAAAGCACGACGCAACCGGTGTCTCGGCCGCCGAGATTTTCGTCCGCGGCGTTTACTCAACGAGGGCCGCTGCTATAAACGCGGCTTTAGCGCAAGGCCGCAAGGAGATCGATGGAGTTTGGGAAGGAAATCAACGCTGTGTATATCTCGTAAGCATGTAGTGCACTGACCCCATAAATGTTCAGGGCAGCGGTGGATCGCGATATTCAGGCTTGCCACCCACCGAAAGCTGGTCTTTTGCATCCGGCTTAAGTTCTTTCCACGCCACATAAAGTGTGAATGGGTAAAATATGGGCACCAGGTAGACGGCAGTTCGAGAGCCGACGAACCAAACCGAGATGACGGAGAGCAGAACCGCATAGAATCCAGCGAGAGCTAAGGAACTAAGGGTGCGGCCTAAGGTTGGCCAAGTTTCGGAAATCTTGAAGGCAAACCATAGGTAGAGGGTAAGAACTCCTATGGCACAGAAGCCGTAGAACAAAAAACGCATCATCCCGACGAGAATGTCCATCAGAGCTCCTTGGTTCTCGCAATTATAATCCGGAAACGCTTTGCACCTTAGCCTACCGCATGGCTCCAGCAAACACCTGGCTCCAGACCCTGATATCTCACGCCCACTCCTGCTACACTCTGTAGCGTGACCGACCAAGCCAAGCCGCCCGTCTTTCTGCTCGACACCATGTCGTTCATCTTTCGCGCTTACCACGCGATGCAGCGCTCGCCGGCCCATGACCACACGCGCTGGGCTGCCCACGGCGGCTATTTACGTTTTCGTCAACATGGTGAAGAAGCTGCGGCAGGATTTTTCGCCGCTCTACTTTGCCGCGGTCTTCGACGTGAGCGGCGAGGTCTTTCGCGACGAGCGGGCTCGCACCATGGGTCCGCTGCGCAAGTGGAACTCGAAGTCGCAGAGCTTCGACGAGGTGAGCTACGAGGGCTACAAGGCCAACCGCGCCGCCATGCCCGAGGACCTGCGCCGCCAGATTCCCTACATTCGCCGCGCGCTTGAAGCCCTGCGCATTCCCATCCTGGAGGCCGAGGGATTTGAGGCCGACGACGTGATCGGCACCCTGGCCCGCGAGGCCGCCGAGCAGGAGCACGAGGTCTTCATCGTCTCCGGCGACAAGGACATGATGCAGTTGGTCACGCCCACGGTGAAGATCCTCAATCCGCAGAAAGACAACCTGATTCTCGATCCCGAAAAAGTGACCGAGACCCTGGGCGTGCCGCCGGAGAAGGTGGTGGACGTGATGGCGCTGCGCGGCGATGCCGTCGATAACATTCCCGGCGCGCCCGGCATCGGCGACAAAGGCAGCGTGGAGCTGATTCGCGAATTCGGCACTCGTGGAGGCTGTGCTCGACCGCGCCGCCGAGGTCAAGCGCAAGAGCTATCGCGAATCGCTGGAGCAGAATCGGGACGCCGTGCTGCTGTCAAAAGAGCTGGTCACCATCGACAGCCACGTTCCGCTTGAGCTCGAATCTGAGCGCAATGGAGACGCAGCCGCCGGATCTCGAGGCCTGCCGCGAACTTTTTCACTGAGCTCGAATTCACATCGATGCTCAAGGACCTGGCGCCTGCCGAAGGCGGCGCCTCAGTCGAGCTGATCGAAGACCCCACTCCGAGCAGGCCGCCGCGTTCTACTCCGCGGCGCGCAAGCATGGCTTTGCATTTGCGCTCGATGCCACAGCACCCGGCTCCGCAGGAAGTTGAAGACGAAGTGCCCACAGCCAGTCCGTCTCGCTGCTGGACGCTGCCGAGGCGGCAGAAAAGAAGGCCAGCTTCAGCGTGGGCGTCTGCGCGAAGCCGGCGACCGCCTCTGCACCTCCCGCTCACACGCCGAACTGCGCAGCACTGCTTGAAGATGCGGCGGTTCCCAAGCGAACCCACGATTGGAAGTCGGCGCTCCATGTGCTCAGCGGCGCAGGGCGTGAGCGTTGCGTGGCGCAGTGGACGATACCATGCTGCTCTCCTACGCGCTGAATCCCACCCACGCCACGCAGTCGCTGGCCGATGTGGCTGCGCGCCACGGGCAACCTTCGCCTTCCACGCTGGCGGCGGGTGCGGCGGCTATTCATGCGCTGGTTCCGGCGCTGCTCGCGGAGGTTGAAAAGTCGGGAGTGGAGCGCGTTTATCGCGAGATCGACCTGCCGCTTGCGCCGGTTCTGTTCCGAATGGAGCAGGCCGGGGTGCGCATCGACAAAGGCGTATTGGACGGGCTTTCGAAACGCTTTTCCGTAGGAGATGGAGCGGGTGGGAGAGCGAATCTTCGAGCTTGCCGGACGGCGATTCAACGTCAACTCGCCCAAGCAGCTTGGAGAAGTGCTCTTTGTGCATCTCGGCCTGCCTGCTCCGGCCAGCCGGGGAAAGGGCAAGGCAGTTTCAACGGCGCAGGATGTGCTGGAGCATCTGGCGGAAGAGCATGAAGTTCCCAGGCTGGTGCTCGAATACCGGCATCTTTCAAAGCTCAAGTCGAATTACATTGACGCGCTGCCGCTGCTTGCCGATGCCGATTCGCGCGTGCATACGACCTTTCAGGCGGCGGCCACGGCGACGGGACGGCTCTCCTCCGTCAATCCGAATCTGCAAAATATTCCCATCCGCACGGAACTGGGCAGGGAGATTCGCGCGGCTTTTACGGCTGCGCCCGGCACGCAACTGCTCTCGGCGGACTATTCGCAGATCGAGTTGCGGCTGCTGGCGCACTTCAGCGGCGATCCGTTGCTGGTGCGCGCCTACGCGAACAACGAAGATATTCACACCCTCACCGCCAGCGAAGTCTTCGGCGTGCCGGCCGAGACCATGGACAAGGAGACGCGCAACCGGGCGAAGGCGGTCAATTTTGGCATCGTCTACGGGATTTCGGCCTTTGGACTGGCCGCCCAACTGGGCATTCCGCAGGCCGAGGCGCGAGCTTATATCGAGCGCTATTTTGCCCGCTACCAGGGAGTGAAGGCCTTCATTGAAAAGACGCTGGAGCAGACGCGGAAAGAGGGCCAGGTGCGGACCCTGTTCGGGCGGGTGAGGCCGATTCCCGACATCGAGAGCCGCAATCCGAATCAGCGCGGATTCGCCGAGCGGACGGCCATCAATACTCCGCTCCAAGGCACCGCAGCCGACCTGATCAAGCTGGCCATGATCTGCCATCGACCGCCAGCTGACGGAGCGCAAGCTCAAGACGCGCATGCTCCTGCAGGTGCATGATGAATTGCTCTTCGAAGTTCCCGAGGAGGAGACCGCTGAGGTGGAGACGCTGGTGCGGACGGAGATGGAAGGGGTTGTGAAGCTCAACGTTCCGCTGCTGGCCGATCTTGGCTTTGGGCCGAATTGGCGCGATCTGTGAAGGAAAAAGACAGGAGATAGGCAGATGCGAGCATCGGCAGATTGTGCCATGTCCTGATCGGGTCGACCATGCGCGCAAGAACGGAGACGCTAAAACTGAGCGAGATGCCCAGTGGGCGAGAGCCGGTTGAGGCGTGCGCCTTATGCCGGCAGCGGCTCCACTTCCGGCATGCTGGACGACCGGCATGGGAACGAGCACCTGGGCCGGAACGCCCGTGGCCGGCTGCGGATGGGCCGGGCGGGTGAGGCGGTGCACAAAATGGTAAGGCGGCCAGGGGCCGGAGAGCTGCATCTGGCACTCCCGCATCATGGCGCTGGTGGTTGCGAACTTGCTCTGATAGCGCTCGACGTACTTGCGGTCGATCAGATGGGCAATATCCAGCATCATCTTGCCGCTTTCAGTCAGCCGGCAGCTTACCTCTTCATCCAAAGGCAGGAAGAGCCTGTGCATCTGGAAGCTGACCGCGCGGGCGCGGGTTTGGCGCTCGCGGGTGCGGGCCGCGCTCTCGCGCAGGTTGGTGAGATACTGCCGGCCCGCGCCCTCGGTCGGCGCTTGCCGATCGCTCTCGCGGCTGCAACCGCCGTCGACCAGGACCTTCAGGTGCATCTCGGTCTTGCCGCGCAGTTTGTCGATATTGCCGAGAAACTGGCGCTGGTTTGAGCGGATGGACTTGCGAAGGCTGTCGTCGTCGTTGAAGACGGTTCCGAAGCGGAAGGGCAGGATGGTGGAATGCTGGAAACAGTCGGCAATGACCCTGGCGTGATCCACGCCGGATTTCTGGTTCAGGGTCTCAGCCGGGTTATGTTCGCTGACGATGACGGCCAGGTCACTGGCGGGATAAAGAAATACTTGATTGCCGCTGACTCCGAGTACGGATTCCATCGGAACGGGTTTGCGATGACGGGCCAATTCAGGAAAAGCTAGTTTTTCACCGATACAATAGGCATACCATGCCATGTGGAGACACTCCGTCTGCGCGCGCTTATAAGCGCCGCTAGTTTGGTGAAGCTGTGTAGATGTGGACACAACCGCATAGAAGGCATCTGTCCGGATCGTCGCGAGCATATCCGGGTGAACTTACGGGTGACTAACGCGATATTAACCTTCTGAAAATGCGGCTGGCAACACTCAAATGACGAAGGTCGCAAATGGTAGCAAAAACCTACAAATCAGTATTCATATAAACAACAAATTAATTGATGAAACTACAATTGCCTCTTTTTAGGCAGCCAGTCCAATTTGCAGTGTGCTCCGCGATAAGCGGATAAGTAGCCTGCAATGAGTCGAATACTTTGCATTTTCATACGGTCTTCCTTTGATTTGCTCAAGGTTTACCGATTAAGTTAGGGCAAAACGCGCTGGATGTGGAGGTAAAGAATCACATTCAGGAGGACAGAAATGACCAGCAGGGCCAGTGCGAACGAGGGCATACACATTGACTTTGTTGCCGACGCCCTTCAGGTCTTCGAGCAATTCCTGCTGCTCCAGGGTATTGCGGTCTGTGGCTTCGCGCACCAACTCCAGCTGGTCTTCAACCCGCTTGATTGAGGTATTCTGCTCCGCGACCTGATTGCGCAGATCCAGGTGCTGCGTCTGCAGCTCGGCCAGGCTGTCCTCAATGGGTTCAAGGTTGACCTGCGGGGTGGGTGGGGGCGTGTGCTGAGGATAGGGGGTCAGGATATTGGAGACCGCGGTGCCGAAGTTTCCGTCGAGCATGGGCAGAATGCGCTGCACCAAGGGCAGCCATGAGCGCACCGCGCTCAGGGCTCGTTGCAGACTGGTGGGCAGATCCTGCGAGGAATCCGCCGAGGAGTTGGCCAGTGTGCGTCCTGGCGGAGGCGGAGCATTGGTGAAGCGCTGCGTATCGCCTGGTGTTGTGAGATGGGAGATGCGCCTCCGCCCCCGATCGGGAGCGGGGATCCGACGGCAGACGGATGCGGCTGGTCAGGGTTTGTACCCCGGCGGCGCGGGCTATTTGGCCGGTTCAAGCCAAAACCCTCAGAATCGCTCATCTGCCTCCTTCCTCCATCTTATAACAGGAATACGAGTATATATAGGAATTCGCACGGAATGAGAGACTTCCGCAGTTTGCTCCAAAGCGGTTCACTCGTCAATCCC
Organism: uncultured Acidobacteriaceae bacterium; assembly: GCA_963724755.1. Lineage (GTDB taxonomy): Bacteria > Acidobacteriota > Terriglobia > Terriglobales > Acidobacteriaceae > Telmatobacter. The sequence continues at coordinate 181,960 of CAVRVZ010000007.1, forward strand.
AGCGGAAATCCGATCGCGCCCGCGGCCGGACCGGCACATCAGGCTCTCAAGCCCGCAAGCCAAGTGGCGGAGATCCGGTTCTGCACAGCCGAGAGAGGCATTTTCGCGTATTCTCGTAACCTATCCTTGTAATCAGGAGAGACGCGTGAAACCAGTTCTTGCCCATACGCTGCGCAGCCTGCAACGCAACATCCTGGCCGGCATCATCACCATCGGACCGCTGTTCGTTACCTACCTGATCTTCAGCTTCCTCCTGGGCACGCTGGCCAAGGCGGGTTTGCCGGTGGTGCAGTTCTTTGCGGCGATCTTTCCCGCGGCATTGGCTACACCAGCCGTGGTTGCAGTCGGTGATGGCTATTGTGCTCACCCTGGTTGTGCTTTACGTGGTGGGCCGGGTTACCTCGCTGGTGATCGGCCGTCAGGCCTTCAACCTCTTTGAGGCGATTCTGGAGCGGTTGCCCTTTGTGGCCAAGGTCTACACGTCGGTGCGCCAGCTTGCTTGACAGCATGATGGCCAAGAAAGAGACCAGCCAGCGCGTGGTGCTGATCGATTTCCCCATCGTGGGCCAGAAGAGCATTGGATTCCTGACCCGCACCTACACCGACTCCACCAGCGGCGAGTTGCTGGCCGCGGTCCTGGTGCCGTGCGCCATCAACCCGACCTCAGCCTACCTGCAGATTCTTCCCATTGAGGGCGTCACCGAGACCGACCTGAATATGGAGCAGGCCATGAGCATGCTGATGACGGGCGGCGCTGTGGGGCCGGATACGATCCGCTACACGAGGCCTGCGATTGCCAACGCTGCGAATGTGCCGCAGATTCCGGGCTCAAAATCTCTTTGATTCTATTGATTCCTGGCTACCTGCTTGCGGATGCTTCTGCCGGACAGTTCCGGGGTTTGCTCTTCGTCCAGTTCTTCTTCCGCATGCTCGCTTTCCACGGTCACCTTGCGCAGGCTTACGTGGTCCAACTGCGCCCAGACCAGGCCGACGGGGACGATGCCCAGGAAGGTGGTAAGCAGCAGTGTGGCCGCGCAGGCGGTGGCGGCCTCGGCAGCCGCGCCAAGAAAGCCGGTGATGGCCGCGGCCACCATGCCAATTTGGGTGAACCAGCCTAGAACAGGGAACTGGAAGATGCTGGCTCCGCCGCTGGCAATCATGAGGAGTACGCATTTGGAGGGCGTGACGGCAGCCAGCTCAGGACTGCCGGAAAATGCCTGAATGCCTTCGAAGTAGGCCGCGGCAATCAGAAGCCACATGAAAATCGAAAGCCCCGCGGTAACCCCGAATTCTCCGAAGGTTCGCATGGTGTCAAGGCCGGCATGGAAGGCACGAATCTTTTCTGCAACAGCCGTGCCGAGCTTCTTTGAAAGCAACCCAAGACTAATCTCGGCCATCGACGCCATGGTGTTGCCTGCCAGGCGAACGGTCACAAGAAAAAGTGCTCCGAGCAGCGTCAGCACCAAACCGCCGTAACGCGCGGCGAATGCCGCCAGGAGAGGCGAGTGCGATCCCAGGAGGGAGATCAGGTGCGAGTGGCTCGTTACTCTGATTAACACTTCATAGGGGACGGAGAGCATTGCCACGGAAAAGATCAGCGCCATGGAACCGGCATCGAAGAGACGTTCAACAACGTAGACGGCAATTTGTGAACTGAGCGGAAGGCCCGTCTTTTTGGATACAAGGTAGGGACGAACCGGGTCGGCAACACGGCCAATCAGAGCAATTGCAGTAAAGCCTATGACCTGGGTACCGAGCAGCGAGAAGGGACCAACCACTTTGTTGTGCTTCAGAAGCTGGGCCCAGCGGACGCTGCGGAATGCGTAGGCGGAATAGATGAACCCGGCGCTCAGTACGATTTTGCGCCAATCGGCCTGCTGGAACTGCTCGAGAAGCATTTGGAAGTCGAAGGGATGTAAATGCTGCTCGTACATTGCCAGTGCGGCCAACACTGCAAGCACCGCAGCTGCCAGAATCAATCGGTTCTTCTTCAAGCGATCTCCGTTCTGCCTAAGTCTTACCTCATTCTATCGAGTATGGCGGGCGGGGCATATAAACAATTGATGCCGATCTCCGCCTTTCGCTCTGATTGACCTCGCCGGCGGGCCCGGAGGTGATTTTCGTTGCACGCAGCGGGTTCTCTCAAGGGGTACAATTCTTGGGATTCATCCAGGCGCCTGAAATCCGTCTTCTGGTTCCGCGAAGAGATGCGGTCCGGGCTTTGAATTATTTTTTGAGGAACAAACCGTCATGAGTTCCAACCCTGAAGATCTTTCCGCTGCATCACCAGCTTCCATCTCCCGGCGCAATTTGCTGCAGGGCCTTATGACCACTGGTCTGGTGTGCGCTACCGGCGGCTGGGCTATCGATCCTGAGCTCTTGCGGGCGGAGAGTGAACCGTGCGCATATGAACAGGGGATTCTTTCCCTGGACGATCTGAGCGGCGACTGGATGCGCATGAGCGCTCTCGGAAACAATCCGGCAATCAATAATTTCTGGGGCGCTCTGCAAGCCACGGATAACCTGCTGGCGGTGAAGGAGCTGACCTTCCCGCCCTATTCGCAGGGCGGCCACAGCGGCAATCTGCGCATCAACGGCGAAGAAATGATGAGGGCCGATGAGAGCCGGTGGTATGCATATCAGCTTCTTCGCCGCTGCCGCACCGCGGGTCTGGAAGTGGAGACTTGCGTCCGCATGGTCTTTGAAAACCAGGGAGTCCTGTTTCGCATCAAATTGAAGAACCTGCTCAGCACGGCGCGGCAATTGGCGGTGAGCGCGGAGCTGAATGGATTCATCGCCCGCTACGATTCCGGCTGGGACTGGAGTTTTCCCCGGCCCACGGATCAGGAGCAGTACGATTTTGCAGCCGCGCTGGTCTCGGATGGTTACGTCGAGAAGGCCGAGGTGCTCATTCGCCACGCAAAATCTGCGGCGCGCGTAGCGTTTGTATTTACCGCGCCGCCCGATAATTTGGAAGCTCTGGGCAATCACGGCCGCGCCACCTGGAACGTTGCGCTCGATCCAGGGCAGGAAAGGACCATCGATTACCTGATGGCGGTGGGCAGCGGCGAAAACGAAACCATCATCGTAGCGCGCAGGTGGGCGCTGGATTTCGCCAAGCACTTCGACCAGGCCAGGACGCTGTGGGAGAAGCGCTACGCCGACGCCTTTGTGCCGCGCAATAGCTTCTACTCCGGCAACCTGCCGGTGCTGGCTACCTCCGACGCAAAGATGCGGCGCGTTTATTACATGAGCATTTTGTCACGCCTGCAAATGATGCGCACCAACCTTCCCATCCAGCCGCGCATCACGGTAACCGGCGGACCGCAGTATGCCGTCACGCTGGCTTACTTCTGGGACAATACGCTGTTTCTTATGTCGCTGCTCGATCCGGAGATGATGCGCCAGATGTTGAAGGGCTGGCTCGCCATCGACAGGTACAAATGGTATGCGCGCGACTACATGAGCGGCGAGGGTCGCGGCGTCTGGTATGCGGCCAACGACCTCTCCATCTTTGCCATGCTCCAGGGCCACCTGCGCGTCACCGGCGACTACGGGCTGCTGGACGAAAAAGTTTTAGACAAGACGGTTCTCGAACACATGAAGGACCTGGCCACCGGCTGGAAGAAGCTGGTTCCCAAGGGCGGACAGCTGGCGGATTACGGCAAAGCCGAGAACCTGCTGGAATGCGATCCGACGTACATGCACCAGGTGGCCTCGCTGAATGCCGCCAACGTGGGAATGATGCGCTTGCTGGCTACGCTGCTGGAGTGGCGCGGCGATGCCGTTAGCGCGGCGGAGTTGCGCCAGGAAGCAAAGACTCTGGCCGCTGCCGTACTGAAGCTCTATGTGCCGGGCGAAGGAGTTTGGAACTGCGTGCAGCCTGACGGCCGGCTCTTCAAGGTGCGTCACGTTTATGACTTCATCACCATCACCAAGTGGATGGCGGACGATCTTACTCCCCAGATGCGCAAGGAGATGATGGCCTTCGCCGAGCGCGAGCTCATCACCGAACACTGGATGCGCGCTCTCTCCTTGCGTGATCCGGCGGCGCCCGACTCCGACCGTCCCGACCACGGCCCCATGGGCGCTTATGACGAATGGCCGCCGCTCACGCTGGAGGCGCTTTGCACGCTCGGTTACCGCGGCAAGGCGCTGGATGCTTTTTATCGCTTTGAGGGAGTTACTCACGAGGGACCCTATGCGCAGGCGCATGAGCTGATGGGCCGCAAATGGGACGATCCGGTGCGCGTTGCCGGTCGTGAGACTATGGTCACGAATATGGCGCAGGATTCCGTTTTCGCCGAATTGATTCTGGGCTCGTTCTTCGGATTCCAGCCGGACTGGACGGGCAAGCGTGTGCTTGCCGAGCCCTGCCTGCCTTCCGGCTTTGAGGGACGGCTCACCGGGCTGCTCTACCGCGACAAACAATACAATCTGACCGCGGGCGCCAACGGCGTCACGATCAAGGAAAGTTAGAACCAGTAGGCGTTTTGAAAGGGCACGGCTTTAGCCGTGCCGCAAGTGCAACAAAAATAACGTGGGCTTTAGCCCCTGAGGGAATGCCCAATGGAGAGCAAGAGTTAATCAGGGTTCCCTGGAACCCGCGCGCAGTCATTCGATAGGCAGCGCGGATACGGAATGAAAGCAAAATGACGATGACGCATAAAGAACGGCTGTTGGCGGCCTTGCGGCACGAAAAACCGGACCGGCTGCCCGTGACCACGCATCACTTGATGCAGTATTTTCTTGACAAATATTTTGGCGGCCAATCGAGCCAGGAATTTTTTGAGCATTACGATCTGGATGCGATTACGCTGGCCCGTCTGCCACAAACCCAACGTAGCAGTAGGAGATTATTTCGATCCCTCAGCAGGGAGAGCCGGGATTTCTTGAGGCGCGGCGGGTTTGGTCGGATCGTTGGAAGATCTATGCCCGAAGACATTTCCAACGCGGACGGTCAGGCGATGCGCTATCGGTTTGAGACGCCCAAGGGCACGCTGTCCATGACTACGCAATCCAATGTGCAGACGACGTGGGTTGTGGAGCATCCGGTCAAAGAGAAAAAAGATATTGAGCTGATCGGCGAATTTGCAACGCATTCGCTGTGCGACGTGGAGGCGGTTAACCGCGTGGCCGAGGAGTATGGCGAGCGCGGGTTGGTGCGCAGTCACGTGCCTTGCTTTGAAGTCTTCGGCCAGCCGGGAACCTGGCAGGATGCGTGCTGCCTCTACGGGACCGAGCAGCTTATCATGGCCACTTATGACGATCCGGAGTGGGTGCATGAGTTTCTGCGCATCCTTTTCCGGCGCAAGCAGAGTTATATTCGCTCGATGGCGGGAGCGAAACTTGACCTGGTGGAACTTGGCGGCGGGTCTGCATCCACGACCGTTATTTCGCCGAAGATCTTCGACAAATTTGTTGCTCCCTATGATTCGGAACTGATTGCGCTGGCGCACGAGGCTGGGCAGCGGATCGTTTACCACACCTGCGGCGGCATGATGCCGATTCTGGAACGGATCGCGGCCATGAAGCCGGATGCGATGGAAACGCTCACTCCTCCCGGCATGGGCGGAGATATGGAACTGGCCAAGGCCAAGAAGCGGATTGGCGAAAAGGTTTGCATGATCGGAGGATTCGATCAGTTTCATTACCTGATCGGATGCACACCGGAAGAGACGCGGGCTGCCGTTCGCGCCTGCTTTGAGGCTGCGGGCGAGGGCGGCGGATACATTCTTTGCCCCTCGGATCATTTCTTTGACGCCGATTTGAAGCTGATCGAAGCATTCGCCGACGAAGCTCATCGTTGCGTATATGCTGACTGAGGACGGGTATATCTGAGACTGTGCAGGGCGGCAATCGGCGCATTGAGAACTTCATACTAAGTAAACATGAACTCCGCGGTCATTTTGCATGAGACGCTCGGAGTCACTAGACCCTGAGGTAGAGTTAACAAGCCCCGGCAGCCGGTAATGCGAAAGGGGAACTCCGATTCGAAAGGTTCAATAACATGAAACGTTTGATTGGAACAAACTTGTTGATCGTCATGTTCTTCCTCCCATCGGTATCACGCGCCGTTGAAACGGATGCCGCGGTTCAAGACCTGATTGAGCGCATCGCGCCGGGCCACGTCAAGGACTTTGTTATCGATACCATCGTCCCGCCCGCCGGAGAGAATGTTTTCGAGGTCGAGGGGCTCGCATGGCAAGATCGTGTTGCGCGGCGATGGACCGCTTTCGCAGGCAGTCGCATTTAACTGGTATTTGAAGCACGTCGGCTTTCGTGGACGTTTCCTGGTACGCGGACGATGCCGTGAAGTTGCCGGCCAAGTTGCCGTTGCCGGACCAGGAAAATCCGCGAGACGACCAAGCTGAAAGACAGGTTTTTCTTAAACTATTGCACCTTCGGCTATACCATGCCGTTCTGGCGCTGGCGCGACTGGGAGCGGTGCCATCGATTGGATGGCGCTCAACGGAATCAATTTGCCGCTTGCTCAAACCGGCAACTGAATACATTTGGCAGAAGGTTTGGCGCGAATATGGTTTGAGCGATGAGCAAATCCGCGCGTTCTTCACCGGCCCGGCTCAACTGCCATGGCATCGCATGGCTAACATTGACAAAGTGGGACGGCCCGCTGCCGCAAAGTTACATTGACGGCCAGCATGACTTGCAGAAGCAGATATTGGCGCGCGAACGTCAACTCGGAATGTCGCCCGTGCTCCCCGCCTTTGCCGGCCACGTGCCTGAAGCGCTGCAGAGCCAAGCAGCCGGCGATGAAGATCGTACCCATTCCTCCCGGGCTGGGCGGATTTTCCCGCCGACTACGCTACTTGGTTCCTCGACCCGCTGGACCCGAAATTCCAGGAAATCGCGACAAGATTCCTGCGGGAACAGACCAAAGGAATACGGCACTAGCCATTACTACGGAACCGACCCATTTAACGAAATCACTCCTCCGAGCTGGGAGCCGTCCTATCTGGCAAATGTGGCGCGGGCGATTTACGGCGGGATGGCGCAAGTTGATCCCGGACGCGATCTGGTTGCAGATGGCCTGGACGTTTAGGGCTAATGGCGCAATGGAATGACGCACGGCTCTCGGCCATGATCGGCGCCGTGCCGCAAGGACGCATGGTGTTGATCGATTACGAATGTGAAAATCACGAATTGTTCCGTGGGACTAAGGCATTTTACGGCGCGCCCTTTATATGGGAGTTACCTGGGAAACTTCGGCGGCAATACGTATCTGGTGGGACCTGTCAACAAGATCAATCAGCGCCTGACGGCCGCGATCAACGACCCGGCTCTTGACCAACTTCGCCGGCGTGGGCGCCACGCTGGAAGGTTTAAACAACCCGGTGGTGTATGAAATGCTATTTGACCGTGTCTGGGCCGGCAGCAACATGGACTTGTCGGCATGGATACGTGATGAAGCGCGCGCGCGGTCGGGCGGATCGGACGCAAATGTCGAGAAGGCGTGGGATATCCTTAGCAAAAAAATCCTGGTGGATAAAGGCGACCCCATCGGTGGTGCATGGGGTGATTTTTCAGGAGCGCAATCCGAGCTTGCGCGGAGATCCCAATACGATGCTTTCTCTACGAGATTCCTTATAACAATGCCGATTTAATGCGAGCGTGGAATCTGTTCCTGCAAGCCGGTCCTAAGGCCAGGGAATCCAGCGCTTACCAGCGGGACCTGGTTGACACGACTCGTCAGGCATTGGGAAACATCGGCTTAACCCTACGCGAACAAATGGCAATGGCCTACGACCGGAAAGATGCCGCGGCATTCGAAAAGTCCGCCGACGAATTCATGGCACTGGGCCGGGACATCGACCAATTCCTGGGTACCCGAACCGAATTCATGCTGGGCAAATGGATTGCCGATGCCAAATCGTGGGCTGCCGAATAAGGACGAACAGTCATACTACGAACAGAACGCCCGCACCATCCTTACCGTCTGGGGCGGAGGATTGCTTAAGGATGATCCCGATTACGCGGGCCGGCAGTGGAACGGGTTGATGCGCGATTACTATCTGCCGCGCTGGCAAATGTTGATCGACGCCACACTGGTGGAATTGAAAGGCGGGAAGCCTGTAGATCGAGCGGAGCTTGAAAAACAGTGGCACGACCACAACTGGAGTTTTGCGACCACTGTCGGCGGAAATTACGATGTCAAGCCCAGTGGCGATTACTTTGTGATGAGCCGTGCGCTCTTTAAAAAGTATGCGCCGCTTGTAAAGGATGCGCAGCAGCTCAGCACTCGTCAGTGAAGGAATTTTTCGATTAAGGAAGCTCTGCACAAGTCACTGCTTTGAAAATGCGAGAGTTTTTGCTGCTCTGCAAGTCGAGGGGAATCGCGGGCTTTGCTCTTTAGAGATGCGCTGACTTATCACTACTTCAGGTCTGCTTTTGGGGTCTGGGATGCTGCATCTCGATTCTAAGTAAATATGAACTCCGCGGTCATTTTTGCATGAGACGCTTGGAATCAGACGGACCCACTGCGCGCTGAACGCATCGGGGAAGAAAACGGGATGGTATTCGCCTCCGTTCAGCTTGACGGTTTCATATTTCTCCCACGTTCCATCGCCAAGAAAGTCGATCTGGATTTCAACCTCGGCGCTTTTCTCCGAGACCAGGTGCAGCATTTTGCGGCGAAAGTCGGTAAAGAGGAATGGATCGGAGGGCGCCCGGCGGTAACCAGGTCATTGCGCCAGGGACCACCCCAGCCTTGAGGCTGACCCCAGCTCCATAGATCGTCCGACTTGCCAAACCAGATGCCGCTTTGGGGCTGGCCCACCACGGCATTGTTATCTTCATTGGGCGTGGTTTCATTGCCGCCGATGCGCCAGCAGTCCGCGGAAGCTGCAGTAATCCGGAATGGTGCGCAGATGCTGGCAGACCGGCTTCACGCCCCAGATGCGGCCTTCAAAGGCGAAGGGCTGCAACTCATAGAACATGCCCTGAATATCCATCATGTAGTGCTCGGTTTCAATCTCTCGAATGCGCATCCACTCCGTCTGCCAGCCGTGCTCGAAGGCATGGGAGGCTTTGGGCAGACGGTAGTGCTGCCACTCGCCATTCACCAGCGCTTCAAAGAGGACCGAGCGCTCGTCCCAGCCGGAGGTAAACATCACATTGCCGAAATTTTCACGGGCGGCCACGTCCATATGCGGCTTATCAGAGATGCGGCGCCAGCTTTTGCCGCCGTCCCATTCAAAGAGGCCCGGCCTGGGTCTGGCCATACTCGAAGAAGCCGTTATTTGTGACCACTACGCGATGCTGCGCGGTATAGCCGCCCTTGAAGTGCGGCTGCTGCGGTGATGTTCATGTCGGCGGTGAGATTGAACAGCAGGCGCGGCTTCAGGTCGGTAGATGTCCATCTCAAGAAAGAGGCCTTCCATGGTTTGGAAGTAGACGCGATTCTCAGGATCGGTGAGGTGCGGCATGGTGGCGGTGAGACGATGGCCGACGAGGTCTTCAATGCGCCGCCACTTTCCATCGGCGTCGATGATGTAAGGCCCGATGATGCATTGATTGGAGTGATGGTGGATGAAGCGGTTGGCGAAGACGCCGTTGATGAACGTCGAGCAAAGACGGCTTCAGCGTTTCATCGATGCGATAGAGGCCGAGTCCATTGCCGCGTGCCCTTGCCGGAGGAGTTGTAAGTGACGGCATAGAGTCCGTCGGCCCACGGCATGAGGGCGCCCACGCCGCACTCGGTCCGGCCTGGATCGTTGTCTCCCTTGAGACCATGTTGGGAATACCAGGGAGAAAACTCTGGGCAAAAGCGTGGCCGGTGACGCCGGCGAGCGTAGCAAGGACTGAACGCCGGGACAGGGTTCGAATGGCAAAAGACATAAGGTCTCATTTATGGTGGTCAATCGTTAAGCCCTATTTTAGCATCGGGGCAGTAGCGGTAAGGGCGGCAATGCAAACCCTGTGGAGCCTGAAATTGCATAGCGCGAACCAGGATAAAAGAGGGTAGCCACGCCCGGATGCGGTTTCACGTGGAACTCTCTTATGCTTCTAATTCAGCAAACTCGAGTTGGAGATTAACCAAGAATTCAGTTTTGAGAAGTCTTGGCCTGCGCGGCTGACCGTTTCGCTTCGGCCTCGCGCGCCAGCACGCGGCGGTTGAACTCGTGAATCACGCGCGCCACATAGACCCGGGTCTCGTGATAGGGCGGAATGCCGTGGTACTTGTCCACCGCCTCAGGGCCGGCGTTGTAGGCGGCCAGCGCCAGAGCGCAGATTGTCGTGGTAGCGGGTGAGCAGCTCATCCAGATAAGCGGTGCCGCCGCGCACATTCTGCGCGGGCTCAAAGCTGTCTTTCACGCCTAAATCGGTGGCTGTTCCCGGCATCAACTGCATCAGGCCCTGTGCGCCGGCGCTGCTTACGGCGTGCGCGTTGCCGCCGCTCTCGGCCTTCACCAGGCTGGCCAGCAGGTCAACATCGAGGTTATGTTCGCTGCCGGCTTTGACGAGCATCTCGTGCAGGTCCGCCGGGTTGAGTTTTGCGTCCGAGCGGCTCTTGCCGGTAAAGTCCGCGGCGGTTTCTCCGCGGGGGTCGGCGGCGGAGGCGGATCGGGAACTTTCTCAAAATCCGCAATCTCCTGCGGCGCGAATTCAATGTAGTTGTCTTCGCCGGTGCTGAGATAGAGACGCGTGCGGCCATCAACCACGGCGTGATGGTCGCAGCGCATCTCAAAGCCATTGCGCAGGGTCACGCGCTCGCCTGCCTGCGCCGCCGGAGCGAGGGCTGCCAGAATTGCACGCCGTGATGAAGAGAGTTCTACGCATTCCCAATCGCACTCCAATCATACTTTGCGTTCACGCTTTGGCGACGGAAAGCCTGCTGCCTGGCCAATTCAGCTTCCAGCACCACGGCTACGCCGTCTTCGTCGTTGGGCGGGGCCTGCTTCCAGCCGCGCGTTTTGGCCAGGTCGCGCAGCTCGCTGGCGGCATTGCCCATGATCACGCCCTGACCTGCCCACTCCAGCATATCCACATCGTTCCAGTTATCGCCAATGGCCATGGTCTCCTTGCGGTCGATGCCCAGCCGGGTGGCGAGCCGCTTCGAGCGCCCAGCCCTTGGTGACTCCGGGCGGCATCAGGTCAAGGACCGAGATGTCGCGCGCCGGGTACTCGGTTTTGACGCACTCGCAACTGCCGGCCCACTCGCTGGCCTTGAGCGCTTCTTCGGCCTTTCTTACCCCGGTTCAGATCGCCGGCTACCATGCCCTGAATTGGATCCTCGCCGTCTGCGAGCGCCCGCTCCAGCGGCTTGACCACTTCAATGGCGTTGCGGTTGGCTTCGATCCACAGGGCGATTCGTCCATGTGCCTGGTCCAGATCTTCGAGGACCAACTCGCCGCGTCCCGGACGGTCAAAGGTGAAGACCAGGGCTCCGTACGGCCGGAGCAGACTGCACAGCCCGCGCGCGGTTTGCGACAGGAGATGACAGCGGTCGATCGGCTCGCCTCCCAGAGTTCGGGTCACTGCGCCATTGGACGTAATCAGAGGCGTATCCGCTCGCAGGCCCAGGCCCTCGAGCAGCGGAGCGGCATAGGCCACGCGGCGGCCGGTGGCGATGGCCAGCGTGATTCCTGCCTTCTGTGCGGCGTTGAGCGCCGCTACTGTGCGCGGGCTGATCTCCCGGGCAAAGGTGGGCAGCAGGGTTCCGTCCATGTCGATTGCCACCAGGCGAACGGGAGAGTGCATAGGTTTAGTTTACCGGGCGAGATGAGGCCGGTCTAAAATGTCGGACATCGGACCGATTTATACCACCTCGGAGGGGGGTACCCCCCACCCGTTTCTGTAAAGTTTCATTCTAATCAGGTTATTTGCAGATTCTATATAATAAACAGGTTACGTGCAGTTACAGGCGTCCCCGGTTATGGACGGTGCTATGAAATGATTGTGCACTACCGCGGTCGTCCTTCCTATTCCAATTGTGCGCCGGGGAAAGGCTATTTTCTGCAAATGAGATGCCGAAAATTGGGAGATTCGTTGGGGGAAATGGGCGATCGGGTAGTCTTTTGAGTATGGAGAGAGTTTGCAGCCAATGCCGGGCGGTGATTGACGAAAAAACCTTGGCCGATTGGTGCCCTGCTTGTGGAGGGGCATTGATTGAGCGGGCCAGTTTGCCGGCTGTCGATCAGATTGGCGGGCCTGCGGCGGAGGTCGATCATCGCGGGATTGTGCTGCCGCGGCGTCATGCGCTGGGCGGGATTATTACGCCGCAGTAAGTATTCCGGCGACATGGGATCATCAGTGGCGCGTGGTGATGCTCTGTCGGTTGCACAGGAATAATATGGGCAATCACGCGCCCCCTCCGACGAAGCTCAACGGTCAGTCCGGCATTGAGCCAGGCCATTAACTGGCGTGTGTTGCGTAATTGACTGATATTGATCGAGGGCATGAATGAACCTTGGCACGGAATAAATTACGAGTCAAAAGTTTTTTCACAATTCATTATCGACTCGTGCCATATTGGCGATGATTCAAAAACGGATGTCGGAGGTTGGGACAGCGTCTCATTCATTTGGACCACTTTTCCAGTCGCCATCCATACATTACATTGAGTTCTTCTGTTCTATGCCTTGTGACCGCTTCGAGGCAAGCAAACTTAACCATCGAAGCGGCACTGCCACCCGAGTAAAGTTCTTGCTCAGCTGAACAATTTGCGTCTCGAAACTGAATCCAAAGCCGCTGAGCTACTTTCAGCTTCGCGAGGTTCTTCGCCGCCCACGACAGTTTGAACTCGACGGTAGAACTGATTCAGATTCTGCATCCGATTTATTGAATGCATCATAAAAACAGGTTGTTTCTTCGGCTCCAGATGCAGGTTCCTGACAGGGGCCATCTTTTGCATTCATGTGCTGCGCAGAACAGTAACTATCTGACAAAAAGCCAAACGGATAAACACCAGAGGCATACTCCAAGGGCTTTTCTTTGCATTTTCGTCACTCCTTACTCTTCCATTATTCATATCTCAGCGCCTCGGCGGGCAGTACTCTTGCGGCGGCGGATGAGGGGTAGAGCGTGGCCAGCAGGGAGATGCCGATGGAGACCGCGGCTACGATTACGCCGTCGATCGGGCGGGGGGCGAAGGGCAGCGTGTCGATGGAGTAGACTTCGGCGGAGAGATGGATGAAGTGGTAGTGGCCGCCGGCCCAGGCGGCGAAGTAGCCGAGGACGAGGCCAAGCGCAGTGCCGATGAGCTGATGAGCAGGCCTTGCACCAGGAAGATGCGGCGGACCTGGTTGGGGTCGACGCCGAAGCTCATCATGACGGCGATGTCGCGGGTCTTCTCCATCACCATCATGGTGAGGGCGATGAGAATGTTGAGCGCGGCTACGATGACGATGAGGGCGATGACGATGAAGGTGACTACCTGCTCGAGCTTGAGGGCGCGGAAGAGCTCGCGGTTCTGCTCCATCCAGTTGGTGGTCATGTAGCCGCGGCCGGCGGCTTTCTCGATGGCGCGGCCGATTTGAGGGGCGCGGTCAAGATTGTCGACTTTGAAGCTGATGACGGAGAGCAGGTCAGGCTCGCTGAAGAGGCGCTGGGCGTCGCTGAGGCGCATGAAGGCCTCGGCCGCGTCGTACTGGTAGAAGCCGGAGTGGAAGATGCCGGCTACGCGGAAGCGCTGGTATTTGGGAGCGAGGCCGAGCGGGGTGAGTTCGCCCTGGGGGCTGGTGACCAGCACGCTGTCGCCTACCTGGGCGCCGATCTGCTCGGCCAGTTCGTTGCCGAGAACCAGGGCGGGATAGGGCGTGTTGGCCGCGTTCTGGCCGATGGGCTGGTAGGGGTCGGGGCGTGTCGTATCCGGATTGAGGTCTTTGGCCGATCCGGAGGTGATGGTGTCAAGCAGGCTGCTGACGGTGCGCTCCTGGGCGGGAATGATGCCTTTGATGAGGGCGAATCCGGCGCGGGGGCCGCGGGAAACCAGCACCTGGCCGTAGATTCCGGGCGATGCGGCGGTTACGTGGGGGACGGCGCGGAGACGAGCGATGAGAGGCTCCCAGTCGCGGATGCCGTCGGCCTCAACGCGCATCAGGTCGACATGGGCCGAGGCTCCCAGCAGGCGGACTTCGAGATCGCGGCGCATGCCGTTGGTGATGGCGAGGGCGATGATGAGCGCGGCTACGCCCGCGGCTACTCCGGCGATGGAGATGGCGGTGACCACGCCTACAACGGCTTGGCGCCGCTTGGCCCTGAGATACCGCATTGCCAGAAACATCTCGAATCGCATGGGGCTTGCTTCTCCTCTATTATCTTCCGCCGCGGAACTGGATGATGCGGCGGCGATCGCGTTTGGTGGGCCTGTGCACTGGAATGGGCGCATACTCCTGCATGGCTTTGCGTTCCTCGGCCGCTTTGGCGCGCGCCTCTTTGCTGGCTTCGGTTTCGCGGTAGAGGGTTTGCGCTACGGCGGCGGGGCCGCGCATCTGGCTGAGAGCGAGGACTTCAACGTGGAACTCGCCGCCTTCGTTCCTGACCGTGAGCATATCGCCGATGCGGACTTCGCGGGCAGGCTTGGCGGGGATTTCGCCCGAGTGAATGCGGCCCAGTCTCGCAGGCTTTTTGGGCCAGGGCGCGGGTCTTGAAGAAGCGCGCCGCCCATAGCCATTTGTCGATGCGTAGGTTGGTCATGGCTGAAATTTTAAGGCCCGTGGCTAAAGCCACTTTGATTGAAGCTCGCATCAGGGGCCTGAAGGCCCCTGCTCCCTCCGTTATTAACTGCTTGCTCCGCAGAGTTAATTTGTCAACACGGCGCGGTAGCGGACTTTGTTCTTCTTCACTTTGTCGATGGCTTCGTTGGCCTTGGCCATGGGGAAGGCTTCAGTACGGGCCTTTACGCCGTGGCGGGCGGCTACGTCGAGCATCTCCAGCAAGCATTTGGGAGGGCCGATGGGGCTACCGCTGATGGAACGCTGGCCGGAGATGAGCGGAAAGGCCTGAATGGCGACCGGCGAAGGTGGAACACCCACAAAACAGAGGGTTCCGGTGGGGCGCAGGATCTGGATGTAGGCGCCCCAGTCCTGGTCGGCGTTGGCGGTGTTGAGGATGAAGTCCTGGGTTCCGGCGACTTCCTTCATGGCTTTGGATTCGCGGCTGTTGACGAATTGTTGCGCTCCCAGGGCGCGCGCTTCTTCTTCCTTGTCGGCGGAGGTGGAGAAGGCGGTTACCTCCGCGCCGAAGGCTCGAGCAAACTGGATGGCCAGGTGGCCCAGCCCGCCGATGCCGATGACGCCAACGCGGGAAGAGGGGTTCACGCCATGGATGCGCATAGGGTTATAGACGGTGATGCCGGCGCAGAGCAGGGGCGCGGCGTTTTCGCTGACGATGGCATCGGGGATGGGAAACACAAAGCGGGCATTGGCGCGGACGCTGTCAGCATAGCCGCCATTGCGGTGTACGCAGGTGGCCTCGCTATTCGGGGCACAGATTCTCAAATCCGCGGGTGCACCAATCGCAGTGACCGCAGGAGTTGGATTGCCAGCCGAGGCCTACGCGCTGACCGACCTTGAGTGCGCGCACGCGTGAGCCCACGGCCGAGACTGTGCCGATGATTTCGTGGCCGGGAATGAAGGGGATACTGGCTGATGCCCCAGTCGTTGGCGATCAAGTGGAGGTCGCTGTGGCAGACGCCGCAGTGGGTAATGGCGATCTCCACTTCAACGGAGCCCAGCCTGCCCTGGTCATAGTGAAAAGGCAACAGTTCTGCTCCAGCGGCGTGCGCTGCAAGTCCTTGTATTTGAGCCATATTCGGTGTTGAATCCTCTCTGAAAGTCGAAAAAAGCCGATGGGATTTTGGGGCATGGCCTGGGGAATTGACGGTAATCGATGCCGTCCCCATTAGTTTAAACTGCCGAGCGGTTTTTTGCTTGTGGAGAAACAGGAAACCGCCATAGCGGCTCCCGAGCGCCTCGCGATTCTGTACCGCGCCCGACAGGAATTGGGGTAACGGCTATCCTTGAGAACACACCAGCAGCGCTCGACCGAAGGCAGACGTCCGGCTGGCCAGCAGGCGCAGATGCGCGGCTGGGCGAGCGCTCTATTTGAGCTGGCTGACCATGTCGAGGACGTAATAGCCGATGACGAAGAGCGTAGCGACTGCGGCCAAAGCGGTGGCTATCCGCACGACGGGCTCAAGCTTGTGGATTTTTGCCATCAGCATGTCCTGCTCGGCCTTTATGTGATTGAAAGAATCGTCAAGGATGAGCTGGTCATCTTCGTCGCGGGTCAGTCTTGAGTTATAGACCTTGAGGATGATCAGCAGCAGGACCAATGCGCCCCAAACGACCACATTAAAGGAACGATTCTCATACTCCACCTCTCGAATAAAACTTTGGGATCCCAGATACCGGCGGGTCCGTAACGGAAACGCGGTCTCGTGAGTAGAGGGGCCGTACGGTTGATCATCATAGCCCCAAACAGGGTTCATTGTCGTGACAATTATCACAGGCATTTTGCGGGCGGGAACCAAAGTTTTACCTTGTTGCATGCGGGCTGAAACGGAAGGTGAGCGCGGCGCCGGTTCTGCGACTTTGCAGGCTACGGGTTGCATCTAATGGGATGAAAGAGCTGAAAGGGGCTTGTGTCCCAGCTCACAGAGCGGTACAGTTGGAACAGTACAGCTACGGAGTACGACAAATCATTCACCGTTATGGGAGAGACTATGGCCACCACGACCGCCGCACCCGCACAGGAAACCGAAAAGAAAGCCCCCCTCAACCTGACTCCTCAGGCCATTGCCAAGGTGCGCGAGATCATGGCCACTCAGGATCCGATCCCCGCGGGGCTGCGCATCGGCGTGGTGGGCGGCGGCTGCTCCGGCTTCCAGTATTCCATGGCTTTTGAGAACCAGAGCGGCATGATGGATAAGGTCTTCAAATTCGATGATTTGCAGGTTTTTGTGGACGCTACTTCGCTGATGTACCTGAACGGCTGCACGGTGGATTACGTGGAGACGCTGGAGGCGGCTGGCTTCAAGTTTGAGAACCCCCAGGTGAAGAGCACCTGCGGCTGCGGTTCTTCATTTAGCGTTTAACTGCTCCGTTTCGGCCTCTTGGTTCAGGCCAGATCACACCTGCAAAAGGCCCGCACCCTGGATGGGGCGCGGGCCTTTCTGCGTTGGGACGGGATGGGGAGGATGGTCCGGCTGGATCGATCTACTGCGGCTGCGAGGTGGCTGCTTCCGGAAGCGTTCTGCCGCCGGATGACGCTGCCCGAACTGCTGCTTCCTGAGTTGCCGAACCCTGAGCTGTTCCGAATCCGCCCGAGTTGCCGAAACCGCTATTCCGCCAGGTGCTGCCGAATCCACTGTGCCGCCGTTACTACCGGGCATGGAGCTGCTTGGCGTCAGGCCGGTGGCGCCACCTCCCATCTGCATCATCTGGTCCTGGGCCGGATCGTAGACGAACTCCCACTGGTTAAAGTGATTCTTCTTCTTATAGAGCAGGATGGACTTCTTGGGGCTGCCGGGTGAGAAGCCGATGATGCCCCCACCGCCGAAGGTCTGTCCGCTGACCCCGTACCCGATGACTGGTAAGACGATGAGGACGAACTGTCGCTGGAAGAACTGGAGTCAGTGCCGCCAGTGCCGCCAGTGTTGCCGCCAGAGGCATCGGTGGAAATGCCGGATGCTCCGGTTGGATTGCCTGATCCGATTG
This sequence comes from uncultured Acidobacteriaceae bacterium, assembly GCA_963724755.1. Taxonomy (GTDB): domain Bacteria; phylum Acidobacteriota; class Terriglobia; order Terriglobales; family Acidobacteriaceae; genus Telmatobacter. The sequence continues at coordinate 199,641 of CAVRVZ010000007.1, forward strand.
CCGGATGCGCCTGCTGTACTGCTCGCATCGGGGGGACAGCTGCCATGGGGTGTTCGACCAGTGGGGAGCTTGAACCGTTGACTGAGCTGGATGAGCCGAAACTGGATGAGCCCATGCTGGATGAGCCAAAACTGGAGGAGCCTAAGCTGGACGAATTGAGCCCGCTCCCTCCGCAGCCGGCACCTCCCATGCCGCCCATCGAGCTGGCTATCGGCTTGTCCGAAGAAGCCAAAGGCGGTCGGCAGCTTGTTCTGGCCTAAGTGGATGGGCTTCCACTCGTTCTTTCCGGTGATAGGGTCAATGTACTTCTTGCGCAGGAAGCGGATCTGATTGGTGTTGACCAGCGCGTCAACGTTGGGCGGATAGTTGCCGAATTTCTTGTGGTAGAGCTTGATGGCGCGAACGTACTGCTTGCCGCGGTGCATGGTCTCGATCTCGCGGTCGCGCTCGATCTGTTTGCTGATATTGGGCAGGGCAATGCTCATGGCGAGGATGAGCAACGCCAGCAGGAAGATGACCGCAATGAGAATGTAGCCCTTTTCAGAGGGTTTAGGGCGCGGCGGATTGGGCGCGGCATCATCTGTCAGCTCCTGGCGTCTATCTATTAGCTGTTCCCTCACACTAATTAGTTTCACGGTCATACGAAAATTCGCATTCAGGCACAAACATCTAAAAGCATGAAGCTGGTAGCTAAAAGCCGCGCTTCAGTTCCCCGACAGCGGCAGGGTCTGGGTGTTGTTGTAGCCCAGGTCAGTGATCTGAATGCTGGCCGGCAGAATGGCGACCACTTTATAGCGATGATCCACAATTTCGCCGGTTCTGGCCATGAAAATATCCTCTCCATGGATGAGGAATGCTTTCAGCGACTTGTCCTTGGCCTGGGTGTAGCCGAAGTACTTCAGATCGATGGCCGGCGGCTTGGGCGGCACATAAGGCGCCGGTCCTGCCGGCACTGCGCTGGGCTGCCTGCTGGTTTGCGCGTGGGCCTTTAACCAGGGTTTCGATCACGGCGGGCGCGGAATCGGCGGAGAAGATGTTTCTGCCCGTGCCGGCGTATTCCACATCTTCGGTCTCGGCCAGCTTATCGAAGTGCACCGTGGGGTCGAGACCTTCGTTGGTCAGCTTTTCCGCGTCCGGACCTGCAGAATTCTCGCCGGCGGTTGCGTCCAGCGTTCCCGCGGCCGCAGGGGCGTTGCGCCTCTTGCAGTTTGCGCCGGAATGGGCCGGGGCGTGGAAGCGCCTCCGGAGGAGCCAAAGAGTCTCCAAGCCGGCGATGACGATGATGATGGCAAAGAGTACGCAGGCAATGATGACCTGGCGCTTGTTTTCCGTTCCCATGCGAAGGGCCATGGCTAATTGCCCTCCATTCCGTTTGGAGCTGGGGCAGGCGCAGCGTCGTTGGGCTCCGGCGTGGGCGGCAATCCGCTGGCGGCCGCATCGGCCGGCCTGCAGCCAGGTGGAGACGCGCAGCCGCAGGTTCACCAATCCGCCCTGCTGACCGGTCAGATGCCATTGCCCGGATGACAAAGAAGGTCTGGTCGCGCTCCAGGCTGTTCACAAAGCGCATGATCTGGGGATATCCGCCGCTGATGCCGGCGTCCATGGAGATTTCAGTGAGGTCGGCGCCGGGAGGGCCTTGCGTGTACTGGACCCTGGTGAGCCGCGCGCCTGAGTTGACCTGCAACTCGCCGATGCGGCTGGCGATGGAGGAGTAGTTGGGCGGGATGCGCTTCTCATAGAAGGCATGAATCTGCGCGCGGGACTGTTCGACGCGCTTGTCAAGGCCGCGCAAGGGAGCGGTTTGCATCTCCTGCGCCTTCAGCTCAACCTGCTTGCTGGCCAGGGCATCAGTGGAGCGGCCGTTGGTGGCTGCCCAGTCCATGCCGAAGCGGACTGACAAAACGACGACCAGCACAAACATCACGGCGAACCCGGCAAGGTGCCAGGTAAGCGGGGAGGTCAGGCGCTCAATCCATATTGCAGAAGGGCGTTTGATCATTGCGGGCCTCCGGGCGCTGCATTGGGATCGTTGGGGTTGTTGCGGCTGCGCCGGGTCAACGGCGCGTAACCTGCGTGCCGCAACTGGATTGCCTGAGGAGGAATTGGGCTGAGAAGACGCAGCCTGAGGAGACGGCTGGTTGGGGTGCGCCGGTATAGGGCTGGCGGGCTGATTTAAGCGAGCTGGCCTGACCGGATTTCCGGCGGGCGGCGGCTGCGTTCGGCGCAGGCGCTGGCTGGCTGGCGGTGTTCTTCAGCGGCGTGAGACTGCTTTGCGAGCCGCCTTGCGTTCTTCGGGCGTGGCTGGGTTGTACTCGGCCAGCAGTTCGAAGTTGACGCGGTTTGAGGCGCTGACCGGTTGCAGTTTTTCGCCGGCTCCGCCGGTGGCCTCGGAGTTTTCACCGATGATGCGGGGAAAGAGGAAGCGCTTGGAGTGCTCGAGATTGCTGACCAGCTCGACGGCGCGGTCGCGGGGGCCGATCACGTGCAGATGGAGCAGTGATGTGGCCGTCCTTTGTCGCGGATCGGCTCGATGGTTGAGACCATCACGCCGCCGGGCAGCACGGTTTCAAGATCCTCCATGGCCAGCGTCCAGGAGAAGGTTTTTTCTTCGAAGAGCTTGTTGAGGGCCTGGGCCTGGAGCAGCACCTGGTTGTTGGCCGGCTGTGCATCAGGTCCTGGTATCCCTGCCGTTCCTGGGTGATGCGGGCGATTTGGCCGTCGAGCGAATGGTCGCGGGCGCGGGCTGCTTCGGCTTTGCGGTGAAAAAGGTGCAGGCCCAGGCCGAGGAGGATGGCGAGGACGGCGAGCACGCCCATGCCGATGCGCAGACGCTTGTTGGCCGGTCCCAGGTCAGCGAAGGGGCGGGTGGCGAGATTGAGAGTAATGCGCATGGGCTTAACTTACCCCCGCCAGTGCGCCGGCTACGCCGGCAATGCTGATGTCGCCCATCGCGGTGGCCATTCCGGTTTCAGGCCGCGGCGCCAGATCGATCACCGTCATTTCCGGATCGTCGAGCCAGCGGCCAAAATCGATGGCGCCGCCGGAGCCGGCAAAGTACAACTTTCGCGGCCTCAATTGCAGTTTGTCTTCATAGTAGGCGGCGGCTACGGCGATGCCGCGCTGCACCTCAGTCGAGGCGCTGCGCAGGGTCTTCCGGCAGGTCGAGGGTGCGATAGAGCAGCAGGTCCTGGCCGTTGGTGATGGAGGTTGTGAGCGCCAGGGGAGTGAGGTTGGCAATCAGCACCGCTTCCATGGAATCGAGACGCATCTAAGGCAGCCAGTCCGGAGGGCAGCACTGCGCCCGGCTCGTATCCGGCGGAGCGAACCGCGGCTTCATATTCCTGCAGGATGGGGCCGGGAATGACGGCTGCCAGAACTTTGCACTCGGTCTTGGTTTGAACCAGCACCTGGTAGCTGAGGCCGGCGTGCTCAATCTCAAACGGAACCATCTTGCGCAGACGGAAGCGGAGCACGGAGAGGGCCTCAGCGTTCTTGCTGGGCAGGGCATCGAAGTCCAGCATGAAGACGCGGACCACGGTATCGGGCAGGACCAGGGTGACGGAGTGGGAGCGCGGCGAAACCTGGCCAAGGGCCGAGCGAATGGCGCCGGTAATGGCCTCCTGCATTCCTGATGTTGGGCTCGCCGATGCCGGGCAGCAGGGCGCCTTCAGGGAGCGGCACGTAGGCATAGACCGGCTTTTGCCCTGTTCCGGGCAATGCGGCGGCCAGCACCCCCTGCGGAGATAGTTCCACCGCCGCCGGGCGGACGGCCGCCGGGCCTGGAACCGAGACTTACTTTGTTCAAAATCCGATTCACTAGCGGGATGCCTCAATGAAGGTAACCTTGTTGATCTCCTTGAGCGTTGTCAGGCCGCGGCGGACGCGATCGATGGCCGATTCACGCAGAAAGCTCATGCCCTCCTTCTGGGCCAGCTTGCGAATTTCGGAGGTGGGTTTCTTTTCCAGAATGATTTCACGGATGGGGTCGGTCAGGTCGAGCAGCTCGTGGATGGCGGTGCGGCCGCGGTAGCCGGTGCCGCCGCACTCCATGCAGCCGGCGCCCTCGCGGAATTCGAAGCCGCGCCACTTGGCGGGGTCAAGGCCGCTGGCCCGCAGTTCATCGTCGTCGTAGATGACCGTGTGCGCGCAATAATCGCAGTTGGTGCGCACCAGCCGCTGGGCCAGGATGCAGTTGAGCGCGGAGACGAAGTTGTAAACCTCCACGCCCATGTTGACGAAGCGGCCCAGCACGTCAAGCACGTTGTTGGCGTGGACGGTGGTGAAGACCAGGTGGCCGGTGAGGGCGGAGTTGATGGCGATCTGCGCGGTTTCGTTATCGCGGATTTCGCCCACCAGGATCTTGTCCGGGTCGTGGCGCAGGATGGAGCGCAGGCCGCGGGCAAAGGTGAGGCCTTTCTTCTCGTTGACCGGAATCTGGGTGATGCCGCGAATCTGGTACTCGACCGGGTCCTCGATGGTGATGATCTTGTCTTCGTCGCTCTTGATCTCGTTGAGGGCGGCGTAGAGGGTGGTGGTTTTGCCGGAGCCGGTGGGGCCGGTGACCAGCACCATGCCGTAAGGCTCGCGAATGTAGTGGCGGAAGCGCTTGAGGTCCTCATCGGCGAAAGCCGACCACATCGAGGGTGAGCTTTTTGAACTTCTCGCTCATCGACTCTTTGTCGAGCACGCGGAGCACGGCGTTTTCGCCATGCACGGTGGGCATGATGGAGACGCGGAAGTCGATCAGGCGGCCCTTGTAGCGGACGCGGAAACGGCCGTCCTGGGGCACGCGGCGCTCGGCGATATCCAGCTCGCTCATGATCTTGATGCGGCCCAGGATGGTGGAGTGGTGCTCGCGGGCGATGGGCGCCATGGCCGGCTGCAGCACGCCGTCAATGCGGTACTTGATGACCAGCGAATCGTCGTTGGTCTCGATGTGAATATCGGAGGCGCGGCGCTCGAGAGCGGTGAAGATGGTGGTATCGACCAGGCGGATGATGGGGCTGATGTCTTCTTCGCTGGTCAGCTTCTCAATGGAGATGTTTTCGTCCTGGTTATCATCCCCGGTGAGCACGTCGAAGGTGAGGCCTTCGCTGGCTTCGTCGAGCACGCGCTGCGACTGCTCGGTTTTTTTGAGCAGGTCGGTGATCTGCGACAGAGTGGCGACGCGCGCGATGATGCGATGACCGAGCAGGCCGGCGATCTCGTCGAGCACCATCAGCCGCGAAGGATCGCTGACGGCGATGGTGAGCGCGTCCTGCAGCTGTTCGATGGGCACAAAGTTATAGCGGAACATCAGTTCCACGGGGACGGTGCGCAGCAGGTCGTGCTGAATCTTGAAGTTTTTCAGGTCAACGAACTCGGCGTGATAGCGGCGGGCCAGGGCTTCAGCCTGGGACCGCTCGTCCTGACCCGCGGCCATTGGGCCGTCGGGTAGAGGAGCGGTGGGAAGCGGAGGCAGCGTTGTGTTGGCCATGGCGGATTATCCTCCCTGACTTGCGCCGGCCTGGCCCAGCGAGAAGATGGGCAGGTACAGCGAGATGAGAATGAAGACCACGACCACGCCCATGATGATGAGAATGGCCGGCTCAATGAGCGCCAGCGATGCGGTGAGCGCGGTAGCCACGTCTTCCTCAAAAAATTCGGCAACCGAGTTGAGCATCTGCGGCAAGGCGCCGGTCTGTTCGCCCACGGTGATCATCTCCGTGGACAGGCCGGGAAAAATGTTGGTCTGGGTGAGCGATTCGGCCAGGCTTTTGCCCTCGCGGACCGTGCCGATGGAAGAGAAGACCGCCCTCGAAACCTTGCGCGAAGAGATGGAGCGCGCCGCGGTTTCAAGCGACGGCACCAGCGGCAGGCCGCCGGTGAGCAGCGTGGAAAGCGTGCGGGAAAACAGGGCGACCTGGTACTTGAGCCAGATTTTGCCGAAGACGGGCATTCCCACGCGGACATTATCGATAATATCCCGGCCCCGCTCGGTGATGGAGAAGCGGTAGGCCACGAAGGCAAAGGTCAGAGCCCCAAGAAGAAGCCAGATGAAGTTGTGGTTCAGCCACTTGCCAAAGTTCATCAAATCCGTGGTCATGGCCGGCAGCTTGGAGCCCATCTGGTCATAAAGTATGGCGAACTGCGGCACTACGACAGCCAGCAGAAAGACCATCAGGCCGCAGACCAGGGTGAGGAGCAACGCCGGATAGATGAGCGAGGCGGTGAGCTTTTTGCGGAAGGTGAGCGAGACCTTCTGGAAGTTTACATAGCGCTCCAGCACCTCCTGCAGGTTTCCGGAGCGCTCGCCGGCCAGCAGGGTGGTGGTATACATGACGGGAAATCCGGTCTGGGCCTCGAAGGCGTCAGAGAGCGAGTCGCCGGTTTTGATGCGGTTGGCCACATCGTCGAGCGAGCTGGAGAGCTGGGCGTTCTTTTGAATCTTGGAGAGCATCTGGAGCGAGCCCAGGATGGGCAGGCCGGCCTTGACCAGGGTGAGGAATTGCTGGTTGAAGATGAGAAACGGCTCCAGCTTGACCTTGCCCCGCTTGAGCCCGCCAAATCCGCCGCGGGCGCGGATGGAGAAGACGTTGTAGCCGGCGTGGGTAAAGCGGGCGCGCAACTCCTCGGCAGTGGCTGCCGACTGCACCTGCTCCTGCACGCGGCCACGCTCATCGGCCAGTTTGATGATGAATTCTGCCATGATTCTTCTCGCCGGGGCGAAGGGTCCGGCCTTTCAAAGAGGTTTTTCTCAAGCTTTAGGTTACCAGCTTCCGCCGCTGTTTTCGTAACGGATAGACGCAAAAGGGGGATGCAACGCTCGCAGGCGCGGGCTTTGCCGGCTGCGGATAAACGCCGGCTTTTCCGCCAAGCGGGCGCCCCAGGTCTCGATTGCTCAATCCTGTTTGCAGATAATTTCATAGTTTGCTGTTACATTCGATTGCAGTAACCCAATCCAACCTCAAAGGAAAACCCCATGGCACTGAGCGCGCCCCAGGTCTTCAGCGGCATCACGCCTGAAAATTATGCAACCCTGATCGCGAAAGCCCAGGCTGCCGGGCTCAACCTGTCCGGTAACAGCGGCACAGCCACGAAGTTCGGCGTGGAAATGGCCTGGAACTACTCCGCTGAAGCGCGGGTGCTCACCATCCAGTGCCTTTGCACTCCCTTCTTCGTCAAACCGGATCAGGTGATCGCGAAAATCCAGGCGCTGGTGAAGGAGACGCTGGGCCAGGGTTGCGCCGGCTAGGGCCACGGGAGTGGAGAAAAACGGCCGTCGCAACCCGTAAACCCTGCTCCAAAATAGCTTTAGCCCCGTTTGCAACATTTGAAATGTGATAGTATCGAATGTCTAGGAAGCCGGGCAGGCCCCCATAAAGCCCCGCCAAACCCATCTCCATGATTCTTTACCTCATGCGCCACGCCAATGCCGGAATGCCCCGAGGGAACCCTGCCCTCGATGCCAAGCGCTCCCTCATCAAGGAAGGCAAGGAGCAGTGCATGCTGATGGCGCGGGTGCTGAGCGCTCTGAAGGTGCAGGTGGACGTGGTGGTCTCAAGCCCGCTGAAGCGCGCCCTGCAGACAGCGCAGTTTGTGGGCACCGAGCTGGGCTACGACGGCAAAGTGGAGATCAGCCCGGCCCTGGCACAGGACGCCAGTTACTCCGACTTCCAGAAACTGCTGGCCAAGTATGCCGATCGCGAAGGCGTGCTGGTCGTAGGCCACAATCCCAACCTCTTCCAGTTTTTAGGCCGCATGATCACCACCAACGGCGGCGCCAGCATCCGCATGCGCAAGGGCTCGGTAGCGCGCATCGATCTCGATCGCCATACGCCCCTTATGCAGTGGCTCATCGACCCGCGCACCGCCCGCTCCATCTACGCCAGCATGCAAAAAAACTCGCGGTCCAAGAAAGCGCGCAAGTAAGTCTCTCGCGGCTGCCAAGAAACAAAACCTGTCTGGACCACCAGCCTGGCCGCGCAATGGCTATTTATCCGGCTGCTTTGCGCCTTCCTTGGCGCCATGCGCCGCGCCCTTCGTCGTGTCCTTCGTCTTATGCCAGACCTTCTCAGTCCCATGTTTCGTTTTGTCGTATGCCTTAGTCGAGCCATTTTTCACATCCTGCCCGGTGTCTCTGGTCACAACTTTCGTATCGTGCCCGGTGTCTCTGGCCACAACTTTGGTATCGTGGCCGGTTGCTTCCATGTCGTGTTTTACTCCATTGTCATGGCTTGGGGCTGATTGTTGACTCCATCCAGGAGCCGGCAAACACACCAGAACGGCTCCCAGTAAAAACACCGAAAACTGCCGCTTTATTCTCATAATCAGGAAGATTACCCTTTCGCCCGCCAAGTTGGTTATCACAAAAATTAGACGTCCATTTTACAAAATCGATTCGCAAGCATGTGGAAAGGGAGCACCATAGGCGAGTGTTCCACCCCTATCGAGTCAATGAATCAGGTGCCCCACATGGGCGCCGGGGTACTGGGGAACCCACTGACTCATGGTCGGGGCACTGCGTTCTTGTTTTTGCGGCATCGGGGTGGAGATATCGCTTTGAAACCTGGGAACCACGGACCTTAAAAACGCGCAAAAAGCACCTAAAAGCACTCAATAACGCCTCATTTTGCGCTGGTTTTTCATCTTTTAGTCAACCTGTAAATCTGCCTTTAGCCCCATTTCATCAGCTTTTAACCCGACATTTTCAAGACTTCAACTCCACAGCTCTCGGAACTCAACATGCAGGCATACAAAATCACTCTTCCCTAAACCTATAGGCACCGTGGAATGCAAGATAAAACTCAACCTGCATACCTAAGTATTTCCTAACCCCTAACCCCTGATCCCTAACCCCTGATCCCTAACCCCTGATCCCTAACCCCTACCCCCGCTGTTATCCTTGATGCGACGGCCTATCCCACAATGACAAACGATACGACCACACATATTCGCCCCCGGCAATCGCCTTCCACGCTGGCAACCTGGCTGCTTTTCGCCACCATCTATTTCGCCGTGTATTTTGCCTCGCTGTTTACTCCGCCGCTGATGGACGACGTGGACGCATCGCACGCCCAGGCGGCCCAGCACATTGCCGAAACCGGCAACTGGATCACCTGCAAAATCAACGGCATCCGCTATATCGAGAAGCCGCCGCTGCCCTACTGGCTGGTGGCCGTCTCCTATCGCGTCTTTGGCCAGAACACCTTTGCTACCCACCTGCCCAACGCGCTGGCCATGCTGGGGCTGACCTGGCTCTGCCTGGCTCTGGGCGCGGCGCGCCTGGGGACCCCGCGCCGGACTCTATGCCGGGCTGGGCGTGCTCACCTCGATCGGGCCGTTTCTCTTTACCCGCTTCATCATTCCCGAGTCGATTCTGAGCCTGTTTTTGCTCATCTCGCTCTACGGCCTGATTACCGGCCTGGAGTCGAGCCGGCCGGCGCGCATCTACATGATGTGGGCCACGCTGGCGCTGGCGCTGCTGACCAAGGGACTGATCGCGCCGGTGTTCTTTGTCGGCGCGGCCATTCCCTACCTGCTGCTGACCGGCCAATGGCGGCGCTGGCGCGAGCTGAAGCCGGTCACCGGAGTGCTGACGTTTCTGGCCATCGCCGCGCCCTGGCACATTCTTTGCGGCTTGGCCAATCCTGACCAGGGCCACGCCGTGGGCAACCACCCCACCATCGGCAACGTGCATGGCTTCTGGTACTTCTACTTCGTCAACGAGCACTACCTGCGCTTCTTCGGCCTGCGCTATCCGCACGACTACAACAAGATGCCCGCTGCCTGGTATTGGCTGGCGCATCTGGTGTGGCTCTTCCCCTGGAGTCTGTTTCTGCCCGCGCTGGTGGCCATAGCCTGGAAGACACGCCACCACTGGATGCAGCACGTGCGCCACGACGCCGGCCGGACGGTGGATTTCTACCTCGACAATGCCGCCCGCGAGGATGTGGCCGGCTACGTTGCCCGGCTCAAGTTCCGCGTGCGCTCGGCCTGGCTGCTGAGCCTGTTCGCGGCCTGGACGCTGCTTCTTTTTCTCCCTCTCCACCAACCAGGAGTACTACACCTTCCCGGCGTGGCCGCCGCTGTTCATCCTCATCGCCGCGGTGGTGGCCGGCATTGAAGAGAAGCGCGGGCTGGACGGAAGCGCGGATGCCGAGCCAGAGAGCGCCAACCCGCTGCTCTCGACCGCATGGCTGACCGGCGCGCAGGCGGTCTTCGCCGTGCTCGGCGTGCTGGCGGCGGCGGCGCTGGGCTGGGGATTGTGGGAGTCGCGCAACCTGCCCTTTGTGGCCGACATCGGCACCCTTCTGGCGCACCGCGCCGTGGGCGACTATACGCTGTCCATGTCCCACTTCTTCGACCTCACCTTTGCCTCGTTTGCCGCGCTGCGGCTGCCCGCCGCGCTGGCTGCCGTAACTCTGCTGATCGGGTCGATTGCGGGCTGGTTGCTGAGGATCAAGGGCAAGCACCTGGCTGCGACCATCAGCTTGGCGCTCACCTCGGCGGTCTTCCTCATCGCCGCGCACATCGCTTTTGCCCGCTTCGACCCCATGCTGGGCTCAAAGACGCTGGCCGACGCCATCATGCAAAAGGGCTCGCACGCCGACTCCTTCATCATCTTCGGCGAGCAGTCGGACGCTTCGTCGGTGGTGTTCTATACCAACGATTTCTTTCAGGGCAGACCGGCCTACATGGTGCTTCCGCGCTGCGGCCAGCATGGCGAGGGAACGCCGCTGCTGTGGGGCTCCTGCTACCCTGACGCGCCCAATATCTTCCTTAGCGATGACCAGCTCTCCAAGGTATGGGGCACGGGCGATCGAAAGTGGCTCTTTGCCCAGGACAAAAACCAGCTGAAAGCCGAAAGCCTGCTGGCCGGGCGGCTTTATCCCGTTAAATCCATCGCGGATAAGGCGCTATGGACCGACAGGCCATTGAATTGAGGGAAAAATGAAAACACGCAAATTGGGCGCCAATGGCCCCACCGTCTCAGCCATTGGGCTGGGATGCATGGGGATGAGCGAATTCTACGGTAGCCGCGACGAAAAGGAGTCGCTGGCCACAATCGATCGCGCCTTGGAGCTTGGCATTACCTTGCTCGATACTGCCGACATCTATGGCCCGCATACCAATGAGGTGCTGGTAGGCAAGGCGATCAAGGGACGTCGCAACAAGGTTATTGTGGCCACCAAATTCGGCATCGTGCGCGACACCGCTAACCCGCAACGGCGCGGAATAGACGGCAGCCCGGCTTACGTGCGCAGCGCGGTCGAGGGCAGTTTGCGGCGGCTGGGCATTGAGACCATCGATTTGTATTACCAACACCGCGTTGACCGGAATACGCCCATTGAAGAAACGGTGGGCGCGATGGCGCGGCTGGTGGAGGAGGGCAAGGTGCGCTTCCTGGGCTTGTCAGAAGCCGCCCCGGCAACCCTCGAGCGGGCCAGTAAGATTCACCCCATTACAGCTCTTCAAACCGAATACTCTCTCTGGTCCCGCGACCCCGAGCCGGAGATCATGCCAATATGTAGGCGTTTAGGCATAGCTTTTGTGGCATATAGTCCGCTGGGACGTGGATTTTTAACCGGCGCCTACAAAACCCCCGGCGATTTCGAAAAAGGCGACTACCGCCTCACCTCTCCGCGCTTTCAAGGCGAGAACTTTGCGCGCAACCTGGAGCTGGTGGATAAGGTGAAGAAACTGGCCACGGAAAGCGGAATAACTCCCAGCCAATTAGCTTTGGCATGGGTACTGGCGCAGGGAGATGATATTGTACCGATTCCAGGGACCAAGCGGCGTAAGTACATTGAGGAGAATGCGGCGTCGGTGGAGTTATCGCTGGCGCAGGGAGTGATTGAGGAGTTACGGAAGATATTCCCGCCCGATGCGGCTGTCGGAGATCGCTATCCACAGACGATGATGGCAGCGGTGAATGGCTGAAAAGCTTCCAATAAAACGGCGATTTCGTTGACTTAACGAAATCGCCGTTTTGTAGGTTAATGATTGAAATATATCTGAATGACTATCGAAGTTAGAGTCGAACCCGATTACAGTTGGTTATCTCAAAATCATTTACCAGCAGGCGCCGGACTTGTAAGATCCAGCTCGTAATGGTGCGAAAGAGGCTGGGCGTCGGCGCGCTGCCGGGCGACGGCAGCCGGATAAGCATCCGCCAGTGCCTGCGCGGTTGCTAACTGCTCCGGAGTTGGGGGTCTGCGGATCATCTCGAAGCGCTGCGCCTCAAGAGAATTTACCTTATCCGTATCGAAGGCAACCAGACGGGACTGTTCGAGCATGGGCGTTTCCATGGTGGACAGATTGATTCCGCTGGCCAACTGGCCGGAGGTGAAACTGCCGATCCTGCGGCCATCGATGAGCAGATCGTAGTTGCCGGACATAAGGGAGCGAACCTGCAGCGTTTCCTGGTCAAGCGCAGCGACGATGTTGGAGTACTTAAGCACCAGCGCGAGTACGGGATCTACTTCGGACGGCGGAAACGGCAGCGGTAGAGCTTTGTCGGCTTGCGTCCAACTGATTTTGGCTGCGGTTTTCCCCTTTGCGCGGGTGAGGTCGGTGACAGCGGTATTCGCGGCTTCGGCCGTCGGCTTGGCGCTGGCGTCGATTGCGACGGAGGTTACCAGCGAGGGAGCTTGCCAGCTTTTGAGCAGGCTCTCCGCCATGACCCAGTGACCGCCCTGCTGAGGATGAACGCGGCCGGGAATAATTTGTCGCGCAAGAGCGGGAGATGCGGCGTTGACTGCCTTCAGCACGTCCGTCACAGGAGTATTGAAGTCGGCCACTTGCGCGCCTTCCTCTTGAGCCAGCGGGCAACAAAGGCGCTGTATTTGAGAAGCACGTCGTTGTATCCACTGGATTTGCGGGTCACATCGTCGTAGGGGGAAGGTTCAATCAGTGTAATGCTAACGCCGGGATCGTTCTTCTTGATCGAGTCGACCAGATGCCGGTAACCGTCAGTGTAAGTGGAATAGATGCCGGGCTCATCGGGCTGGTAATAGAAATCGTTCATGCCCAGCATGACGGTGACGACATTCGGATGCCATGCGAAAACATCGCGATCCAGGCGCAGGTCGATGGGGCCGGCGCCGCCGCCGCTGACTTTGTCGCCACCCACTCCGGCGTTGTGGAAGCTCACCTTCCACGCCGGGAAAGCGGGTGAGAACGTACTCTTCTACGTCCTCGGTGTATTCGCGCTGCTCCGTAATGCTGTCGCCGTAGAAGGTTACGCGGTCGCCGTCATGCAAAGCAAAGGCGGGCGCGGCGCTTTGGGCATTTGCGGCCGGCGGCAGGCCGCAGAGAACAAGCATTAGAACGACTGGCGCGGCAAAGGCTTTCATACTCATCATTCCTCCTCAGGTATATGGTTCCGATTATAATCAATGCATACACAGCATATATCCGGCGCCTGGGCAGCAACAGAAAGGTGTGCCAAACACCCCGCATGACGATCCCGTCTATTCCCGCGTTCACGGATAGCTCTGGCATCGAGGGAAACTTTCGCTCCATCTATCTCTGGCTGGCTTGTTCGGCAGGCGCTTTGGGCGGGCTGCTCTTTGGCTATGACTGGGTGGTCATCGGAGGAGCAAAGCCATTCTACGAAATCTACTTTCATCTCGATTCGCCCTCCATCGAAGGGTGGGCGATGAGCTGCGCGCTGATCGGCTGCCTGGTGGGCGCCGTATCTTCAGGAGCGCTGAGCAACCGACTGGGCAGAAAGCGGCTCTTGACTCTGGCTGCGCTGGTGTTTGCGGTTTCGTCGCTCGGAACAGGGCTGGCCGCGCATTTCACTGCCTTCGTAACCTGGAGGATGCTGGGCGGATATGCAATCGGCCTGGCCTCCGGCGTCTCGCCGATGTACATCGCGGAAATTTCTCCGCCGCACCTGCGCGGGCGGCTGGTTTCGCTTAATCAGTTGGCCATCATCATTGGAATTTTGCTGGCGCAGGTGGTGAATTGGCTGATTGCCAGGCCCGTGCCAACGGGCGCGACGGCGCACGAGATTCTTGTGTCGTGGAACGGCCAGTGGGGATGGCGCTGGATGTTTGCGGTTACCGCGATTCCTTCAATGCTGTTTCTGGCAGCGACGTTTCTGGTTCCGGAGAGCCCGCGATGGCTGGCCGCAAAGGGACGCGATGGGCAGGCGTTCGCAGTGCTGGAGCGGCTCGGAGGGCGCGCTTATGCCGAACAGGTGCTCGAGGACTTTGCAACTGCAAGCCTTACTGAGACGAAGAACTCTCTGTATGCGGAGCTATCTTCTCCGGGCATGGCTAAGGTGCTTTTTCTGGGCGTGGCGCTAGCCGTCCTGCAGCAATGGTGCGGTATTAACGTGATTTTCAATTATGCGCAGGAGATTTTTGCGGCGGCCGGTTACCAGATCTCCGGCATCCTCTTTAACATTGTTACTACCGGCGTGGTCAGCCTGGCGTTCACGCTGGTTGCGCTGGCTACCGTCGACCGTTACGGCAGGCGCTTTCTGCTGCTCGGCGGAGTCTCCGGGTTGGCGCTCATCTACATGGTGCTGGGTACGTTTTATTATTTGCACGTGCAGGGCATTCCCATGCTGGTGCTGGTGCTTGCGGCCATGGCATGTTATTCCATGTCGCTGGCGCCGGTGGTGTGGGTGGTAATTGCGGAGATCTTCCCCAACCGCATTCGAGGCGGCGCTATTTCCATTGCGGTAACTGCGTTGTGGACCGCCTGCTTCGTGCTTACTTATACGTTTCCGGCATTGAATGCAGCTCTGGGCACGGCGGGCGTGTTTTGGACTTATGCGGCAATTTGCCTGGCCGGCTTGCTGTTTCTTTATTTCGCCTGCCGGAAACTAAGGGGAAATCCCTGGAAGAAATTGAGACAAGCTTGCGTAAAGGCAAGTTATAGGAGAGGAAAGATGCGCGCAGGAGATTTTAGATTCGTTCGTGTTATGGCTTTACTTTTTCTGGTGCTGAGCGTTGCAGCTGTGGTAATTTACGGCCAGCAGACGAACGTCATTTTAGACGGCAACAGCAAGGGCAGAGTTTTTGACGGCCTGGGAGCGGCCAGCGCTGGAGCTTCCTCACGGCTGCTGATCGACTATCCGGAACCCGAACGTAGCCAGATTCTCGATTACCTGTTCAAGCCGGGTTATGGTGCGGCTCTGCAACATTTAAAAGTGGAGATCGGCGCGGACGTGAATTCAACCGATGGCTCGGAGCCTAGCCACATGCGCTCGCCTTTGGATCATAACGCGACGCGCGGGTACGAATGGTGGCTGATGGACGAGGCGCACAAGCGAAACCCAAACATTATTCTGGAGATTCTTCCCTGGGGCGCGCCGGCATGGGTTGGCGCTAAGGTGAATGGAAGAACACGCTTTATACGCCGGCAATGGCTGGATATGTAGCGGACTTTATCAAGATTGCGAAACGCGATTACGGGTTGGATATTGCTTATGCTGGACTTTGGAATGAGAAGGTCTACGATCTTAGCTTACCTCAGGGAACTTGACCGGCGGCTCAAGGCAGAGCATCTTGGCTACACAAATTATCTGCTGCGATGAGTATCCCGGCGAGGGCACTGGGCAATGGGCTATCGCCGACGAGATGCTGAAGGACCCGGAAGTGAATGCGGCTGTCGCCGTGATCGGTGTGCACTATCCGATGGTGGATGGAAAGATCACGACCACGAATTCGGCACGCAAGACGGGCAAGCCGCTGTGGTCGAGCGAAGATCAGCCCAACGGTGGAGGCGGACCGTTTGTCAGTCGCGAGTGGGCAGCGGGCGGACGGATTCTTGCGCATCGCTATAACCAGAATTATCTGCAAGGCTCGCTTACAGCGACAGAGATATGGAGCCCTATCACTTCCTACTACGACAATCTGGCCGCTCCCAACTCCGGGTTGATGTACGCCAATACTCCATGGTCCGGGCACTACGAACGTGCAGGGAACGATTTGGGCGACGGCGCACACTACGCAGTTTGCGCAGCCGGGATGGCAGTATCTCGATTCGGCGTCGGGCTATCTGCCAGAAAAAGGGAGTTATGTTTCGCTTCGCTCACCGGATAAGAAAAACTGGAGCGTGATTTTAGAGACGATCGATGCGAAGCATCCGCAGACCGTCTCCTTCCATCTGGCCGGCGGACTAGCAGCGAGCGTGGTTTATGTCTGGGAGACGAATAGTTCGCGAATCTTTGAGAAGGTTGCCGATGTGAAGCCAGTGGATGGAGCATTTACTTATACCTTCGATCCGGATTCGCTTTATTCGCTGACTACGACCACGGGGCAGGGCAAAGGAACGGCGCAACCGCCGCCTGCGGCGAGTTTTCCTTTTCCTTATGCGGATAACTTTGAAAAGACGCCGTTAGGGCACGCCCCAAAATATCTTATCCGACCAAGATGGAGCTTTTGAGGTTCAGCCTTGCGTCGGACGCGCGGGCAAATGCCTGGAGCAAGTGATCACCGAAATGCCGGTTCCGTGGGGACCAGTGCCGGATCCATTTACTCTGGCCGGGGATGAGGAGTGGAAGGATTACACTGTGGCTGCCGATGTGCGCTTTCTTACCGCTGCGCCGGCTGCGATCATGGGACGCATCGACTCCGCGGATGTTTTCAAGGATGATAAGGCTCACTGGCCCAGTGGTTATGTGCTGCGATTGAAGCCGGATGGAGCGTGGGAGCTTTTATCGGCGGAATTCAAGAAGCCTGTGGTCACGCTGGCTTCGGGCTCTGTTGCAATCGATCGCGGTAAGTGGCATCGGCTGGAGTTGCGCTTCCACGGCGGGCAGATTGTTGCGAAGCTGGATGGAGTGATACTGGCTACGGTGGAGAATTCTATTCATACGCACGGAATGTTCGCGATGGGAACGGAGTGGGATCGGATTCAGTTCGATAACCTTGCGGTTACGCCGTAGAAATGCATTCATGTAATCCGGGTTGCGTAACCCCAGCTCTCAATATCGTGTCCCTTCGACTTTGCTCAGGGCAGGCTCTCTACCCCACGGACCGCCCAGAGGGTTCCCGCCTTTCTGTTGGAACCCCGGACCTGAGGCGCCTGGCTTTGATTCAGATGCTGACTTTTAGCTCAGTCGGCGGCGTCGGCCTTTCTTGCGGCTGTTTTTGCCGGCGGCTTGGCGGGGGCGGGTTTGGGGATGGCTTCCAGGTCCGCTTTGCCTTCGGCTAAATGCATGAGGAACTCCTGGCTGGAGAAGAGCGTCACATCCTTGAAGACCTTGCTGGCGCGGATGTAGGTGCCGTCGGGCTGTTGCAGGCGGGCTTTGACGGTGTCGGCCATGTAGGCGGGCAGAATTTCGTTTTGGATGCGGGCGCGGGCGGCGGGGTCGCGGACGGGGAAGACGACCTCGCAGCGCTCGAATAGGTTGCGCGGCATCCAGTCGGCCGAGCCCAGATAGATTTCGTTGTCGCCGCCGTTGGCGAAGTGGAAGATGCGCGAGTGCTCAAGGAAACGGCCGACGATGGAGCGGACCCGGATGCGTTCCGACAATCCCTTGACGCCGGGGCGCAGAATCGAGAGGCCGCGGACGATGAGGTCGATCTCCACGCCGGCCTTCGATGCCTGGTAGAGAGCCTCAATCACCGAAGGCTCGAGCAGGGCGTTCATCTTGGCGATGATGTGCGCGGGACGGCCGGCCTGGGCGTGCTCCTGCTCGCGGCGGATGAGGCGCAGAAAACTTTCCGCCATGGTCAGCGGGGCCACCAGCAGCGGGCTGTAATCGTCGATCTCAGCGTGCGCGGTTAAATAATTGAAGACCATGTGCACTTTTTCCGTGATCTGCGGATCGGCGGTGAGCAGGCTGAGGTCGGTATAAAAGCGGGCGGTGACGGGGTTGTAGTTGCCAGTGCCCAGGTGGCAATAGCGGCGAGTTTGGCCGTCCTCGTCGCGGCGAACAAGCATGGCCAGCTTGCAGTGGGTCTTGAGGCCGACAACGCCGTGAAAGACCTGCACGCCGGCGTCCTCCATTTCGCGTGCCCAGCGAATGTTGGAGGCCTCGTCGAAGCGCGCCATCAGCTCGACGACCAAAGTTGCTTCCTTGGTGGCCGCCGCCTCAGTGAGCGCTTCAAACATGGGCGCGTCCTCACTGGTGCGGTAGAGGGTCTGCTTCATGCTGACCACGGCCGGGTCCTGCGCGCCCTGCTGGATGAAGTCCACTACAGGCTGGTAGGAATCGTAGGGGTGGTGGAGCATCACATCGTGCTGCCGCAGCTCGTCAAAGATGGTGGCCGAGTTGCGGCTCAGGTGGAGCGGCTTAGGCGTGAAGGGCGGAAATTTCAAATCCGGCCGCTGCACGTCGCTGTATAAGAACATCAGTCGAGACAGGTTGACAGGCCCATCGCAGCGGAAGACCTGATCCCCATCCAGCTCGAAGTTCACCCGTAGCCGCTCGATGATCTCCGCATCGGCGCCGCTCTCAATCTCCAGGCGAACGGCGTCGCCCTTGCGGCGGTTGTGCAGCTCCACGCGAATGGTCTCGAGCAGCGAGCGGGCCTCTTCCTCTTCAAAGTAGAGGTTGGAGTTGCGGGTGACGCGGAAAGCGGAGTGGGCCAGCACTTCGTAACCGCGGTACATTCCGGAAAGGTTTTGGGCGATCAGGTCCTGGAGCAGCAGGTAATCGACAAGACCGTCGTCGGAGGGAAGGCGGACGAAACGGGACAGTGCGCGCGGCACCGTGACCACCCCCAGCACCTGCGGGCCGGAGCTGCGGCGCTTGGCTCTCAGCAGCAGCGCCAGGCAGAGAGCCTTGTTGAGGACGCGCGGAAAAGGATGGGCAGGATCGATGGAGATGGGGGTCAGCAGCGGATCGACCTCGCGCTGAAAGTAGCCCTGGGCAAAGGCGCGGGCTTCCGCGCTCAGCTCGCTCCACTCCAGCAGGCGCATGCCCTGGTTGCGCAGTTGGGGCAGCAGGTGATCGTTCCAGCAGCGGTACTGAGCGGTCACAAAGTCGTGAATGTCGGCGGTGAGCGTGTAGAGGGATACGTCGGGGCGCAGGCCGTCAAAGCCCGGCTGGCGGTAGCCGTCCTCAATGCGCTGCATCAGCCCCGCCTGGCGCACTTCAACATATTCGTCGAGGTTGTTGCCGGTGATGGCCAGGAACTTGACCCGCTCCAGCAGCGGGTTGGTGGCGTCCTCTGCCTCCTCAAGCACACGCCGGTTGAACTGCATCCAGGAGTGGTCGCGGCCGTTAAAAAGCTTTTGTTTGTTTGCAGTTCGGGCCATTCATCCGTCCAGTGCGCCGATAAGGAAGTCTACGCTTTTTGCCGGGGATTGGCACCCCAGGGGGGGCAAGCGGCGAAAATTTCCCATTCCGCGCTGCATTCTCCCATCCCGGCATGCTTAGGGGATGAATACAGGAGAGAGCCTGCGAAGAGTGTTAAACAGAGAAAAAATGCTTGGGTCATGGGCGAATTCATCGTTTCATTAAAAAAGATAAGGTGAGACAATTTGGAATGAGGGTAGAATGGAGTCCAATCAATCCCCATGGAGGTCGCGGAGCCCAGAGGAGGGCTGACGCGATGAGGAAGATAGGATTCGTATTTTTTGTGCCATTGCTGATCCTTGCTTTGGCCAGCGCGGTTTGCTTTGCATAAGCCAACAGTGGAAAGACGCCGACGGCGCCGCCCGCAAAACTCACCGCCGCCGACACCCAGTTTCTAACCAATCAATGCAAGATCGGGCAGCCGGACATCGATGTAATTCCCAAGCTGAGCGCGGATACGCAGCAGAAGCTGCTGTCACTAACCTCCCGCAGGGATTGCACGCTTCTTCAACCCTTCATCGCGTCGCGGAACTATTTCAGGCAGCTCAAGCCGAAAGCAGCCATACCGCTGGCACCGGCAGGATGGGGTATCCAATACCTGACCGATGAGGAATTTCAGCAATACCTGAAGATATAGGATTCAGCGCCTTGGTAAACCAGCCATTGAAATGGATCAGCGGCGTGGCCGTGAGGGGGAGTGTCATTACACGCGTATTGACCCGTCCGCACCATTGATTTGAGAAGATGACCTAATTAATCTTTTTTTATTCCCCTGGATAGAGGGCAATGGAATCCTATACTCGCCCGTTCCCGCTGCTGTAGCCTGCGTAAAGAACCCCCATGGCGATGGTATTCACCTTGGTTTGAGCATCTTCAACGCGGGACGGAATCAGAATGGGAACCTTAGCGCCTACAACCACGTGGCCAAACTCCAGGCCGGCAAGCACGTGAATGGCCTTGCCCATCAGATTGCCGGCTTCCACGCTGGGAACCACCAGGCAATCGGCATTTCCCGCCACTCCGCTGCGGATTCCCTTGGTTTTAGCCGCCGAGTGGAGCAGCGCATTATCGAGCGCCAGCGGACCGAAGACCTCCGCGTCGCCGAACTGGCCGGCGAGACCCATCTCAGTCAGCGCCTGTGCGTCCACCGTGGACGGCACCGCCTCCGAGACCACTTCAATGGCGCTCATCACGGCAATCTTCGGGCGGTGGTTTCCCAGGCAGTGGAGCATCTTGATGGCGTTGAGGACGATCTGTTTCTTCTGTTCGAGGGTCGGCGCAACGTTGAGTCCTCCATCCGTCAGCCCCACCAGCTTTGTTTCGCCCGTGTGGCTGGTTTCAAAAAAAGCCACGTCGCTCAGCAGTCCGCCGTTGCGCAGTCCATGCTCTTTGTCTAGCACCGGGCGCAGCAACTGGTCGGTGCGTAGGCGCCCCTTCATTAAAATATCGATACTGCCCTCGCACGCCATCTTCACCGCATGGGCAGCGGCGTCCTCATGGACGGAGACGAACTCCGCCTTGGCGATCAGCTCGTGCAATCCCAGAGATTCAGCCTTGGCGCAGGTGCTTTTTTCGTCGCCGATCAGCACCGGAAACGCAATGCCCCTTTTCATAGCATCGGCCATGGCGACCAGGGCTACTTCGTCGTCGGCCAGAACCACGCCCACGCGCCTGGGGCCAATTTCAATTGCCCGATTCCGCAGTTCCACAAAAGTATGTAATGCGCCGTTGGGCGGCAATTCAGCTGGCTGCATCCCGCATTCCTCAAACCCATACACAGCATACTACCCTAGGTGAAAAATTCTTAAATTTAGCTGTAACCGGAGCTTATACGCCGCATTGTCTCAAATCGCCCCGTCTGCCTCATCGGTCGGAGGATATAAAATAGTTCAACCAGGTCCAGTCTCTGAACCAGGTCCAGTCTCTGAAAGGAGTCCTACGCATGGCCAGGGAAACGAAACTTCAGAACGACAGCCAGATTTCAAATGAGCCAATCCAAACCATGGACGGCATCGCCGACCAGATTGCGGCCGGGCTTTATAACCTGGCCTCTATGCTGCTAGGCGAAGGCGAAGAGAGCGTGCGGCTGGTGGAGACGGCGATTGCCAATACTGAGATTTTGTCCTGCCAGGATCCCGGTCAGGCGCGCGCCGGCAGTCGGCGGGCTCTGTGCCAGGCGGCAGTTGAGATGCTTGGGGCACGCAACCCCGACAGCCTGGCCGCGCCTGAAGGGCTGAAGCCTTCAGGGAACTGCATCGATGAGGACGATCTGGATGCGGTGGAGATTGCGAGAGAAGATTTTGAACGTATGACCGCCGGCCCTGACCGGAGACGCGTGCGCGACTGGCTGGCCAGCCTGCCCACGGCGCTGCGCACTATTTTTGTGTTGCGCGCGGTTGCCGGCTTGAGCGCAGCGGAATCGGCAGGAATGCTGGAAGCGCACGGCGGTCCCAAAGCTGCCGGATGGTCCGCGGAAGCGGTGCGCTCGGTCTTCCGCGAAGGGTTGTGCTCGCTAGCCTCGCAACTGCTGCATGAGTCGGCGACGCGGTGACTGCTGTGGTGAATGAGTGAGCAGTGGCTACTCGCCGCAATTCATCTTGCACTCGACTACCTTCATCAGATCTCCAGGTTCTCCGCCACCAACCATGATTAGTGCAACTTCGCCATCTGGCCGGATTAATACCGAGGCTGGCAACTCGGCTGCATAGTCAGTCGTGCTCACTCCCAACTGGACAGGTAAGGGCGACATGAAGCTCATTGCGGCGATGGGAATCTTGATATGGAAACGCTCAATCAACTCCTGAACCGCCTTGGGCTTGTCATTCAGCTCGATTGCCAAAACTGCCATTCGGTCCTTTTCCTTCTCGGCAAGCGAGAGAATTTCCGGTAACCTCTCGACGCAGGGCGGGCACCATGAGCCTCCAAAATCAATCAGAACCCACTTGCCTTTGTACTGTTCGAACGTAATAAATCCGTTGTTGACTGTTTCAAACTCCACATCGGGAGCACTGAATCCTTTTGCCACGTGGGCAAATGGCTTGGCCCCGACCGGTGAGTAATCCTGCTCGGAAATCTGGCGGAGCAGAATCTGCTGACCAAAATCCATCCGCATAATGTAGGCGCTGATTGCGCGCCGATATCCCTCGTTAAAGTAGCTGGCCATCTGCATTGGTCCGGTATCTGCCGCATTCTTCCCGTTGATTCGGATGATCAAATCGCCCTTCATGAGATTCCAATGAATCGATCCGGGCTTTTCCATCTGCACACGCCAACCGTGTTCTTCATGAACGATTGCAATATTATTCACCACTACAACTGGTTGAGGATGCGCCGCGGCATATTGTGAGACGAGAGCCATTGCTGGAAGCAGCAATAGGTATTTCATTTCGATCAGAATCTCCTCTTTTGATGGAAATCAGCAATATTATATCGGTCTTTGAAAGAAATGGCGAAGCGGGGATGAATGCAAATCCAACCTGATTTCCGGCGGGATCAACCTGAATGAATTGCGATTTCTCATAATTCTTGTGTCAGAAACAATTGGTCCGGATCGTTAACCGCGGTTCTTAAACAGGCCAGGGCCGTTTTTCCGATACAATCCATAGTAAGAACCCTGTGGCCCTTTGATGCATCAATATCATGTAGCCATTTTCAGGCAGCAGTGCGCTTTTATGAGTAAAAGACCTTGATTCCTTCAAAAAATTCAAGCCAGAGCCCGATACCACCCAACGCCTGCACCTTGCTACTGGGGCTGGCGGTTTTGGGCCTGGTTATAGCCTCCGGCCGGCTGGTGGCGCAGATTCCGGCGGGCTTGTTGCCCAACCAACCGACAGCGCAAACCACGAATCCCTTTCAGGGCAGCGTGACGGAGGGCGCAGTTTCGTCTCAGCCCATCGGCCTCTCGCTCGACGAAGCCATCGAGCGCGGGCTCAAGACCAATCTGGGCATCATCCTGAGCGGCACACAGACGGCATCGGCGCGAGGCCAGCGGCTCAGCCAGTTGCAATCCCTGCTGCCCTCGGTGGACGCGAGCGGAAAAGAGACCATATCGCAGCTCGACCTGCCTGCGGAGGGACTGCGCATCCAGGGCTTTCCCACCATTTTGGGGCCTTTTGGATATACCGACGTTCGCGCTTCGCTGAGCTGGTCGCTGCTGAATTTGAACTCGCTGCACAACTACCTGGCCGCGCGCCACAACTTTGCCGCCGCGCAACTCTCAGCTCAGGACGCAAGGGAGCTGGTGGTGCTGACCGTGGGCAATGCCTATCTGCTGGTGCTGGCCGATGAGACTCAGGTTTCGAGCGTGCAAGCGCAGGTGGCCACGGCCGAAGTTTCTCTCGACCAGGCGGTTGCCAATCACCAAGCGGGCACGGCGCCGCTGCTGGACGAATTGAGGGCGCGGGTCGATTATCAAACTCTGCAGCAGCAGTTGATTGTAGCCCAAAATGCTCTCGAAAAGGACAAGCTGGCGCTGGCGCGCACCATCGGGCTGCCGCTGGCGCAAAGTTTTACTCTGACCGATAAAGAGCCTTATGCAGCCTTCGACCAACTGGATGTGGATGCGGCTATTCAACTGGGGCACCTGAACCGCAAAGATTTAGCGGCCATGATGGAGCGGACCAAAGCAGCCGAGGAGCAGCGCAAGGCGGCCACCGCCGACCGTCTGCCCACGCTCACCTTCAATGGCGACTACGGCGATATCGGCACGACCCTCTCTCACTCGCACGGCACCGGCAATGCCACAGGCACGCTGAGCGCGCCGCTCTTCAAAGAATTCAGCTTACGCGGGGAGGCCGAAATTGCCCAGGCGCAACTGGATACCGCGCGTGCCCAGTTAAGCGACAGCAATGCGCAGGTGGACGCCGATATTCGCGACGCACTGCTGGATATTCGCTCGGCGCAGAAGCAGGTTGAGGTGGCGCGCTCCAGCGTGGAGCTGGCCGCTGAAGCGCTCAGCGAGGCACAGCAGCGCTATGCCAACGGCGTCAGCGACAATCTGGCCGTAAGCCAGGCGCAGCAGTCCGTGGCCCAGGCCGACAATCAATACGTCATCAGCCTCTACCGGCACAACGTGGCCAAGCTCAGCCTGGCCCGCGCGCTGGGAGCAGCCGAGAACTACAAGAATTATCTGGGAGGAAAGTAACCGTGGCGGATTCAACACCCATACCAGCCCAAAACGAGCCGGATACAGAGATAGAGATTCCACCGCCTCAGAAAAGCCGCAGGGGCATCATCATGATCGTGGTAGCGGTTCTGGCGCTGATTGCGGTCGCGATTTGGTGGCACTCCACTTATAGCGAAGATACCGACGACGCGCAGGTAAACGGCCACTTGATTCAGGTGAGCTCGCGCATCAGCGGCCAGGTGCTGAAGGTGGACGTGGAAGAAAACCAGGTGGTGAAGGCTGGCGATGCGATCGCCGAGCTGGACCCCCGCGACTACCAGGTTGCGGTGGAGAACGCGCAAGCCGCACTGACCAGCGCGCAAGCCAACGCCGCCGCCGCCAGAGTGAATGTGCCCATTACAACCGTGAACACAGGCAGCAATCTGCGTTCCGCCGATGCCGACGTCACTGGAGCCCGCGCCGCCGTCGAGCAGGGCGAGCAGCAGCTTGATGCCGCCCGCGCCCGCGTCGCCGAAGCCAAGGCCAACAATACTAAGGCGCAGTCCGACCTCGAACGCTACAAACCGCTGGTGGAAAAAGATGTGATTCGCCATGTATTTCTGTGCCGTCTTCTGCCAGATGGTCTCGCGTGAGTGTAGATAGGCCCGTTTGCGCATCGCATGCCGTTGTCCATCGTTGTCCAGAAGATGGAGTACCGCTTCAGCAATAGAATCGGGATTCTCGAAGGGCACAATCACACCGCGGCCCTGTGCCAG
This sequence comes from uncultured Acidobacteriaceae bacterium, assembly GCA_963724755.1. GTDB lineage: Bacteria > Acidobacteriota > Terriglobia > Terriglobales > Acidobacteriaceae > Telmatobacter. The sequence goes on from CAVRVZ010000007.1 coordinate 224,770, forward strand.
TAATTCCTTTGCGTGCCAATATGGAGTTGAGATGATCGCCTTCCCTGCTCCCAGAGCGATTGCGAGAGTGCCGGATACGATCTGCGCCTCTTGGCGATAGGGCGTAATGTAAATGTCAGCCGCGCCCACATGTTCCACGAGTTCCTCTGCGCTCACAAACCGGTTCACGAGAATCAGATTCGGTCCAACTCCGAGTTCTTCGGCCAGAGCCAGCAACCCTTCACGGTATCTCTCCCCTTCGCTTCTGCGGACATGGGGGTGGGTCACGCCCGATACGACGTAAACCACATTGGGATGCGTTGCCAGAATCGCGGGCAGCGCTCGAATTACGTTCTCGATTCCCTTGTTCGGCGACAGCAAACCGAACGTGAGCAAGACGGACTTTCCCTCCGCGCCGAAGCGGTCTTTGAAGAAATTGGGATCCATAAACTGGAAGTCGGGGATGCTGTGCGGAATGATGTCGATCTTGCCAGCTGGAATTGAATAGATATCGCGGAGAAACTGCGCGGCCTGTTCACTCATGACCACCAAGCGGTCGGAGAGACGCGCGATTTCTTCCAGGACGATTCGTTGATCGGGATTTGGATCGCGGAGGACAGTGTGGAGCGTGGTAACAACAGGCATTTTCAACTTGCTAAGCAGCGTAAGTATGTACCTGCCCACAACGCCCCCGTAAATTCCGTATTCATGTTGAACACAGACGAGGTCATTGCCATTGAAATTGAGAAACTCTGCGGCTCGCTCATAGGAAGTCTCATCTTCCTGGTCAAGTTCAATGCGGACTTGGCTGGGATAGTCGTATGCCGAATCCGGATCATTCACAGGGATGGCAAACAGTCGATGGCCCCCAAATTCCGAAGCAAGAGCGGCGCATAGGTCAGTCGTGAAAGTCGCGATGCCACACTGACGCGGCAGATAGTTTCCTACAAAGGCAATTCGTGTGGGCAGCGGCAGGCTGCAACTGGCCGATAAAGCCGGAAAGGGAGCAAAATGGCTGTGCGCTTTCGGGAAGGGGGTCATCGAGAATTGCATCCAGGGGATCCATCCTGCCTACTTTCGATTTGGATCTGACAGGTTCTTGTCAGCAATTGGGAAACTTCAAAGATTTAAGGCGCCGGTGTGAAACTGTTTCAGACGCCAATCTCGTGCAAGGCTAGAAAAGCTTCCAGCAAAACGCGGGGATTGAATTGTCCCTTATACACGGGAGGCGGCTCGCGCTTCAAGCCAAGTAACGAGTAGACTGCCGTCTGCGCGGAACGAATGGAGAACCACCTGTGAACACCACATCGTCGGAAAGTTCACAGTACTGTCCGACGAAGGCCAGATTCTTTGAACCGTCCGGCCTGACCATGGCTCGATCGCCCTTGCTCCGGGGAAGGAACTGGCTGGTGATGAAGGGCATCATGCACGGGATGCAGGTGCAGGTTTCGAGAATCCCAGCGCCATGCTCCTGGAGGCGCAAGTGGCCGATGATCTCCGTCATGATCTCCTGAAAAGCATTCGCGCCCACGACCGCTTTGTTGGGGAGGGCTTGAAGGTAATCAACTGCCCCAGCACTTCGCTCGTGGGATAAAGTTGGTCGAGTTTGATCAGGTCGACATGCCGAAGTGGTCGCCGCGCACATAAAGCGCCGCCGCAATCTCTTCGAGTGCCGCATTGCCGGCCCTCTCGCCGATCCCATTGATTGTGCATTCCACTTGCCGCGCCCCGCCTGAGATCGCTGCCAGCGAATTCGCCACGGCCAAGCCCAGATCGTCGTGGCAATGCGCCGAAAGCACCACCCCTTTTCAATCGACCGCCGGAACGCGTTCCCGAACCTCACGGAACATCCTCGCCATACTCTTCGGGCGTCGCGTACCCCACCGTGTCGGGCATGTTGATCGTCGTTGCGCCCGCCTCCACCGCAATCCGCACCATCTCCACCAGGAAATCGCGGTCCGAGCGCGTCGCATCTTCGGGCGAAAACTCCACATCGTCGCAAAGCGAGCGCGCCAGGCGCACCGATTCGCCGCACAGATCCAGCGCCTCGGCCCGGCTCATCTTGAGTTTGTATTCGAGGTGCAGATCGCTCGAGGCAAGGAACACGTGGATGCGCGCCCGGTCGGCAAACTGCAGCGCCCGCGCCGCCATCTCGATGTCCTCGGTCTTGGCCCGCGCCAGTGAGGCGATGCGCGGCTTGCGAATGGCCTGCGTAATCGTCGCAATGGCCGCAAAATCACCCTCCGAGGCCATGGCGAAACCCGCCTCGATGATGTCCACGCCCAAATCTTCCAGGGCGTGGGCCATGGTGAGCTTCTCCTGCGTGGTCATGCTGCAGCCCGGCGACTGCTCGCCGTCGCGCAGGGTGGTGTCGAAGAAAACTACATGATCTGCTGCTCATGTCTGTGCCTGCCGTGTGGGTGCCGGGAAGACCGACCTCCTCCAGCATTTCTATTGTCGCTCATCGCGGCGCATATAAGGCAAAGTTATAATTCTTTTGGATTCGATTAGAATATTTTATAGCGGCAGCCGTTCGTTTTCCAGGATTCGCTGATAGCCCCGGCAGCGCAACTCGACACCCCGAACATGGGGGTCAGGTGACGCAGAGTTGATGGAGAAGCATCGGGCGGGTCCACCAGCTAAAGCCTAGCAGCTTACGGCTGCGGTCCAAAGGAGCGCCCATGGAACTTAGCCAGCTCGAAACTTTTCTCGCCGTCGCTGAAGAGCGCAGTTTTTCTCGCGCCGCTGCCCGCCTGCATCGCACGCAGCCCGCGGTCAGCCAGGTGATCCGGAAGCTCGAAGAATCGGCTGGCGAAATCCTCTTCGATCGCGCCGCCCGTGACGGTTCACTCACCGCGGCCGGTGTACTCTTACGCGATTACGCCCTGCGCCTGCTTGCCCTGCGCCGCGAAGCCTCCAGCGCCCTCGACGAACTGAAGAGCCTTGAGCGCGGCCACCTGCAATTGGCGGCCAATGAGTACACCTGCTTGTATCTGCTCCCCGCCATCGACGCCTTCCGCCGCGAGTTCCCCCACGTCGACGTCACCGTACAGCGGATGCTGGCTTCGCACATCCCTGACGAGCTCGGCCTGCGCACTTTCGAGCTGGGAGTCATCTCTTTCCGTCCGGATCCGGCGCAGATCCGCACCATCGCCGTTTATGGCGACAGCCTTGCTTTCATCGTCAGCCCGCACCACCCGCTGGCTGGGAAAAAGAGCGTCTCCATCAACGACCTGGGCAACGAGAATTTCATCGCCCACAATGTCGCTTCGCCGCTGCGCCGCAAAGTCATTGAGGCCTTCCAGCGCCACCGCACTCCGCTGCACATGGGCATCGAACTGCCCACCATCGAAGCCATCAAGCGATTCGTCGCCATGGGCAACGGAGTCGCGCTCGTTCCTCACCTCACGGTGGCGCGCGAGCTTGAAACCGGCGACCTGTTGCGTGTGCCTGTCGAAGAACTTGACGTGCGCCGCGTCTGCGCCTGGCGCATCGGCGCCAAGGCCACCCTCTCCTACGCGGCCAAAGCCTTCCTGCACACGCTCAGAAACCTGGCGCAGGAAAAGGACCCCCATTTTTCTATCACGTGGAGCGGGCGGGGTGAAGACAGGGAAAGGGAACAGGGAATAGAAATCTCGGTCCAGCGATCGCGGTCCCGGCACCGGTAGGCACGCATCGTTTTCCGATCTCCGCCTTTGATCTCTGCGCCTCCCGCGAAGCGCCATCTTTCCCCCTCGTACGTCTATAGCCTCAGCAGTCTTCCAAACGTGCCGGGATTCGTCATCCCGCCCCGGCCATTTACAATGCTGTGAGCGGGGCCCGGAAGCATCGGCGCGCCGGACCAGAGTGCGGAAATCGGCAAGCCCTGTTGCCAGCCCGCCCAGTTGTGCAGTCGTGAGGATCAGGATCGAATGAAGAAGATCGCCCTTTTAGTCTCTCTGCTGGCCGCATTCGCGGCCGCAGGCCGCGCCCAGGAAAGCCGTCAGGACATCAGCTTGAGCGGAACAGCGCTGATCGAGCCGTTCATGGCTTCTTCCACCACCGTTCAGGTGCACTCCACCACCGCCTACGGCGCCTTGGTCAGCTACCGCTTTATGCTCACGCCGACCAGCGCGCTCGAAGCCAACTATGGCATCACCTACCAGAACAGCATCGGCTACTACGTCAACCCCAACCACTACAAGGTCCTGACGCGCACCCAGGAAATCTCGGGCGCTTACGTCCGTTCTTTTGTCTTCAAGAACTGGAATCCGTTCGTGGAGGCCGGCCCGGCCGGAATCATCTTCCTGCCCATCGTCAACTCCGGCACCACCAACCTCGACGTCAAGCAGCAAACCGAGGTCGGCGGCCTCTACGGCGCCGGCTTTGCCTACGAAGTCAGCCCCAGCTTCGACATCCGTGCCGAATATCGCGGCTGGGTGACCAAGGTGCCCACCTTCGGCGATTCAGCCAGTTCACCACCAACCGCTGGTACAACATCTCCGTGCCGACCGTCGGCGTGGCGTACCACTTCTAAAAACAGGGAACAGGATCAGAGAGTTAGAAAAAGCAAGGGATGGACGATGAATCCATCCCTTCGTCATTTCCATTTGCAACCGGACGAGCCGGAGACTTCAGGCCTACTGGAACGCGCAGAATAGACTCGCAAGCCATCAGACCGCTCAAGGACGGGTTTTGAATGGCACGAACTGCCGGACACCGGCGACACTTTCTGCCTCTGATCGCCTTGATTCGCGCTATCCATGACATCCAATTCCCGAATCTCACACGCGCTCGCGCTTCGCGATAGCGGCCCAGCTCCTTCACCATGCCGCAATGTGCCTGCAGCGCCTCCAGCGGCGCGCGCTCCCTCCTCGCTCGATGCCAATCTGGCAATCCACATAGAAGATGTACTCCCACGGCTTGCCGTGCACCGGCCGCGATTCGATCTTGGTCAGGTTGGTGCCGCTGGCGCTCAGCGCGCTCAGCGCCGCCACCAGCGAGCCCGGCCGGTTCTCCAGCGAAAAGGCCAGGCTCATCTTGTTCGCTTCGGGATCGATCTCGGCCTCGCCGCTGCGCCGCACCAGGAAAAAGCGCGTGTAGTTTTCCGGGTTGTCTTCGATGCCCGGCCGCCAGAATCTCGCGCGCCGTAGTAGCGTCGCCGCCGCCTCGCTGGCGATCGCCGCCGCATGCCGGTCGCGCGGCTCCACCAGCTGCTTCACGCTGCCCGCCGTGTCGTAAAAGGCGATGGCCTTCATCCTGGGGTGGGCGGCCAAGAAACGCCGGCACTGCGCCAGCGCCACCGGATGCGAAAACACGCGCTCGATCTCGTCCATCGACGCGCCCGGCAACGGCGATCAGATTGTGCCGGATGCGCAGCAGCGTCTCCCGCACCACCGCACGTCGTGCTTCAGCAGCAGGTCGAAGTGCTCCAGCACCGATCCGGCCAGGCTGTTCTCAATGGGAATCACCGCGGCATCGGCCTCGCCCTCGTCCAGCGCCGCAAACACCTCCGCCGAAAGCGAGCAGGGCACAATCTCCGCGCCGGCAACCAGCTTCATCGCCGCTTCATGGCTGAACGAGCCCGGCTCTCCCTGAATCGCAATCTTCATTGTGTTGCCTTCCGCTCTCGAAGTCCGGCATAGTCCTTCCAGCCGTTCACTGACGCATCCAATGTCATCTTGGCAAATCCCGTGCAGCGATCGAATCACGCGGCCTGACACCTCGGTAATTCGCATCTGTCCATCTACGCTTTACCTCCGCACCCACAAATCCGCCGCCACAAAGCCCAGAAACACCATCGCGATCACGCCATTCATCGTGAAGAACGCCGCATTCAGCCGGCGCAGATCGCGCGGCGAAACCAGCGAGTGCTCATAGGCCAGCAGCAGCCCCACCGCGCCAATGCCCAGCCAGCCCGCCAAGCCAAAATGAAACAGCCACGCCAAACCACACCAGCAGCCCCAGCATGGCCAGGTGCATCGCGCGCGCCGCCCAGAACGCCGCCGTAAGCCCCATCGCCTGCGGCAGGCTGTGCAGCCCCGCCGCGCGGTCATGCTCGTAGTCCTGGCAGGCGTAGAGCACATCGAATCCGCCCGCCCACAGCGTCACCGCCGCGGTCAGCACCAGGATCCGCGGGTCCAGGCTGCCGCGCACCGCAATCCACGCCGCCGACGGCGCCAGACCCAGCGCCAGCCCCAGCCCCAGGTGCGACCAGCGCGTCACGCGCTTCAGGTAGCTGTAGCCCAGCAGCACCACCAGCACCACCGGCGACAGCTCCAGCGTCAGCCGGTTCAGTTCCGCCGCCGCCACCAGAAACACCGCCGCCGCCACGCAGCGTAAACCCCAGCACAAACTGCCGCGACAGCAGTCCCGCCGGAATCGCCCGGTTCTGCGTCCGCGGATTGGCCGCGTCCAGGTCCGCATCGGCCCAGCGGTTAAACGCCATCGCCGCCGACCGCGCCGCCACCATCGCCACCAGAATCCAGCCCAGCGTGCCGCCACCCCGGCAGCCCATGCGCCGCCAGCAGCATCGCCGTCAGCGCAAAGGGCAGCGCAAAGATCGAGTGCTCCCACTTGATCATCTCCAGCGTGGTGCGGATTTTCTTCAGGATCCCCGCCATGAGCCACCAATCACCTATAATCTAGCTTAGCTGGCCTCATCGGTCGCACCACGCTAGCCCTAGACCCTGGGCCAGACTTCCCCCGATCCACCGGCTTCTTCCCGGTCTCCTGTAGTCGTTTATTGAATTTGATTTAGATTCGTTGCCGACCCCCCGTTGCGCTGGGGTGAGAATCACTCCTAAAAGTGACAAAGATCACCATGTGATAGTTACAACCGATGAAATCATACATCCGGCGTTCCTTGCGGAGGAGATCGATGAATGAGTCTAGCCCCCGAGAAAAGTTGCTAACCCAGCTCGACCCTAGCGCATTTGTCGCCGATCCAGAGCTGATTCGGATGCTCGAAGAGCATTCCGCTCCTGCTCCGTGCGAGGCGGACGGGGCTCTCTTTCGCCAAGGCGAACCACCCACAGGTCTATATATCTTTCATCATGGTTCGGTCACCCTGAGCATCATTTCAGAGAACTGCCAATCGCTTTTTGCCGCACAGGCCCTCCCGGCTCTCTGCTCGGCCTTCCAGCCATCGTCACTGACAAGCCCTATACGCTTACCGCAACAGCTCGCGCGGGCGCAAAAGTGAGCTTTATTGGCCGCAATGAATTTACGCAGCTCATGCTGTCCCAGCCCGAGATGTCCATGAGAATTCTGCAAGTCCTCGCTGCCGAGGTCCGAAGCGCCCGCACAGCGCTCTATTAGTCTCTCAGGACTATCAACCGATTCCCGCCCGTGGCGCCTTCGCCCCTCCTATCTTGCCCTGTGCAGGTCGCGAATCCCCCCTCTTTCGAACGTGATCCGCATCACAAACTCCAAGCCAAATTGAATGCGATGATAGCTTCCGAGCATCCCTGCGATGCGAGCTCATGAAAGTCCTATCTCATCAAGAAAGGCAGTCCGTGCAGCTCGATTCTGCAGCCTTTGTCGCCGACCCTGAGCTGACCCAGGCGCTTCGGGAGCGCTCCAGCCCTATCCCATGCGACACTGACCGCCTGCTCTTCCGGCAGGACGATCCGGCGATGGGCGTATATCTCCTCGAAAAAGGGCGCAGTCACGCTGACGATGCATTCATTGGACGGCCGGATCATCTTTTCTCTCGAGGTCGTGCCCGGATCTTTGCTCGGCCTGCCGGCCCTGGTCAGCGACCATCCTTACTCACTTTCCGCAGTCGCCCGTTCCGGTGCGCAGATCAGCTTCGTCACCCGTACCGATTTCTTCGCCATCATGCAGACGCAGCCGGCACTCTGTCTTAAAATGCTCCAGGTGCTCGCCGCCGAAGTTCGCACCGCCCGCCAGGCGATTTCCTGAGAGCGGCTCGCGGCATCTGAGGGCGCATAGTGGCAGTCGCACCATTCATTACGGGAATGCCAGGGTCGCCCCGGCCGCATCTGCATGGTCTTGTCTCTGCGCCGGTCCCTCACCTGTTACACTCTCTCGTTGTGCCCCTCGCCAGCCTCGCCATCGCGGCCGCCGCGTACTTGCTGGGATCGATCCCCACGGGATATCTGCTCGTCCGCATCTTCCGCCGCCAGGACATCCGCTCCGTAGGCAGCGGCAACATCGGCGCGACGAATGTCGTCCGCGTCGGCGGCAAGGGCCTTGGTGCGGCCACGTTTCTCCTCGACGTGCTCAAAGGCGCCGCCGCGGTCTGGCTCGGTGGTCTGCTCGGCGCTCTTCTCATGCCCACAGTTCCGTTGCGCGCCGCGCAAGCCATTGCCGCTCTCTTGTCCTTGGGAACATCTTCCCTCTTTGGCTTCGCTTCCGCGGCGGCAAAGCCGTTTCCACCGGCTTCGGCGTCTTCCTGGCCGCTTCGCCCTGGGCCGCGCTGGCCGCATTCGGTGTCTTTGCCGTCGTATTCGCCATCAGCCGCATCGTTTCCATCGCGTCGATTCTCGGCGCAGCCAGCTTTCCCATCTTCGCGTGGTTTCTGGTGACTGGCTCACGGCCGCCCGTCTTCTTCGCTGTGCAATGCATCGTTGCCCTGCTGATCGTCGTCAGGCACCATACGAACATCCGCCGCCTTCTCAACGGCACGGAATCCCGCTT
>CAVRVZ010000008.1:0-118443 GCA_963724755.1 uncultured Acidobacteriaceae bacterium
GCTGCCCTCTACTGGTTCAGTTCGCGTCTTGCTGCCTTAGCCTCCCGGTCTGATTCCCCAGATGCTAGGATACCTAGGGGTGTTAGGAAAACCAGAGGGATTCCCCGCAGAGGGGGGTAATGGCTCTTCCGGTTTTTGGGGTCAAGTTGTCATCCTAGCGGAGCGAAGGATCTCCGTCGCCGCTAAAGTAGGCGAATCTTCGTTCTCCTCAGAACGACAGGGCCGCCCCTCTCGGCCGGATTGCGAAGTTTTGCACCTAGAACCGTAAGAGTCGTCTCGGTAGTCCTCAGCGCTAAGAACCTTGCGGACAAACCACCCACAACCGGGGCTGCCGCGCTGTTCCGCAAAATCGCTGTCCCTGGTATGATACACGGCCGGCAACTTGACGTGGATTTCAAGCCGGCGGAGAACGGCGCGTTAAGTGAAGTACACCTTGGATCCCGTCAAGTGACCAAGACGCGAACACTGCACACATCTGGAGATGGAACATCGCACATCCCGTTACCGTATGGTTGTGATTTTTCTGGCTACGATCCTACATTCCAACGGGATTTTGTCCGCGTCGGCAGAGGCGTTCCAGCATCTCTCCCCGGCGGTCATGATTCCGAAAATTCTCGCCGCTGCGGGGCGCCTTTCCCGGTGGAAACTACAACGCCGAAAACACGCTCCAGCCGAGTCCACTCACGGGTTCTCGTCCCGAGTATGCCTCGAATGGCAAAGGCGTCGCAACGTTCGTCGACTTCGACTTGGGGCAACCGATGCGTTTAGGCGGGTTCCGCCACGTCCAGCGGAGCACGATCGATACCGTTGCGAAGCCAGGCTGGTGTTCAGCAATCGCCCGATTTCAAGAATCCACTGGCTACGGTGCAAGGTGAAGCACGTCGACATACCCGGCGCCACGACGTTCGCGGGCTTTGCGCCGGTGACGGCCCGCTACGTCCGCTGGCAGGTGACCGCGATGTTGCCCGGCCGCTCGCCCAACGTGGGCGGCCAGAGCATCGAATGTTTGCCGCCGGCGAAGCCCGAAGCGGCTGCCGCACGGCATCGGCATCGAAGCCAGCACGGCGCACGATGATCGAGCGCAAGGACGGCCGGCTGGTGCAGGCCGCTGAAGGTGCACGCTCGATTATCCTTATGCCGAGCCGGTGCGGGCGACGGTCCGCGTCAGGCCAGGAGTCGCGGCCGGTGGAGCTGAAGTTCGGCAGCCAGACGCTCGACTACACCATAGCCGCCGCGGAGACGACGCAGGCGCTGAACGTCGCGGTCGAGGCCGGCGGCGAGACGGTCGTGGCCTCGCAGGCCGTCACGCTCGAACCGGCCCGCAAGACTGACGATCTACATCCTGCCGCACTCGCACAACGACATCGGCTACACGGCGCTCCAGACCGACATGGAGGAGAAGCAGGTCAACAACATGCTGCAAGGGCATGGCCGTCGCCCGCCGCACGGCCGACTATCCGCACGGGCGCGCGGTTCGTGTGGAACGTCGAAGTGCTCTGGGGCGCCGACCTGTACCTGCGCCGGCTCTCGCCGAGCAGCAGCGCGCGGCCTTCTTCGCCGCCGTGAAGACCGGCCAGGTGGCCTGGACGGCATGTACTGCAACGACCTCACCGGCCTGTGCCGGCCGGAGGAGCTGCTGCGGCTGTTGCGCTACGCCACGCAGCTTGGCCGAGCAGACCGGCGTGCCGATCGAGTCGGCGATGATCAGCGACGTGCCGGGCTACACCTGGGGCACCGTCTCGGCGATGGCGCAGGCGGGCGTGAAGTACTTTCTCCGTCGGCGCCGCAACTATTTCGACCGCATGGGCGACACGATGGAGCAATGGGAGAACAAGCCGTTCTGGTGGATCGGCCCCGACGGCCAGAGCAAGGTGCTGTGCTGGATCCCCTCCCGCGGCTACGCCCTGGGCACATCTATCGGCACGATGTACGCCGGCCGCTTCATCGCCGAATATCTGCGCGGAGCTGGAGACAACCGGCTACCCCTACGACATCGCCTACATGCGCTGGAACGGCCACGGCGACAACGCGCTCGCCCGACCCGACGATCTGCGACTTCGTGCAAGGAGTGGAACGCCGACGCACGTCTGGCCGCAGTCGTGATCATCGCTCCACCAGCGAGGCGTTCCGCGCGTTCGAGCAGCGCTACGGCGACAAGCTGCCGCGGGTGCGCGGCGACTGCACGCCCTACTGGGAAGACGGCGCCGGCTCGTCGGCCGCCGAAACCGCGATGAACCGCGCCAGTTCCGAGCGCCTGGCGCAGGCCGAGACGCTCTGGGCGATGCTGCAACCCGGGCCGTATCCCGGCGACAGCGTTCGAGGAAGCCTGGCGCAACGTGCTGCTCTACTCCGAACACACCTGGGGCGCATATTGCAGCGTCTCGCGAGCCGGCCAATCCGTTCACCGCCGACCAGTGGACGATCAAGCAGTCCTATGCCACGCGCGGCCAATCTGCAATCGCGGCAATTGCTGAGCGCAGCGGCGCAAACGGGCCTTGGGTTTCCAGCCCGCAGCCGCTGCAACCGGGGCCGGTCGGCGTACCTGTCGCAGTTCGACGTTTTCAACACCACGTTCCTGGCCGCGCACCGAGGCTGGTGCTCTTGCCCACGAACTGTCCGACGGCCGGCGACTCGCGTGACCGATGACGCAAGGCCGGCCTGTGCCTCCGCAGCGGCTTGCCAGCGGCGAGCTGGCCGTGTTGGTCCGCGACGTGCCGCCGTTCGCCGGCCGCCGCTACACGATCGTCCAAGGCGGGCCCGCCGCTGGCGCTCGAGGGCCAAGGCGTCCGCGACAGGCAGGCGTACTCGACAACGGCACGAGCTGCGCGTGCGCATGGACGAGCAGACCGGCGGCATCGTCGAGTTACGCGCCGTGGCATCGACGCCAATCTTGCCGACACCGCCGCCGGCCATGCGCTCAACGATTACCTCTATCTCCTCGGCGACGACCTGCCGCGCTCCAGCGCAACGGGCCGGTCAAGATCACCGTGCGCGAAACGGCCCGCTGGTGGCGTCGCTGCTGGTGGAGTCCGACGCCCCCGGCTGCCACAAGCTGTCCCGCGAAGTCCGCCTCGTGGCCGGCGGGGATTACGTGGAGCTGATCGACACGGTGGACAAGAAACGGCTGGAGGCGGAGAGCTACTACGCCAAGGACGGCAAGGAGAGCGTCAACTTCGCCTTCCCGTTCAACGTGCCCGGCGGCGAGATGCGGCTGGACGTGCCGCTCGGGCGTGATGCGGCCCGAGTCAGGACCAGATGCCCAGCGCCTGCAAGAACTGGCTGACCGTGGGCCGCTGGGTCGACGTGGCCAACGCGGAATTCGGCGTCACCTGGGTCACGCTGGACGCGCCGCTGGTGGAGGTCGGCGGCATCACGGCGACCTTGCTGAACTCGCAAACCAATCCCGCGACGTGTGGCGGAAGAAAATCGAGCCGACGCAGAAGCTCTACTCGTGGGCGATGAACAACCATGGGACACCAACTACCGCGCCTATCAGGAAGGCCCGGTGCGGTTCCGCTTCGTGTTGCGGCCGCATCGCGCGGTTACGACCGCCGATGCGACGCGCTTCGCCACGGCCTTCAGCCAGCCGTTGGTGGCCGTGCCCGCCCGCGGTTCCAATCCGCCAGGCAATTCTCTGCTGCGCGTCGAGCCTGCGGCAGGCGATCGCAACGGTCGTCGAACCGGCGGATGAGGGCCAGGCGTTGATCGTCCGCCTCTTCAACGCAGACGATAAGCCAGCCAGCGTGAAAGCTCGATTTGGGACAAGAGCACCTGCCAAGCAAATTTGGCTCAGCGATACCAGCGAACGGCCGGTCCAAGAGAGCGCCCGAGACAATCGAAATGCCAGCCTCGGGCCTGAAGGAGTTTCCGCGCCGAAATGCGGTGACCACGAGCGTCCCACCGCACTCCAAAGTTACGTCTCCCATCGTCACAATACCTCATGATGAACGAGAACCGGTGCCGGGGAAATCAATGAATCCCTTGAAGGTATAGCCGAGGCGACGGAAGCTTTCCAGGTGATGGCGAAGCGCATGCGCCTCAGGTCCAGTGCCCACAATGAGCACGTTGCGCGTGCCCATTCCACGGTCGAAACGCCGGTAGATGAGGGCGCGGTAAACCAACCTGCGCGCACTCAGCATGATGGTAACCAAGCCTACCGTGATCAGTACGATGCTGCGGGGAATTTCTTCGACGTGAACCAGGTAAAGCGTGCAGGTAAGAAACAAGCCGGCGGTGAAGCAGGCCTGAACGCTCAGCTTCTGCTCATGCAGCAGGCTGGTCGGGCGCGTGGGGATATACAAATGAAGCCGGTGGCTGATCAAAATCAGCGCAAAGGTAAATCCGCATACCAAGGCTAGAAGGATGCCCATCGAACGGCCATGCATGAGAGTGCCGCGCCAGACTCCCTGCGCGGCGGCTACCGGTCCCAGATGGAATGTGTACAGAGTGGCAAATGCAGCGGCGCCGAAGACGGTTATTCCATCCAGAACCATCCACAGTTTGGATGTGCCTCGCGCAATACGTGTGGAGTTCGCCGCCGCTTCACCCGTAGATTCAGGATGCGACGCTAATGAAGCCGATCCTCTTTCCCAGAATTCCGATGTTGCCATAAACTTCAGTAGACCTCAGAAACTAAAGACTCCAGGGAAGACGAACAAAGACGCGAACAGCAAATCCCTTGACCGGGAATTAACATTCGGCGGCATAAAAACCAATGCGAATATAGCAAATTATACAAAAACCACCTGGACATAGGCATATCCCACCTAGGTGGGATTTTAGCGGCTATCACACACGAGTGAACCCCCTGATGATGAAGGCTTTATGAGCATAGCTCCGCCCTGCCGGCCAATTGCAAGGAAAATCTTGCGAGATGCCTGTTACCAATCGATGAATAGTTCATGCCGTAGGTAATATGTATGCGTCCAGGGTAAGAAACTGCTGAATATTTGGATCGGGGGATTCCATAAAGTCCTTGAGCGATCCGAAGAACGTTGCGCGGCCCTGGTGGAGGAAGAGCACCGTGTCGGCGAGCCGCTCGGCAAAGCGCATATCGTGCGTAACCACGATGCTGGTGAATCCGAGCCGGTCTTTGGCTCTCTGAATCAGGGCGCCAAGGCGGCGGGCAATGATGGGGTCGACCATGGTGGTTGGCTCATCGTAGAGCACCGCTTCGGGCTGTGCGGCCAGTGCGCGGGCCATGGCTACTGCGCGTTTGCGCCCGGTGGAGAGGCTGGCCGGCAGGGCGTCCACCACATCCTCAGCGCCCACCAGTTCAATCAACCACTCCACCAGCATATTGATTTTTTCTTCTGACAGATTTCCCATCTCGCGCAGCGGGAACGCGACATTCTCGCGTACGCTGAGCGAATCAAAGAGCGCGCCGCCTTGGAAAACCATGGTCACGCGCTTGCGAATCTTCTGCATGCCGTCTTCGTCGAGGCAGGTAATCTCCTGGCCCTCGACCTCGATGGTGCCCGAATCCGGCTTGAGGAAACCCATCAGCAAACGCAAAGCCACCGACTTGCCCACGCCGCTGCGGCCCAGAATGCAGAGAGTCTGGGTGCGGCCCACTGAGAAGCTCACGTCCTCAAGAACCGGCCGCCCATCAAATGAAATGCTTACATTATTGAAGGCGATAACGATCTCGGAGGTGATTGAAGCCTCCGAGTCGGACCGTGCAGCCTCACCGCCGCGCGATCCTCCCAGAGCCTCTTCAAACTCCAAATTGGAGGGGGAATCGGACATAGTCGTGGATTCAGCTTACGCGATAAGAGCACAGATTCGTAATCCGAAGCGCTCAAGATTGCGAAATCTCAAAATATGAGACTAAACTCGGCATATGGAAAGTGCGATTCGATTGTTCCTGAAGAATCAAGTTCGTGTGAAAATCAGACGGATTCTTGGCATTCTGAGCGGCCTTTATGTTCTAGGTTTGATCGGGATTTCTGCATTTCAAAGAAGTCTTCTTATATTTCCCCGACCACATTTATGTGCCGTTAAGTGAAGCGCACGCAAACAGATCGTTCGAGGAAATATCTGTAAGTACGGCCGACGGGCTTGATTTGAAAGGCTGGTACGCACCGGCAACAACCAAGCCATTTACCTTTGTTTTCTTTCACGGAAACGGCGATAGTTTGTACACCGCGTCGGATGTAGCTGATCCTTATATTGCCGCAGGGTATGGATTTCTCATCGCGGAGTATCGAGGTTACAGCGGATTGCCGGGCAAGCCGACAGAAGCCGGCCTCTATGACGACGCGAGAGCCTATATCGATGCGCTTATGGCGCGTGGTGTGAAAAGTGATGACATGATTCTTTTCGGGCACTCATTGGGTACCGGAGTGGCGACGCAAATGGCTGAAGAATTCCACGTTGGCGGCCTCATTCTGCTGGCTCCATATTTATCGATTGCAAAAATGGCGCAGATCAAGTTTCCAATTTTTCCCGCCGGGTTTATTGTTCGGGATCGCTTTGAGAACCTCAAAAAGATAAAGAATATTCATGTTCCTGTTTTGATCGCTAATGGAGCCAGGGACCAACTCATACCTCCCTCCCAAGGGAAGCAGCTTTATGATTTGGCCAATGAACCGCGACAATACTATTCCATCCCCAATCGCGGACACAACGATATTTTTGACGAATTCGCACCAATCGGCATGGATTGGACAAATCGGCTCAGAAGTACGAATTAAGATTGCGCCACCCGCAGAACTTAGCCGCCGACCTCCTCCAGAAAGCGAATCAGCGACTCGATTCCCAGCTCGAAGTTCTTCAGATGAAACTTCTCGTTGGGGGCGTGGATGTTGTCGTCGGGCAGGCCGAAGCCCATCATCACGCTGGGAGCGTTCAGGTTGCGGTCAAAGTCCCCGACGATGGGGATGGAGCCGCCGGAGCGGATGAAGACCGTGTCCTTGCCCCAGACCTCGTGCAACGCGCGGGTGGCCGCCTTGATGTACGGGTTGTCGACGCGAATCAGGCTGGGGTCGCCGGAGTGGATCAGCCGCACTTCCACATCCACGCCCGCAGGCACGATCTTTTCAACGTAGCTCTTGTATTGGGCGAAGGCCTTGGCAGGCGTCATGCCGGGAACCAGGCGCATGGAGACCTTGGCCAGAGCCTTGGCGGGAATCACCGTCTTTGCGCCGGCGCCGGTAAAGCCGCCCGGAATTCCGTGCACGTCCAGAGTGGGCCGCGCCCAGGTGCGCTCCAGCACGCTGTAGCCGGCCTCGCCCACCAGTTGCTTTGAACCCACCTCGGTCTTGCGATAATGTTCTTCGTCGAAGGGCAGGCTCTTCCATGCAGCCAGTTCCTCAGGGCTGGGGGGAATAATGTCGTCGTAGAAGCCGGGGATGAGGATGTGGCCGTTCTCATCCTTGAGCTTGCACAGAATCTCCGCCAGCGCGAAGAAACGGATTGGGAGCCGCGCCGCCGTACATGCCGGAGTGCAGGTCCTGCTTGGCGCCGCGTACTTCAAGCTCGGTGTAGATCATGCCGCGCAGGCCCACGCAAAGGGTGGGCAGGCCGGCCGCGAAAAGCTCGGTGTCGGAGATGAGGGCAAAGTCGCACTTCAACTCCGGCGGCTTGGTGGAGACAAAGTGCTCAATTCCCTCCCCTCCCACTTCCTCGTCGCCTTCGAACAGCACTCGCACGTTGATCGGCAGCCCTTTGTTGGCGGCCAGCAGCGATTCCAGAGCCTTCACCTGGGCCCATACCTGCCCCTTGTCGTCACAGGTTCCGCGGCCGTAGAGGTTGCCGTCGCGCTCCGTGGGCTCAAAAGGCGGAGAGAGCCACTCATCCAGCGGATCGACCGGCTGCACGTCGTAATGGCCGTAACAGAGCACGGTCGGCTTGCCCGCGGCATGCAGCCAGTCGGCATAGACCAGCGGGTTGACCGATGGTTTCAACAAGCCGCACGTTTTCCATGCCGATGCGCTTCAACTCGGCGGCCAGCGTCTCGGCGGCTTTTCTGCAATCGCCTTTGTGCTCGGGCAGCGTGGAGATGGACGGAATGCGCAGCAGGGCCTTCAATTCATCGAGAAAGCGCGGGGAGTTCTGGCGGGCAAAAGCAACGGCGGATGACGGCATACGTACGCTCCTTTAGAATGGATTTACCATTCAAAACAAGAGTATAGGCCATCAGACTCGGTTTCAGGTCCTTCGCAACCCGGTTGCACGAAAGGATAAGTCTCTTGCGAAAAAACGAAAGTGCAGGCCAGCCTCGATCCATTCGCAATCTTATATCTCCTGACCTTCCTAATCCTGTCCATTTGCTCTGCAAGCGCTTTAGCGCAATCCAAAGTCGAAAGTCCTTACTACGCCAGGGTAAACACCTTCGGAGTCTTCGGCGCATACTCCGGCGACTCCAGCCATATGCTCTTGGGTGATGCAGAGAATCGCAAGCTGCTGGACTTTGGCGTCTCCTACGGCCGAAAGCTCTCTCTCAACCGAATTGTGAATTGGCAGTACAACGGAGAACTGTTGCCGGTGGCGCTGGAGAGCGACCCGAACACTCACGTTGTGCAAAACGCGACTTCACCAACGGTGGTTACTTTCACCTATAACACTGTACCTTCAATTTCTTGTGCGACGGTCACAACACCTTATAGCTATTTCCTCAATAACCCGATGGCAGTACGACGCACTCAGAGTGGAACCATTACCGTATCCTGTCCGGCCGCAGGTGGACGATCGGCGAAGGCATCTCTCCTGTCGGCTTTCAATGGAACTTTTTGCCGCGCAATAAGCTGCAACCGTTCTTCATCGGTCACGGCGGCTACATGTATTCCACGCAACCGATTCCCGTTTCAGCTGGCCGGCTCGTTCAACTTCACTTTTGACCTTGGGACCGGATTCGAACTGTACCGCTCCAAAACAAAATCTGTTCGCGCCGAATACCGCTATCACCACATCTCGAACCATGGCACTGCAACTGAGAATCCAGGCATCGACAATAGCCTCTTTCAAGTTACCTACGCATTCGGCCGCTAGCTTGGTCCGCAGCCCCGCAGTGGCCATCTTCCCGGCACGGTACTCTTGTAAGAGATGCCTCCGATTCTCAACGCGCAATCCGTGACCAAGCAGTTCGGCGCCACGCCCTTATTTCGCGATATTTCCCTCACCGTCGAGGACGGCGACCGGATCGGCTTGATCGGCCCCAATGGCGCGGGCAAATCCACGCTGTTGGCGCTGCTTGCCGGGCAGGTCGAGCCGGACTCCGGCGAGCTGGCCGTGCGCAAACGAGCTCGCGCCGCCTACGTGCCCCAGGACTCGCGTTTTGCTCCCGGCCTGACCATTCGCCAGGTGCTGGAGCGGGCGCTGACCGCTGCCCATGGGAACGAAACCGAACGCGAGGGCCGGCTGCGCGAACTCGCCGGGCGGGCCGGTTTTGCGGACCTCAGCACACAGGCATCGGCGCTCTCCGGCGGCTGGCGCAAGCGGTTGGCCATTACCGAGGCCATGGTCTCTGAACCCGAGGTGATGCTGCTGGATGAGCCCACCAATCACCTTGATCTGGCCGGCATCGAGTGGCTTGAAGAGCTGCTGCGCTCGTCGTCCTTTGCCGCCGTCACTGTCAGTCACGACCGCTATTTTCTCGAATCCACTTCGAGCCAGATCGTCGAGCTGAATCGCATTTATGCCGGCGGGCTGCTGCGCGTGAAGGGCAACTTCAGCCATTTTCTTGAAGAAAAGCAGGCTTATCTTGAATCGCAAAGCCGCCAGCAGGATAGCCTGCGCAACCGCGTAAAAACCGAGATTGAATGGCTGCGCCGCGGACCCAAGGCGCGGACCACAAAATCGAAGGCCCGCATCGACACCGCCAACGCGATGATCGGCCAACTGGCCGATATGGATGCGCGCACGGCGGTGAGCACGGCCGGCATCGACTTCGATGCAACCCAGCGCAAGACCAAACGGCTGGTCGAGTTCAAAGGCGTGGCATGCGAGGTGCCGGGCGCTGAAGCTCCCACTGAACCCGAATCCAAAACATGAAGAGAACAACGGCTCCTCTTTTCGGGGCTCAACTTCATTCTTACCGCAGGCATGAAAGTGGGCCTGGTGGGACCGAACGGCAGCGGCAAGACCACATTGCTGCGCCTGCTGCGCGGAGAGATTGAGCCTGCCGAGGGGACGATTCGCCGGGCCGATGCGCTGCGCATGGTCTACTTCAGCCAGATGCGCGAACTGGACGAGAGCCTGACGCTGCGGCGCGCTTTGGCGCCGGAGGGCGACTCTGTGATGCACCAGGGACGGATCGTGCACGTGGCCAGTTGGGCCGCCCGCTTTCTCTTTACCGGCGAGCAACTGAATCAGCCAGTGCGCAATCTTTCCGGCGGCGAGAAGGCGCGCGTGCTCATTGCCAAGCTGATGCTCGAGCCGGCCGATGTTCTGCTGCTCGACGAGCCGACCAACGATCTGGATATTCCCACGCTCGAAATACTGGAAGAGAATCTGCTCGACTTTCCCGGCGCGCTGGTGCTGGTTACGCACGACCGCTATCTGCTGAATCGCGTCTCCAGCACCGTCCTCGGCCTCGATGGCCGCGGACACACGGGGCGGTTCGCCGACTATGCGCAGTGGGAAGACTGGATCGAAGAGCAAGAAGAGAAGAGCACAGAACAAGCCGGAGCGGTCACGGCTCCGCAACTCCGCTAACTCCGCAAGCTCCGCTCGAAAGAAGCTCTCCTATCTCGAAGCCCGCGAGTTTGCCGCCATCGAAGAGCGAGTGGAGCAATCCGATGTCCGGCTGGCTGCCGCTCGCGCCCGCATTGAGCAGCCTGAGATTGCCACCAACGCCGCAGCGCTCCAACAGGCGCTTGCGGAACTGGATGCGGCACAGCATGAGAACGACGCGCTCTACGCGCGCTGGGCGGAGTTGACGGAAAAGGCGGGGTAGGGCGGTTCGTCAACTGCGGTAGAGGGTCGCAATCGAACGGAGGGAGCAGGGGCCTTCAGGCCCCTTAACCAAACGACGAAATCAAGCCGGCTTTAGCCCCGGGCCTAAAGGCTTCCCATTTTACGTCTAAATTTCGTGGGACTGAAGCCCCACGCTCCCTCCGTTAAGCTCTCGCGAGATTCCAAACCAAGCGAGAAGATTGGCCAACATACTACATCCGGCATCGATGATAGGCTCTACCGCTCGCCCCAGCTCAATTTGCTACGCAGCGCCTCAAAGAAGCCACTTTCGCTCAGGCGGACCAGGTTAACGGTGTGGCTTGAGCGCCGGCAGCGGACCTCATCGCCAAGGTGCAGCTCGACCGCCGTCTGGCCGTCCACAGTGAGCAGCGCCAGCTTGGAGATGCCTTCGATCCGGACGGTTAGCTTCGCATCGCCGCGCACCACGATGGGCCGCAAGGTGAGCAGGTGCGGGCAGATGGGCGTGACCACCAGCGCGTCCACGTCGGGAGTGAGGATGGGACCGTTGGCGGCCAGAGTATAGGCCGTGGAGCCGGTAGGGGTGGAGACGATGACCCCGTCGGCGCGAAAACGGGCCACCAACTTGCCGTTCAGCTCGACGACAAAATCGCCCATGCGGGCAATATCGCCCTTCGAGGCCACAACCTCATTCAGTGCGCGAAAGCTCGACTGCAATTTGCCCTCGCGCCACAAATCGGCGTGCAGCAAGGAACGCGCATCGATGAGGCATGGCAATCCGTGCGCCAGCCCTCCAGCGTGGCGTAGAGGTCGGCGAGGCGGACTTCGGTCAGGAAACCGAGAGAACCCAGATTCACGCTGAGGATGGGCGTGCCGGTGGTGGCAAACGTCGCGGGCCACGGAGAGCAGCGTGCCGTCGCCGCCCAGAACGATTACCAGTTGCGGCTTCCAGTCGGGCAGCTTGGCGCGCTCCACGGCCGGCGCTGCGGTTGTGTATTGGCCGCCTTCCAGGTCCAGCAGCGGCTCACAATCATGGCGGCATAGCCAGTCGATCAGCTCCGGCAGCAGCGGGGCCAGCTCTTGCTTGTGCGGCTTTGCAGACAATAGCAACGCGAACCATGCGTCTCAGTGTAACGGATTCAGCCCTGAATGCAATTTTGAATTTAGGCTCATTCTGCCGTGGGGACGCCTCCAAAAGCCGTTGCGAATCTAAGTGCCTGTGACGGTCAAATGGGTGTATAGTGGCTCAACGCTGGATAGCTATAAACAAATCCCCGAATGTGCGGCGTGCCGGCGTTGTGATTTTGAGCGCCCACGGCGGGGTACTTAATCTGCAAAATGGAAGGAGAAATTGAATATGGAATGGTATTTGATGGTTTGGAAGAAATTCGCTGAGTTCAACGGGCGGTCGCGCCGGAAAGAATATTGGATGTTCTTTCTATTTAACACTTTGATCGAATTCGCGCTGTGCATACTGGCTCTCCTGCTCATGAAAAGCGGGATCGGCTTAGTCTTGTACGGCGTGTGCGCACTCTACATGGTGGCCTGCATCATTCCGGCAATAGGTTGCAGTGTGCGCCGGCTGCACGATACGGACAAGAGCGGCTGGCCGTCGCGCATAGAGAAGAAACTCCCGGTTGCCCTCGGCTCCGGTGATGGGCGATGGAATCGTCTCTACCACTTCCCAGCCCAATGACCGGACGCAATCGGCGACTCGATCGATGGCCAGTTGGTGCGCCTCGGGATCGCGAACGATTCCGCCCTTGCCCACATTCCCGCGCCCGGCTTCAAATTGCGGCTTGACCAGGATCACGGCTTCCGTCAGGCTGGGAGCCGCGGCAAAGACCGGACCCAGCAGCAGCGTGGCCGATATAAACGAAACGTCCATCACCAGCAGCGTGAGTTCGGGAGTTCCTTGCGCTGCAGCCAGGGCTCCCGGCTCGAGGAAGCGGGCGTTGGTACGCTCCAGCAGGTGGACGCGTGGATCGTTGCGCAGCTTCATGGCGATCTGGCCGAAGCCGGTATCGACGGCGGTCACGTGCGCCGCTCCGTGCTGCAACAGGCAATCGGTAAAGCCGCCAGTGGATGCGCCCACGTCCAGGCAATCCCGGCCGGTGATTGAAATCTTCCAGTGCTCCAACGCCGCAGCCAGTTTGACGCCGCCGCGGCTCACGTAGGGAGGATCTTCGCCCAGAAGTCGAATGGGGGCGTCCTGGGGAACCGACGCGCCAGGCTTGTCAACCTTTTGTTCCCGCACCAGAACCCGGCCGGCAAGGATCATGAGAGCGAGCCCGCTCGCGGCTGGGAACAAGACCCCGCTCCACCAGCAACAGGTCCACGCGCATTTTTGCCGCAGCCGCCGTCATCTCCGCGCGCTCCTCTGCTTCAAATGTATAAGGCGCTGCAGAGCGGGCAGACCTACTCAGCATCCGTCGAGGATTCGCTTTACGAGCGGAATTTTGTTCCCTTCCAATTCCGGACCAAGGCATCGGATGCATAGTAAGCGACAGCCATGATGGTCAGCGCTGGGTTGAACCCTCCGTTGGTCACATGCACGCTGGAATCGATGACGAAAACATTATCCACGTCGTGAATCTGGCAGTAGCGGTTGACCACCGAGCCTTTCGGATCGTCGCCCATGCGGCAGGTGCCGGCCTGGTGCTGGCCAGCCGATACGGTTTCAGGCCTGTGCGCTCCCACGGACGTGTGAATTGCGCCGGCCTCTTTGAGCCACGCTTCCGCGCGCTTGGCCTGCACCTCGCCGATATCAAAAGTGTGAGGATGCACGTTGCCGGAGATGCGCACCACCGGCATTCCCCATTTGTCGCGCACCGATGGATCGAGAGTGACCCTGGCATCGGCGGTAGGAATCTGCTGGGTCGGCCCCATGACGGCGATGGTCCGCTTGTGCCAGTCGCGCATGGCCTGCTTGTGTCCCATACCCCAGCGCGGCGTGCCAGGCGGCAGGCGGTCGAGCGTATGAATCGGCAGGCGAATGAACTCATTGGCCAGCATTCCCCCGCCGCACAGGCCAGGAGTGCCGTGGTTGTAGTCGCTGACTGCAATGCTGGCGCCGGGGCCTGCATCGTCGTAGGTATCGAAGTCGAAGTAGCCGGTCGCGCCAGTGTAGTAGTGGCCTTGCAGGTTGCGGCCCACCTGGTCGTTGCGATTTCCCAGCCCGTTGGGAAAGAGGCGGCTTTTGGAATTCAGCAGCAGGCGTGCGGACTCGGTGGCTCCGCCGGAGACCACCACGATGTCGGCAAGCTGCTCCTGCAGATGACCGTTCGAGTCGAAGTAGGCAACGCCGCGGGCGCGACCCCGGTCGTCGGTAAGAATTTCCTTCACCATGGCACTCGGTGCGCAGTTCGCAGTTGCCGGTGTTGAGCGCAACGGGAATTACGGTGTTCTGGGAGCCGTTTTTGGCGTCGGTTTCGCAGACAAATCCAACGCACCAGCGGCAGCGCATGCATGGGCCGCGGCCGTTGTAGGGAACGCTGTTGCGGGCCATGGGAATGTGAAACGGATGCAGGCCAAGCCGCTTGGCTGCCGGCTCAAGAATTGAGAACTCAAGATTCGGAGGCAACCGGCGGCATGGGAAGATCGCGGCGGCGCGGGCCGTGAAAGGGAGTTCCCGAATAATCACCGGAGATGCCGATTTCGTACTCGGCTTTCTCGTAGAACGGCTCCAGGTCGTCGTAAGAGATGGGCCAGTCTTCGAGCGAGCTCCCTCCCGGCACGCCGTAGGTGGAGCGCATTTTGAAGTCCTGGGGCATAAAACGCCAGGCCTGCGCTCCCCAACTGAGCGTTCCGCCGCCCACGCAGGCAGCATCGTTCTGGTAAGCGCCTTCGCTGGGCAGCACGATATGCGGCACGCCTTTGGCATCCACCGTTACCCGCGGATTGCCATCGTCCTCCGGACCAAACGCATTGCCCAGAATGGTGGTGCGCTGATTGCGCAAGTCGTCCTTGCGGCAATCGTTGGCGGTGTACCACTTGCCGCGCTCCAGCAGAACTACGCTCAATCCGGCGGTGGATAATTCCTTGGCGACGACGCCGCCTCCGGCGCCTGCTCCCACAATCACAGCATTCACTCGTTTCATGAATGTGTGCCCTTTCTAAGGTCGTACTGCGCACGGCCACGCAGCGGCGGCTCGTCCAGGCCCAGCATCCGCCAGCTGACGGCGTTGCGATTGCCGCCATGACGCGGCGAGCCATAGTAGCCCTGCAAGGTGTGGCTGCGCACCAGGTTGAAAAATTCGGGATACTGTTGCTCGATTGCGCTCACTAATTCAAACTGCTGCTGCGAAGTCAGCTCCAGCCATTTCGCGGCCGAAGCGTTTGCGGCTGATTCCTTCGGCATTCTCCAGGCCATCGCGATAGGCATCCCGGTGGCGGCGGTAAGTGGCGCACGAGTTGCCTATCGATATAGGTGAGCACGCCGGCCTGCGAGGCGCTGGGAAAGTCGTCCGCGGGAATGATCTGATCGCAGATTGCGGTCAGAGTGCTGGCCTGGGCGTCGCTGAGGAAATCCCAGTTGCCCTGCCTGCCCGCGGTGCAGCCGACGGCGACGGCCGCGCCTCCCACGGCTCCCACTGCGACGAACTGCCGCCGCGTCAGAAGAACTTCTTGCTCGATTGCATCGGCAAACCTCTCAAAATGAACCCTCTTCACGACCGGGATCACGTGAGAGCATGGTCCGGTGACAAAGGTAAAACCCTATCCGATCAATGGTTGCCGCGTCGGGCCGGGGCGGTCTGTGTTGGGAATCACTCCAAAAACAATGCGTCTCTTCAGTTTTCCTAGCTGATCGCTTGGCAAACGCCGGCAGAAACAGCAAAGGGCCATTCCTCCCATGAAGAATGGCCCTCGGTTGTCTATCCCGTTGAAAACTCTGAAAATGCGTTACGGCTGCGCCTGGCATTCAGCGAGCGTGTAGCTGCAGATCACCGTCACTGTCTGGCGGCAGATTGCAGGGCTGGCCGTAACCGGGACTGCGGCTGGTATTCGTTGCTGTTGCCGCTGGAGCCGTTCTGGGTGTTCACGCGAACATCCACGACGTTGCCCTGCACCAGGACCGTGGTATCCACAATGTCCAGATCGGTGCGGATGATGGTGAGGTATGGGCTGTCCGGCGAGGCCACATAGACTTTGCCGAACTGCGAATTCTGGGTGGAGACCACAGTGCGCGGATGGCCGATCACGGGCAGCGTCTTTTCCACCGTGTGGCTGGTCAGGTTCACGATGGTCACGGTCTCATCGGTCTGATTGGCGGTATAGGCGCGGCTGCCGTCCGCCAGCACGGTCACGCTGGCCGGATTGTTGCCCACCGGAATCGTAAACGTCGTGCCAAAGGTCGGGCTGTCGTTGCCATATACGTCCAGGCTCACATCGATGACGCTGATCGTTCCGCCGTCATAGTTGGCCACAACCAACTGGCTGGTGGCGGCGTTGTACTCGGCGTAAACCGGACCGGCGATTGGCGGCTCATGCCGGCGGTTCCGTTCGGCGGAGTGACGCCCGTGGTCGTCACCGCGGTGGTGGAAAGCGGCAGGATGGGATGGCAGGTACGGTCTGGCCGTTCTGGTTTGATGCACCCGGCGTGGGCATTGGTTATCCAGCGTATTGTTCTGGCTGTTGATCACCGTAATCGTGTCGCTTCCCCGGTTCAGCACGAAGAATCGCCTGTTATCAACGGTCTGCACGGCGTAGACCGGGCACAATCCATTTTTGCTGCCAGCAGGGCTATTGGTGGGGTTGTTGGGGTCCAGCACGAGATGCGATGAAAGCGTGAGGCTGGCGATTTCGATCCCGTCCGCCTCGCCGTTTAACGGATTGGCCAAGGGGGATGTACGGAAGAGTTGCAGGCCACTCCGGTGGGATCAGTGATGTCCTGGCTGATGACATAGTTGCGCTCGCCGGACGTGAGGGCTGGGCCTCCAACCAACACCGGCGTAGTCGCCACCGGAATGGCGAGATCGAAAGCCTGAACGCCGGTACTCGAGCTGAAAATATCCGCATAGTTCCCAACCACATCGGCGGTCCACATTCCTGACGCCGGCGTGAACAGGTTCACAGGCGGATGCGGCGGGCCAGTCTGCGATGAGGAAGAGAGCGTGGAATACGTAACCTGCTTGGCCTGCAATTGTTGAGGAAACAGGGAAATTCGACAGCGTTCCGTCGCTGTTGAGGGTATAGCCAGTGGTGCCGCTTTCGCTCACAGACAAAGGGACGGACCGGGACCGATAGGCGCGTAGGCCAGAACCGTATCGCCGGAGTAGTCGATGATCGTGGCAATCCCGGGCGTGGTGGGCGAAGGAGCCGAAACCACGACCGCATACGCCGTCGGCTGCGGCGGCGGCCCGCTGTTGCCGATGGGCGTAACCACCGGCCGATATACGCTGCCGCAACCGGCAACCAGGGCTGCAGCCACAAAGACCGCGCCCGCCTGAACCAACCGCTTGCGCGCCTGGCCTGAATTCGTTAAAAAAAGCCTCATTCAGTTCTTTCCTGCTTACTTCGTGATTGTAAATCAGACGGCTGGGGCTCGAGCATGCCCGGAACCAGCCAAGCTCCGCATGAAGGAAACCATCCAGAAACCCCTTCAAAAATAGCCGGAGCTTTCCGGCGCGACGAATATACCCAGCCTTGTGTAACTCACTGTAACCTTGGCTATGCTATTGGACGTTCATGAACCGCCGAAGGGAATCAACCGGCTCAAGCCGGCAGCCGTCGTGGTCGTTTCTCATTCCGATGGACCTTTCGATGGCCAGCCATCAGGGCCGCACGACTTCCACGATTTCGCTGTCCGGCCCGCTCCAGGCAGCGGCGCCTTCGTGGGTCAATTGGCGTTTGGCATCGTCCCAGTGCAGCCGGGTGATGGAACCCGCGCCTTTCTCGTAGGCATAGGTCGTGCCGTCGTCGGAAAAGAGCGTGAAGCTCGCATCCGCGCCGGGGTAGACCCGCACCCGCTCAATGGCCTGCGCCTGATGCGTGCTCTCGACCGGCGCTCCCAGCGGAACGATCGAACCCGCCCGCACAAACAGCGGAATGCGTGTCGATGGGCGCCTGCACCGTGATCGTCTGGCCGCCCTTGAAGCCGCTCGTTGGTCCAGTAGTTGTACCAGTCGGCCCCGGCGGGCAGATAAACCTGCCGGCTGGTCGCGCCCTGCTCCGTGACCGGGGCCACCAGGAAGGCCGGGCCAAACATGTATTCGTCGCCGAGGTCGGCCACTTTGGGGTCGTCGGGAAAATCCAGCGGCAAGGCGCGCAGGAAGGGCGCTCCGGTGAGCCAGGTCTGGTAGCCGAGCGAATAGATGTAGGGCATGAGCTGGTAGCGCAGGCGCAGGTACTTCTCCAGAATCGGCTCGGCCTGCTTGCCGTAGGACCAGACCTCGTTGTGCCGCCGGCTGCCGTGGGTGCGCAAGATGGGCAGGAAGGTGGCGTACTGGAACCAGCGCGTGTAAAGCTCCGGGTAATCGTCGTAGCCGCCGACATTGGCGCGCGCATCGGAGGGATCGAGCAGCGGCGGGTGCGCCGGATGGTGCTCTGCGGGCAGATATTGCCAGCCGCCGGTGTCGTTGGACCAGTAAGTCGATGCCCGAGGCGGCAAAATCGAGCCCGGTGGGAATCTGGCGCTTGAGCGTGTCCCAGGTGGGATAAATGTCGGAGGACCAGAAGATGGCGCCGTTGCGCTGCGCGCCCAGGTAGGCGGCATCGGGAGAGGATCAGCGCGCGCCGTCCCGGCTCGTCCTTGCGGAAGCCGTCGTAGAGCGCCGCGGTATGAAAGAGCGGATAGACATTGAAGAACTGCGTGCCGGGACCGATGTGGAAATAGGCGCCGTTGGGAGGCAGGTCGGGCTCGGTCTCGTCGGCCCACAGCGAGTCGAATCCCTTGCTGAGAATGTTGTCGCGGATGGTCTTCCAGTACCACTGGGCCGCCTCGGGGTTGGTGGTGTCGATGTCGGAGCCGGCGCGGTCATAGGGCAGTCCGTCGATCGGCGTGCCGTCGGCCAGGTGAATGAACCAGCCTTTCCTGAGCAGCTCGTCGTAGTAGCGGTCCCGGCACAAAGCGCGGCCAGACGCTGATCATGGTCTCAAAGCCCATCTCGTGGAGCTGCTGGTTCATCGCCGCCGGATCGGGCCAGAACTTGGGGTCGAAGTCCATCTGGCCCATCTTTGTGTAATAGAACCAGTCCACCACCATCACGTCGGCGGGCAGATGGCGGCTCGCGATAGCCCTTTGCCAACGGCCAGCACTTCCTCCTGGCTGGCGTAGCGCTGCTTGCACTGGATATAGCCGTAGGCAGCCTTGGGCAGCATCGGCGTGGGGCCGGTAAGCAGCCGGTAGCCGGCATAGATCTCGTCCGCCGTGGCGCCGGCGATCACGAAGAACGAAACCCGGTCGCCCACCTGCGAGGTCCAGCGGGTCTGCTCGTTGAATCCGGGCTCGATGGTGGTCTTCGAGGGGTTATCCCAGACCAGGCCGTAGCCCTTGTTGGTGACCAGAAACGGCACGCAGATGCTGTCGCCGGCCGGGCGCCGCGTAATCGGCCCAGCAATGCACCGGATGGCCGCGATGATCGAGAAATCCCTCCTGATTCTGGCCCAGGCCGTAGTAGTGCTCGTCGTCGGGCGAGGCAAACGTCGCGCCCACCGCGTAGAACTCCGGATCGGTGGGACGGCGGTCGCGGGCCAGTTCTGCCGTGCCGTCCTTGTGATTGGGAACTGCCTGCGACCAGCCGGTCATCTCCAGCAGCTTTTTGCCCTCGGGCGTGCGCAGGGTAATGTGCGCGCCGGGAGTGGAGCCGTTGAAGTAATTTGGCAATGTCGGTCAGCGTCTGAACCGGCGGCTGGGCGGGAGGCAGATCGCGGTCCACCGTGGCCACAATGCGCGCCGACTGGTAAACATCGGCCTGCGCCGTCTGGCTGGCGCTCCAGCCATCGGCTGCGGGCGAGGCCACAAAGCCGTAGCCCGGCGCGGCCAGTGCCGGCTCGCGCTTCAGGCTCAGCGTCACGCGCAGAATATTGGGCGCATAGGGCTCCAGAACGATCGTCTCGCCCTTGCGGTCGAGTTCCAGCCGCTGGCCGGGCGATTGGGCAAGCAACTCCTGTGACTGGTAAAAACAATTCCGGCAAAATGCCGCAACGAAGGCTGAAAACTTTTGCATCGAAGACTCCGCAGACTGTCGCAAGCGACTGAGAACAACGCCGCGCAGTCGAGTGTAAACCGATTGACCCTACTGCTATCCAACCCACGAACTAGGTGCCCCAGGTATCGATCTTGAGACCCGGGAGTCCACAAATCGCAATCTGCCCCGTGCCCCGATCTCGCATTTTGCTCGCCGCAACGCTGCGAAATGGATGGGAAACCACAAATCTCCCTCACGGTCGCACGTTACGATAAAGCGTGGCTCAAAAGAAGCTGGTCTGGCAATCGAAGCTGGTGCTGCTCATCGTCCTGCCCTTTGCGGGCGCAGGCGTGGTGCTCCAAACCCACTGGTGGGCCACGCAATCGGCTCCCGTAGCCATCTGGACGGTAGGCCTGAGCCTGTTGCTGGCGCTGGTGGTGTTCAAGCTGCGGGCCGCCACGCCGGGAGCAGCGTTTGCCGGCGCGATCATCACCATCAGCCTCATGTTTTCCACCGTGACCTTCCCCTATCGGCCGTGGCAAACAGCTCTGGTCCCGGTGCTGGCGGTCGCCGTGCTCGCCTCACTTCCACACGGCTGGGCCGCGCAAAAAAAGAGCGTCTGGGCACGGCAGAGCGCCGGCAAGGCCGGTCCGCGTCCCAGGTAGCCGCCAATCTGGGCGTCGCCGCTATGGTCTCGAGTGAAGTGGTGCAGTCCTGGCTTACTGATTCCGGCTGGTTCACGCGCGCTACATTCGCACCCATGCCCCTGTTTGCCGTGGGGCTTGCGGCGCTGGCTGAGGCAGCGGCGGATACGGTCTCCTCTGAAGTCGGCCAGGTGCTCGGCGGGCAGCCGCGCATGATCACCACTCTGCGCACAGTCGAGCCCGGCACGGACGGGGCCGTCAGCCTCTTCGGCACGCTGGCAGGGTGGTCGCGGCGAGCATTGTTGCGGCCGCCGGAACACTGGCCCTGCGCGGCGACCTCACGATGTTCTGGATCAGTTGCGCGGGCGCCGTCTTCGGCCTCTTCTTCGACAGCCTGCTGGGAGCAACCCTGGAGCGCCGCGGTTGGCTCAACAACGATGCGGTGAATTTCCTGTCGACGGCCAGTGCGGCGGCTTCGCACTATGCTTGCTGGCGATTCTCGCTCATCCGGGAGCGTTATAGATTCGAGTGCTCAGGTCACAAGATTGCGTCCACTGACTCGCTGACCAGCTAGCTTGCTGACTCGCTGTTTTCAGTGCAGATGCATCCGCCACAGCGTATAACTCAGAATCTCGTGAGCGATGCGCTCGGTTTCCCCCACGCTCTTCTTTTGTCCCGCCCTCGACGGCACGCGCGGCCGCGGCGAAGTGAGCACATCGAGGCCGTTTCTGGCGCAGATTTCATGAATGCGGAAACAGATGCGTTCCGTCGCTGACGATGACCAGCCGCCGCAACCCGTTGGCGCGGGCGATCACGGCAATGCGGCGCGCCGATTCCTCGGTGTTGCGGCTTTCGGTTTCGGCGATGATTGCCGATTCCGGAACGCCCATGCCCATCAGGTATTCGCGGCCCACCGCGCCTTCGTTGTACTGGTCGCCGCCGTTTCCGCCCAGGGTGATGATCAGCGGCGCGATGCCGCGGTGATAGAGCGCGAGAGCGTGGTCCAGGCGGGCGCGATAGACCGGGGAAGGCCGGCCGTCGTACTCCGCCGCGCCAAAGACGCCGATGGCGTCAGAAGGCGCGGCCTGATCCTGGCCGGCGTAGCTCTCAATCTGCACGTAGACCCAGCGGCACCAGCCCAGAACTCCAACCGCCAGCGCGAGCAGCAACAGAACCGCCAGCGGAGAATCCAGTTGCGGCGTTTTGGCTTGGCCCGGGACTTGCGTTTCATGCGGAACCTTCGGTTCAGGGATTAGTGAATAGGGAATAGTTTATGCAGTGAATGATCTGATGCCGATGAATCAATTTTCTGTTCTGCTCAGATTCAGGCCTGCATCCCTATTCCCTGCTACTGTCATCTTTGCAGCACCATCACAATTTCATGCGTGGGAATGGCGCCCTCGCGCAGAATCTCCCAGCGGCCGGGGCCCAGCGAGAGATCGACGATGGTGGTGGGCTGCGCGCGGCCGGTGGGCCCGCCGTCGATGATCAGCGGAATGCGGTCGCCGATCTGGTCGCGGACGCAGGCTGCGTGGGTGCACTCCGCGGCTCCCTGCAGGTTGGCCGAGGTGGCCGTGATGGGCAGCCCGAAACGCTCCACGACCGCGCGCGGAATGGCCGCGTCCGGCACGCGCAGGGCCACGTTGCCGGTGTTCGCCGTAGAGCGCAGCGGCAGCTTGGTGCCGGCCCGCACAATGATGGTCAGCGGGCCCGGCCAGAAGCGATCCGCCAGCTTGTCCAGCATGGGGTCGGTGTCGCGCGCCAGCTCATAGGCCTGGGCAAGCTGAAGCGATCAGCAGCGAAAGCGGCTTGTGCTTCTGGCGGGTCTTGATCTGGTAAATCTGCTCCACGGCGTGCAGATTCACCGGGTCCACGGCCAGGCCGTAGAAGGTGTCGGTCGGCAGGGCGACAACATCGCCCTTGCGCAGGCAGGAGACGATATAGTCGATCCGGTCCGGTTGGGGTTCATCGGGATGGACGCGCAAAATCTCCGCGGACAAGAAGGTCTACCTCGGTTCCCGAATTTGAAGATGCCGTAAAGACGGAAGCTATCATAGCACCAGCCGTGGTGCAAGCCGGCAGTTCGGCTGCGGCTGCGCTAGTTCAAGCAAACAGACTAGAATCGGCTAGCGAGAAAGACGGTTCGCCCGTATGCCTGTTCGCATTGTACAGAGTAAGCAGAATGCCCGCCTGAAAGAGTTGCGCCGCGCGCTGGCTCACCCCGGCCGCGACGAAGGCGTGGCCTGGCCGGAATCGAAGGGCCGAACCTGCTTAGAGGCCCTGCGCGCCGGGCTGCGCATCGCTTGCGTCTTTGTGGCCCAGGGCGCCGAGCATCTGCTGGAGGCCTTGCCGCTGCCGCCGGAGACCGAGATTCTGCTGCTGCCCAGGAGCTGCTGGACCCGGCGCTGACCACCGAGACGCCGCAGCCCATTGCCGCCCTGGTCGAGCCGCCGGATTGGACCTGGGCGCACCTGCTCGGCGGCCGATAGAAAGACCGCGCCGCTGATCGTGGTGCTGGCCGGCGTGCAGGACCCCGGCAACCTGGGCACGATTCTGCGCTCCGCCGAGGCCTTCGGCGCCGATGGCGTCCTCAGCCTGCCCGGAACCGTGAGCGCCTGGAACCCCAAGGCGGTGCGCGCCTCGGCCGGCAGCGTCTTCCGGCTTCCGCTGCTCTCTGTCAGCGCCGAGGAGTGCTTCGCGCGCCTGCGCGAAGCCGGCGTCAAGATTTGGACCACTGCCGTCCATGGAGCCGAAGCCGGCCGACCGCATCGACCTGGCCGGCCCGGTTGCCCTGCTCATCGGCAATGAAGGCAACGGCGTGCCAGAGGAGCTGGCCGCCCAGGCCGATGGCGCGGTCACGATTCCCTGCCCCGGCCCGGTCGAGAGCCTGAACGCCGCCGTCGCGGCCAGCGTGCTGCTCTACGAAGCCTCGCGGCAGCGAGAGGAGGCCACGATGGAGCTCGCGATGAGCCTCTTCGACGGCGAACCCGAAGGCCCCAAAGGCCTGCCCCGCACCGCGCCCCTGGCCGAGCGCATGCGCCCGCGCAGCCTGGAGGAGTTGGGCGGCCAGGAGCATCTGGTCGGCCCCGGCAAGCCGCTGCGCGTGCAGATCGAGCGCGACGATTCCGGCTCGATGATCCTCTGGGGTCCGCCGGGCGTGGGCAAAACCACCCTGGCCAAGATCATCGCCGAAACCACCAAGGCCAGCTTCATCGAGTTCTCCGCCGTCATGAGCGGCATCAAGGAGATCAAGCAGGTGATGGCCGCGGCCGCGCAGGCCTCCGAGATGCACTCGCGCACCATCCTCTTCATCGATGAGATTCACCGCTTCAACAAGGCCCAGCAGGACGCCTTTCTGCCCTACGTCGAGCGCGGCACCATCCGCCTGATCGGCGCAACCACTGAGAATCCGTCCTTTGAGATCATCTCCGCGCTGCTCTCCCGCTGCCGCGTCTATGTGCTCCAACCGCTGAGCGAGGAGCAGATCACCGCGCTGCTGCGCCGCGCCCTCGAAGACCGCGAGCGCGGCCTCGGCGCGCTGGAAATGACCGCCGACGACGATGCGCTGGAACTGATCGCCGGCTACTCCAGCGGCGACTGCCGCAACGCCTACAACACGCTCGAAGTCGCCGCGCAACTGGCCCAGGAACCGGATCGCGCCGGCGGAAAGCACATCGACCGCGCCCTGGCCGGCGTGGCCGTGCAACAGCGCGTGCTGATGTACGACAAATCCGGCGAGGAGCACTACAACCTGATCTCCGCGCTGCACAAGAGCGTGCGCAACAGCGATCCCGACGCCGCGCTCTACTGGCTGGCGCGCATGTTCGCCGCCGGCGAAGACCCGCTCTACCTCGCCCGCCGCGTGGTCCGCATGGCCGTCGAAGACATCGGCCTGGCCGCTCCCGAGGCGCTCAACCTGACTCTCTCCGCCAAGGAGGCCATCGACTTTCTCGGCTCGCCCGAAGGCGACCTGGCGCTGGCCGAGGCGGTGGTCTATCTCTGCCTCGCGCCCAAGTCGAACTCGGTCTACACAGCCTACGGCGCCGTGCAGCAGGAGGTCGAGCACACCCGCCAGGAGCCGGTTCCGCTGCATCTGCGCAACGCGCCCACGCGCCTGATGAAGGAACTCGACTACGGCAAGGGCTACCGCTACGCCCACAACGAAGAGGGCCGCGTGGCCGACATGGACTGCCTGCCCGACTCGCTCAAAGGCCGCAGCTACTACCAGCCCACGCAGGAGGGCCGCGAAAAACTGCTCGCCCAGCGCATGGAAGAGATTCGCCGCATTCGCGCTGGCAAACGCGGCAAAGCCTGATACTGCGGATTGCAAGCTTCCGCAACTTGATCCGGTCCAACAGACCAATACAACACAAACTGTCATCCTGAGCGCAGGTCGCCGCGGCGACCGGAGTCGAAGGATCTGCGGTTGTTTTTGGCTTTTCTCCGCTACAATTTCAGTTGGATAACACCCAGCCATTTTTTCAGGATGCATCGGAGATTGCCGACCATGGCAAAGAAGTCGCGACAGCGCAAAGTTCAGGCCAAACACCCGCCGGAAGCGGAGGCCCGAAAAAATCATCGCCAGTGCTTCCGCAATGGATAAACCCTGGTGGATTGCCGCCGTCTGCGCCGTTCTTGTCCTCGCGACCGCAATTTCCTACCGCGGCGTGCGCAACAGCGATTTCGTTTCGCTCGACGACAACGACTACGTAGTGCAAAACCGGGACGTGCAGCAGGGAATAAACGCGCAGAGCATCGAATGGGCTTTTACAGCTTTCCACTCCGCAAACTGGCACCCGCTCACCTGGATCTCCCACATGGTCGATTGGAAGCTCTACGGCAATCATGCCGGCGGTCACCACATCACCAATCTGTGTTTGCACTGCGCCAATGCGGTTCTGCTTTTCCTTTTGCTCTTGTATATGACGGGATTCTTCTGGCGATCCGCAATCGTCGCATTTCTTTTCGCGCTGCACCCCGCGCACGTCGAATCCGTTGCCTGGATCTCCGAGCGCAAAGATGTTCTGAGCACGTTTTTCTGGTTCGCGGCGTTGCTTGCCTATGCATGGTACGTGCGCAATCCATCGTGGAAACGGTACGCGTTGATCATATGCGCCTTTGCCTGCGGGCTTATGTCGAAGCCGATGGTCGTCACACTTCCCTTCACACTTCTTCTGCTCGATTATTGGCCGTTGCGCAGAATATCGTTCGCGTAGGAATCGCGACGAGCAATGGTTCTCTTCGCAGTGGAAGTTGTTGCGTAGAAAAATGGCCGCTGTTCCTCATGACGATTCTCTCCTGCATCATCACTTTTTTTGCGCAGCGAGCCGGAGGAACGGTGGCTACGCTCGAACGCCTGCCATTGTTGGGGAGAATCTCGAACGCGGCCATCAGTTGCTGCCGTTACGTGCTGCTCATCTTCTGGCCCAATCCGCTAACCGCTTATTACTACTACGCGTCGCATAACATCAATGTGTTAGCGGCAGTGTTATCGGTCATTGCGATCCTGCTCATAACTGCCGTTTGCTGGCGCGTCCGCAAGGAACGGCCTTATTGCCTCATCGGCTGGCTGTGGTTCCTGGGGACATTGGCGCCGGTCATCGGCATCATCCAGGTCGGCGAGCAGTCCATGGCCGAGCGTTATACCTATGTTCCTTCCATCGGCATTTTATTCGCCGCTGTCTGGCTGATCGGCGATGCCGTTGCCAAATCTCCGAAGCTCAGAACCGCAGCTCTGCTGCTTGCGGTCGCGGTGATCGCGGCGTGCGCCGTAAAAACCGATGCACAGGTCAAAGTGTGGAAAGATACGACTGCCCTTTTCACCAATGTGCTTGAAGTGGACCCGCGCGGAGAGCTTCCCAATTTAAGTTTGGGCATTGCGTATATGAATCATGGAAAGTTTGCCGAGGCGCAGGAATATTACGACCGCGCGTTGAACTATAAGCCTTCCACATTTCTGGCTCTCTCTTATTCCGCCTTTTGCCAGATGATCTCCTGCGAGCCCAACGAGCCCCGCAATCTGCCGCTGGCAAAGCAGCGTCTCGATCAGGCATTGCTTCTCAATCCTCAAAGTCCCGATGTGCTCACCAACCTTGCGCTTGTGGTCTTCAATGATGGGCAAGCCGAAGGATGAGGAAGTTTATTGCAGAAAGGCGCTCGCCGCGAATCCGTATTTTACAGCGGCTCGCCTTTATCTCTCGGATGCGCTTCAGGCGCAGAGCAAGCTTGACGAGGCGCTTGAGCAGAATCGCCTGGTGCTTGCCATCGAGCCGGATAACACCGATGCGCTGAACAATATTGGAGGACTTTTGGACAGGAAGGGGTTGAGCGCGGATGCAATAAAGGCAGTTCCAGCAATCTCTGGCCGTCAAGCCCGCCCAGGCAATGCCCCATTCCAAAATCGGCAGAATCTATATGGGTGAGCATCAGTTCTCAGCAGCGGCGGAAGAGTTTGCCCAGGCGCTGCGCTTCAGCCCATCAGACCCCAATGCGCATGATGATCTCGGCGTGGCCTGTATCAAATGGGAGATTTTGAAAAAGCTGCCGAACAGTTCGGCGAAGCGGTGCGGATGGATCCCGCCGATGCCGGCGCAGGCGAAATTTTGATGTTGCTCAATCTCAGATGAAAAACAAAAAGGATGACAGGCGAGAAAATGAAGTGAGATGGCGCCTGACTGAAAATCTTTCGCGGCGGATCGCATGGCTGGATCACACAGCCGTATTTAACTTGATTGGAGATCGGCAATCATGGCAAAGAAATCGCGCCAGCGTAAATTCCCTGGCAAGCGCCCGACGGAATCGCCGGGCGGAAAGGCCGTTCCCTCTGCTTCCGCAATCCATAAGTCCTGGCAAATTGCCGCCGTGTGCGTGTTTCTTGCGGTGGTTACCATCTTTGCCTTTCGCGGCGTGCGTAACAACGATTTCCTTGAACTACGACGATAACTACTATGTTCAGGAAAATCACCAGGTGCAGCATGGGTTAACCATGCAGAGCATCGAGTGGGCATTCACAACCTTTCATGAAGGAAATTGGCACCCGCTGACCTGGATATCCCACACGATCGACTGGAGCATATACGGCAATAGCCCGGTCGGCCATCATATGACCAACGTGTGCCTGCACGCAGCCAATGCAATTCTGCTTTTTCTTTTGCTTCTATATATAACTGGTTACTTAGGGCGTTCCGCATTAGTTTCATTCCTGTTCGCGCTGCATCCCGCGCACGTGGAATCCGTTGCCTGGCTTGCAGAGCGCAAAGACCTTCTGTGTACGTTCTTCTGGTTCGCTTCGTTGCTTGCTTATGCATGGTATGTGCGCAATCCATCCTGGAAGCGGTTCGTATGGGTAATCTGCGGCTTTGCCTGTGCGCTTATGTCAAAGCCGATGGCTGTAACTCTGCCGTTTACTTTGCTATTGCTCGACTATTGGCCGCTGCGCAGAATAACCTTCGCACAAGATCCGCGCAGGCAGTGGCTTTCTGCCGCTGGGGAAGTTATGCGTTGAAAAATGGCCTCTGTTTATCATGGCCGCCATCTCCAGCGTCATTACATTTATTGCGCAGCGTGCCAGCGGCGCGGTGTATTCGATTCAACTCTTGCCTTTGTGGGCAAGACTCTGCAATGCGGCCGTCAGTTACTGCCGCTATATACGGATCATGTTCTGGCCCGATCCGCTTATCGCCTATTATTTTTCAGAGAAAACTAATATCGCGATTACCGCAGTGGTGTTATCTGTTCTTGCTCTCTGCATCGTAACTGCCGTCTGCTGGCGCTTCAAAGAAAAAAGACCGTATTGTCTGTTCGGCTGGCTGTGGTTTCTGGGAACTCTTGTGCCGGTGATCGGTATCGTGCAGGTCGGTGACCAGGCTCTGGCCGAGCGTTACACTTATGTTCCTTTTATCGGATTATTTATCGCCATCGTATGGTTAGTCGGCGATGCCGTTGCTAACTCCCCTAATTTCAAGATCGCGACCCAACTTCTGGCGAGTTGCGGTCATAATAGCCTGCGCCGTAAAGACCGATGCGCAGGTCAAGGTTTGGAAGGATACGGTAACTCTATTCAGCCACGTGCTCGAGGTTGATAATCGCGGAGAGCTTCCAAATCTAAGCCTGGGCATGGCCTACGTTAGGCAGCAGAGAACAGCCGAGGCGCAGGAATATCTTGAGCGCGCGTTAATCTACGATCCCACCGGCGCGCTGGCTCTTTCTTATTCCGCCCATGCCTGATGCAGCCCGTGATGCAATCGAACGACAGAACCAATCTGCCGCTTGCAGGCGAACGGCTTGAAACGGCATTGCGCGCCAATCCCAACGACCCCGACGTCTTGACCAACTTGGCTCTATGGTCTTCATTGATGAACAAGCCAAAGGATGAAGAAACTTATAGCAGGAAGGCGATAGCAGCGAAACCCGATTTCATGCCGGCGCGGCTCTATCTTGGCGATTCGCTCCAGGCGCAGAACAGGCTCGATGACGCGGTTCAGGTTTACCGCCAGGCGCTTGCCATCGACCCGAAGATTTACCAGGCGCATAACGAGTTGGGAAATATTTTGGACAAGCAGGGATTCACCGGGGAAGCCATGAAGGAATTCCGGCTTTCACTGGAAATCAAACCCGATCAGGCAATGCCTCATTTTGAAATTCGGCAAAATCTTTGCTGAGTCGCATCGGCTCCCTGAAGCGGCCGGCGAGTTTAGCGAAGCCTTGCAGTTCGATCCCGGAAACTCCAAATGTGCGCACCAACCTCGGCGTGGTTCTGTTTCAAATGGGCAGGTATGAAGATGCGGCCTAGCAATTCAGCTATGCACTTCAAATCGATCCGACCAATCCCAATGCAAGAGAAGGCCTCGTTCTCGCTGAAGCCCGGATAAAGAAAATCAAGCCTGCCGGCCCTTAGTCTGGATACTTCACCGAACACCCGTAGGACCGGGTATATGGCGTGGCGACTGGCTTACCCGCCATAGCTTCCGTCAGCGCATCGGAGACGTAGTTATCCGCCCCGCGCACATCCTCAGGATCGGTCGTGGGCCGGTCGTCGATGGCTCCCGCATAAATCAGCTTTCCCTGTGGATCGATCACGAACATTTCGGGCGTGGTCTTGGCGTTGTACAGACGCGCGAGCTTAGCCTGCGGATCCATCAGGACAGCAGTTGGAACAGCGTGCACCTTAGTCAAGTAGGCGTTCTCCTCATCTGGCGTTACGTATCCCTGCTGGCCGGGCGCCGATGAGATCACCGTAAACCACACCACTCCCTTTGCAGTCCACTCTTTCTGCAGGGCCTGCATGTTGCCGGAGACATAGTGCTTGCGGGTATAGGGACAGCCCTGGTTGTGCCACTCCAGCACCACGTATTTGCCGCGATATTGCTCCAGGGTTTGCGTCTGTCCGTGAGAATCCGAGGCAGTGAAGGCCGGAGCGGGCGCGCCCACTCGCACTGTCTGCCCTGTGGTAGAAAGTGAAATCAGTGCGGCCAAAAGTGCCGCGCATCCTGACAAACGAAACAAATACGCCATCGAAGCAACCTCCTGAGGGATTCAGACCGTCAGCCCATGGGCATTCGCCGGCTTACTTAGGATTGGACGCAGCAGCACCCGCCCGAGTTGCAACCTCGGCAGACTGCTCGGCGCAGGAGGAAATTCGACATAATTCGCAACAGCAATTACATCGAGTGAAAAGTGGACGGCGACCCCATCAATACGCCCCGAACTTTGGTCGTATGTTCCTGCAAATTGTCAGTTCGCTCGCATGGCCCAACTCATAGTCGAAATCGGCTAAAGCATTGAAGAAAGCTTCATCGCAGTCGGGCCCGTGCAGTTCAATGCAGATGTTACGAACTTTGGGCAGCCACTTTTTCGCAGTGTCGCTGAAGACGGCCAGTTCCGCTCGCTCAATATCCACCTTGAGTAGGTCTACCTGTCCGGCCCCTGCAATATTCCATCAGACTGCTAACGTCCCATGCCTGTACAGAGCCGTCATTGCCGTCGGTGGGCCGCACCACCTGCGTTGCCCATTCGCGTCCATCGCCGAAAGCGCCCCTGGCCAGGAAAGGGCCGTGCGCTCGCTCCACACTGCACCACGCAAAAGCTGAACTCGATCTCCGTATGGCTCAAGATTAACCTTGCAGACCGCCACATTGCGCTCGTCGGGCTCGACTGCCACCACTCGCGAGTTGCGGAAACAGCTTAAGAAATAGGCTGAAGAATACCCGACATTCGCGCCCAGGTCCAGCACCATCAAAACATTTTCCAGATTGCGCAGGCTCGAATATTCCTGACGAATGAATATCTGATTAAACACATTGATATCGCTGGTGCCACGCAGTCTTACCAGCAGCTCTTGCTGCAGTTGACGGGGATGCACCCGCCAACTTTCAGGCCAGTTGAGATGAATTTTCGAACTGATGCGAATCAGCGCCCATTGCACCGTCGATTTTGTTCCAACTATCTTCCACAATCCCATGAAATCGGATATGTCATCTCGAAACCGTTTAAATATACTCACGGCACTGATATTACACGAGAATATTCACAAATTCCGAAATGGACCGCGCGCGTCGCAAAGACGTTTTACAATCGCCCGAATAAGCGGCGCCCCGTAAACAGCCTGCGGGCCTGCCGCACTACACGGCGGCGCAGGGCGCCGGCACTGTGGTGGCGCAGCAACTCGAAGACAAACCACCCCGGCAGGCGGGCGTAGCCGCGGACGAACTGGCTGTTACTCGACGGAATATCCATCCATAGCCGATCGGCAAAAACCAAGGCTTCCGCAGTCAGGTTCGCCTTGTAGCTCTGCCACCAGCTCAAGCATTCGGCCTGGAGTTGATCCAGAGCTTGCTTGTCGTTCCACATCGACTGCACAAAGCTAGCCGCCATCTTCCAATTGGGAAACGTGGGCAGAGGATGGTCGCCAAGCAGGCTGCGATGCACATCCATCAGCCAGCGTCGTTCCAGCAAAGGGATCGATCCCGCCTCCAGCGCCTCAAATGGGCGATTCGTTTCCTGCATCACATTTCCCATGGGTGACGGGCAAAAGGCCGACTCGGCCAGCAGCTCCCGATAGCTGGCGGCGGGTTGATCGCGGCGTTCGTTGCTCGCCGCCGTAGCCGCTCCCGGCGTCCAGCCGTCGCTCGCGTACCAGTATCCCGGTTCAACCGGCAAAAGCGCCCGCACTGCGTCAGGCCGCGTGGACTTATTCATCATGCCCAACATTGACCAAACATACTTTCGCTGGCTGGCCGGTTTGGGCTCTGACTGGCGGCCATGGCCGTTCACATATCCCAGCGGCACTGGCATCACCCGCTCGCGGCGAAATGCTCCGGAGTAGTGCATCCGAAAGACTCCGCAAAAGTTTGTATAGATGCCGGATACATCGCGGAAGTACTCGTCAGGCTCACGCAAAAGAAATGCATTCTTGCCCCGGAACTGGGGATAATAAGCCGGATCGGCCCAATTCAAAAAGCTATCTACCACCAGGCAGTTATCCAGAACAATCTTGTGTTCACCGTCGAAAACTTCCCTCTCCACCAGTGGCGAAAAAATTTCCAATATCCAATCGCGTAACGGGCATTTCGTGCTTTGCCATAGCAAAATGAGCTTTTTGGGCATGAGCGGAATGGCCTCTATTGAGAAAATGCCTCGCGGGGATTCCGCGAGGAGACTCCATCTCCGGAGAGCTGGGAAAACGAATCGTGAAGATCGCAAACATGTAAAGACAGAAGAGAAGCAGTAGTTCCAGATTCTGCTGCCGCAGAAGCAGGATAAAAAGGAATTTGTTCTGCAAAATGCTTTGCCACATTGAATGATGCAGAAGATACTGTTGCACCCTGGCCTGAACGGAGATAACTGCGAGCACGGTGA
Organism: uncultured Acidobacteriaceae bacterium; assembly: GCA_963724755.1. Classification (GTDB taxonomy): domain Bacteria; phylum Acidobacteriota; class Terriglobia; order Terriglobales; family Acidobacteriaceae; genus Telmatobacter. The sequence goes on from CAVRVZ010000008.1 coordinate 32,504, forward strand.
AAGTGCCGATCAGAGCGCCCAATAAACGGCGATGCTGATAAACGATTACAACAGCCGGGATGGTAATGAGGAGCAGCCGGGTGTCGTAAAAGCGATGGTAGACCGGCGTCAGCGAGAGCGTGGCTAGGGCGCCGAACGAAAGCAGGTGCATCTCCAGGTTTGCATTTGCCCGCAGGATAGCCGCGATAAACACTGCGAGGAGGACTAGAAAGATCGCGTAAGCGGCAATGTTAAATTCCTGCGCGTCCGCGGAGAATACGCTGGTAATGCCTTGCAGGTTGACAGTTACGACGGCATTTTCGTTTGCGGGGCGGGGATCACTGACGCCGCCCGCTTTCAGAGGTTGCTGGAAATATTCGCGTCGAGAGTTGAAGCTCCAACCGGCGCTGCTCGGGTGCATGCTGAGAATCAGGCCCGCGGAGATAAGAATCGCGAGAGCGCCTGCCATGGCCGCCACAGCGTAACGCCGTCGAATTTCCGTAGCCAGCATATAAAGCACGATCAGTCCGCCTATCGGGGGCTTGGCAGCAAGGCTGAGCGCCAGCAGCAGGCCCCGAGAGGAAGAAAGCGATCCCGAAGAAAGAGATAACTGCCGATAATCAAGGACGAAATGGCGAATATTCCCGGGTTGCCCAGCGCCAGCAGAATTCCGCTCGTGGCCACGATGAGCGATACAACGAGTCGTGGCAAGCCACCGGTGCGACTGTGGGCACAAGGATAGAATGAGTCCCGCGGAGGTCACGAACAAGCAGCCATTCAACAGTAGCCAGATTACGCGGGCCACGGGAAATCGGAGCAGCGCCAGCGGAGAAAGCGCCAGGAAGGTCGAAGGCGGGTAAATGGGAATTTCGCCATTCTGCCGGTTGTTCATTGGCATCGCCGCCTCCTTGAAAATACTGCCGTTCCAATTGCGATGAGTCGTAGGGACTGCAGCCATGGAACATGCATCTCGCCCCTGTGTAGACATTGACGAAGTCAATTGAAGAATGGAACGCGTCGTATTTTCCGACCGCAACCGAAAAAAATATGAGAGCGGAGATGCAAAGAACCAGCCAGTTCATTTCCGGTCTTCTAAATTTCATGGTTCTCTCCGACCTTGTACTCGCTGCGCAGCGCTCCGCCGCTCTCAGGCAGTCTTGCCATAGTTTAAGCCACTTCCTTTGGATGCTGTGCTGCAAACTCCAACGCCGGAGCGCTGGGAAAGCGAATGGAGAAAATCGCAACTATGTACAAGCAGAAAAGAATCGGCAATGCCAGATTCTGCTGCCGTAACAGCAGGACGAAGAGGAGTTTGTTCTGTAAAATGATCTCCCACTCAGCGTTGAACGTGGGGTGATGCTGAAAGAACATTTGCACCCTGGACTGGCCGGAAACAATAGCTAGAATGGTTAGAACTCCGATAATAGCGCCCAGGAGACGGTGTTTCCGGTAGACGATCAGAACGGCTGGAACAGCAATTAGGAGCAGCCGGGTGTCGTAAAAGCGATGATAGACCGGCATCAGCGTCAGTGCTGCCAAGGCTCCGATTGAAAGCCAATGCACATCAGGGCTTGCGTTCGTCCGTAAGACGGTCACGATCATCACCGCGAGGAGCGCTAGAAAGATGGCATAGGCGGCAGCGTTATATTCTTGCTCATCAGCGAAGAAAACGCTGGTTATGCCTTGTAGATTAACCATGGTAGAGGCATATTTGCTGGTAGGGCGGGGATCATTGACGGCGCCACCCTCCACGCTTGTTGAAATATGCGCGTGGAGATCTGAAGTCCAGCCGGCACTGCGCGGATTCAGGCTGAGAATCAAACTCGCGGACAGAAGAAGCACGAGAGCACCTGCCATAGCCGCCAAAGTGTAACGCCTATGGATCCCCCTAATTAGCAAATAGAGCACGATCAGGCCGCCCATCTGTGGCTTGGCAGCAAGGCTGAGCATCAGCAGGAACGCCCCAAGAGGCAGGAAGCGGCCTCGAAGAAAGAGATAACAGCCGATAGCCAACAGAGAAACAGCGAATGTCGTCGGGTTACCTGTTTCAAGCTGAAGTTTGCTCGATATCAAAATGACCGACAAAAGGATTGCGGCAAGCCACCGGTGCTGCCTCGGACAGCTGGATAGAATAAGTCCCGCCGCAATCGCGAACAGACAACCATTCAACAGGAACCAAAGCAAACGGGCTGCCGGATAACGAAGTAGAGTCAAGGGGGTAATCACTAAAAGCGTCGAAGGAGGATAGACGGGTGGTGTCTTAGACCAACTTGGCGGTTCATCAGCACTGCCGCCTGATTGAAAATATTGTTGTTCCAGTTGCGATGGGTCGTAGGGATTGCAGCCATGGAGCAAGCACCGCGCCCCCGTATAAAGTGGGATCAAGTCACATGGATCGTGGAGCGCGAGGTATTCTGCGCCCGAAATAAACAAAAGGGCGGCGATAAAAAGAACTAGCGAATTCAGGTAGTGTCTTGGAAATTTCACAGTATCTCTCGAATCTTACGAAGGCTTTGTTGGTCCCTATAACTAACCAATCTAACTGAGTTACTACCTGCTGCGGCTAAATCTGTTACGAATTCGCGAGCAGGAGTCAGGACGTGCCCTGCATAGCTCGGTTCAGCGTGCGGCAGACGAAGTGGTCTTCGGCAGCTTGCCCAACGCATCGATGACAATGCCGGGGGTCAGCACCTCAGGCAGCAGTTCTGGCTCGCTCTGGCCGGGAGTGTAGAGCGCATAGGCCGGAACCCCGCTGCGGCCCAGCGCGGCCAGCGCCTGAGTGATCGCTTCGTCGTGGCGGGTCCAGTCGGCCTTCATCAGAACCACATTTCTCGCCTGAAAAGCTTGCATTACCTCGGGCCTGCTGCAGCGCCACCCGTTCGTTCACCTGGCAACTCAGGCACCAGCTTGCGGTGAAGTCCACAAACACCGGCTGCCCCGCCGCAAGCGAACGGCTCACCGCCGCCTGCTGACCACGGCTGCCAGAGTCCGTCCGTCTTCGTCGCGGCTCAAAGTCTCCGCCGCTGTGGTCAGCTTTTCAGGAGCAAGTACACGAGATCGCCACCACTCCCAGCAGAATCAGCAGCGACAATCACCGCGGCCCAGCGCTTCCCCGGCCAGCGGCCCAGAAACCACCCCGCAATCGCCAGCAGCAGAAAGACTGCACAGCAGCGAAAACAAGCAAGGCCCGTCCCATAAGCTCCCTGCCAGCACCCACGCCAGCCAGATCACCGTGACAAAAATCGGCACGGAAATCGCCTGCCGCAGCACTTCCATCCATGCGCCGGGCTTGGGCAGCAGCCGCGTCCATGCCGGCTGCAGCGTGAGCGCCACATACGGCGCGGCCAGCCCCAGCGCCAGCGCCGTAAAAACCGCAAACGTGACCGCAGCCGACTGCGCCAGCGCATAGCCGACGGCCGCTCCCATAAACGGCGCTGTGCAAGGCGTGGCCACCACCACCGCCAGCACCCCGGTAAAAAAGCTGCCCGTATAGCCCTGCTTCGCCGCCAGCGAACCGCCTGCGCTGGTCAGCGTCAGCCCAATCTCAAACTGCCCCGCCAGCGACAGCCCCAGAAAAAACAGCAGCCCCGCCATCAGCGCCAGAAACACCGGCGACTGGAACTGGAATCCCCATCCCAGCGTGGCTCCCGCCGCCCGCAACCCCAGCAGCACGCCCACCAGCACCCAGAACGAAACCAGAATCCCCGCGGCATAGACCAATCCATGCGCGCGCAACTTGTGCCCGCTCCTCGTTGCCGGAGTTCACCAGCGCCAGCCCCTTCAAAAACAGCACCGGAAACACGCACGGCATCAGGTTCAGCAGCAGCCCGCCCAGAAACGCCAACCCGGCAGTGCGCAGCAGCAACAACCAGGAAATCGAAGGCGCAGCAGCAACCGTCCCCGGCAATGCCGTCAGCTCATACGCCCGCCCGCCTGAAAGCTCCAGAACCCCCTTCAACTGCGCTGGATTTGCGGCCAGATTCGCATCCTTCTTCAACTCGAGAATCAGATCCCTTCGCCGTCGGCGTCAGCTTCTGCGGCGCAGGATTGTCGAGAATGTCCTGATCTTCGGGAAAGAACGTCGCTGTCGATTCCCGCTGCCCGGTCTCGACCCCAAGCCGAAATCCTTCTTTCGTCGGCTGAAAGATAGCTTTGAAATTGGCGGGCAGCGGCTGTGGAAGCGTGTTGGCGAAACGCTTAACAAGATCCGCATCCAGACCCGATCCGGAAACCACCGGAGGTTGCCCGGAAAACAATTGCAGCGTCGTTTCCAGCTCCGCCTTGCCCGGAATGCAAACTTCGCGGCAAACCAGCCAGTCTACTTTGGCATGGAGTACGGCCCGGCCGTCCTTAACGCCGGATCAACTTGCAACTTTACCGGAAACAAAACTTCGTCCTCGTAGCCGAAATCCATCAACGGACCAAGCGGCAATCGCTTCGGCGCTGGAAACTGCATTGGCCCCGCAGTGATTCCTTCCGGCAGCGTCCAATGAATATGCGGCGGCTCGCCTGAGTCCCCGGCGTTCTTCCAATAAATGTGCCAGCCCGGCTCCAGTTTGAAATAGAGCCCTACGACGTTGTTCCCGCCCGGATAGAGCTGGTCATCGGGGGTCACAAGCTGCACCCGCAAGTGCGGCGCATCGGCGGAATTCGACGCAGCCAGAGCCGGCAAGGTCAGCGGCAATCAACAACGCCACGAAGATCAAACGGGAAAGGCGCATAACTATGGAACCGGACTCCTGTTCCTTTGACTCAGTTTACCGAACGACAGTCGCAACGGTCTTTTTTATTGGCCGGAGCGCAAATCTGCCCGTGCCGCTATGCTCGCGAAAGATGCAATCGTTCTCGACGCACTTCACCCCAGCCGCGCGGGCGCGCGCCACGGCCTCATCGTGAATCACGCCATCCTGCAGCCACAAATACGGAATCCCCAGCCGGATCACATCGTCCACAATTGCCGGCACGTGCTCCGAAGCGCGAAACACATCCACCAGGTCGATGCCCGCTCCGGTCTCAGCGCGCGCGGCAGCCTGCGCCGCATCCAGGTCGGGATAACACTTCATTCCCAGCACCTCGCTCAACGCCGGATTCACCGGAATCACGCGATACCCATTCTCGGCCAGATAGCGCCCGATGTGATGGCTGGCCCGCCACGTCTTGTCGCTCATGCCCACCACGGCGATGGTCCGCGCCGTCTGCAGCATCTCGTCAATCACTGCAGGATCGTTACTCATAACCTTCCAGATTCCTAGTCCCTAGTCCCTATTCCCTGTTCCCTGCTTTTACACATCCAGATCGCTCGTCCGCCTCCGCAGCCACAGCCGTCCCCCGCCGCTTGGCCAGCAGATAGCCGCGCAGAAACGGCTCCAGATACCCGTCCAGCACCTTGTCCACATCGCCCACCTCCACCTTGGTGCGGTGATCTTTGGCGATGCGATACGGCTGCAAGACGTACGACCGAATCTGCGACCCGAAGTTGATCTCCAGCTTCGAGTCTTCAAGCTTCTTGCTCACTGCGCGCTTCTTTTCCAGCTCGTACTCATACAGCCGCGACCGCAGCATCTTCATCGCCTTCTCGCGGTTCTTGTGCTGCGAGCGCTCGTTCTGGCACTGCACCACAATGCCCGTGGGCAGGTGCGTCATGCGCACGGCCGAGTCGGTGGTGTTCACGTGCTGCCCGCCCTTGCCGCCGGAGCGGTAAGTATCGATGCGCAGGTCCTCCAGCTTCAAATCCACATGGATGGTCTCGTCGATCTCCGGCGAAACATAGACCGAGGCAAACGAAGTGTGCCGCCGCTTGGCCTGGTCGAACGGCGAGATGCGCACCAGCCGATGCACGCCGCTCTCGCCCGCCAGTTGCCCAAAGGCGTACTCGCCGATGATGGTGAAGGTGGCCGACTTGATGCCCGCCTCTTCGCCGTCCTGGTAGTCGTTCATCTCCGTCTTGAAGCCCTGCTGCTCGGCCCAGCGCAGGTACATGCGCATCAGCATCTCGGCCCAGTCCTGGCTCTCGGTGCCGCCCGCGCCGGGATGCACGGTGACAATGGCGTTCAGCGGATCGGCCTCGCCGTTGAGCATGGTGCGCGCTTCCAGCTCCTCGGCAAACGTGGCCAGCGCCTTGATGTCGCGCTCCAGATCGGCCAGCACATCCTCGCCCTCGCGCGCCAGCTCGAAGTAGGCCTCGATGTCGCCGGTGCGGCGCACCAGCTCCTCATCGTCGGCAACCAGCTTTTCCAGGCGCTTGCGGTCGCGCATCAGCGGCTTCGATGCGGCGGGATCGTTCCACAGGGCCGGATCGGCCAGCTTGGTTTCTATTTCGGCTAGTTCCCTGCGGATGCGAGCAGGGTCAAAGATACTCCCGCAGGTCGCGGACTTGGTCGCGCACGGGAGCATAAGCGAATTCGAGATCGTTCAATGACATGCTTTGCTCTTAAGACCTGACTTTAACTTTGAATTTTGCGCCGCTGGCTGATCAGCAATGCCCAGCCCACTAGCGCCTAAACCCAGTATGGCACAGACCCACGCAAACACGTCGCCGTGCGCGGTATAGAAGGTCACATCGTCGCGGAATCCGTACTCGGCCGGCAGCGCATCTGTCAGGTGGCGGGGAATGCTCTGCCGCACCCGGCCATAGGGATCGATCGACTGCCGTCACGCCGTTGTTGGTGTCGCGCAGAATCCAGCGGCGGTTTTCGATGGCTCTCATGCGCGCCATGTTCAGGTGCTGCCAGGGAGCGCTGGTATCGCCGTACCAGCCGTCGTCGCTGATGTTCACCAGCACCTCGGCGCCCAGCTGCGCAAACTGCCGCACCTCGTCGGCAAAGACCGACTCGTAGCAGATGAAGACCCCGTAGCGATGGCCGTTCAGCCGGAAAACTTTGCGCTCGTCTCCGCGCGTGAACGACGAAACGCGGCCGGTGAGCTTGTGGGCAAAGAAGAGCAGATTCTGGAAGGGAACGTACTCGCCGAAGGGAACCAGGTGAATCTTGTCGTAGCGGCCCACGCGCGCGCCGTCCGCGCCCACCACCAGCGCGGAGTTGTAGTAGTTCCAGGCGTGCTCTCGGCGGAGTAATCCACGCCCAGGCTGCCCACCACCAGCGGAGCATGCGTCTGGCTCGCGATCTCTTTGAGCGCCTGCTGAAACCGCGCGTCTCGCTCAACAAACGGCGCGGGCGACTCCGGCCACACCACCAGGTCGGGATGCGTGGGATAAGGCGGGCAAACGATCTCGCCGTTCGGCGCGCCGGTCTGCGGAATTCCGGCGATGTAGGTCTTGCACTGCTCCCCGGCCAGCTTGATGAAGTTGGCAATATGGCGGTCCCATTCGCCGGACCGGTCCAGTAGCCTTCGCCGGAGACGTCGAGATTGGGCTGGATCAGCACGGCTGTTGCCGTGGGCGCGGGTTTGGGCGGCAGCGACGAGCAAGCCTGCCGATCCAGCCAGCAACCAAAACCAATCCGGCAGATGCGACCCAAATCCGCCGATCCCTGAATTAGATACTTCGCGCAACTGATTCTTGTGCGCAGCACTCAAGCGACAAGCCTCCGGCGAGACAGCGCATTCACCGCAACCAGCAGAAAGCTGATCCCATAAACGCCGGTCCACGGCGCAAGCTGATTCACAAGCGCGTTATCCACCTGCGAGTAGCCCAGTTGATCCCAGGGAACAGAGGTAATGCGCGAAGCAGCCAGCTCCAGCGCAGTCCACAGAAACGGCGCAGCGCCAGCGCCAGCCGCGTGCTGCCCGTTGCCCGCCGCACCATCACTACAAACAGTCCGAAAAAACCAAAGTAGAGTCCCAGCACCATGCTGTATCCCAGCAGCAGCAGCGTCGGAGCCAGCGGCGGCATATCGCCATAGTGGAGCATCGTGTCGCGAACCCAGTAGCAGTTGCCCGCATACCACAGCACTCCGCAGAAATAGGCAACAGAAACCCGCGCCGCAGCGGCCGGGGACTCTCCACGCAGGCCGGCGACAAGAATCGCCCAGAGCAGCGGAACCAGCCCGAACCAGGCAAAGACCGTGCGCCAGGGCGGCAGCGGCCCGGCAAGCGGAAACGGCAACTCCAGCAGAGCCGGCGGAAAGAGCCGCCGCAGCCCACAACTTCCAGGATTCCGAACTTCCAGAATGATGGCTGCATACAGGCCCGAGTTTATCGCATCGACGGCAACTACCGAAGCGCAAGCCACTCGCTCGCCTGCCTTTCACCAGAATAAAACCTGTCGCGAAGGCAGCCGCCGTTCGGATTTATCAATGTTTTTTTCGAATGCCGGAGTGGCTCTCGCCGCCAAGGCTCACAATTTCTGCGTCCGCCTCAACGAAAAACAGGCTACAATCTGCTTATGCTACTGGCTGTCTTCGCAATGCGGCTCTTGGAAGTGATGTTCTTTGTCGGCCTGGCCGGATCGGCCGTGGTCGTCCTCATCAGCTTCGTCGAAGACGCCAGAGAACTCTTCGGTGAGGACGAAAAGCCTCAACCGCGCTCTTGACGGCATCTGCATCTCCCTCCTTTCCTTCGTTGACACAAACCTCCACTATTGAGTGGGAAATCTGCGAAAAATTCGAATGCAGCGGCGAAATCGCAAATAGAGCCGCAGCAGCCCGGCCGTTGACGCACCCTCGATTCAGGGATAAACTCATCGCAGCGCAGGTGTTGGGTTTTCACTGTCGCATTCAAGAACGCCGGCGGTCGCACCGGCACCTAAACGATGGCATCCTCCCGAACGACCGTAGCCCCGCCTTCGGACCGCGTCCGGCTTATCGTGGCATCCTCCGTGATGCTCACGTTCATCTCCTTTTGGCGCGCAGCGGCCATTGTTCTCAACGATCTTGGCTCATCCGCCTTCTATGCCGGGGGCATCGCCGAACAGGCGGTGGGCGCGGCCGCGCCGTGGTTCATTCTCGGCATCATGCTGTTCAGCTTCGCGGTGCGCTCGGTCTACGTCGAAAGCTGTTCCATGTTTACCCGCGGCGGCGTTTACCGCGTCGTCAAGGAGGCCCTGGGCGGCACCTTTGCCAAGCTCAGCGTCTCCGCCCTGATGTTCGATTACATTCTCACCGGTCCCATCTCCGGCGTCTCCGCAGGGCAATATATTACCGGCTTGATGAACGAACTGCTGACCGTTGCAGCCACTAGCCACTGGCTCCCTCCGGCCCTGATGGACGCGCAGAACAACCCCTTCCAGTTCAATATGAACTACACGGCGGCGTTGTTCGCGGCCGTGGTCACCATCTACTACTGGTGGCAAAACCTCAAGGGCATTGAGAATTCAAGCGACAAAGCCCTGCGCGTTATGCAGGTCACCACCGTCATGGTTGTGATTCTGTTTCTATGGGGCGGTTACTCGCTATTTATACGCGGCGTGCATCTGCCTCCGGCGCCTGTACCCTCCAACTTGAAATTCAGCAATGAGGCACTGGGCTTTCTCAAAGGTACAAGACTGGTGCCGTTGTTCGGCCTCTTCGGCATTCTCATGGCCTTCGGCCATTCCATTCTGGCCATGAGCGGCGAGGAGAGCCTGGCCCAGGTCAATCGCGAGATAGAGCATCCCAAGCTCAGAAACCTGAAGCGCGCCGCCATTGTCATCGCCATCTATAGCCTGATCTTCACCGGCGGCGCCACGCTGCTGGCCTCCATGCTGATCCCCACCTGGCAGCGGACCCACATCTATCAGGACAACCTCATCGCCGGACTGGCCATGTACATGGTGGGTCCCTTGTTCTGGCGCATCGCTTTCCGCATCTTCGTCGTGCTGGTCGGCTTCCTCATTCTCTCCGGCGCCATCAATACCTCCATGATCGGATCCACCGGCGTGCTGATGCGCGTAGGTGAGGACGGCGTGCTTTCCGACTGGTTCCGCAAACCGCACCCCAGATTCGGCACCAGTCATCGCATCGTCAACCTGGTCTTCATCCTGCAGATGTTCACCATCGTCGCCAGCCGGGGCAACGTCATCATCCTGGGTGAGGCGTACGCCTTCGGCGTCATCTGGTCGTTCACCTTCAACAGCCTGGCCATGCTGGTGTTGCGCTGGAAGTATCATGGCGAACGCGGCTGGAAGGTTCCTCCCAATCTGCGTATCGGAAAAGTTGAAATCCCCATTGGCCTGTTTTCAGTTTTTCTGGTGCTGCTGTCTACAGCCATCGTTAACCTGTTCACCAAGTCTATTGCCACCATAAGCGGTGTTGCGTTTGCCGCGGCCTTCTTCATCATCTTCACCGTTTCGGAACGCAGAAACCTGCGCAAACATGCCCTGACTGCCAGCATGATGAAGGATTACTTCCAACTGGAGCATCAGGACACCGTCAGCAGCGAGTCGGCCGCCATCCGCCCCGGCGGCGTGATGGTGACCATGCTCGACGCCTCCAATCCCTTCGCGCTCAAGTGGACACTCTCCCGCACCAGCACCGAGGAGCAGGATGTGGTGGTGATCAGCGTGCGCCTGATGGGCGCCGGCGGTCCGGAGTATCTGAGCGCAGAGGACCAGAGCTTCAGTGAGCACGAACAGATGATCTTCACCAAGGCTGTCTCCGTTGCCGAGAGCTTTGGTAAAAAGGTTTCGCTGCTGGTGGTTCCCGCCGGAGATGTCTTCGCCGCGCTGGTGCAAGGCGCAAATTCGCTGGAGATGGACTCCGTGGTCTCCGGAATCTCCAGCAAGATGACCGCCGAGGAGCAGGCCTTCCACATGGGACAGGCATGGGAGGCTTTACCCGAGCCCAAGCGCCAGTTCAACTTTTATGTCATCGATCCATGCGGCGAGTCAAAGGTCTTTTACATAGGACCGCACGCGCCCAATCTGCGGCCCGACGATGTGCAACTGGTGCACCGTTTGTGGCTGAATATGCGCCGCGATCCATCCGTGCCGGACCTGCATCACAGCGACATCATTACTTATGCTCTTACCCGGCTGGCCGGCCAGTATGCACGCGAGAAACAGGAGATCCTTCGCGACCTGCGCAACTATCGCGCCGCCGAAGCTCCAATAACCTTGCGACTTGGCAGCCAGGACCTATCCGGCATTCCATCTGCTCCCGATCAATCTTCCCCTCCGCCCAAGCCTTCACGCGCGCTCTAGCATTCCGCCATCGTCGCGACTTATGCTTTGTTTAAGCCAGTGCAATGATGAGCAATTACTGTTTTGTCTAGTTAGACTTGACATTTTATAGTTTCTTCTTCGGTAACATTCTCAATTTTTGTTGAAAAAGGTTGTTTGAAGTTGCGTATTGTGTTTTACAGCACATGTCTTTAGCACGTGCAATTTGCAAACTTAGACACAAGCGTGGATTAGACCACTTATGAAACCAAGAGGAGGAACCGTGGGAGTTTCAGAGATTCTGGCGCAAATCGATCATGAGATCGCTCAATTACAACATGCACGTTCCGTGCTGGGTGGTAAAGCCGCACCTGCAGCCAAGAAAGGCTGCCGCAGCTCCAACCGCCAAAACCGGCAAGAGAAGAAAGAAGAAGAGGAATCTTACTCCTGAAGGCCGCAAGCGCATTGCCGAGGCCGTCAAGCGTCGCTGGGCAGAGCAGAAGAAAGCGGCTGCCAAGTAACTGGAACCACGGGAAGGTCATGGGCCAGCTTGCCGGCCGGCCCGCCTCGCCCCGTTCGCCAGGGCAGGTCAAATTCAAATTAGATAGACTCCCCCGGCTTCCATTGCACAACCTGAATGCTGGCATCGACCAGAGCAGCCAGTTCCTGTGGGGTGCCGGTTAGCGGCGGAAAGGTGCCAAAGTGCAGCGGAAGAATCTTCTCCGGCGCCAGATAGCTCGCCGCCAGCGCGGCTTCCTTCGGTCCCATGGTAAAGTGCCCTCCAATCGGAAGCATAGCTACTTCGGGATGATAGATCTCGCGAATCAGTTTCATGTCTCCGAATACAGCGGTATCTCCGGCATGGTAGAGCACCGGCCCGTCCGCAATCGTCAACACATATCCCGCGGCAACTCCCACATAGTGCGTTCCATGCTCATCCTGCGCTCCCGCGGAGTGCCTGGCTTCAACCATGGTGGCCGCCACGTCTTCCAGCTGCACCGTTCCACCCAGATTCATTCCGATAGTATTAGCCACGCCCTTGCCTGCCACATAGGCCGCCAGTTCATAGATTGCCACCACGGTAGACCCGTGCTTTTGAGCTACCGGCGCCGCATCGGAGATATGATCTCCGTGGCCGTGGGTAAGCAAGAATGTAGTGAATCTTCGGTGGCAGGACAAAATCCCTGGGGTACTTGGGATTTTGCGCGATGAACGGATCGATCAGAATGTTTGTACCCCTGGCGGTAGTAACCAGTACGGTTGCGTGCCCCAGCCAGGTAATACGCGTTCCTTTCAATGAACTCATCGTATTCTCCTTGTGAAGGTCCTCGGAACTTACAAGGCCCTATCGCGTGATGATAGCTTCCGAAACGCTGTCCTTGGCCAGAAACTGGCGGAACCCTGACCAGGCGGCAAACAGTCGCTCGATGCTGCGGTTGGTAAATGCGCGCTGAATGGGATACACATGGGTCGACTGCATCTCCACATCGTCGCCTGCGGTAAGGTGGAAGCGGCAGCGCACCGTCTCTTCACCTTGAGTCCGTGTGTGGAAAAATGCCAATACCTGCCCGCCCGGATTCATGACTGAATACAGATGCGCCACCACCGGAGCCACCAGCGACTCGGGCAGATAATCGAGTACCGTCCAAAGCAGCACCACGTCAAATGTGCGCCCGCAGAAATTGAGCGAGTGCTCCAGAAATCCCTGGGTGTTCCAAACCGGATTGCCGTCCTCGTCCGTGCCGCTCTGCCAGTTTTCAGTCCAGGCATCGCGCACCGGATCGGCCAGAAAAACGCTATGACCCAGGCCGGTGAGGTAGTTGAGATTGGCGGAGGAGGTATAACCGGCGTCGACTACATTCAAGCCTGGCTCAGCCTCCAGCCGCTTGCGCAACTCCGCCCAGCCACCGGAGTGGCGCGGCACTTTGGGCCCGGTGACCCCTGGTTTGGGAGCGGGCGCTAGCAATGTCCTGCTTCTTATGAGTCCAACGGCTTAGCAACCTGAATTCCCCTTGCAATCAAACAGAAATCTTTTGAGCAGGCCCGAACTGAAACGCACGGTCAGAAGCTGCCGCCGGAACTGGGGGCGTGGGCGCCATCGGGCCCCTTGGCCACTGCCTGCGTCAGGTCTACTTTGCCGCGAAATACCGCGTTATCCTCCACCGCCAGCCGCAGAGCGCGAATATCGCCCTCCACCGTGCAGCCGGCGCGCAGTTCCACGCGGCCGCTGGCCATCACGTTACCCTGAACCTGGCCCAGGATCAGTATGTCCTTGGCGGAGAGGTCGGCGGCTACGTTGGCATTGGGTCCAATCGTCAGCCGGCTGTCGGAGAGGTTGACGGTCCCTTCCACGCGCCCATCCACTATCAGGTCTTCACTGCCCTTCACTTCTCCGCAAATCACGACGGTTTTGCCGATGCGCGCGCTTGCAGTCTCCACTGCCATGGTGTTGTTCCTTCCGGGGGCCAAAACAAGTCCCTGCCCGAACTATACGCAACCCGGCCTCATTGCTTCAATCTGCGATATCCCCATCGGCACTTAAGTACCCATCCATCACCATGCGCTCGCAACGCACGACAGGCGTCCCATACCCGCTAAACTAATCTACGTGCGCACGATTCCCATTGATCTTCCTGCTGCTCCCGTGGGCCGTCCTGACCGCCGCCGTCCCTGCACAAGGTCAGCCCGCCGGCGCTCACGCCTCCGCAGGCCCAGGCGCTGGTGGCGCGTGCCCTGGCCGCCGAATTGCGCTCCGTCAAGGACAAATCCCACCCCATGCGTTTCCGTCTGCGCAAGTCCAGTCCCCGCCTCACCTCGACCAAGGAGATTATCGAAACCAAAGACGGCGCCGTCGCCCGCCTGGTTTCGCTTTTTGACAAACCTCTGAGCCAGGACCAGGAGCAGGCGGAACAGGCGCGCCTGGATACGCTCTACAACGACCCCAGCCGCCAGCGGCATCGCCAGCAGGGCGAGGAAGGGGATTTCGGCATCGTCCTCAAGCTGTTGCGCATGCTGCCCGATGCGTACCTCTATGAATACGCGGGAGCAGCCTCTGGCCCCGCCGGACCCGTCGAAAAGTTCACCTTTCGCCCCAACCCCAATTTCACCCCTCCCGACTTTGAAACCAAGGCCCTGACCGCCCTGACCGGCGAAATCCAGATCGACGCCGCACAGGAGCGCGTAACCCGGCTGGAGGGCCATTTGCAGCAGGATACTGACTATGGCTGGGGCATTCTGGGCAAGCTGGATAAGGGCGGATGGATCGTGATCGAGCAGGCCGACGTAGGCGGCCATCAGTGGCGCATCGCCCGCTTCAAGATGCAGATGAACCTCCGCATACTATTCAAGGACAAAAACTTCGATACCACAGAAGAAATGACCGATTATTCCCCGGTGCCCACGGAAATCGACTACCGGAAAGCCATTCAGATGCTGCGCGCGGGTCGTTGAAGCAACCCGCAAGACTGCCGGCAATAGTTCAAGGCAAACAAAAGCGGCCTCACCCGCAAAGGTGAGGCCGCCTCGGTTACTGGAATTCGCTTTACTTGATCTTGATGATGATCATGGCGAACGTGAACAGCGTGAGTGATTCGATGAAGGCCAGGCCGATGATCATGAAGGTCATAAGGCCAGCACGGGTGCCGGGGTTGCGCGCCAAGGCTTCGGTGGTTGAGCCCACGGCCCTTCCCTGGCCGAGGCCGCACAAGCCGGCTGCAAGGCCCATGCCAAGGCCAACGCCTACCGGCGCCAGATCCATGACGGTCGAGCCGCCATCCGCAAAGGCCGGAATGGCAAAGCACAAGCCGCCAGGGCCATGAATACATATTGAAGTTTCCGCATTATTTCTCCTGCTTCTCTAAAATTTGGCCGCCAGTGGGTGGTTGAGGCTCACCGTGCTGGCCCCCTCACGCTTGCGGCCTTCCGTTGGTCCGGAGCGGAAGCGCTCTCCGGCGGAATCCTTTTACTTCTCATCCCTAAGCTATAGACTCGCTCGTGCGCTACCGCCATAGCCAGATAAATCATCGTCAGGAGCATGAACACATAGGCCTGAATCGACCGCAACGACAAAATGCAACCCCAACGGAAACGCGGCGGCGCAAACAGCGGGAGCAACGAAAAAGCAGATCAACGTCAGCAGATCGCTGGCCAGCATATTGGCGTAAAGACGAATGGTGAGCGACATCACGCGCGCCAGATGCGAAACCACCTCGACCGGAAACAGCAAGCCGCGCCATCCACCACACCGGCCCGGCAAAGTGCTTCAGATAGCCCGACCAGGCCCCTGCACCCGCACGCCGTGATAGTTGTAGTAGAGAAACGCCAGCACCGCAATGCCCAGCGGAACTACCGGCTGGCTGGTCGGCGTGACGACGCCGGGAATCAGCCCGATCAGATTGTTGATCACAATGAACAGGCCGACGCAGGTAATAAAGGCCTGGAACCGCTCGTACCCATGACCAATCACCTGCTCCGACTGGCCGCCGGTAAACTCGTGAATCATTTCGGCAATCTGCTGCGCCGGATTCGGCTTTTCCACGGAAAGGCTGAGCCGCACGATGATGAAAAAAACAATGAGCCCGCAGGCCACCAGCAGTTCCAGCGCAAATGTGTCGTCGATGGGAGCACGCGGGATGGGCGGGTTGAATGCCCACCGTATGCAATATTGGTGTCACTGCGCCGCCAAGCAAATAATTCAGACAAGCGAGTCAATGCTAAAGATTCCGGCATGAATACTAGAGTCTTTCCCTCTCCGGGCTGCGATTACCGCATCCGCCCTGGACTTGTTTCAATCCCTTGCCTCTGTCCCCATCAGTAGCTGCCCGGTCAGTCTCGAAGCCACTCGCAGCGCCTCCCAGGAGATGGTAAATACCGCCAAACTGAGGCCGCACAGGAGCGCTACTGGACGAGCCATGGATAAACTTCAGGCTACCATAAATGGCCGCCGCAAAAACGCCCAGCCGGATCAGGAAGAAAAACACCACCAGCGGAGTTCCCATGGGAGTCCGTTGGTGGTCCAATCTGGCACTGATCAGCCTGGCCAGCCGCTGCCACTCCCAAATGCTGGCCGCTGAAATCAGCATGCCGGTCAGCAGCATCGCGGCGTTGCGCCAGCCCGAGGCAATCCCCACCACAATTGCGGGAATAATCCCCAGAATCAATGTGTTGCGCATGGCCCGCCGCAGCTTGGCATACAGGGCTCATCGGTCATTTCAGCCATCGGCTGGGCATCTTGGGTCATAGCTCTTTGCCGGACTTTCCTTTTTCGGTCTCTTGCTCGGTCTCGTTTTCCGCACTGGAACTGGCTACCGCGGCCATCGCCATCCGGATCGCGCTCATCATCCCGGCAACACTCCCAGAACGATCCCCGCCAGCCGTAATCCATGACTGATGAAAGTGCATGTCCAGCCACGCGCCGCCGCCCCAGCCGATCAATACCGCGCAGGGCAGCACCAGCGCAATCTGCACCAGCTTTTCAGCCTGCACATAAGCCCCAAACCCGCTGCCAAGCCCACCGCCAGGCTTGCCGCGCTGCTTCGTATCCGGAATGGCTCGATGAAAGGGCATTCATCGTGTTTATACACGACCAGCGCCCTCCACGCGAAACGAGTCGAGCTATTTCTTCACATTCGGACTGCTGAGCTCCGACGTCTTGAGCAGATATTTGCCCTCATCATCGCTCACCCTCCTGAGTTTGAGAGATTGTTCCATGTAAGATTCGCTTGTCACAATGATCTTCACCGTGGCCCGGTAGTAATAGATATTGCCTGGAGCGGCAACAAAGAAGTCAAGGCCCAGCTTCTTCCTCATTTTGCCACTAGCGGACTGCCAGGCCACACAGACATGATGCTCGCCGGGCGAGACGTCAAGCGTAAAGTACGAGTTGCCCTTGTTGGCTCCCACCCAGGCCCCGTCCAGGCCAATGCGAGTTGTAACGTCGCAGCCAATGCAGGTGGCCCCGCCCTTTTCCAGCGTTTCGATAAAGACGATCTGCGCCTTGCCGTCGGCGGGAGGAGCAGGCGTGGCTATGCTCTTTTCAGTCTTGACGTCGAATCTAACCTTGTCGTCCCCGCAGGAATCCGGCAGGGTAATGGCCCGAACCTGCATCGCCGGAACCAGCGACGCGCCGAGCAGCAATAACATGAGGCTTGGCTTCATGATGATTCTCCTACGCACTTAGATTTATAAAATAGCCAAAGGTTGCGCCGCCGTTTAAATAGAAACCCATACGTGCCAGGCCTCATCGCGGCCCACGCAATGGACGATATACTGACAGTTAAACCCGAGACGCAGTTCATGCAAAGGAAGCCATCGTGTTCGATTCGGAATTTGAGCGCAGTCTCTTCGACCTGCGCAAAGCAAAATTAGTGGAGATCGAGAAGCTGGGGCAGGCCGCCTACCCCAACCAGTTCCCTGCCTCGCACACCATCCCCCAGGTTCGCACCCAGTGGGGCGTGGCAACGGCCGAGGCTCTCGAAGCCAACCGCGTAACCGTGGCCGTCGCCGGCCGCATCATGGCCATCCGCGCCCAGGGCAAGGCCGGCTTCGCCACGCTCCAGCAAAACGGCGAGCGCCTCCAGATCTACGTCCGCCTCGACGCCGTCGGCGAGCAGGGCTTCGCGCTCTATAAGCTCCTCGACCTCGGCGACCACATCGGCGTCTCTGGCTATCTCTTCCGCACCCGCACCGGCGAGCTCACCATCCACGTCGAGCGCCTGACCTTTCTCTCCAAAGCCATGCTGGCGCTGCCTGAAAAATTCCACGGCCTGGCCGACGTCGAACTCCGCTACCGCCAGCGCTACGTCGACCTCTTCGCCAACCTCGAAAGCCGCGAAGTCTTCGTAAAGCGCGCCAAGACTCTGAAGGCCCTGCGCCAATTTTTTGACGACCGCGGCTACCTCGAAGTGGAAACGCCGATGATGCAGCAGATCGCCGGCGGAGCCGCAGCGCGCCCTTTCAAAACCCACCACAACGCGCTCGACCAGGATCTCTTCCTGCGCATCGCGCCCGAGCTTTATTTAAAGCGCCTGGTAGTCGGCGGCCTCGACCGCGTCTACGAGATCAACCGCAACTTCCGCAACGAAGGCGTAAGCACCCAGCACAACCCCGAGTTCACCATGCTCGAGTTCTACCAGGCCTACGCCAACTACCACGACCTGATGCAGATCACCGAAGAGATGATGGCGTTCGTGGCAAAAGAAGTGAACGGCACAACGATCACCGAGTTCAACGGCCACACCATCGATCTAGCCAAGTGGACGCGGCTGACCATGCGCGAAGCGATCATTAAATGGTGGCCGCCGAGTCTAAGAATCCGACCTATCGGAAAGTGATTTAGAAACCTATGATACGTTAGGCCGGCTTCATAGATCGCTCGGTAGAAAGTCTCGGAGGCCGGTCGACCGTAAGCGAGGTTCAGGAAATTGTTCCAGACTCCGACGGGCAGGTAGCTGGAGATTTCAGAGAACTGAAGAGTTTCGTCGCAAATTCTCGAGGTCTTGCAGCAAGTCTGCCGACGAATAGATGAAGGGACACTGGCGGCAAAGTCTATCGAACTTTTTGAAGTTGTTCGCCGAGCCCAATCTCATCCAGCCCACCATCATCTACGACTACCCGACCGTCGTCTCGCCGCTCTCCAAGCAGAAGCCCGATGACCCCGATCACGTGGAGCGCTTCGAATTCTTCGCCGGCGGCTTCGAACTCGGCAACGCCTTCAGCGAATTGAACGATCCCGTCGAGCAGCACAAGCGCTTCGCCGAGCAGCTGACCGAACGCGAACGCGGCGACGACGAAGCCCACCAGATGGACGAAGACTACGTCCGCGCCCTCGCCTACGGCCTGCCTCCCACCGGCGGCGAAGGCCTCGGCGTAGACCGCCTGGTCATGCTCCTAACCGGCTCCAAATCCATCCGCGACGTAATCCTCTTCCCGCTGATGAGAAACAAAGAACAGGGACTAGGGACTACAGGGACTAGGGACTATAAAGCAAGGGGTGAACAATGGGCGATTCATTTCGCGATTTGACCGTTTGGCAGCGCGCTATTGAACTGACGCTGGCGATCTATAAGCTAACCACCGCCTTCCCCGATTCCGAACGATTTGGCCTCACAAATCAGCTTCGCCGGCTTCGGTTTCCGTTGCCAGCAATATCGCTGAAGGGTACGGCCGTGCGACCAAAGGGGAGTACATCCAGTTCCTGGGTCACGCTCGCGGATCGGTTTCCGAGGTTGAAACCCAGCTTGTGATCGCAAAGGCACTGAACTTCGGCGCGAAAGAGACACTCAACAATGCAGAAGGGTTGTGCAGCGAAGTAGGCCGTATGTTGCGCGCCACGATGAAAACGCTTCAGTCGAAATCTACGTCCCTAGTCCCTGAGTCCCTAGTCCCTCATCACAGGAGATCGAGTTACCTTGAACCTTCTTCTTCATCGGCGACATCTTCGGCAGCGCGGGACGAAAGATCGTCCGCGAGCACATCGGCCACGTCCGCCAGGCGCACTCGGTCGACCTCACCGTCATCAACGCCGAAAACGCCGCCGGAGGCTTTGGCCTGACCCCGCAAATCGCCGAGGAGATTTTCGACCTGGGCGCCGACGTGCTCACTACCGGCAACCACGTCTGGGACAAGCGCGACCTGATCGACTACATGAACTCCGTCCCTGCCGATAGCGATGACCGCCCCCGCCGCGTGCTTCGCCCGGCCAACTTTCAGCCCGGCGTTCCCGGCTACGGCGTCTACGAGGGAACCACGCAGGGCGGCGTGGACTATGCGGTAATCGAGCTGATGGGCCGCGTCTTTATGAACGGCGTCCAACGATCCCTTCCACGCCGCCGACGACCTGCTCGCCGGCATCAAGGCCAAAGTGATCCTCGTCGATTTCCACGCCGAAGCCACCAGCGAGAAGGTCGCCATGGGCTGGTATCTCGACGGCCGCGTGACCGCCGTCCTGGGCACGCATACCCACATTCCCACCGCCGACGAGCGCGTGCTGCCCAACGGAACCGCCTTCCAAACCGATGTAGGCATGAGCGGCCCCTACGACAGCATCATCGGCGTTGAAAAAGACCTGGTCCTGCACAAATTTCTCACCGGCATGCCCGGCAAATTTGAAGCCGCCAAGGGAAACCCCAAAATGTGCGCCGCCCTCGTCACATGCGATCCGATCACCGGTCGCGCCTCCGCCATCCAGCGCATCATGCTTGGCGAGTAAGCGATCAGTTGTCAGTGATCGGTTGTCAGCGATCGGTTTTCAATGACCGGAGCTTGTTTCAAAAATCCGATTTGGAAGACAAGCTCCGCCTCATGTCGGAGTCGGCCCGCGGCGAAGGCGGCCGCGTCTGGGTTCCGCGCACTCCCGGCGACAAGCGCCCCATCAAGCAGATTCCCGAGTCCGAGCGCTTCTACTTCCTCGAGGAGTGGTATCCCAAATACGGCAACCTCGTCCCCCGCGATATCGCCACCCGCGCCATCCATAAAGTTGTCTACGAGGAAGGCCTGGGCATCGACGGCCAGCCCATGGTTTACCTCGACCTCACCCACATCGACCGCGCAACCCTCAATCGCAAGCTCGAAGGCATCCTCGAAATCTACGAGAAATTCGTCGGCGACGATCCCCGCGACGTGCCCATGAAGATCTTCCCCGGCATGCACTACACCATGGGCGGCCTGTGGGTCGACTTCAACCAGATGACCAACATTCCCGGCATCTTTGCCGCCGGCGAGTGCGAGTACCAGTACCACGGCGCCAACCGCCTGGGCGCCAACTCGCTGCTCAGTTGCATCTTCGGCGGCTTCCAGCGCCGGCCCCAATGCGCTCGACTACGCCAAAGATCTGCCCGCCGCGGAAGGCGACGGCGGCCACGCCGCCGAACTCGCCCGCCAGGCCGAGATCAACGCCAAGCTGCTCAAGAACGAAGGCACTGAGAATCCCTTCAGGCTGTGGCGCGAACTGGGCGAGACCATGACCAAGCACGCCACCGTCATCCGCTATAACAAGGGCCTCAAGCAGGCCGACGAAAAGATCGTCGAGCTCCTCGACCGCTACAAAAACGTCAACCTCAGCCGACCGCAGCCAGTGGGCCAACACCAGCTTCGCCTTTGCCCGCCAGTTGAAAAACATGCTGGAACTTTCGCGCGCTGTGGTCCTGGGAGCGCTCCTGCGCGACGAGTCGCGCGGCGCGCACTACAAGCCCGACTTCCCCGACCGCAACGACGAGAAGTTCCTCAAAACCACCAAGGCCAGCTTTACCGGCGCGCCCGAAGGCCCGCGCTTCGAGTACGAAGAGGTCGATACGCAATTCATCAAGCCGCGCCCGCGCCGCTACGACGCGACCAAATAGCGCTGACGGGGCGTTTTGAACAGGGCACGACTAGCGTGCCGGATGACCGCTCAAAGAGATTCGGGCTTTAGCCCCTGAGGGCAAGGGCTGTCAAGCCAGGAAAGGATCATGGCAACCAGAACCGTGCATTCGAAATCAAGCGCCAGGCCAGCCCCGATGCTCCCGCCGTATGGGAGAGCTTCGAGCTCGAATGGCGCCCCGGCATGAACGTCATCTCCGCCATGATGGAGATCGCCGCCAACCCCGTCACCGCCGACGGCCGCGCCACCACCCCCATCACCTACGACTCCAATTGCCTCGAGGAAATCTGCGGCTCCTGCGCGATGCGCATCAACGGCAAGGCCCGCATGGCCTGCTCCGCGCTGGTCGACAATCTCGAGCAGCCCATCCGCGTCGAGCCGCTCTCCAAGTTCCCCCTCGTCCGCGACCTCCAGGTCGACCGCTCCGTGCTCTTCGAAAATCTCATGGCCGTCAAGGCCTGGGTTCCCGTCGACGGCACCTACGATCTCGGCTCCGGTCCGCGCGTCTTTCCCCAGCAGCAGGAGGCCAACTACCCGCTCTCCAATTGCATCAGTTGCTGCTGCTGCATGGAGGTCTGCCCGCAGTTCAACGAGGACACGGGCTTTGTCGGCGCAGCCACCATCGCCCAGGTCAAGCTCTTCAACAATCACCCCACCGGCAAGGTCTTCAAGGAAGACCGTCTGCGCGCCCTGGCCGGCGACGGCGGCATTCAGGAGTGCGGCTTCGCCCAGAACTGCGTCGAAGCCTGCCCCAAGCAGATTCCGCTCACCAACGCCATCTCCGACGTAAGCCGCGACGTACTCATCCAGAAGGCCAAGGACTTCTTGCGCGGCTAGCATCTTCGCAGCCTTCACCGGCGTAGTCGACCCACGGCGCGATGAACCTGCCACGCGAAGAACCCGCATGCTGGCAATACCGCCGCTAACCTGCTAACTAGCCAACCCCGCGTAAGCGCGGGGGCTCAACCTGCTGCACTTTGTCTAGAGCATTTCGCCTATAGGTATAGAGCGATACTCTGCTGGTATGAAGATTATCGGTCCCGGCAAGAATCCGTAGCGCCGGCCTCCTGGCCGGCTGTAGCGTGGACCTCCCGGTCCACGCTCACTCTACGCCTTTAGGAGAACGTGCTCTAAGCTCACCGGTTTTGCAGATAATTAGCTCCCTTTGGCGCACAATGTACTCAGGTGGCGGAGACTAAGCAAATGTCGTGCGCGGAATCAAGTCGAGAGGCAAAAAGATGGCTGATGACCCCGGTCCAAAGCGTCGGACATCCGCCCGGTTTATACCACCCCAGCGCATCCCCATCCCCCTCCCCCTATATTTCCCATAAGTCATTGATTCTAATCAATAATGGCCGTAAAAATCGGTAAAAAATCACCCCGATTTCGACCCATTTTCGTCGTTTTTTAGCACAAAACAGTCGTGAAAATGCCAAAATCAGCCTTGAAAAAAGCACCCCGGAGCCGGCTTTGGGCCAGCCCAGGGGGTTTCTCAATCGCTTCTCACTTCTTGCTTCCCGGCCCCCACTGGAACCGCAGCCCGGTGCGGAAGTTCATCGGCAGGCTGGGGTAGCCGATGGGCGCGATGTGCTGGTCGCTCAGCAGGTTCTCCGCCTGGCCATAGATGCCCAGCCAGTTGAGCAGCTGGTAGCTCCCGCCCAGGTCCAGCTTGGCGTAGCCCCAGTCCAGATTGCGGTTAGGCAGACAGCAGCTGATGTCTCCGTAAGTTCGACGTCCAGCCAAGAAAAGTGGAGTCGTCGCTGCGGCTGGCAAACGCCGAGGTAAAGACGCCGGTGAACCTCTTTGCCGCGTAGCTGGCCGTGAAGAAGCCCGTATGCGGCGGGCGGCGGAAGGGCCGGGCACCCACCAGCGGCGAATAAGCCCCGATGGGGATGCAGTCAGGCGTGCCGAGGTGCAGCCGTACGGGTAGGTGGGCGCATAGCCGCCAACAGCGCCACATTGTCGCTGTCAAAGGAGCGCTGCACCACGGCATCGAGATAGGTGTAGCCGCCGCGCAGGAAGAGGTTCTTGCCGATGCCGCCCTCGACCGTGGTCTCGACGCCCTGCGCGCGAAAGGCTTCGGTATTGACGTACAGTCGATATCGTTGGTGTAGTAGGAGCCAAGTTCTGCTAGTCGTCAAGCTCGGCGAATCAGATTGGGCAGCAGATCGGGCGCGGTCGACCCACGGACTCGATCTCCCTGCCAAATTCGGTTGTGAAAATAGCTGGAGCGAAAGATCAATGCGTTCGCTGAAGAATGCCTGCTCCACTCCGCCTTCGTAGGTTCTTGTGGTCGGGCGCGGCCAGCGGGCCGATGTGCAATTGCTGGACGGCGACTAGCGTCGGCAGTCAGAAATTGTAGAGCGAACCGAACTGATCGGTCAGCTTTGGCTCGCGCACCCCATCGCCATAGTTGAACAGGATGCGGGTTCCGCTGAAGATGCCCTTGCGCGGACGCAGCGCATAGTAGGAGAGTCCCGCGCGCGGCGAGGTATCGGTTCCGAAGAGCGAATAGTGCTCCAGGCTTCCGCCCAGCGTGTAGAAGAAGCGGTTCTTGAAGTCGCCATGCACGCTGGCCAGATAATCGTAGTTGGTGCGCTCGACGACGTCGTTCGTATCGTAGGCGGGATAGACATAGCGCCCGCGCTCATCTTCATAATGAAAGCCGATCAGCGCGGTCAGGTGCGGAGTGAATTTGTAATCGCCCTGGTAGACGAGCTGATCGCGATTTGAGACCATGCTGATTCCGCTACGGATAGCGTCCCGGCGAAGTCCAGCATCGCCTGCCCGGTAACGGAGTAGCCGTTGGCGCCGGTGATGGTCACCGCGTCGCCGCAGGCTGTCTCCGTATAGCAGTCGAAATCAGCCGCTGCCTGACCTGCTGCCACAAGCGTGATATTGCTCCCGCTTGCGGGTCAGCGCCGTAGCGCAGCATGTTGTGAAACGACGCCGTGGTCTGGTTGTCGATCGAGGCGCTGACAAACAGGTCCTGATCCTTCTGCGTGGCGTCGTCGGCAACGTGATAGAAGTCCCAGGCGTTGGGATCGCCGGTCGCATCCACGCCGTAGTGCAGCGTGCCGCGAATCTGCGTGTTCCCGCTTGGCTGCCAGCCCACGTTGGCCGCCGTCGTGGCCACGTGGTACTCGTCGTTGGGCAGGCATTGCTGGTCTGCAGCCAACTGAAGGCGCCCAGGTAATCGAGCTTGTTGTGCGCGCCCGCCACTTCAAGCTCCTCGCGCGAAGTGTGGAAGTTGCCCGCATCGCCCTGAAACAGGAGCGAGGGAAAACTGGTGGTGCCGTGCGGGGTGGTCAGGCTGACCACGCCGCTGCCCGCACCCGCGCCGTAGAGGTTGGAGTCGGGCCCGCGATAGACTTCCGCGCGCTCGACAGCCGTGGTCGAGAGCGGGCCAAAGTCGAAGCTGCCGCCCAGATCGCCGGCATCACGCCGTCCAGCAGAATCTTGTTGGCGTCCGAATTGCCGCCGCGCATAAACAGCGAGGTCTGCGCTCCCAGCTGGCCGGCCTGCACCACAAACGTGCCCGGCATCAGCCGCAGCGCGCTCACCAGGTCGTCGCGCAGAGCCAGATCCAGCGGCCCAGCACGCTGGTCGCGGCGCTGGTTTGCGGCTGCGGCGTGGGCGTTCCGGTTGCGGTCACCACAATCGACTCGCGCACCCACTCCGGCTCCAGCACCACGTTGCGCTCGATGTTATCCAGCCGCCCGGCATAGAACCCCGGCGTCTCCAATCTGCCGGAAGCTCTTGGCCGAGACCACCAGGAAGAACCGCCCCTGCACTCCGGTCAGAATCTGAAAGCTGCCGTCGGCCGTGGAGACGGCGGTGGCAACAACTTTGCCTTTGCTGATCAGGGCAACGTTGGCGCCGGTGATCTTGGCGCCCCGGGCGTCGGTCACCACGCCGCGGATGGACGCAGCCGGGCAGATGGTCGCGGCAAACGTAAGCAGAATGACTGAGAATATGCAGGACAGGGCGCGACTCAGGCGAGTGCGCAGAGATGCGGAAAAGGCATGATAGCTCCTTCGTTCCCCTCGGAACGCAAGCGGGTTAAAGGCGCCGAGGACCGGTCTCCTGACTTGCGCCTTCTCCAGCCACCTTCCCAAAGACAAGCCCAAAGGGCTCGCCTCCAGTGGTTTCCTCGGGTCTTCCGCGCAGGCGGAAAGACCCTGGCTGAAATCCTGCCTTCATCCGATAACCCAATACGACGGGTACCGGGGCAGGGGCGCTCACAGTTGCGGGGCAGTGGCGGAATTTCACCGCCTTCCCGAGCATCCTGGCGATTGCTGTGGTAGATTGCGCTGCCCCTCGACGGAGCAGCAGGTACGTCATGGAACGACTTTCCATGACCATCAACATTTTATAACCGGGCAGGGGTGTGAAGTCAAAAACGCGCCCGGTCAAACGTGCAAAACGAGGCGGTCGATCGCAAAGCACTGACGGGACTCTCTCGGCATGACCGTGAGCTGAATGCGCATGGAGAAAGGCATGGTGACCCCGGGAAGACTCGAACTTCCGACACGCAGTTTAGGAAACTGCTGCTCTATCCACCTGAGCTACGGGGCCATATGTAGAATCACCGCATAAGTTATATTTCAGACTGTCGCTCACTTACTATAACTCAATTATCGCGCCGCGTCTTTCGACAATTTCAAGCACGTTCTCGATCACGTAATCGATTTGCGTCCCGGTCATTCCCGGAAAAATCGGCAGCGATAAATAACGCTCGTACTCCCTGCTCGCAACCGGAAAATCTTCCGCTCTATATCCATAGGCCTTCTGGTAATAAGGATGCATGTGCAAAGGGATGAAGTGCACGCTGGTTCCAATCCCGCGCTCCTTGAGCTTCTCAATCATCTCGGCGCGATTGATGGTCAGCAACTCCAGATTGAGCCGCAAAATATACAAGTGCCAGGCTGACTCGCAATTCGCGCCAACCGTTGGGAACTTCAAGCGCCCGCTCCCCGGCAAACGCCTTGTTATACCGCGATGCGATCTCCGCGCGCTCCGCATTCATCGCATCGCATCTTCCCAACTGCACGATCCCGATTGCGGACTGAATATCCGTCGGGTTGTACTTATACCCCGAATCCACAACTTCGTAGCGCCAGGTTCCTTCCGCGCTGTACCGTTTCCACGCATCCTGGCTGATGCCGTGAAGCCTCATCACGCGCATGCGGGCGGCCAGGCCGTCATTATCCGTGGTCACCATCCCGCCCTCTCCAGTCGTGATGGGCTTGGTGGCATAGAAACTGAAAGCCGTCTGTTCGCTGATTGCGCCCACGCGAAGGCCGTGGTAAGAAGCTGGCAGCGAGTGGGCCGCATCCTCAATCACGCGCAACTATGGCGCTTGGCCAGATCGTGAATCGCTTCCATCTCGCATGGATGACCGCCCAGATGCACAGGAATGATCGCTCGGGTTCGCGGAGTAATGCGCCGCTCCGCATCGGCTGGATCGATGCACAAGCTCGCGGCATCAACGTCCACCAGCACCGGCTTCGCTTTGAAGTAAACCACCACTTCCGCGCTGGCGGTAAATGTTGTCGTCGGCACCAGCACCTCGTCCCCCTGCTTGAGTCCGATCGCATCCAGTGCCAGATGAAGCCCAGCGGTGCCCGAGCAAACTCCTATCGCATGTTTTGCGCCCACATATGCCGCGAACTTCTCCTCAAATTCGATCGTGCGCGAGCCCATGGTAATCCAGCCCGACCGCACCACATCGGCCGCCGCCTGCGCCTCCTGCTCACCAACCGCGGCACGATGAAATGGAACAATTTGCTCTTTGACTTTGCTCATCCCGGAACTTGCCATCTTTCGTGACTCAAAAGTTCGCATTGAAAACCAGCATTATCTGGCGCAGTCTCACTCCATTCCCTCCTCAGGTTTGCGAACCATAATGACCTGCGCAGGCGCTCCAAAAACCGTGGAATGCGGCGGCACATCGCTAGTGACCACCGAGCCTGCTCCAACCATGCTCCATGCTCCCACCTTCACATTCGGCAGAAGAATTGCGCCCGAACCAATAAACGCCCCTTTCGCAATCTTCACCCGGCCGTTGATGCACACCCCGGGAGAGAGAAAGCAGCATTCTCCCACCTCGCTCTCATGCGCAACCACAACCCTGAAGCTGACCAAACTTTGCGTGCCAATGCGGGCGCCAGCTCCCAAAATAACTCCCTCCTGCAGAATGCATCCTTCCCCAACTTCAACATAAGCCGTATCCACTGCCGGATGAATCGCCGTGTAAGGTCGGGCGCCAAACTCCTGTAACCTGCGCCACACCTTCCAGCGAATGTTCGTCGAGCGAGCAACGTTGTTGATCACCCAGCAGTCTGCGTAAGTGCTCTGCAATAGATCGCTGCCGCCCAGAACAGGCAGGCCCATGAATGTAGTGCCATGACGCGCCTGGTCATCGTCGAGAAAACCCAGCAGATTAACGTCGTTCTTGCCCATCGCTTTACGGGCATCCAGCAGCTTCACGATCTCAGGTCCCGTTGACCCGAGAATGACGACTCGCTTCATATTGGCTTCGTTCGGCACTATACGGCAACCCCGCGATTCTTCTCCGGTTTTTCGTTGTAGATTCCGTGGCCCAACATCACCAGCGGGATCGTGTATAGGATGATCCGCATGTCCATCCAGAAGGTCTGGTTCCGAGCGTACTCTAGATCGAGATCGCGCCGCCGCTCCCATGCGAGACTATTGCGCCCGTGGATCTGCGCCCAGCCCGTGATGCCCGGTTTGACTTGCAACCGCTGATGATCATCTGCTCGATAGTGATTCAATGCATCGGGAATATCCGGGCGTGGACCAATCAGGCTCATTTCTCCACGAACTACATTGATCAACTGCGGCAACTCATCCAGGCTCGTCCTGCGCAGCCAGCGGCCGACCCTCGTAACTCGCGGATCGTCTTGCGCATTAAATGTAGAACCATCCGGATTGCGTAGGTCGGCAGCGTTCCTGTACATACTGCGAAACTTCGGCATCTTGAAAAGCTTCCCGTTCAACCCGAGGCGATCATGGGTAAAAAGGATCGGGCTTCCCGAATCCAGCCAGACCGCGATTGCGCACAGCAGCAGCACGGGAGATGCCAGGGCCAATGCCAGCGCGCCGCCAGCCAGATCGAAAGCTCTTTTCAACACACGCTCACCCTTGACCGCGTAGAACGATCCGCATTCTTATTCTGCAACTTTGACGGCCATTTCCACAATCTCGACAAGTCTGGACAGGTTAGACTCGCGCGAATGATTTTCGAACGCATATTCTCTGCCCGCCGAACCCATACGGCTCAAACTTTCCGCGGATTGCTCGCTTGCCGCAAGAATCGCCTCCGCAATCAACGCCGCGGAATCAGGATTGACGACCCAGCCCGCACCGCTTTCAGCAATTGCCGTCGCGGTGTCTGACTCCGGTAACACCGCGGCAATCACCGGGCGCCCCGAAAGAAGATAAGTAATCAGTTTCGATGGAATGGAATTGAGGGACTGCCTGTCTTTTGTGGGCAGCAAAAGCACATCCGCCATCTTGATCACCGATCCGGTTTCCTCGGTCCTCCACGGCGTGTGAATCACTACGTGATCGAGAACTTTTCGTTCAGCCTCGTCCCGGCACGCACAAAGCTTCGCACCTTCACCGGCAATCACCAGATAAATCTGTGTTCTGTCTTTCAATTTCGCCATAGCTTCTACAAGCAACTCGGCGTTGGACGCAACCCCCACATTTCCCGCGTAAACCGCCACAAAAGCATTCTCGGGAATTCCCAGCTTTCGCCGGAAAGCCAGAGCCGCGGAACGATCCGCATCAACGATTTCGTCGCCGCCCCAATTCGTAATCACATGAACCTTGTCCGCCGGAACGCCGCGATCATTCACATAAACCTTTGAAAGCCGGCGATATAACGAGAACTTGTTGAGACGAACGCGCAATCATTTGATCGAATTGGCGAAGGAGACGATAAACCCAATTCCGCCTGGTAAAGCGGCGCTGCGAATCCAAAGATTCCGGGTAGACGTCCTGCACCCTTAATACAAATGGAACTCGGCGAAGTCGAGCCACTATCGCCAGGATTCCGGTTGCGAAAATCGGCCAGGTGCTCGAAAAAATCATATCGGACGCCTTCCGAAGAATATCCGTACTCCAGATGTGATTCCGAACGAGAGATTCAGGCAAAGCGGCTGATCAGAGTGGAGCTTCGGGAAAACGTGCCGAAACAATGCGTCAATGTATATCCAGGCTCCGCGATAGAAGTCGTGTAGAGAGTCCGCTTATAGCCATCAAACAATCTTCCCTTGGGGTGGCTCGGGAAAGGAGCGTAAACATGCACCTAATGGCCGCGACTCACAAGTTCTTCTGCGGTTTGCGCATTCGTCTGTGACGAAAAAGTATGCTCCGGAGGAAACACAGAACTGACCAATACGACTTTCATTCCATCTCACCAGCCAATTTGCGTCTCCCACATACTCTTCAGAACCGTCACTCGCCTCACCCGTTTTCGATCTCGCGAACAACCCCTTCCGCGCCGCGTTCTCTCAACTGATACTGGTCATCAATCCATGCATATGTCTTTTTCAGTCCTTCCCGCAGGCTGATGCCGGCTCCCATCCCAGATACTTCTTGATCAGAGTGTTATCGCTGTTGCGGCCATTTACGCCCTTGGGCGCACCCGGTTCGTAGATGCGCTGCAGCTTGATTCCAGCGATCTCCTCGACAATATCCACTAACTGATTGATGCTGACTGCTTCGCTCGATCCCAGATTGATGGGCTCCAGAATCTCGGAATGAGTGATCAATCCAATGCCCTTGATGCAGTCGTCGATATACATAAAGGAGCGCGTCTGGTGCCCGTTGCCCCAAATTGCAATTTCGTGCTTCCCGCTCAGCTTGGCCTCAATCACCTTGCGGCAGATCGCCGCTGGGGCCTTCTCGCGGCCGCCGAACCATGTTCCCCAGGGACCGTAGACGTTGTGAAAGCGAGCCACGCGCACATGCAGGCCGAAGTCCTCCATGAAATGCCGGCACATCCGCTCGGAAAAAAGCTTTTCCCAGCCATAGCCGTCTTCGGCCAACGCGGGATATGCGTCCGATTCCTTCAGAGCCGGCGCAATAAATCTGTCCCCTTCATCGGGTGTGTGCTGCAGATCGCCGTTATAAACACAGGCCGATGAGGAATAAAAATAACGCTCAACGCCGAATTTCCGCGCCGCCATCAACATATGAGTATTGATAAGTACCGAGAGCATGCAAAGAGCTTTGTTCTTTTCGATAAAACCCATCCCACCCATATTCGCGGCCAGATTATAAACTTCCGTCGCACCTTTTGCCGCAACTTCGCAGTTCTCTTTGCTGTTCAGGTCGAGCGAGAGGTTCTCGACATCGTCGAATTTCTGATACCAGTGCTCCATCGGTTTCACGTCAACCGCTCGGATCTGCGCGTTTCCCTGCTCGCCTGAAGGGAAGCTATCAGATTGCCGCCAATGAAACCACCTGCTGCCTGCTACAAGTATCAATTTGTCTTTCATGCCGGCTTCCTTCTGCGATTACTTACACATTAACAGGTAACTTAGATAAGCTCGAAGCTTTTCTGGAGGAAGCCAACTTCAGCCTCCAAGAGTCGGACTAATTCGCAAACTACTTACCTCTGACGTTCCATCATGCACTCAATGCAAATCAGACGCTGCATACCTGAACATCTTACGGTTCTCGTCGATAATGGAAGGATCGGATGCGGCTTGATATTCCCGTATACGGCTGCCCGTTCCTCAAGCCCGGCATACCATTCTCCATCGGCATCCACGCACTGCTGCAATATAGCGCGAAATCGGTCCTCGTCCTCGAGCGGAACATCCCAACCCACACCCTTCTCCTCGAGATTGCGCCACGGCGTTCGATCGCTGATCAGCACCGGGCAACCCGCGCTTAGTGCCTCGCAAGTAACATGAGAATAGTTTTCCCCAGAGTAGGGCAAAAAAAACAAGTCGTGTCGGAAAACACTTCCCCAACCCGCTCATGTTCGATCGATCCCCATATATTGTACCCGAACATTGGGTGGAAGCGCGGCAATCGCGTCCTTGCACTTATTCCAGTAATCGCATTTCCTACAGGGCCATAAATATCGAAAGCGACTTCGCCCGACAAGTCCTGCATCATCTTGAGAGCGAACAACAAGTTTTTCTCCGGCGAGATCCGCGAAACAAAAACACCCCTAAGCTGGCCTGCGCGCTTACGCGTCTTCCCGACGCCAACACGTTCCGGCATCAATCGCATATTCTTCGCAATAACGATGATTCCAGCCCTGCTATTCCACGTATCATTCGAGCCCCGGCATGCAAATTCGCACTGTCGATAGCAGTAAGATCTCCCATAGATCGGCGTATATCGGCTTCTTCAAATTGGAGGACGCATGCCAGATGATGCCTCTGTAAAAACCAAGCCATGTGGACAGTTTGATGTATAACAATCTTCCTTTTGCTTTTGATGCTGAGCGAGCCTCGTGAAAACTCTCCTCGCGGCGCCAGGACAATCTGGCCTTCGCGGCAGATAATCCCATCCTCCTGCAAAGCAAAGGGAGCATCGAATATATGCGCGATAAAATGCCGTTCATATAGAGAACGTCGTAGGTCTCTTGCCGCAAGGCTCGGATCAGCATCCAGGCGCCGCCGGCCCTGGAGGAATCCTCAGTACCATGGCTACACCATACTCGTACCAGCGCCCGATCGGCTCATTCGAAATGGCTGCATGTCTCCCAGATCGCGATCCCCGCAAACAATTTTGAAGCCAAACTCATCCTTCAGTCCTTCGACTAGTCCTGCGATACTCTGAATTGGTCCTCCTGCCTTAAACCCGGGCAGATAATGGGGTATAAGGATAAGTATCGTCTTCTTCCCTTCCCTAAAATCCGCACTGGCATGTCGGTCGCTTATCTTTCTCACTATATCGCTCTCTTTAACCGGTTCATATTTTTCCCATTAATCGAATTCGTAATGCCCGCAACTCGAACATTGGGTTCCTGTCGGCATTATACTGGCGATAGAATCACGAATACCAGGGTGGCGATGGCCGTTCTCCACCTATCTGGAGATACTTAACAAATTCCACAAGATACTTTGCCACAGGTGGCCCCTCAATTACGGATGACCATTTCCTGATGCGCGCGCTGGATTCTTCATTACGCTTCCCGCGCTTAATCCATTCTTGCAATACACCCCGCAAGCTTTTCACTGAGCCTGTTTTGAATGTTGAGCCGCGCCATGGCTCGCGCAGTAATTCCGCCGCGCCGCAATTGTCGCTGCATACAACTGGAACACCGCACATCAGGGCTTCATTCACCACCGCGCCCCAACCGTCATATCTGCTGGGCAGCAGGAGCAAATCTGTGCGTTCGAGCAGGTTGCCGATCATCCTGTTATTGACAGCGTCATGGAATCGTATCCGGCTGGCAACGCCACTCTCGATCCGCTGCCCTTTTCCAGCGCTCCAGATCCGGTCCATTCCCGACTGCGTCAAATTGCCAGTCCAGATCCGGGTAGTCCCGCCAACTGCTCGAATCGCAGTTACGACATCTTTCCTGCCAATGAATTGCCCAAGATACAAAACTCGAAATGATTCTGTCTCTTTCCAAATCGCTGGCGTATATCCGATGCCGGAGTTGGTCTTTCCGTCACATACATGAATGGAAATATGCGGGATGGGATCGTATCCGGCAGACTCATACCATCTGACCCCCGAATTGTCCCATAGCGGCAAGAAAGTCAAGCTTATCTTCAATGAATATCGTATCCAAAGAGTACTTGGCCCTGCGAACCAACCCCAAAATACCCCGATTGTCCCCGCCCTCTAACATAAGTCCAACCATCGCCCCGGTCCTGGCCAGACGAGGAAGAACTCTTCTGTTCAATGAGCCGCGCTTCTCCATCCCCAACCATATGGACTGAATCTTGACCGCTAC
Organism: uncultured Acidobacteriaceae bacterium; assembly: GCA_963724755.1. Lineage (GTDB taxonomy): Bacteria > Acidobacteriota > Terriglobia > Terriglobales > Acidobacteriaceae > Telmatobacter. The sequence goes on from CAVRVZ010000008.1 coordinate 65,831, forward strand.
CCTGCGCAATAAGCTTGCTCTATCTCGGAATCTTGCGGTTCGATCACCACGCGTGCGGGTGAGCAGTCCGGAGTATTCCATCCGATTGTCTTGCGCGTATCAGCCAACTCGTACTCTGCCACAACGGTCACAGTCTGGTCCTGGCATCGACGCAAGTGCGCGCAACGCTTCGGAGATATGAGGGCTAACTATGCTCAGCCAAAACGTCCAATTCATCTGATTAGTACTCCGGGTTATATCCACGACATGGAGCCACTGACAGCAAGGAACACAAGCATCGCCCACACGAGGCCTCCCATGCTGCCAAATGAGAAAAACATCATCTCTCCAAAGTTAACCCCGAGAACTGCGATAAACAACCCGCGCATCTTCAGCCGAACTCCGTCTTGCGGATCGATACATTGAAAACAGAAACGGCATAATAAAGAGCGAACCAACTATGCCAATCTGGGCTAACGTCGCAAGAGGAAGAAAGCCCTGCTCAATCGGGGCTGAAAGCGGTATACCCCACAAGTCGCGACTGATTGGGATCAAAATAGCTTTCAGAACCAGGATCCACGCCAAATCCGTACCCAAGTACTGGATGTTCTTCAATTACATCAAGATCATTGGTGATCTGCGCACCTCGAGTTCCGTACTCAAGGCTGCCAATGCGTTCTTCCGCGCTGGTAAACGATTCCACATTCCCCTTGCGTATAAACAAGGCTGCACCTTCCCTTAAGTTTGGGAAAGATCATAAGAGCTAGTATTATTCCAGATGACGGTAATAACTATCGAGAATACTGAGACAAACCGTATTCGGCTGCTCTTTCCGCCTCTTGGCAAGATAATTCAATAATATACACAATTCCGCCTAACAAAATGGCCACCAGCGCTGTTCTGCATCTGAGTAAAATAGATCATTGACCATTGAGCCAACCCGCACACAATCAATTCGCGCTCAAGGTGTGGCAATTTGAATGCTGCGACAAACGACGCAGCTCCTGTCATAGCAAGAAAGACACCAAGAGCCTGGGGATGATAGAAGATTCCGTTAAAATAGTGCGCCGCCAAGTTGGGCCCAACCTATATCAAGCGGCAACAGTGGAATCGAAAGAATAACCACGGCAGTTCCCATCTCGGAGAAAAAGAGCAGCATTTCTGCTATTTTGGTCTGCAGTCAACATTCCCAGCCGAATCACGCACAGTAGTCCCAGCGAGAAACTAATCGTTTTGAAAACAGAATATAGAGGGGATGGCGCTCACAAATAGCGAATTAATCACCAACACGCCTGTCAGAAGGCCCCAATAATTAATTAGGCGACCATATGATCTTTGTAGGCCGGCCTTCGGCCACCAGGCTGCGCGCGCAAGCTGCAAAGAGCAATATCCACTTCGGACCAGCGAAAAAGACCTGCCGCCGCTCAATTTGTACGACGTTAATGTGATGAGAGTTACCGTAGCGCCCGCAACCAGGCACTTAAACGTCTTTGTCGGACGACCAAACAGCATCACAAATAACTATACCCAGCGCGATCGGTTGTCCGATCAGGGATACATGCAATTGCAAACAGAAGAATCAACGCTCCCGATTTCCTTTACCATCGAGCGGACAGTTGGAGTTGTTGGCTGCATCTCACCTCAAGGAATAAATCAACAATTTAGCTATACGAAAACATATGCATTGCTGGCTGTACTTCAGTCAAGTCCAGCGCAATTCCATCCAACAGCGTTCGGATGTCAGTCACGCCTAGTGCACTAAGTGTGAACAACCTGACTTGTGCCCGCGCCTATAGCATAACTCCCAGCGGGTATGTCGCGGGCAACAACGCTGCCCGCGCAGATAACAGCACGCTGCCCGATCCTAACTCCACGTAAAATCAGCGATCCCGCGCCGATCCAGACGCCGTCTTCAATAACGATCGGTTTTGAATAAGCCGGAGCCTGCGGCTCTCGGACCAGTAGGCGCAAACTCGTGGTCTCCGGTGATGATACTCACGCGAGGTCCAATATCGCAATGGCTGCCGATGCTGATTGAAGCATCTCCGCCCCCAATAAGCGACTGATGTCCAATGGCCGTGTCGGCTCCTATCGCCAAATATCCGGAGGTCACGATCTTGACGGAAGAGCACAACCGCGCCGTCGATGAATATCTACTCCACTAATAGACAGCAGCCTGGCTTTCAACCGGAAGAAGCGTGTGGGCGGAAGAACCCCAATGATCAATTGAGTAATCCATAGAAGCGGTGGCTTGCATCGTTTTGTCATCGCCGATTGTCTCCAAAGCGCGAGGGGGGTCTGATTATACTGGAGATAAAATTGGTTGACGCAAAGCTAGAACCCTTCTAAGCGTCCTGACGGATTGCGAGCAATTCGTATGACCGATCAAGAGGAAGCCCATCTAGCGATGTGAGACTATAGCTAAGTTCTTTGAGAAGCCTACAGCATCGTTGATGCACATCAACACCGTGAGTTGAAAGAAAAATCGTTGGCCCGTACTTCGCGAGGATACCAGAGGAACCCGTCAGGGCTTCAAATTCAGCGCCTTCAATGTCGCACTTGATTAAATCGGGCGGGTTTAGTTTTCCTGAAAAGACAAGTCCGTCCAGGGTTACAGTGCGTACAGTGGAGACTCCGTGGGATTCGGTAGTCAGGTGACCTTGGGCTCGATTAGGCCCCAAGTCGAAGCTGGACGTACCCTCATAATTTCCTACTGCCGCACATCCGAGATAAAACAATGACTTCATCTCATTCAACTCCAAATGTCTATCGGAGGAATTCCAGATTCCGCGGGGACAGGCTCGAAGCAAAATACCTTGCCTTCGGGACCGACCAGAACACTCGCCAGTAAGGAATAAAATCCGACGTTTGCTCCAATGTCGTAAACCGTAGTGCCGCGTTGGACCGATTCCGCAAAAATCTTTTTTATCGTATTCATATTCCGAGCCAGCACTATTGCCGGAGCCGGCAATCATTGCTTCTCGCAGCGGCCCCTGCAGAATAGGAAGGCGAGCGTTGGAGGGAATAAGCCTTAGTGGAAAACGTAGGATTTTCCCAAGCATGGTGATATGGAAATACAAGAAAAAGTTCATAGCGTAGTTGGTGCCTGCCTCGATTCTTCTTGTAACAGTCTTGGCAGCCGCCAAGCGGTCCAGAACAAAATCGAGCAGCACATTCCAATCCAGACCGCCTTGACACCGCCAATCACGGTCAGCAGAGGCACCGCGAGCCCGAAGACAACTGCGCGCTGAAACTGTGCAGCAGTTGCTTCGCGCAATCGTCCGAAGCCCAAAGCTATGTAGAAGTGATATTGCTCCCAAATCGCCAGCAACACATATGCACCCATCAGTCCTCGCACTTGCCAATCGAGCGTAACCGGTTTCCTGAGCCAGAGGTGGAGCACTCGCTCACCCAAAAAGAGATAAGCGACGAATGCGCAGCCACCGACAGCAACAATCAGCGCTCGCCCTTTTCTAATTTGAACCTCGACCCAATGATGATCCGCTTTGGCCAGTGCGTCGGCGGTCGAAGACCACAGTGGCTGCATAAATCCATATACAAAACCCAATGGAAGAATAATGAACTGAATGCAGATCGCAAACAGAGAACTGATAGAGACCGGCTGGGTTCTGGCTATCCAATACACTGGCCATTGAAAGAAAATCGCAGGTGCGAAAGCGGCGCTAAGAAACCGGATTCCGTCAACCAGCAAGCGGCGTTTGTGTTCCCAACTGACTCGCTCCTGTTTTCGCAATAGGAATGGCCGTTGCGCCATCAGCAACACAAAATTCATGGCTGTGTTGCAGAGTGGGATAAGAAGAACAATCATTACAAAAACTGTGATTGATGTAGATCGCCCTGCGGCAACCAATAATGCAATAAGGAGGAGAGCATTAAATCCCGCGCTAATCAGGTTGCTAAGGTGCATCTCCTGATACGCCTGCCTGAGGTAGCCGACGGCCGCCAGGGGTATGGTGGCAAGAGTCATCGAAACTGCAGCCACAGCGGCAACGCGAAGATCCCAGGATCCCGTGGCGCCAACCCGTCCGAAAAGCGTGCTCAAGGGCAAGAGAGCAACTGTTGGGATAACTATGACTGCTCCAACAGCACAGGCAATGATCAGCGGCCCCAGGCCAGCTTGAACCAGTACAGCTTGCCTACGCCTATCCTCCTTGGCAATCGCCTCGGTAAGCGGCGTTACCAGGGAGCCGCCAATCCCAAGGTTCAATACCGAAAGCATGGACGCGGAAGCAGTAACTGCGGCGTATGCAACATAGCCACCTTCGCCCAATGCCCTAAACACGAGCGGCAATGCCAACACCTGAACACCGATTGTAACAATTTTGGAAAGAAGGGACGTACTCCAAGCCAGGTTCATCCTTCGCTGCCGATATCGTCTGTGACCAATAGAACTCGACAGGGGCCACTGCTTCTGAGGATGATCGGTAGCCTTCACGCCTTTTGCCACCTCAGAGCGCTCGCGCATTATGTCATTCATTCGTGGCCCTTCCAGCATTGAAATAACTCGCGCACCCACACCTGAAATCTCGCGATAATATCTCTAACTTTAACTCCCCAAAGATCATCTTACCAGTAAGTAACGTTTGCATCGTTGTTTCGAAAGGCATAAATATCGTATTGCTTACCCTGATGATAGGATTCACCGACATTCTCGTACCTCGGATTCAGGCTCTGTTGGTATAACTTATCGTCGGGACTAATCATCACGGTCGGGATTTCGCCCCTTTGCAACATCCCTTCGATGTATCCGTTTTGGCAGCGAAACCTGGTAGCTTCATGAAACTTCCACCCCCCCCCCCCTCTCCCCTCCCTCCCCTCCCTCCTCCTTCCCCCTCCCCCTCCCCCCCCCTCCCCCTCCCCCCCCCCCTCTCCCTCCTCTCCCCACCCCCCTCCCGACTTTCCCGCCCCCCCCACTTCCCTTCTCCCCCTTTCCCATACCTCCCTATCCCATCCCACCCTCACCCTCTCCCCCCCCCATCCCCCCTCTTACTCCCTAACCCGTCCTCCTCCCAACCCTCCCACACCCGCTCCCCCCCCCCCCTTCCCACCCCCCCCCCTCTCCTTTGCGCCTTTCCGCCCCCCAAGCAACTAGCGATTTCGGTCCTGGTCTCGTAAATCTTATCGTTACTCTTAATGCAGCTCCGCCAAATAAATGCTGGAGGTGGCTGCCGAGTTAATGACGGTTTGAAGGTCGGAATAGACAAGTTTGAACGTGCTTGTCGGCACAATACAGTATATCCTTGGCATGCAGTTGCACGTCAGCGCTTTTTCCCGTAGCCATCTTTTTATAGGGCAGTGTGACATATACAACCGACCCATTGGATTCGGCGCAGTAAATAAATTTTCCTTGATGGAAGCCAATACGCCTGTCCCATCGGCCAGCGAGATGGCTTGTAGCACATTGAGCGTGCCTTCTTCCTGCATCACAAACCCGCCAGGACGATTTACAGCGCCCAGCACGTACACGATGCCTGCCCTTTTCACCTGGACAGTATCGCCGGGATGCACGATGACGTCTATCAACAGTCTTTGGATCGGTGGCTTTGGAATAGTGAACCAAAACTGGTTCGCCACCCGGAATTCCTCGCGTAATCTGAATTTGATTGCCCGCAACCTGCGTAATTCCCCCCGCAAGCGCCAACACATCCACCAGTTTGTGCGGAGAAAGCAGCGGATGTTTGCCTGGGGCTGGCCACTTCTCCAATGATGCGTTACTTCAGACTCCGTGTATTCCAGCACTGTTATCTCCACCTGAGGGTCCTGAAGAATCTGGTCGTCCAGAAGCTTTTTCTTGATTTGTGTTCTTGCCTCTGAAATAGTTTCGCCGGCAATATGCACCGTGCCCAGAATGGGCAGGGCGATATTGCCTTGCTCATCGATTCGAAAAGTGCCTGAGAAGTCAGGGTCGTCGAGAACATTCAAGCCCACCATAAATCCAGGAGCAAGCTTCATCTTGACAAAATCTTCGGGCACTGCTCCCAACCCCGCACTGCGCCCGCTCCATCGGACGAGGCCTGGCTTGAGCAGCCCCGCGCGAGGAGACAACCTGGGCAACGCCATGTTGAACCAAATAAGATCAGAGCTGCGGCCGTAACGAGCAGTGCATGGAGATTCTTACTCGTCATTTGATTTCTTCTCCCCATAGTAGGATCCATAGTATTTGTACTTATAACCGTATCCGTATCCATAGCCATAGGGATCTACGCTCTTGTCCATCCGGTTCATCACAAATCCGATGACCGGCATGCCATTGCGTTGTATTAATTGGGTCGCACGAGCCAGGTAAGGCCTGGTGATGACTCCAGCGCGAGCCACCCAAATAACGGCATCCGTCTTGGACGCGATAGAAACAGCATCCGTAAGCAGAAGCGCGGGAGGGACTATCGATCAGCACAATGTCGTAGAGCGAACGGAGTTGTTCCAGCAGGCTTTCGAATGCGCTGGATCCCAGCATCTCAGATGGCATTGGAGGACGCGGTCCTGCCGGCAAAACATCCAGCGTAGGCACATGAACGCCGTGAAGAGTTGATTCATCAAGCGTAAGCGTTCCGGCCAGAACATTGCTGAGTCCTGAGTCGTTGGAAACATCCAATACGTGCTTCATGCTCGGCCTGCGCATATCGGCCTCCATGATGAGCACCTTCTTGCCGTGCTGCGCAAAAGAAATGGCCAGGTTCACCGTCACAGTGCTCTTCCCCTCGCCGGGAATGCAACTGGTGACCAATATGACTCTCGGGCCGGCTTTTGGGCGGGAGAGCAGGACGGACGTGCGCAGAGACCGGAATGCTTCCGCGGCAACTGATTCGGGGTGATCCAGCATCCAAATGTCTGTATGCGTGGTGGATTCCTCCGTGGCGGACTTAGCTTCTTTTTTCTCCGGCGCGCGGACTCATAAACTCCATATATCCCTTGCGACCCGTAAGACCCATAACCGCTGCCGGATTCTCCGAAGGTAGGGATGATACCAATCACGGACATCCCTGTAATTTCCTCCAGTTCCAGAGGATTGACCACCGTGGCATCAATGCTATCCACCGTGAACGCCATGGCGAGTCCAACGAAGATGCCGCACAGCAATCCCAATTCCAGATTGAACACTGGGTTCAGGGCGGACAGGGATCGGACAGGCGTGCGTGCTGGATCTACGACGGTAATATTCGTGGCCTTGATGCCGGCCGATACATTCGCTTCCTGTAGTTTTGTGTAAAGATCTTCATACAATTTCTTGCGCGAGTAAGCCTCCTGGCTTAATACCGCGAATTCAACTGTTTTTTCGTTAAGCTTGCTTGCCTCTTCCTGCTGTTGCAAGAACTGCTGCCGAATACTCATCCTCGGTCTGTTGCGCCAACTCCAAATCGGCTTGTGCGCGCTTGACTATCTCCTGTATTTCCTGATGGATTTGCATTATCCAGTTCGCTTATCTGGGTTTCAATTTCTTTAAGATGACGGTTATTGGCTCCGATACGTCGTCGACGCGTCGGCAAGAGCGAGCTTCAAGTCATTTTGCTTTTGTTGCAGCGACTGGAGAGTTCGAAGTACCCCCGCCTTGGGTGATCACCATCGAGTTGCCTTGCACAGCCAAAGGATTGTTTCCGAGTGCGACGATCGCATCGCCGTTTCCGCTCTTCGCAAGTCGGTAGATCGCCTCCTTCTCGATGCGATTTGCTTCGGCTGCCGTCAGCTCGGAATTCAGTGCATCAAGCTTCTGGATGACAGTGCTATGAATTTCTCCGCCTGACTCGTTCCGGAACCACCTAATCCGGCCTGAAAACTGAGGATTCCCGATTCTTTTTCAAAGTCCGTCAGCTTCTTCTCTGAATCCTCGACATTCGTCTTGAGTTCCGACAGTTGCTTCGTCAACCAGTCCGACGCCTCACTCGTCGCATCGTAGTGAGACTGGAGGTACTGACTCTTGTAACTGTCGATCAGTGCGTTCGCTATCTGCGCCGCCTGGTTCGGGTCATGACTTTCGTATGTGACTCGAATCAAGCGGGTTCCTCGCACCGCCTGTACTTTCAAACCTGATTTGAATATTCCCAGCAGCCGCGTCCGTGTCCTGGGTGAATCGTCTGAGGACGCCTCCGGTCCGACAGACTTCGTGTTCCGGTTGGCGAAAGGGGGTTGCGAGGACAGCTTGAGATTATGAATCACTGCTAGGGCCAGCGAGTCGCCCTTGAGAATTGCAGTCTCCGTGGCCAGATCTGTCTGCAGGTCAGCGCCGGCGTCAAACTGCTGCCCCAGTGAGTCACCGAGTCCCAAAGATCCAGTGAGCCGCCGCCGCTCTTGTTCAACTCGATTGTTGCGGTGGAATCATAGGTCGGCTTCATGACCTGAGTGATCAGCACTGCCAAAACCATTGCTACAGCATATCGAGCCTATGATCCACTTGCTGCGCCTGGTCAACACCCGCATGAAATTGCGCAGTCCGTAAGTGCTTTCGGACGCTGATGGGCCGAGATGCCTGGAGAATCAATCGGCGTCTCACTTCGTGCTTGAGGAACTTCGTAGTTACTCAATTGGCATCCTTAAAGACTCGGCTTCCATTCGTTCATGGTAACCGCCATTTTATATGGCTGAGGAATGATCCGTTCCTGCTCCACGTTGCGCCCGCAACGCGTTAATTCATCCGCGGCGAGCGCCGCGAGGTTCGCTGACAAAATGCTCTCCGGCTGCCCGGTGAGAACCTGAATACTGGTCGTCGGCAAGGTGGATTCAGTCGCTACCGCCGCCTTCAGAAGCTTCGAGCCGGGATTGTAGTCCGGAATCAGTTCCTTGAGCACCGAACAAGGCGCCGATGTCCGTTCGCTACCGCCTGTTGCAGGTCCTGCATGCACGCTTTCATCTGCATTGCATCCAGATTGTACGGGAGACATAGCTTCTGATCTTGGCGTGCGAAGTTGGGACCAGATGCTCATCCTGCAGATTCAATTCTTCAAACAGCTTCTCGCCTGGACGCAGGCCGGTAAATTGAATCTTGATGTCGCGTTCAGGCTGAAGCCCGGAGAGCAGAATCAGATTCCTGGCCAGATCCACGATCTTGACCGGCTCGCCCATGTCGAGGACGAATACCTCTCCGCCCTTGCCGATGGAGAAGGCCTGCAAGACCAGCTGGGCCGCCTCGGGAATGGTCATGAAATAGCGGCGCATCTCCGGGTGGGTGACGGTCACCGGGCCGCCTGCGGCAATTTGCTCCTTGAAGATGGGAACGACGCTTCCGTTGCTTCCCAGCACATTGCCGAAGCGCACCGCGACAAACTTGGTGCCGCTTTCCTTCTGCAGCGCGCGAATCAGCAACTCCGCCATGCGCTTCGTAGCGCCCATCATGCTGGTCGGCCGAACCGCCTTATCGGTGGAGATCATGACAAAATCTTCGACCCCGTGCTCGACCGCCGCACGGGCGACCTGCCAGGTGCCGAAGATGTTGTTTTCGACGGCGGCGAAGACGTGCCTCTCCATCATCGGAACATGCTTGTAGGCGGCGGCATGATAGAGAATCGACGGCTGATAGTGTTGCATCACCCGGCGCAGCGTGTCAGGCTGCGTGATATTGCCGATCTCCGGGTGAAACGCCAGGTCCGGGAAGCTTTTGGCCAGCTCCCTGTCGATGTGAAAGAGCGGAGTCTCCGCCTCATCGAAGCCCACCAGGGCAAGCGGATCGGAAGCGAGCGATCTGCCGGCAGATCTCCGATCCGATCGAGCCCGCGGCGCCGGTCACCATGACCACTCTTGCCCTGAATGCGCTCCCGAATGCTGTCCTGGTCCAGACTGCACCGGCCTTCTGCCCAGCAGATCCTCGACAGCCACATCCCGGATTTGCTTGCCCAATTCCGTGCCCTGGATCAGATCGCCCAGACCCGGCACCATCTTGTATTCCACTTCGGCATCGAGGGCGAACTTCAAAATGCGCACCATCTGCGGTCCGGTCGCGGAGGGAATCGCAATCAGCACTCTCTTGATGGCATGTGTTCGCACCAATGCTCGCCAGGTCTTCTCCGGTTCCCAACACCGGCTTCCCCTGCAAGATCAGGTGCGCCTTGGATGGATCGTCATCGATGAGGCCAACGACATCGCACATCAGAGAATGGTTCTGCTGAAGCTCCCACAGCAGCGCCAGCCCTGCCGTGCCGGCGCCGTAGATGAGCGTCCTCGTCCGCTCGCCTTCGCTCGGCCACGCGGCATCCGCGCGCGGTGATCACAACGCGAACCGCCAGCCTTCCCCCCAAAGTCAACAAGCAGGAGACCAGCCAATCGAGAATATAGACAGAGCGCGGAATTCCCCATGGCCCGAGCAGAAAAAAGATGAGCCACCCCGCCCAGCATCGATCCCGCCGAATCGGCCAGAACAATCCGCACCGCATCGTAGGCGGAGTATACCGCCAATTTCCCCGGTCCAGCTTGGCGGCGATGAAGGCTGCCGACTTTGCCACCACCCAGATGCACAGAGCCGCCTCCATCGGATGGAGGTAATGCGCGGGCAGTGCGCCGTCAAACCTCAACTCAAATGCAAGCAGGCCGGAAAGGGCAAACGCGCACCAGTCCAAAAAATATGCCACAAGCGCGATGCCGGATAAGTTTCGCACTATAGAGTCGAGTAATATGCGATCTGATCGGCATAAACTTCTCCAGGCTTGCTGATCCGATTTGTACTGTGTACGATGCTCTGACTCAGGTAATGATTGGTTTTGAGCGGCTAAAAATTGCCGCGACAACTCAATTGGAACTCAATCCGCGCTTATTCCGCGTGAGGCCGTATCGAGAGGTTGCTTACGGATCACCGGCTCCTCTGGCGCAGCCTGCTCCAACATTGTAAATCCTGCGTAAGCTTCGAACATCCGATCAGGGCTCAGCCCTTCACCCAGGAACACACGCTGCAGTGAATTGTGGCTGATCACAATTCCGATCAGCGTGAGTATTACGGTCTTCGCATTGGCGCACCGCAAGTTCGCCCCTCTTGACCCATGGCTCAAGGTAGCGGGCAAGCACTTCCACCAGCTCGCCAAGATACCTCCGGACCAGGGGATCGAAGTTCTCATTCAGTTCAAGTGCGCTGTATTGCAAGAGCCGCAGTATCTCCGGCTTATGCATCAGGGTCTTAGCCAGCAGCTCAAACGTGCGCTCCAGAACCGTTCGCCCATCGGAAGCTTCAGCGATCCGGGCCAGCAAATCGCCACGGAAATAAACCTGTTGCAACTCCGATTCAAGCACCGCTACATAAAGGTCGTGCTTGCGCGGAAAATGCCGGTAGACTCGTGACCTCATTGACTTGTGCCGCGGAAGCAATGTCCCGCGTGCTGACTCCGTTGTACCCAAATCGTGCAAAGAGATCAGTGGCTGTCGAAAGTATGCGCACACCTGCTCCGCGTCCTCTTGGAGCGTTCGCTCCGGCGTCATGCTCTTCAGCCCATGCAGCTGCCGGGATGTGAGTAGCCTTAGCATAAAGTTGAACTCCGGTGGTTAGCTGCTCCGGTTCGCCCCTGGTAGCTTCGATGCCTATCTGTTGATGATCGTGTCCATCGTCAGACTGCAAAAAGCTGTTGCCGAGAACGCCACTTTCACTTCCGCCACGGCAGTCAGAATCAGGAGAGGATATATTGCGGTCTTGCATAAGTCGGTCAATTAGCGAATTTAAGCTAATGTGTTAATCGTGGCTGATATGCTGTGGAATCATGAATAGATTTTCTGGCAAGGCTTCGCCATCCTCACTTGGGTGGGGCTTCTTACGCACTCTCATATAGGCGTCAAAGTGAAGTCAGAAACAAAAAATTATGCTTTCAAATGTAGGTGAGTGCCTTCATGCTCTGCATACTCCCCACGTGAACACGTATACAGACTAACCACACAATAACATGAGCACTCGGAAGGAAATGGTTTTTTCTGTATTTGCAAGTACCGCGGTGCACAATTGCAATTACCACGGCGTCTTTCAACCAGTCTGATTCCTATAGAGACATAGTTCCTATAGGAGACTCGTGCCTGGTTGGTCATTCCCGCAGATTCATGTAGTATGAGCATTCTTGTATCTATCGCTGCAGATCGCAACTTCTGCGCCACTGTACGGTCGCGGAAAAATCTCGATTAGCGCCACGCAGTCCTGCGCCTAAAATATTGATTCTATTGAGAATTTCTTATCGACATAACAAAGATTTATAGATTCGATTACTGTGGTTTAGCTTGTGCCCCTGGTAATAAGTGAAACGAGATACAAGTTATGCCAGGATCACCTCGACTCCATTACGCCGGAGCAGATCCACATATCCAGGCGCGAGATCCTTGTCGGAAACTACGATATCGGCGGCGTTAAGCGGGGCCACAGGAAACATTCCGCCACGTCCAAATTTGGTGTGATCGGCGACGATGATCACCTTGCCGGCAATCTCGACCATCTTCTTTTCCGAGCCCACAACCAGCGTATTGTTATTGCTGAATCCGGCTTCGGAGATGCTGCCGATTCCCATGATCACCGCATCGGCGCGAATCGCGCTCAGCATCTGCTCGCAAAATGGTCCCAGCATCACGCGGCGGCGCGGATCGAGATAACCGCCGGTCAACGTCAACTCGATGTTGCGAACCGATTCCAGTCCTTCGGCAATGGGCAGCGAGTTGGTAACAATGTGCAGGCTCTTGGCCGCCAACTCCCTCGCCACTGCCGCAACCGTCGAGCCGCCGTCCAGAATCACCGTCTGTCCGTCTTCAATCAGCCCCGCCGCAAGCCGCGCAATGCGGCTCTTTTCGTCGCTCAGCCGCGCACTCTCTTCCGCGTAATCGAATGCGTTGATCTCCGGAGACTGCACGGGAATCGCGCCTCCATAAACGCGCTTCAGCACCCGTTCGCTCTCCAGAATGTCCAGGTCGCGGCGCACGCTGGATTCCGATGCGTCCAGTTCGCGGCAAAGAGTCTCCAGGTCAATGAAGTCTTTTGACTCCAGCATCTGTCGAATTCGAAGTTGCCGCTCGGTAGCCTTCATCGTGTTTCAGTCTGGCGCTGTGCACTCCGGGCTGATCCGCATCCAACAGCACGCGGCCTTCTCGCCGAAGAAATTCTTACCTAAGAGCCGATTGCCCCCATCACCGCATCCGTAACCGACTTCACCAGCATCTCAAGATCCGCATCCGTACGCTTGCCGGTATTGCCGTCGCAGGGCGTTGGAACCAGCGCAATCGAATCCGGCACCTCAAGATCCGAGAGTTGGCACTCTTTCATACGTGAAGTATCGAAGCGAATGTCGGGCAGCCCCAGCCGTCTTCTTGATCTCCAGCAGGTCGGCGCCTTGCTGCTCAGAAATATACGAGATCGGAGCGCCCAGTTGCGCAGCCAGCATCAACGTCCAGCAGTAGGTATCCAGCACTTCGGCATACCACTCGGCGTGCGTCACCGTATCTGCCCAGCAGATGATTCCGTGATTGGCAAGCAGCACCGTATTGTGTTCCTTGACGAAGGGAATCACGGTTTGGGCAAACTCCGCCGTGCCCGGCGTTTCATAAGGCGAAATCGCAACCTTGCCGACAAAAACTTCAAACTCCGGAATCACAAGGTTCGGAGGCACGCGTCCGGTAATCGCGTAAGCGGTTGCATGCGGCGGATGGCAGTGGACGCAGGATTTCGCCTCCGGCACCGCTTTATAGATCTCCAGATGCAGCAGGATCTCGCTGGTGCGCGCCTTGGTTCCGGCAATCTGATTTCCTTCCAGATCGACCATGCTCAGGTCTTCCGGCGTCAGGTCGTACTTGCTCACCAGCGTCGGCGTGCAGATGACTTCGTTGGGCCCGATCCGGTAGGAGATGTTGCCCCCGTTGCCGTCCACAAACTGGCGCATCCACAGCTTGCGCCCCACGGCGCAAATCTCTTTCTTGATCGCCTCTGCTTCCGGCGTAGTGAACAACCGCGGATTCGGCGCTCCCGGCTTGAGCGAAGCGCAACTTCCGCTCTTCTCGCGCACTGCCGGCGCCGCTGCAGATTCCTGATTAGCCGCGGCCTTTCCGTTCCCATTGGTCACCAGGGCGATATTGTGCTGTGCCAGGAAGTCGCGAGCCGAAGGCGTCACCACACAGTTCTCTCCGATAAGCACGCGGCTTGCGCCTGCCGCAAGAGCGCTCTGCGCATCGCGCATCGTTACTACCTTCTGGCCGGAAATATCCACGCTCTTCAATTCGTTTCTCACTCCCCCACCTCAGATCTCTTCAAAAACTGCTCTGTTCTAAAAGCTGATCGAATCCACAATCAGCGAACAATACGCATCCACCGGAACCGCTTCGGGCCAATATGGATTCGCCGCTTCCCGGCCTTCAGTAAACGCCACCATCTGCCCTTCGGCCGCGCCCAGTGCGTCGATTGCAATCAGTGCCTTGCCTCCGCCCAATCCGTTGCCGGCGCGCAGGTTCTCCATCGTAACCGGCTCCAGAACCACCAGCGTCTTGCCGCGAAATGCCGGCGACCGCCAGAGTTCAGAGTCAAATGCCCGCGCACAATGCCGAGTCTCATGCGTTACTCCGCTTCATGCTTCCCTGCCCCTGCGCACGATCCACAATTCCCACCACAACCATGCGAGCCGGCGTATTGTTGCCCAGCTTCGCCCGCGCAATATCGCCATCGGTCGAGACCATCACCGTCGAGCCCTTTCCCGCGCCCAGCCAGTCCACCACCACAATCGGCTCCGCTCCCGCGCTGCCGTCGGCTTCCAGCCGCTGCGCCAGCAAAAATCGGCAGCCGTCCAACGTCGGATGCTTCACTGCCGAAACTACCGTGCCCTCAATCGCGCGCCAGAAACATGGTTAAATAATCCGCAGTGCGTTGCCGACCGTCATCTGCCGCTCGCGCGTAAACGTCAGCGGTGTGGTAATGCCTTCGCCGGTCGGAGTCGCGATGGTGTGACTGAAATATCCCGGGCCGCCAACGCCCAAGCGATGCGGGCGATGCGGCGTTCTGGATAAAAAGCGTGGTATTCATTGCGCGCGCCATGCGCGTTGCCGTCTCCACATTTTGCGTGTGAATGATGGCCGTGTGCCGGTAGCCATGCTCAGCCTTGACCGCCGCTCGCAATGCGCCGCGTCCACATCCCTCACGCGCACCACCGGGAATAAAAGGCATCATCTGTTCTTCCACAACGAAGGGGTGATCCTCGTTCGTTTCTCCAAACAGGAGTTGCGTATTTGCCGGCACGCGCACTCCTGCCGCCGCTGCCAGCACGGCCACGTCCTTGCCGACAAATTCCTTTTTCACGTGCGCCCGTGCGCAGCCCTTGCCGCCGCCTTCAAAGGTGAACGCGGCCTGCGAAAGCCTTTCAATCGCCGCCGCATCCAACTGAAATGCTCCAGCCCGCCGCATGGCATCGATAAATTGATCCGCGACCGAGGCCACAACAAAGATTTCCTTTTCGCCGATGCAGAGCAGGTTGTTATCGAAAGCTGCGCCGTCAATGATGCACTCGTGCGGCGCGATCCAGATCGGCAGTCTCGTCGACAACGACCGGAGGATTGCCGGGACCGCCCGCAATCACGCGCTTGCCCGATTTGGCCGCGGCCTTGGCCACCGCCGCACCGCCGGTAACGCAAAGCAGCGCGACTTTGGGATGATTGAAGATCTGCTCGGCGTTCTCGATGGTGGGATCAATCGCAGTGGTAAACACATTGGCGACGCCCAAGCTCGCGCTCAATCTCGCGATTCCACAGTTGCATCGCGTACTGCGCCACCTTGGCGCCTGACGGGTGCGGCCCGAAGACCGCGGTATTGCCGGCAGCAAGAATATTGATAGCGTTTGAAGCCATGGTGGGCACGGAGTGAGTCACAGGCAGCATCATGCCGATCACGCCCCAGGGCGCGTGCTCAATGATGCACAGACCGCGTCGAATTGCTGCGTGCCTCGGTGCGCATGGCTTCGACGCCGAGCACAAAGCGCATGTTCGTCAATTTAAGAATCTTGTGATCGAGTCGGCCGACTTTGGTCTCCTCCATCTCCATGCGGCCCAATTCCTCGCGCCGGTCGTTGCAAATGCGGCAAATGATGGCGACCATGCGCCCGCGATCTTCGAGGGTCATCGCCGCAACTTTTTTCTGTGCCTCAAACGCCGCATTGACGGCCTCGTCCACGGTCGCGAAAACTCCATCGCGCAATGCCGCTCCGCTCATGGCGGGTGCCGCGGACGACTGCGGCTGCTGCATCTGCGCGCGCAGCCTGGCCACAACCTC
The DNA here is from genome assembly GCA_963724755.1 of uncultured Acidobacteriaceae bacterium. Taxonomy (GTDB): domain Bacteria; phylum Acidobacteriota; class Terriglobia; order Terriglobales; family Acidobacteriaceae; genus Telmatobacter. The sequence continues at coordinate 82,014 of CAVRVZ010000008.1, forward strand.
CTTTGCGATCTCCTCAACCAACTCCGCCTGAATAGGCATTTATGGCTTCTCCAATACTTTGCCTTCAACCTCGACTGCATCCACAATGCCGACGATTACAGCATCCACCGGCGCATCCTTGGTGGTTGGCGTCAGCCGCGCCGAACTGCCTTGCGTAAACAGCACGCACTCGCCCTCGCCCGCTCCAACGCTGTCCACCGCAACCACGGAACTGCCCGAAATCTGCAGCCTGCCGTCCCTGCTGATATACGGCTGAATCAGCAGCAGCTTCATCCCCAGAAACTTCTCGTTCTTCTGGGTAGCAACAACATTACCGATGACTTTGGCAATAAACATGCCGTCTCACCTCGTCGATCAAGGCAGAAATCTCTCTGCCGTTCACGGTTATTTCGGCAACACGCTTGCCAGGTTTCCATGCGGCCGCGCAATCACGTGCACGCTCTGCACTTCGCCTGCCGCGCGGGCTGCGCTTGCTCCCGCATCCACCGCGGCACGCACCGAACCCACGTCCCCTGCACAAACACCGAGCACAGACCGCTGCCGATCTTGTTCCAGCCCACAAACTTCACGCTGGCCGCCTTCAGCATCGCGTCCGTCGCCTGCACCAGGGCCACAAGGCCCTTCGTCTCGATCATTCCAATCGCTTCATTGGCCATTTGCCTTCTCCTCGTCCTTCGTTACTTCAACATGCTTTCGACCAGCGCATCGTGCGGACGCGCAATCACGTGCGCCGACACCAATTCGCCCACCGTCTTCGCCGCTGCCGATCCCGCGTCCACCGCGGCCCGCACCGAGCCCACATCGCCGCGCACAATCGCCGTCACAAATCCGCCGCCAATCTGCACCGTCTTTACCAGTTCCACGCTGGCCGCTTTCACCATCGCGTCGCATGCCTCGACGAGTCCGACGAGGCCCTTCGTTTCAATCAATCCGATTGCTTCACTCATCTCGTCTCCTCCGCTTACTTCGCGGCTTTCTGCGCGCGGCCTTCTTGTCCTGTTGAATAAAGCTCGGCAGTTCGTCGTGGGGGCGGCTGATCACCTGAACGCTGATCACCTCGCCTATCCGCGCTGCCGCTTCAGCGCCCGCATCGGTGGCTGCTTTCACCGCGGCCACGTCTCCTTCAACGAAGGCGGTCACCAGTCCCGAACCAACAGACTGCCAGCCGGCGAACGTCACATTTGCTGACTTGAGCATGGCGTCGGTCGCCTCGAACAGCGCAACCAGCCCCTTGGTCTCAATCATTCCTAGCGCTTGTTTCATCGCTTCCTCTCTTCTTTGTTGGGTTACTTGATAAGTTCAAAATCCTTGGTCAAATGCAAACCGCACGCGTTCGCTTCATCGGTATCCATGTGTACGTTCAGCCGCGCCTTGGGGTCGATGCGCACGTGAACATTGTTAAAAGTCACGCCCGCCGTCCCGCCGATCCGCAGCTTCATCTTGTCGCCCTTGGCCACGCCGAAATGCGCCGCCTCATCGGGATTCATATGCACGTGAATCGCGGCGCGAATCACGCCTTCCTTCAACTCCACCACGCCCTTGGGCCCAATGATCACGGCGCCCGGCGTCCCTGCTATGTCTCCCGAAAGCCGCACCGGAATATCCGAGAATCCCAGCATGATGGCGTCCGTAAATGCCAACTCCACCTGCGACTTCTTGCGCATCGGCCCCAGAATTCTCAAATTCGAAATCAGTCGGCTCCGCGGACCCACAATCGTCACTGTTTCCTTGGCCGCAAAGTTGCCTTCCTGATACAGCGCGCGATCAAAGGTCAACTCCGTTCCCGGCCCAAACAGCACATCCATATCCTCGCGGCAAACATGCATATGCCGCGACGAAGCCTGCACGGTCAGCAGCGGCGCCGTCTCGTTTTTCTCCCGGCCCAGATACTCCAGCGCAACCTGCCGCACAATCCGCTCCACCATCGCTCTATCGATGGACCCAGCCGAATTTGCCACTGCCGAACTACTCATAAAAATTCTCAAACTCGTTGTTAATGTGTCCCATTGCCATGTGCCCCATCCATTACGCGTTGTTATCGCGGCAAGGGTGGGAAACCACATCATCCGATAAGCGCTTTCTCGGCGACCCTCACTGTCTCCCGCGCAATAATCAATTCTTCGTTAGCCGGAACCACCAAAACCTTCACCGCCGAACCGTCAGTAGAAATCGCGCCCTCGCCCTTGATCGTTCGATTCCTCTCTTCATCCAACTCCACTCCAAACCCGGAAAGATCCTTCAGCACCGCGCTGCGAATCTCCGCGCTGTTCTCGCCAATTCCGCCTGAAAACGTAATCACGTCGATCCCGCCCAGCTCCACCATCAGCGCCCCCAAATAATGGCGAATCGCCCGCACATAAACGTCCAGCGCCAGCCGAGCCCGCTTATTTCCCGCCGCCGCAGCCTCGGTCAGATCGCGCAGATCGCCGCTCGTCCCACTGATCCCCGCCAGCCCCGACTGGCTGCCGAGGATCGCTGCCATCTCGTCGGCATTCACCCGCAGCCTCTTCATCATGTGCAGCACCGCGAAGGCATCAATGTCGCCCACCCGGTTATTCTGCGGCAACCCCGACTGCGGAGAAGCGCCCATGCTGGTCCCAACCGACAGACCATCGCGAAATGCCGCCACGCTCGAACTGCCACCCAAATGGCAGGAGATGTGGCGCAGCTTCGACCGTCCCATCAGCGCCAATGCCCGCTCGCTTGCAGCCCGATGGCTCGCGCCGTGAAATCCATACCGGCGAATCCCAAAATCCCGCCGCCACTCATACGGCACTGCATAAGTAGTCGCCGCTTCATCCATAAAGCGGTAAGGCCCGGTCTCAATCACTGCAACCAGCGGCACTCCCGGCAACTCCTGCCGAAACGCCTTGATCGCCGCAATGTAAGCAGGATTGTGTGCCGGCGCGAGAAACGTAAACTCCTCCATCGCCGCCAGCAGCTCGTCGCCGATCAACTGCGGTTCGCTCAGCGGCCCCGCATGCACCACCTTGAACCCCACCGCATCAATCTCCGACAGACTCTTCAGCGCCTTGCCCTCGCCCGCAATCGCCGCCAGGCACTTGCCGATAGCCGCTGGGTAGTCGGCGCATTCGCCGCCCGGCTGCCCAATCCGTTCCACGCGCCCCTCCGCCAAAACCGCCTCTTCCGGCATCTCGAGGACCCGGTACTTGAACGAAGTGCTACCGATATTTGGAATCAAGCATTTCATTGTTGACAGATCTTGATTGAAGTTGAATGATATAATACATTATCTGTCAGAGTCAATCATTATTTTGACGGATTCCGAGGCTGGCCCTAAATGACGGCAATTCCCGATAGGTCGCATGTTCAACCAAAAGCCGGCTCATCCGCACCCTCCGTCTGTCGAGCGGATTGAGGAGTTGGGGATCGTGGGGGCGGGCGGGGGCGGGTTCCCTGCGCATGTGAAGTTCAAGGCCCGGGTGTCGATGCTCATTGCCAATGCCGCTGAGTGCGAGCCGCTGCTGCATAAGGACAAGGAGCTGCTGCATCACCATGTCCGAGCCGTTCCTGCGGGGGATGCAGATCGCCATGGAGCTGGTCGGCGCGGCTGAAGGCGTGATCGGCATCAAGGAGAAGTATCACGAGATCATTGAGGCGCTGGAGCAGTCGGCGCCGGCCGGGGATTCGCGTGGTTCCGCTGCCGGATACTTATCCGGCTGGCGATGAGTTCATCCTGGTGCATCTGGTTACTGGACGGGTCATTCCGCCCGGCGGGCTGCCCAAGGATGTGGATACTGTCGTCGCTAACGTCGAGACGCTGATGAACATCGGCCTGGACCGGCCGGTTACGCATAAATATCTGACTGTTGCTGGAGCGGTGGAGACGCCGGTTACGCTGCGGGTTCCGGTGGGGATTTCGATTGGCGAGGTCATTGAGGCTGCGGGCGGAACTACTGTGGCTGACTTCGGCGTGCTGCTGGGCGGCGTGATGATGGCCAAGCCCGCAGCCAGCCTGGACGAGCCGGTGACCAAGACTACCGGCGGAATCATCGTGCTGCCGGCTACGCATAGCCTCATTCAAGCGGCACAACGCGCCCTGGCATCATGTGGCCAAGATCGGCCGCTCGGCTTGCGATCAGTGCCGCTTCTGCACCGAGTTCTGCCCGCGCTTCCTGCTCGGCCATCCGATTGAGCCGCATCGCGCCATGCAGTCGCTGGGCTTCGCCACGGGCAATGACGCTATGGCCGCCACGCTCTACTGCTGCGAGTGCAATCTCTGCACCATGTACGCTTGCCCCGAGGATCTCGATCCCAAGACCGTCTGCGTGCAGAACAAGCCGCTGGCGCGGGAGCGCGACCTCACCTTCAAGGGAGCGCCCGAAGTCCATCACGCCTCATCCCATGGCCGAGTTCCGCCGCGTGCCGATGCGGCGGCTGATTGCCAGGCTGGGATTGGGCGAGTTCAACAATGAAGGCCCGCTCACCGAGCACAGCTTCTCGCCGCGCAAGGTCAACTTGCCGCTCAAGCAGCACGCCGGAGCTCCTGCGGTTCCAGTGGTCAAGTGCGGCGATCGGGTTCGCGTGGGCGATCTGCTGGCCGTGCCGCAGCAAGGCAAGCTGGGCGCGCGAATCCATGCCAGCATCGACGGAGTGGTTACGGTGACTGCGGATGCAGTGATGATTGAAGCGGTGAAGAAGTGGCTAGTGATTAGGTTGGTTAGTGGTTAGTGAACAGAGCGGATTGCGAAGGAGTTTATCGTGGCTGAGATCGTCTCTATCGGGCTTATCGAGTTATCGAGCGTCGCCACCGGCTTTGCCGTGGAAGACGCCATGCTGAAGGCGGCAACGGTTCAGATCCTCATGGCGCGCAGCATCTGCTCGGGGAAGTTTCTCATCGTCATCGCCGGCGACGTGGCTTCGGTCACCACAGCGGTTCAGGCTGGCGCGGTTGTCGCCGGGCCCGTCGCTGATTGAGAGGCGGCAGATCGCGCACGTCGACAAATCGGTTCTGGCGGCCATCTCCAACGCCGTCGATATCGACCCCAAAGAGCTGCGCTCCATCGGCGTCATCGAGACCTTCTCCGCGGCCAGCATCATCGCGGTCGCCGACGAGTGCGTCAAATCCGCCAACGTGACGCTGCTTCGGGTTCATCTGGCGATGGCTCTCGGCGGCAAGGGATTCGTGCTCATGGCTGGAGACGTTTCCAGCGTGCAGGCAGCGGTCGCCGCAGGCTCCAAAGTTGCCGCCGAAGACGGAATGCTCGTCGGCCGCGGCGTGATCGCAGCGCCTTCGGCGGAACTCTTTCGGGATTACATTTAGAGATCAGAGATCAGAGAACAGAGATCAGGGATCAGGAATTGGTTTCCGGTCGCATGACTTTCTCGGTTGCACGGGCGCTTTTAGGCTTCCGGGGCGGTTCCGCATCTAGCTGATTCTGAGTATGATAGGGATTTTTTACTGGCGTACTGGGGCTGTAAAACGAGCCGATCCAGCCAGATAAACCATTGAATATGCTTTGGTTAGGTGGCTTTTACAGCGGTACAGCCGGTTCAGAGGTCAGGGACACGGGGGGGTGGGTCGGCTGCGGCGTAACTGCGGCGCGCTCCGTCGAGTTCCACCGCGACTATATCTAGACAGCGAACCTACTCCTCCCGCCCGACGGCATTTTTGACAGTAGGTTTTCATCGGTTTTTGTAGGGTTTTACCCCGTAATCCCCCATTTTATCCCAAAGGTGACCTGGTTTTTTCTCCCATTATCGAATGTAATCAACGACTTACGCGATTTAGGGGGGAGGGGGTGGGGGGTAGAGCATGGTACGGACCGGTCACATACCTGACATTTTGAACCGGGGACATACCTGACACTGCACAAGTCCATGGGCGTTTGATTACAACGTCGAGATGGGCTGGAAAACGAGCAGTGTGATGGATGAGAAGCTGCGCTTTGTCTTTGAGTATGAGCGCGATGAGGAGCCGATGAGGGCTCTGTGTGCACGGTTTGGCATCAGCCGCGAGACGGGCTATGTGTGGCTGCGGCGTTACCGGCAGTATGGTGCTGGAGGGGTTGGTGGAAGTGAACCGGGCGCCGCAGCGTCATCCCAACCAGACGGCGGCTTGCGATCGAGGAGGCGGTGCTGGGGCTGCGCCAGGCGCACATGACGCTGGGGACCTCGGAAGCTGAAGCGGATTCTGGAGCGGGATCAGCCGGGCCGGGGGTGGCCGGCGACGAGCACGATGGGCGAGATTGTGAAGCGCGCCGGGCTGGTGGTGGCGCGCAAGAAGCGGCGCCGGACCGAGCCCTACACGGAGCCGCTGGCCCATGCCGTGGAGTCGAACCGGGTGTGGTGCGCCGACTTCAAGGGCTGGTTCAGGAGCGGCGACGGGACGCGCATCGATCCGCTGACGATCACCGATGCGTGCAGCCGCTATCTGCTGCGCTGCCAGGCGGTGGAGAAGACCGGATACGGAGCGGGTGCGGGCCATCTTCGAGGCGGCCTTCCGCGAGTACGGCTTGCCGGAGGCGATCCGCACCGACAACGGCGCGCCGTTTGCCAGTTCGGCGGTGGGCGGGCTGTCGCGGCTGGCGGTGTGGTGGATCAAGCTGGGGATCGTGCCGGAGCGGATCGAGGCCGGTCATCCGGAGCAGAACGGGCGGCATGAGCGGATGCATCGCACGCTGAAGCAGGATCTTCGGCCGGCCCAGGACTGGCGCGGGCAGCAGCGGGAACTGGACCGTTTTCGCCAGGAGTACAACGAGGTGCGGCCGCACGAGGCGCTGGGGATGCAGACGCCGGCCAGCGTTTATGCGCCTTCTGCCGCGGCCGTACCCGGAGCGGTTGCCGGAGGTGGAGTACCCCGACACGATGCTGGTGCGCACCATCAAGAGCCACGGTCATTTCCGCTGGAAGAAGCATGACGTATTCCTCAGTGAGGTGCTGTGGGGCGAGCGGGTGGGCCTGCTGCCGGTTGACGAGGGATGCTACACGGTCTACTTTGCCCATGTGCCGCTGGCGCTGTTCGACACCAGAAGCGGAAAAACCTACCGGCTGCCAAGGGGCAAAGGGGTGCAAACGAGGCGTTCCGTTTCATGGGCAACTGCCCCTGAAACGGAAAAACAAAACCTTCCTGATAAGGAAAAAGTGTCAGATATGTGCCCGGTCTGAAATGTCAGCTATGTGCCCGGCTGTACAGTGGATTGAAACGGGTGGGTGCGGGGGATTGGCGACGGCGCGGAATGGTTTCTTCATACTCTCTCCATTTCCATTGTGCGCTGGCTTGCGGTAATTATCTGCAAGGGGCTGGTAGAGAGTTGTGGACACCCCATCCTTCCGCGAAAAGACTGCGGAAGGATGGGGTGTCAGGCCGATCAGTGAGCATTGGCCGACTACCCATTTCTAAACTTAAGATTGAAACATAACAACAGTTACTACTGCTGAGTTAATGCACATTGCCCCGGCGGCTGTTTCGCATTCGCGCGCAAGATATCTTTCAGTGTTGGCCATTGTCCTGAAATCCGGCACGACTAAAGTCGCGCCCTTTCAAAACCCGGTTTATGCAAACAGTTCCAGTGAGCTGAGGATTGACAATCAGAAATCACCATAGACGGCATGCGCTCAGAGATACGAAGACTAAAGCACTCTGAGATTGGACCATGGCCAGGGATTGAGCTTCCGGAATTGGTTGCGATACTTCAGGGAGCGAAAACATAAACCGTACGCCGTATTATCTGCGGAAAGCGCAAAACGTACCTGACCGAAGGTTACGCCACCGCTGTGAACAGCGCAGTGAGGGATTTCAGAGACCACCAGAGTGGCCTGATTGTTCCCGATATTGACCTTGCCGGAGCCGGCAAAAATGATGTTTTTTGTTTGCGTCTCAAATCGGGAGGTTGTTTGACCACATACGCAGCAGCCTTCAGGCCAGGCTGCGTCCAGGAGGCGAACGCCCTGATTCTTCCTCAGGGCGAGATCGGTTAGATGAGCAATGGGCGCCATGTAGGCCCCTGGGCGCGCATTACGCAAGTCACTCCATTGAGTGGGCACGCCGAAAACGGGGCTCTCGGCGACATAGTCCTCGGGGACTCTGTTCAACGATCCATTCGTCAGATTGAAGTATGTCTCACAGCCCTTGCACAATAGCGGGTTGATGGCGAGTGCAGTATCCATGGGCCCCTCACACACAGGGCAAGGTTTTCTTCCGTTCAGCTTATCCCAGAATCCCATGATTCATGCCGCCTTTCTCAGTGCATGCGACTGGCCACGCACGCCTATTGTTCTGCCGAAGGCTGGTAAGGAGCGTCGATGCGCCTTTGTTCATCCAAGTCGGCACGGGCTTTCTTCAGCCAACTCTCTGCCACATCATTGTTACTATGAAGCTCGATCGCCTTCTTCAGCGGCGCGATTGCGTCTTCCGGCTGGTGAATTTCGACATACATGATGCCGAGATCCTGGTAGGCTCCATAATAGTCTGGGTTCAGCCGGATAGCCGTGTCAAAGTCCAGGACAGCGTCATCCTCAAAAGATCGCAAGTAGTTTGCCTCTCCGCGGAAACAAAATGCATGCGCATTTTTGGAGTCGATGCGGATGGATTCATTGAGCAACCTTATAGCTTCATCGATCGCGTCCCGGTCGCTCATGCTCAAATGTTCCCGACCCTTCTGAATCAGAGGACTCAGGATATTCGCCGCCTTGCTATAGGCCTCATATCCGCGGTGGGAGCGCTCTGAGAGCTGTCCTATCACGATCAAAATCGACAACACTATAAGCGAGACGATCAGCCCGCGCTTATCGCGCTTTGAGAAAGTGCTGCTCCGATCCGACATAGCCGCGTCCTATCCAAGCGCCCGGCGCTTGCGGGCGATAAAGAATCTGGATATGCTTACGATTCCCAGCAGGAGAGCGGCGGTGAAGGCAGCGAAAGACGCATCAACCAGCGCATTCACAATGGCCAATTCATGAACTTCCTGCAAAGTCTTATCAATTGAACCATGCACAGCGTCTTGATAGGTTGCCTGCAAAATCATGAGTAGCATCCTGTCCATCCTGGCTTCTCTTTTCCTTCTAACTCGATAAGCTGAATCTGCGTTCGTGACTAATTGGAGAAGTGCGCAAGCGAATTTCCGGGACCGACTACATTGATGTTGTAGTGGAAGTTCAGCGAATGATCCGCAGATCGTTCGATCTGGGTGCGCGCTGCCGGTACCGCCCTGTACACTTGTCCGACGTTCGTATTCACTGTCTTTGTCCCCGTTGGTCTCAATCTTCGCTACGACGGGAAGTGCTGCAATCGCCGCAACAGGGGCGGGTATCACGATCGGATCCGGTGTTACCTGGGGCGTATTATCGGCGTTGAGCACTTCCACCATCTGGTCGAACTGACGATCGTCCATGGAAATCTCCAGACCGGCCTTGGTTTCGATTTCCTGGATTTTCAATTCGACGCCTTGCCTGTCCACCGTCCGGTCAATAGCTTCCAACTGCTTCCCCCATGGTGTCCATTGCCGATTGCCATTACCACGACTCCGGCAGCGGCGAGGACACCCACGACTTTGAGCCAGACGAAGTGAGCCTTTTCCTTCACATTAGAGCGGCGCCGATTATCAGGTCGGCCATGCCCTTGACATCGACCCATTTCTGTTCAAACCATTTATCGATTTCCTCGGGGCTCATACCGAGTTCACCCATGCGCCGCGTGACGTGCTCCTTGATCTCTTCCTTGGCAGCGCCGGTCGCGCTCCTGATGGTGTCTTTGCAGGAGTCTTCAAACCTGCGGAACGCCAGGTCAGCGTCCTGGGTTGTGGCTCTGGGGTCTGCCATCACCTTCACGCAGTAGTCCAGAGAATCCTTCACGCGGTTTTCGAGGTCGGTTGCAATGCCCGAAACGGCATCGGAGAATGCTTTGCCAATCATGTCAGCGGCTCCCGATTGGTTTCCAGATGACCCGGTGGCCCAATAGACCAACCCTGCGCAGACAAAGAGGGAGAGAACGAGGTAGGTAGAATCCCCGGTCAGCGACTGATACAGAGCTGTACTTTTTATGGTGTTGATGCACATCAGGCAAACAAAGAGCATGCCGATCGTCTTCAGCGTGTACCAAAATACATTCTTTGTCATGGCATTCTGATTTCTGCCAATCATTCTACGCTGTGAATTGCTTTGAGCGGAGGTCTATGGGTATAAATTTTAAATAATTGAAAGCGAGAGATGTTGCCGTGTGCGCTGGATGACCTTCAGTAGTGCTGCGATCCGGATTGATCCAGAGAAACGCCTATTTCGCTCGTTTGGATTGCTCAATTGCCGCGTTGTCGCCGATTCGTTCAGGTAGATTCCGTGGTCGCATTGAGAACTGAACCGCCTGTTTGGATAAGGACATTCGCGGAAAGTCATCGATCGGGAAGGTGCTGATTCGCCGCGTCCCTATAGGACGCGAAGATTGAATTGGGGCGAGGTCCCCGGATTGTCGTCCGGGGCTATTTTCATTTCATCCCTCCGGGATGACGATTGAGCGGTTTGATGGGGCTAGAGGGCTGCGGCCATTTCTTTCAGGATTGCTTCGGCGGCTTCGGCGGGGTCGGGGGAGTGGGTGATGGGGCGGCCTACGACGAGGTAGCTGGCGCCCTGGCGGAGGGCTTCGGCTGGGGTGGCGATGCGCTTCTGGTCGCCTGTTTCGGCGCCGGCGGGGCGGATGCCGGGAGTGACCAGTACGCCTTCAGGGCCGGTGAGCGCGCGCAGGGATGCAACCTCCTGCGGGGAGCAGACGAAGCCGCTGATTCCGGCTTCGAGGCCCATCTTGGCGAGCAAATTCACCTGGGCGGCGGGTGCGCGCGTTGAGACCGACGGCGGCTGAGTTGGGCCGCGTCCATGCTGGTGAGGACGGTGACGGCCAGCAGCTGGGGAGGGTCGCTGAGGCCTTCGAGGGCGGCGCGGGCGGCGGAGAGCATGGCGGGGCCACCGGCGGCGTGGAGGGTGATCATGCGGACGCCGAGAGAGGCGGCGGAACGCACCGCTGCCGGCTACGGTGTTGGGAATGTCGTGGAGCTTGAGGTCGAGGAAGACGGAGTGGCCGCGCTTGAGGAGCGGTTCAAGGACGGCGGGACCGGCGGAGATGAATAGCTCCAAACCTACCTTGAACCAGCGGCACTGGCCTTCAAGCTTGTTGACCAGAGCGACGGCTGAGGGGGCATCGGGGACGTCGAGGGCTACGATCAGGCGACGGCGGGCCTCATCCAGAGGGTCGGTATTGGCGGGCGGTTGCGAAGGTGGGATTCAGCCGCTCAGGGATGGGCATGCCTGAATCTTAAAGCATTGGAGCTTGTTGGGGGTAGGGCAGTTTTGCGGGCAGGGAATCTTATGAACTATTCTGATTGAGCTAAAGCGCATCATCGATCGAAAGAATCGATCATACTGTAGGGAATCAGCACTGTCAACGGCGGAGTGGCGGCGTAAATAGGATTAAAATCAGCGGATTGTGACCGCTGCGCGTGCATCAAGTATGGCAGCCTTGGATTGCGGTCGCTCAGGACGAAAGCTTCATCCAGGGGACAACAGGAGAATCGCTTGCGAGTTCAACCGTCGGGACGCGAATAAGTGCAAGAAGGAGATTTGAAGTTGAAGAAGCGGGTCATTTTGGTTGCGCAGATTGGGATGGGGGATGGTGCTGCTGGCGGCGGCAAGCCTGGCTGCGGCATCCGAGGTGCATACCAATCCGCTGAACCGCGACCCGCTGGTGCGGGAGGCCTTCGAGCACTACTATAACCTCGACTATCCGGGTGCAATCGAGCGGTTTGAGCGCATCAAGGCGGCGCATCCGGGCGATCCGACAGCCTACGGCGCTGCTGATGGATGCGGTGGTTTTTCAGGAGCTCTACCGGCAGGATCTGCTGGATACTACGTTCTATGCCAATGACGGGTTTTTGACCGGGCGCCACGCGACCCAGGAAGATCCGAAGACGCGCGACCGGATTATGGGGCTGGGCGACGAGGCCATTCGCGAGGCCGATTGGCGGCTGGGCAAGAATCCGAATGACGTGGATGCGCTTTATGCGCGGGCCTGGGCGCGGGCGCTTGAGTGCACTTACCTGGCGATGGTGCAGCGGGGGTTTGGGGCGGGATTCCGTCTGGCGATGAAGGCCAAGGACGACGATGTGCGCGTGCTGCAAATTGACCCGGATTATGTGGACGCGAAGCTGGTGGTGGGGGTCTATGAGTACGTGGTGGGAGCGTTGCCCTGGCCCTTCAAGCTGCTGATCGGCTTTGCGGGGATTACCGGATCGAAGAGCAAAGGCCTGGAGATGCTGAACGATGCCGGCAGACGCGGCGTGATTACCAGCGTGGAGGCGCGCACGACCATCGCGCTGTTTCTGCGCAGGGAGGCGAAGTACAAAGAGGCGATCCAGGTGGTTCGCGGACTGAAGAGAGAGTATCCGCACGATTTTCTTTTCTGCCTGGAAGAGGCCAACCTGCGCAAGGATGACGGCGAGGGAATGGCTGCCGTGGATGCGTACCGGGAGATTCTGGCCGCTAACGCCAAGCCGCGGATATTTTTATTCGGCGCGCATGGAGTTGGCTTACTTTGGCCTGGGCGACGCGCTGCGCGGGCAGCGGCATTTTGGCGAGGCGGCGCAGTCTTATGAGCAGGCGGCATGGACCCAGAACGTGGGGCCGGAGCTGAAGATCCGGTCGCTGTTGGACGCAGGCGAGTGCCGCGATTTGAACGGCGAGCGCCAGTTGGCGGTGAAGGATTACCAGGCGGCAATCAATGCCGGCCCTGATACTTCTCGCGCGGGGACGGCCAGGAAGTATCTGCGCAACGCTTATACCGGGAATTGATGGCGGACAGTGCGGCCTGATGCTGGACGCATGATTTTGTGCGTCGCACCGTAGCCTCATAGAACAAAGGCGGATTGCGGAACCTCTGTGTCTCAACGCCGTATCTTCAATGTGATGGGGTTTCCGGAGGGGGATCGAATATGGCCGTCTTTTGTACTCAATGTGGAACTGGGCTGCCGAACAGCGCGCGTTTCTGCTCCAATTGCGGCATGGTGATTCCATTTACGCATGCGATGCCGGGCAGGCCGCTGGTTCGTCCGCGCGCGGGACGGCAGATTGCGGGGGTTTGCATTGCGCTGGCGCAGGCTTATGGCTGGGATCTGGCGCTGGTTCGCATCTTAACCGTGATCGGGTTCTTCTTCTCCGGGGGATTGGTGGGCGTGGCTTATCTGGCTTGCTGGATCGGGATTCCCGAGGAGCCGCTGGCGCTGCCTTGAGGGATGCTTGCAGCCTTGAGCTATCCTTATAGATATGACGAGTTTCACGGCAGCCGACGGAGCGAAGCTGAGTTATTGGGAGACCGGGGCGGGGATGCCGGTGGTCTTTCTGCATCCCACGCCGCTCGATCATGATTATTGGCGTCCGATGGTGGAGGATCTGGCCGGGGTGCGCGCCATTGTTCCCGATCTGCGCGGGCATGGCGCGTCGGAGTTGGGGCCGAATCTGCCGGTGGGGGGCTTCGCGCGCGTTCCCGATGCGCCGGTGCTGACCATTGAGCAACTTGCCGACGATATTCTTGCGCTGCTCGATCATCTTGAGGTGCCGGAGGCGGTCTTTGTTGGCTGCTCGATCGGCGGCTATACGCTGCTGGAGCTGTGGCGCAAGGCTCCGGGGCGGATGAAGGGATTGGCGTTTGTTTCTTCAAAGCCTCAGCCGGATGCGGAGGCCAATCTTCAAAAGCGGGTTGCCAACATTGCCCAGGCGAGAGCCGGAGGCAGCGGGGCGATCTTCGACGGCATGGCGGAGACGCTGATTGGAGCAACCGCGCGCCAGCGACGCCCGAAGATTGTGGCGGAGCTGAGGGCTCAGCATGACGCTGACCCCTGAGGCGCTGGTTGCCGTGCAGGCTGGGCTTGCTGCTCGACTGGATTCCGTGCCCACCGTGGCTACGATTGGCGTGCCGGTGCTGGCCGTTGCCGGGGCTGAGGATTCCACGGCGACTCCGGATGAGATGGAGGCCTTCAGAGCCGCGCCGGGGGGATGCGAATTCCACCTGCTGCCCGATGCCGGGCACTTTTCCGCCTACGAACAGCCGAGCAAGGTGGCCGCGCTGCTGGCGGATTGGCTGCGGCAACCTGAGGGTTAGAGCAGTTCTCCTGAAGGCATTGGGTGAGCGTGGACCGGGAGGTCCACGCAACAGCCGGCCAGGAGGCCGGCGCTACAAGTTCTTGCCGGCGCCACTTAATTCTTGCCGGTACCGGTAATCTTCAGACCAGGAGACGATCACTTTTGTACCTATAGGCGAAATGCTCTAAACTACGCCCACGCTGCAGCCGCTCGAATGCGGCGGCAAAATGCTGTAGGCTCAAGAGAACGCTCTTCCTCTGGGAAACTCACTTTGAACGCATTCTCAAATCCGTCTGCATCGCCGCGTCCCTTTTACCATCCGCAGAAGGGGAGCGCCCTGCACTGCGGCAAGGTTTCGCTTGAATCGCTGGCGCGGCGATTTGGCACGCCGCTTTACGTTTATTCGGCCGATCAGATTGTGGAGCGGCTGGGGTTGTTTCAGAAGGCGTTTGCGGGACGGGAGCACCTGGTCTGCTACGCGGTGAAGGCCAACTCGGCGCTGGCGATTCTGAAGCTGCTCGCCGGACACGGGGCGGGGTTTGATATTGTTTCAGGCGGCGAATTGGAGCGGGTGATGGCGGCTGCGCCTGAGGCGGTGGGGCGCGTGGTTTTTTCAGGCGTGGGCAAGACGGCGGCGGAGATCGACCTGGCGCTCGCGGCGGGAATTCTTAAATTCAATGTGGAGAGCGAGGCGGAGCTGGAGCTGCTGGCCGCGCGCGCCCGCAAGCTGAAACGAAGGGCGCGCTTTGCGCTGCGCGTGAATCCCGACGTCTTTGCCGAGACGCATCCGTATATCTCCACCGGCCTGCGCGAGCACAAATTCGGCATCGATATTCGCCAGGCGGCCAGGATTTACAAAAGCGCGGCCGGGAATCGCTGGCTTGAGGCGCATGGGATCAGCGTGCATATCGGGTCGCAGATTCGCTCGGCTGAGCCGTTTGGCGAGGCGATGGAGCGGGTTCGCAAAGCTGGTGGGTCAACTGCGGCGCGACGGCATCGCGATCAAGGCGGTCGATGCGGGCGGGGGCCTGGGAATCGACTATCACGCGGGGAGTTTTGACGCGGCTGCCAAAGTTGCCGAGTACGCGGCGGCCATCGAGCATGCGCTGGGCGGTTTTGAGGGCCGGCTGCTGCTGGAGCCGGGACGGTTTATTGTGGCGCAGGCCGGGGCGCTGCTGGCGCGGGTGCTTTAGGTAAAGAGGAACGGCAAAAAGACGTTTGTGATTACCGACGCGGCGATGAACGACCTGATTCGGCCGGCGCTTTACCAGGCTCATCACGAGATTGTGCCGGTGAGGCCGCGCGGCGGGAAGGCTCGCACGGTGGATGTGGTGGGGCCGGTGTGCGAGACCGGCGATTACTTTGCGCGCGACCGCAAGCTGCAGCCGGTTGAACCCGGCGATCTGGTCGCGCTGCTCGATGCCGGAGCTTACGGGATGGCGCAGAGTTCGAACTACAACACGCGCCCGCGGCCGGCGGAGGTGCTGGTGGAGGGCGCGAAGGCGAGGCTGATCCGCCGGCGCGAGACGATGGGCGATCTGCTGGGGCCGGAGATGACGATCGTCTGATTGATTTGTACCTTCGTTTGAAATCCAAATGTGTGCACCCTCCACTGCTTGCTGTTAATGTGTTGTGCGGAGGATTTTTGCGATGCAATTGGGATTGAAAGTGGCTTGTGCGCTGGCGATTGCAGCACTCACGATGGGATTATCTTCATCCATTCATGCCGACTCGCTGAAGGTGAAGACCGAACAGGGCAAGGTTCTCGGCAAGACCATCAACGACGGCAAGGTGAAGGCGTTTCTGGGGCTGCCCTATGCGGCGCCTCCGGTGGGCGATCTGCGCTGGAAGGCGCCTGAGCCGCCGGCTAAGTGGAAGGGCGTGCGCGATGCCACCAAATTTGGGGCGCACTGCTACCAGGGGCACATTTACAACGATATGGTTTTCCCGGACGCGGGAGAGAGCGAGGATTGCCTCTATCTGAACGTCTACGCGCCTGCCGATGCGAAGAGCAACAGCAAGCTGCCGGTGATGTTCTGGATTCACGGCGGCGGCTACTCGGGCGGCTCGGCTTCAGAGCCACGGCATAATGGCGATTTTCTGCCGACCAAGGGCGTGGTGCTGGTCACCATCAACTACCGGCTCGGCGTCTTCGGCTTTCTGGCAACTTCAGACCTGGGCAAGGAGGCGAACGGCGCGGCAGGGAACTACGGGCTGATGGATATGGTGGCCGCGCTCGAGTGGGTGAAGGACAATATCAAGCAGTTTGGCGGCGATCCGGATAACGTGACCATCTTCGGCGAGAGCGCCGGTTCATTTGCGGTGTGCACGCTGATGGCGTCGCCCATGGCGAAGGGATTATTTCACAAGGCCATCGGCGAAAGCGGCGGCGCGATGGGCCGCGGCGTATTGCAAATATGATGCGCTGGCAAAGCGGGAAAAGCGGGATGACGAATGGGTTGCTACGTTGGGAGTGACCACGCTCGAGCAACTGCGGGCGCTGCCGGCGGAGACGATTCTGGAAGCCAGCAGGAAAAGGACCCACGGAGGATTTGGTCCGGACGTTGATGGGAAGCTGCTCACCGAGCCGGTGGCCGACACCTATGCGGAGGGGAAACAGGCCCACGTGCCGCTGCTGGCCGGATGGAATCGCGACGAGGGCAACTCCGATGGCATGACGATGGAGAAGTGGAATACATTTGCCCTGGACGAATTCGGGGATCGGGCGGAAGATTTCCTGAAGCTCTACCCCGGCGATACCGATGAGCAGGCGGCGCGTTCGGCGGCTGACTTCCATGGTGATATGTTCATTGCCTTCGGAACCTGGAGGTGGATTGAGGCGCACAGGAAGACGGGCGATTCGCCGGTTTACCGCTATCATTTTGAGCTGCCATCGCCGCCCGAGCAAGTTTGAAGTGGGCGGGCTTGCCTTCCACTCCGACGATATCGTCTACGTCTTCGGGACGCTGGATACGAGGCCCGGCGCCGTGTGGCGGCCCGAGGACCGCAAGCTGAGCGACCAGATGATGGACTACTGGACCAACTTTGCGAAGACAGGCGATCCGAATGGGCCGGGGCTGCCTGTTGTGGCCGAAGTATGGCAAGGACGATGAGCTTATCCACCTGGACAGCACCATCACTTCGGGCCCGGATACGCTGCGCCCGCGCTATGAGTTCCTGGAGGAGATGATGGCTGTCTTGAGCTCGAAGGCGAAGCCAGATAGCTGCGTAGTGGCTAGAGGGTTATTTGAAGACAGTGGAATTTTCAGTTGGGTTGGCCCAAGTAGGCACAACAATGATTCGAACAGTTGTCCTGAAGACGCAGAGTGAGCGTGGACCGGAGGTCCACGCTACAGCCGGCCGGGAGGCCGGCGCTACTTATTCCTGGCGAAACCGGTAATGTTCGGGCCAGCAGAGGATCACTCTAAACCTGTATGCGAAATACCTAAAATGCAAGAGGAGTTACGATCATGAGCCTGTTTCAGCACGGAAGCATGAGCCTGGTTATTTTACGTTTGATGGTTGCGGTCGCAGTCTTGCTTGGCACATCCGCCGCACTGCCTGCCCAGCAGGCGTTGCAGATGACGGTCCACTGGGACAAGATCACAGCGGTCTCAAAATCGACGCCGACGCTGCAGGTGGTGGTCAATCCGCCGTTGCGTCCGGGCGAGCCGCTGGGCTTGCCTCCTATAAAGCCGTGAAGGATCTGGGCGCAGACTATGTGCGCTATGTGCCATGGCTGCCTTATCCGCGGCTGGCCGTGGCCGAGCTGGAACCGCCTACGCCGCAAAAAACCAGTTGGGATTTCAGCGTTATCGATCCGATGACCAAGGATTTTCTTGCCGCTACGGATGGTCATTCACCGGTGATGAACTTCAGCACGATTCCAACCTGGCTCTTCAAGACGGATAAGCCGGTCACTTATCCCGACGATCCCAACAAGGTGGTTTGGGACTACACGCAGGGCACTGAGCTGCGCGATCCCACCGGCAAGGAACTGGGCGACTATTATGCCCGCCTGGTCAGCTGGTATGTGAATGGCGGATTTACCGATGAGAATGGCGTGCGCCACGAATCCGGCTACCACTACAAGTTTCCCGTGTGGGAGGTGCTGAACGAGGTGGAAGTCGGAGCATACGACGACGGCGCAGGATATACAAAGCGCTATGACGCGATCGTCGAGGCTATTCATCGCGTCAGCCCGGATACGAAATTCATGGGAATGGCGCTGGGAGGGCCCAGCGAGCATCCGGAGTTTGTTGAGTATTTCCTGAATCCGGCGAATCACAAGCCGGGCATTCCGCTGGATTTTATCTCCTATCATTTCTATGCGACGCCCACTCCGTCAGCAGACCATCGCCGACTGGCAATATACATTTTTCGACCAGGCGGATGGGTTTCTCAATACGGTTCGTTACATCGAGAACATCCGCAAGCGGCTTTCGCCGCAGACCAAGACCGATACCGACGAACTGGGAGTTATTCTTGCCCACCGATAACAATCCGGAGGACAAAACGCCTCCGCCGAAGGCCTACTGGAATCTGGCCGGCTCGCTCTACGCTTATCTCTTCATCGAGCTTTCGCGGCTGCAGATCGACGTGATCGGCGAGTCGCAGTTGATTGGCTATCCTACGCAGTTTCCCAGCGTGAGCATGATGAACTGGGAGAACAACAAGCCCAACGCGCGCTTCTGGGTGCTGAAGCTGCTGAAGGACAGCTTCCATCCCGGCGACGAGATGGTGGAAACTTCGGTCGGTTCAAAAGATCTGGAAGCGCAGGCATATATCACTTCCGCGGGACGCAAGATGCTGATCGTCAACAAGCGGAATCGCGACGCTTGAGATTACGCTGCCCGATGCCGGCAAGGCGAGCGCGCTGACGGTGGATCTTTCTACAGGCGACGGTCCGGCACGCAGCATCACGCCGGTGGGCGGAACGATCACGCTGGAGCCTTTTGCCGTAACGGTGGTGAGCTGGTGAGCGCCGGCGAGGTTTCAGCGGGGGCCAGCCGTTGAAGCGCTATGCTTTCATGCTGCGCCTGCGGCCCGGAGTGGCCGAGGCCTATGAGAAGGCGCACCGTGCGGTGTGGCCGGAGATGCTGGAGTTGCTGAAGAGCGCGGGCATCAGCGAGTACTCCATTTACCGCAGGGATGAGTCTGCTGATTCTGACTCTTGCGGGCGGCGGATTTTGAAGCTACCTGGAGCAAGATCGACAATCATCCGGTAAACCTGCGCTGGCAAAAGACTATGGAGCCGCTTTTTGCGCCGCTGGAAGGCTTGCGTGCGGGCGAGAGGTTTCCCATGATGGAAGAGGTTTTTTATCTGCCGTAAATGGATGAAGGTATGAGGAGCACGACGAAAGTCGAACGGCCTCTGCGCGCAGGCTTATGCGGGATTGGGCTCGACGCTTACTGGCCGCAGTTTGCGGGGCTTGAAGAGCGGCTTAAGGGCTACCTGGCGCAGATGGCTGCGCGGTTGGCGAGGCCAGGCGTGGAGGTGGTCAATCTGGGCCTGGTGGATACGCCGCAGCGCTCTCGTGAGGCCGGCCACCAATGCCGTCGCGAAGATATTGACGTGCTGTTTCTTTACGTCACTACTTATGCGCTTTCGAATACGGTTCTGCCGCTGGTTCAGAGAGCGGGCGTGCCGGTGGTGGTGCTGAATTTGCAGCCTGAGGCGGCCATCGATTACCAGGCGTTCAACCGGCTGAAGGACCGCACGGCGATGACTGGGGAGTGGCTGGCGTTTTGCTCGGCTTGCCCGGTTCCTGAGATTGCAAACGTCTTCAAGCGCGCGGGGATTCCATTTCACCAGGTGACCGGCGTGCTGGATGAAGAGCGCACCTGGGCGGAGATTGAGGAATGGCTGGCGGCGGCGCGGGTGCGAGCTGCGCTGGCGTCGGCGCGGCTGGGGTTGATGGGCCACTACTACAGCGGCATGCTGGATATTATGACCGACGTGACGCTGGTTTCGATCGTCTTCGGCACGCATGTGGAGATTGTGGAAGTGGACGAGCTGAGCGCGCTGGCTGCCGACGTTGAAGAGACGGAAATTGCTCGGCGGGTCGAGGAATTTCACTCGGCATTCGACGTGCAGGCCGACTGCCCGCCTGAGGAATTGCGACGGGCGGCGCGCACATCGGTGGCTCTCGATGCTTTTGTCGCGCGCTACGATCTTGACGCGCTGGCCTACTACTACAAGGGCTCGGGCAACGCGGCGAACGAAGATACGATGAGCTCCATCATTCTGGGCACTTCGCTGCTGACGGCGCGGCACATTCCCGTGGCCGGCGAGTATGAGGTGAAAAATGCGCTGGCCATGAAGATGATGGATTGCCTGGGAGCGGGCGGCTCGTTTACCGAGTACTACGCGATGGACTTTAACGACGACCTGGTGCTGATGGGGCACGACGGACCTGGCCACATCGCTATCAGCCAGGGGAAAACCAAGGTGCGGCCGCTGACGGTTTATCACGGCAAGGTGGGGCGTGGGCTTTCAGTGGAGATGAGCGTGAAGCACGGGCCGGTAACGCTGCTCTCGGTGGTGGAGGACGCGGAGGCGGGCTTCAAGCTGCTGGCCGCCGAGGGCGAGTGCGTGGCTGGGGAGATTCTGGAGATTGGCAATACCAACAGCCGCTATCGATTTCCGCTGGGAGCGAGGGGATTTGTCACCGCGTGGAATGAGCAGGGGCCGGCGCACCACTGCGCCGTGGGCGTGGGGCACGTGGCCTCGACGCTGCGCAAGACCGCTGCGCTGATGGGAATTGGTTTTCACCAGGTTTGCTGAGCTGGCTTCTCGAAAGAAGCTCTGATTATGTTCCGTTTCCAATCGGGCATTCCCTCAGGGGCTAAAGCCCGCGTTGATTTATTGCACTTGCGGCACGACTAAAGTCGTGCCCTTTCAAAACGTCGACTTATTCAGAGGTTCCCTAATCCGATTCGATAAACTCAAAGGGAGAGCAAACAAAACCGGAGACCTTTTGCAAACCAAGCCCGAAGAACGACTTATCCGGCCCGCGCGCAACGTTTGCGGAAGCCTTCGCCTGCCCGGCGATAAATCGATCAGCCACCGCTATGCAATGCTGGGAGCTTTCGCCGAAGGAACGACCCGGCTCACTAATTTCTCTACCGGCGCGGACTGCGCTTCGACCCTCGCTTGCATGCAGGCACTGGGAGCAAAGGTTAATAAGATCAGGCGAGAACTCCGTAGAGATCACCGGCGTTTCCGGACGCGTAACTGCTGCCGATCAGCCCGCTCGACTGCGGCAACTCCGGCTCGACCATGCGCATGATCTCCGGACTGCTGGCGCCGCAGCAGGGGAGCTTTACGCTGACCGGCGACGAATCGCTCTCCCGCCGGCCTATGGAGCGCATTCGCAAACCCCTCGAACTGATGGGTGCAAAGCTCACGCTTACCGATGGGCATGCGCCGTTGACGATTCAGGGTTCAACGCTTCACGCTATCGACTTCACTACGCCCGTTCCCAGCGCACAGGTAAAGACCTGCGTGCTGCTTGCCGGATTGCAAACTGCCGGGACGACAACTGTGAGAGAAGCTGTTCGCACGCGCGACCACAGCGAACTCGCACTGCGCGCATTCGGCGCCAAGCTGACCCGCACGCTGGACTCTGTTTCTATCACCGGTCCGCAAACTCTGCACGCTATTGAGGCCGCGGTGCCTGGCGATCTTTCTTCCGCCGCATTTTTTCTTTGCGCCGCGGCTATCTTTCCAGGTTCCAGCCTGGTGCTGGATTCGCTGGGGTTGAATCCGACCCGCGCGACGCTGCTGGATGTTCTAACCGCACTCGGCGCGCACATCGCCGTGCTCAACGTGGAAGAAAAGCATGCCGAGCTGGTGGGCACGGTGCAGATTACTGCGCCGGCCGAGGGGCTTGGATCGACTGAAGTGAGCGGCGCATTTGCCGCGCAGCTCATCGACGAGTTGCCGGTGCTGGCGGCTATTGCTCCTTATACCAGCGGCGGGATACGCATCCGCGACGCGAAAGAGTTGCGCGTTAAAGAATCCGACCGCATTGCGCTGGTGGCGAAGAACCTGCGCGCCATGGGGGCTGAAGTGGCGGAATTTGAGGATGGGCTGGACGTGCCCGGCGGCCAGACGTTGCACGGCGCGACTATCGATTCCGGCGGCGACCATCGGATTGCAATGGCCTTCAGCGTTGCGGCATTGCGTGCCGAGGGCGATACGCTGATCCAGGGCGCTGAGTCGGCCGCCATCAGCTTTCCGGAGTTCTTTAGTCTTCTTGATCAGGTTGCGGAGCGGTAGAAATCAATCTCCGCTTCTCGTTGAAAACAGAAAAGCCCGGCTTAATAGTTCCCACATAATCAATTCTGCGCCGTCCCTGCGGGACTCCGTAATGAACGGTGGAATGCTTTTCCACGCTAAAGCCGGGCTAACAAACTCTGCGCCTCCGGCGCATTTAGTTCTGCATCTCGGCACGCTTGTGTTCTGCGTTTGCAGCGCGCTGGAGTAGAGATTACTTATGCATTCTCAACAGCTTCCCAGCGGCCGGGCTTTCTCAATGCCTGTTTAGTACAGCAGATTTATTGTGCGGCTGGAGGCGCTGCGTGGCTGGTTCCTTTTCCGTCCTGGCCGGCTCCAGTCCGGGGATTACCGGCGTGGTATTCACCTGGCCTGAAGCCGCTTCGTTGAGGTTGATGCCGTAGTGCTGAAGGGTGGAGGCCAGCGTTTGGTAGAGGCCGGCGCGGTCCTTTGCATAGGCGGCGTTGGCTGCGATCAGGCTGTCCTCGGCCATCGCCAGGTTGCGCTGTTGCAGCAGTACGTTGGCTGCGGTGGATGCGCCCAGGTGCAGCTTTTTGACCTCGGCGTCGAGACTCTGTTTGTTGTAGTCCCTGGCGGCGATGGCGGCCCGAACCAGCGCGCGGTCGTTGGTGAGGGCGAACTGCGCATTCACAACCTGCATGCGGATCTGCGTATAAAGCTGCTCCAGCCGCAACTCAGCCTGGCGATACTCCATCAACGAGCGCGCCTGCTGCGACTGCGCGAACTTGTTGCCGATGGGGATGCTCAGGCTGAAACCTACGCCCTTGTCCGGCGAGCTGCTGTTCACCAGATTGTTGAGTACGGTTCCGTAGCCTACGGTGGGATATGTGTTCGGCGGCGCAGGATGCGAAGGTGGAGCCGCCGGTGGGAATGGTGATGCAATCCGGGCTTTGCGAGCCGCCTACGCCGGTGCCTTGATAGAAGCCGTAAACGTCGAGAGTAGGCAGCAGGGCATTGCGCGCGCCCTTCAGCGTAATCTCATCGTTCCTGACAGCGTAAGCACCGCCTGCTCCAGTTCCGGACGCTGCTGAAAAGCCTCCTGGACCAGCGACTCGATGGGCTGCTTCTCCTCGGGAATCTCCTCGAGGCTTACGCGGTCAGTGGGAATCACGGCAGCCGCGCTCAGCGCAGGATCGTTGAGATTGCGGGCAATCGCCTGCTTGATGATCTGCTGCTGATAGTTCAGGGCGCTCTGCGCGCTGATCAGGGCCTGCTTGTCTGAGGCCATGCTGGACTCGACGTTGACCACATCGAGCGGCGCAACAGTGCCGATCTCCAGTTCCTTGCGGTAGTCCGAGACCAGCTTGGTGCTCTGGTCCAGAGCGCGCTCCTTGGCCTGCTCATCTTCATAGGCCTGCACCAGGCCCCAGTAGATGGTTTCCACCTGATTGACGGTATAGAGAATCTGCTGGCGGAACGAGGAGTCGGCGATGCGCCGGTCGTTCAGCGCCTGGTAGATGAAGCGCTTGTTTACCCAGATGCCGGCGCCCTGCAGCAGGTGCTGGGTAACAGTGGCCCTGAAGTTGGAATCGAACTGCGGGCTGTAAACGTTGAATGGATTGATGGAGGTGATGCGGGAGTTGTTGAAAGCCACGTTCAGCGCCGTGCCGGTGACGAAGCCCTGGTTGTAAGCGAAGTTGTATTGGTTGGTATTCAGGAAGGAGCGGGGAACGAATGCGCTGGTCTGCGGCTGCTCGGCTCTCTCCAACTGAACCGTTGCCGGTGACGGCGGGTTCCAGGGTCTCAGGGGTCGGGCCGGCTCCCGCGGTGGTCAGCGTCAATCCCGGAGACGCCGGAACCCGCGCCGCCTGCGCCCACCGTTGTGCCGCCCGGACCGCCTCCGGTGGTCAGAGTGGAGGTGGAGCCGCCCAGCGTGCCGGTAACCAGGCCGGAAGGCGCGCCCAGCGGCAAGGCGCCGGTGCGGGTGCGCAAAATATCAGTATCCGCAATATCCAGGTCGTAGCGGGCAATGGCGATATCGAAGTTGTTTTCAATCGCCAGAGCGATCGCGTCGGAGAGGCTGAGGTAGATCTTGCCGTCTTTCACCAGGTCGCCGAGCCGCACCGAATTAACAAAGCTGGCCTTTGCGATGGTAGTGGGCCTGAAAGTGTTGATCGGGTTGCCGAGCAGGCTGGCGGCGGGCCTGGAGAAGTCCCGCGCGGAAGGGCGGAGCGAAAAGGGCTCTGTTTGAACCGGAGCCGGAGCCGCAGGCAGATCGGATGCAGCTTTGTCGGGGCCCGACGCCCCAGCCGGGGCCTGCTGGGCAAGACCTGAAGGCATTCCGGCCGCCAAGGTCAACACGACCGCTGCCAGCGCGCGCAGCCGTTTGCAGGCTGGGCTGGAATGTGGATTGCGTGGACTGTTGCCTGCTGACTGCTGTTCAATTATACCGTACAGATGCATGGTTTTTCTCTCCGAATTCCTGAGGCAAATGGGGCGCCAATTTTGAGGACTGCCGGAGTTCTTCTCCGGGCGCAAATTTCTGATTTGCAAGGTGATCTTCGTCTTTAGCCCATCCAGCGGGCTCCTCTGGCAATACGCGTTCAGCCCCAGTTTCGTTCCTGCGAGTTCGTTCTTTGCATCCGGATCAATGCCCCTGAAGGCAGCCTGACCGTAATAGCATGCAGAAAGCTGAGTATAAACCAAGCGCACTCTCCGTTTCGGTGACGCGGGGAGTAACCTTTTGTGAAAAGGGATAAAAGTGGCTGACCTCGACCAATCCGCGCCTGAGCCGCAAACGTGGAAACTCACACTGGCCTACGACGGCACCGATTTCAGCGGCTGGCAGGTGCAGCCGGGGGAGGCGACCATCCAGGGCGAGTTGCAGGCGGCGCTTCAAAAGATTGCTGGCGAATCACCACTGCCGCAGGGCTCGGGACGCACTGATGCCGGAGTGCACGCGCTGGCCCAGGTCGCCAGCTTTGCTTTGCAGGCGCCCATTCCGGAAGGGAACCTGCAGCGCGCCCTCAACCGGATATTGCCTCATTCGATTCGCATTCTGGAATCGAGAACAGTACGAAGTACCTTCCATGCGCGGCACTCGGCGGTGGCAAAACCTATGAGTACCGGGTTTTCCGGGGAGAGATCTGTCCGCCCTTTCTGGCTCGTTACGTTCTGGACTGCCGCTGGCCGCTAAACTTTGAAGCATTGCAGAAGTCGGCCGGATTTTTCGTGGGCGAACACGATTTTTTGAGTTTTGCCGCTACCGATCCAGAGCTGGGGAACCGCGCTCCGGAATCTGACAGGAATCCTGACCCAAGGCCGATTCCGCGGCCAGGATTTCAGATTGAGAAACCCATGCCGGCAACGGTCAGGACCATCTTTTCTTCGACGTGGGAAGAACGCCAGACTGAGGCCGGCAATTTGCTGGTCTATCGCGTACGCGGTAACGGCTTTCTGCACCACATGGTGCGCAACCTGGTGGGAACTATGCTGGATGTGGGCCGCGGGCATTTGGAACTCTCGGAGATTCCGGCGATCCTTGCTGCCCGTTGCCGTTCGGCGGCCGGGCCGACCGCTCCTGCGCGGGGATTGTTTTTGGATTCGGTGGAGTATCCAGCCAGCGAAGATCTGCCGATTAACGTTTGAATCGCGTCAAACAAAGCCCTTGCTCAGACGGCTCCTGCTACTCTGAAACGGAACACATGCCCGTTCTTCCCCGCACTTCGGCTTTCTCGCGCGTTACGGCTCTGGCCGCGCAACGTGCGGTGCATGCTGCCTTTGCGTGGTTGCACGGGAACCCAAAGACGATTATGGACTGGCAGGCGAGCCTGGTGGCTATTCCAGGGCCGCCCTTTGGCGAAGAGGCCCGTTCGCGGTGGCTGGCTGCGCGCTTCGCTGAGGCCGGTCTGAGCCAGGTGCATACCGATGAGGCAGGCAACGTATTCGGAGTGCTTCCTGCCGTGATGCTACCGCCGGAGAGCACCGGGCCGCTGGTCGTGCTGTCGGCTCACCTCGATACCGTCTTTCCCGCAGATACTCCGCTCAACCCGGTGGTGGACGGAGACCGATTGCAGGCTCCAGGGGCATGCGATAACGGCGCTGGAGTTGCCGGAATGCTGGCCATCGCACATGCGCTGATTGAGGCGAAAGCGGGACTGCCCGCGCCGCTGATTTTTCTCGGCAATGTGGGCGAAGAAGGGGAAGGGGACCTGCGCGGCATGCGGCATCTTTACAGCCAGAGCGCACTGGCCGGCCGCATCGCTGCCCATATCGTTCTTGACGGCGCCGGTGCGGACTCGGCCGTTACGCAGGCTCTGGGTAGCCGCAGATTCCTGGTCACTATCACGGGACCCGGCGGCCACAGTTTTACCGATGCGGGCACGCCTAATCCGATTGCTGCGCTCGCCCCGGCACTGGCTGCGCTGGCAGGGACTGAATTGCCGGAGGAGCCCCGCACAACTCTGAACCTAGGCACAATTCACGGTGGCACCAGCGTCAACTCCATTCCGGAGTGTGCGCAGGCATCGATCGATTTTCGCTCCACCAGTTCCGAGCAGCTCACTCGTCTTGAGGTCGCCTTGCACCGCGCCGTTGAAGACTCCGTCCAGCGAACCAATGCCGTCGTGAAGCTGGGAGCCGCGCTGAGCAGGGGAGTGCTGTCGTTCACCATCGCCAAGATCGGCGACCGTCCCGCAGCGCAACTGCCCGGCGACTCTCCTCTCTTTGACGCTTTGCGCGCCGTGGACCGGCATCTGGGCTTGCGCAGCGATTTTCGTCTTGGATCAACAGACGCCAATATCCCGCTATCGCTTGGCGTGCCGGCTTTGTCGTTGGGCGCTGGAGGAGACGGCGGCGGGGCGCATACCCAGGCCGAGTGGTACTCCGCCAAAGATCGCGAAGTTGGCCTCAGGCGGGTGCTGCTGTTGACCCTGGCTATGGTCGAATGGGCTGCCGAGCAATAAAGCATTTTCACTTTTTGCTGAAGGGCGAATCTCCCGTATCCCACCCTAGCGACAAAAACAAGAACGTAGTGCCCAAAGGGCAGCCCAGATGGGGCACCCAGAGGCTATACATTATAAGAAGCTGTTTTATAACAGGTTAGGCACCCTATGGAGCATTCCCTCAGGGGCTAAAGCCCGCGTATTTACCCGGCCTTCAACGGCACGGCTGAAGCCGTGCCCTTTCAAAACCTGGTTATGAAACAGCTTCTAGCGAAAATACTCTAGAACCCCTCCGCTCTCGATCTTCATCGCAGGCTGGAGGGTTTACGCGGGAAAAACAGATAAAGAACGGCTCCATGCGACTCTTTCCGCCCTCGCACGTCTAAAATTATGGAGCGGTTTTTCAGACGCGGTGGCCGGGGAACACCTGCGGAATAGGGTCATTTTACGCCGCAACCGGCGTTCCTTCGCACACTGGCGCGATGAAACCTTCAGCCAGACGGGTTTGCCCGCAACTGGCTATACTGTTAATGGATCAATCAACAAGCCAGCCCCCATGCTGGTGAACATGACGAGGTTATTGAACCCATGAAATCGCTCTTCGAACGGCTGCGCTCGCGCCGTCTCGCTTCAGCATTTGTCTTGCTTGCCACACTCTCGGCCGCCATTGTGGCCGGTTCCTTTGCCGCTCACGGTGTGCGCGGACAAGAAAAGCAGAACTCCAGCGCCGACGCCACTCCCCTCAAGGTCGTCAACTCCACCGTACCTCCCAACGAGTTTGTGAAGATTGCCCAGAGAGTGGGCCCCGCGGTGGTGAACATCAATACCCGCACCCTGCCCAAGCAGGCCACCGGCAAAGGCCGCCGCAACTTCACGGATGCCAGCCCAATCCCCAGAATCCCGGCGACGACGATCAGGGCGAGGGTCAGCAGCAGGGCCAGGCTCCTCCTGACAACTTCCAGGACTTCTTCAACCGCTTCTTCGGCGGCCAGATGCCTGGATTCGGCCGGATTTCCCCAGGAGGGTGGAGATGACGGCCAGGTCCGCGAGTCGCTCGGCTCTGGCTTCATCGTTGACCCCAAGGGCTACATCATCACCAACAATCACGTGGTTGAGAAGGCCGACAAGATCTACGTCAAGCTCTCGACGGACCCCGACAATCAGGATGAGGGCCGGGAGGCGCGGGTAATCGGCGTCGACAAAGCCACCGACCTGGCGGTGATCAAGATTGAGACCAACACGCCGCTGCCCACCGTCAAGCTGGGCAACTCCGACAATGTTGAGGTGGGCGACTGGGTGGAAGCCATCGGCAGCCCCTTCGCGCTGTCGCAGACCGTCACCGCGGGCATAATCTCGGCCAAAAACCGCACCATCGAGCCCGGCGCCAGCGGCCAGTTCCAGCATTTCATTCAGACCGACGCAGCCATCAACCCCGGCAACTCCGGAGGCCCGCTGCTGAATATGAACGGCGAGGTGATCGGCGTGAACACGGCTATCTTCACGCAGTCGAACGGCTACCAGGGCATCGGTTTCGCCATGCCGTCCAACACGGTGGTTCAGGTCTACAACGACCTGATCAGCCCGAGCCACAAGGTTACCCGCGGGTCGATCGGGATAGAGTTCCGCGAAGGCCTTTCGGGAGCCGTGAATCGCGTCTATGGATTCAAGAACGGCGTGCTGGTGAATAAAGTGAAGCCAGGAGGCCCGGCAGAGGAGGCGGGACTCAAATCGGGCGACATTATCACCACCATCGACGGCCGCGCGATCAAGGACGGGGACGACCTGGTGAATGAGATCGCCAGCCGCAGGCCGGGATCGACCATACGGCTGGGCTACCTTCGCGACGGCAAGCTTGCCGATACCACGGTTACCATAGGCGACCGCGACAAGGTTTTTGCCGATCTGGGTAATCAGCAGGCAGAGAGCAACCCGGACGAGAAGGGCGATGTGGGCGAATCCAAGCTGGGCATCGTGGTTCACGAGGCCACTGCGGCAACCACAGCCAAGATCCACACTCCCGGCGTGGTGATTCAGTCGGTACGCGCCGGTTCGTTTGCCGACCTGCAGGGACTTGAACCGGGGCTGGTCATTACCCGCATCAACAAGCATCCCACCGGCACCAAGGAGCAGTACGATGCCGTGGTGAGCAAGATCAAAACCGGCGACGACGTGGTCTTTGAGATTATCGATCCGCGCCATCCCGACAATGGAATCAACTACCTGGGCGGTACACTCGAATAGCGTTTGAAATGTGCCGGTTGCGGGATTCTGCAACCGGCACACCTTCTTCTGAAATCGGATGTAACTTCGATTCAGGATCGTTTTTTTCTTGGGACATGCGGTACGTTCCATTAAACTGCAACGTAAGAAGTTCAGCTCAAGTTTTCATAAGGTGGAACCAGCGTGTTCTCTATTCGGGCAGGCGTGGCACTCGAATTCGTTCTCACTGCGGCATTGATCGCATCACCGCTGCTGGCTTCATCCACCGCCAAGTCCAGAACCACTCATCGAAGCCACCACCAAGCATCGGTCCACTGCAACACATCGTGCCACCACTAATCATCGAAGCCACCTCCGCCCATCAGACCACTCGGCACCCATCACACCGCGGCTGCCCGTCACGCCCAACTGCCGCCCATGGCGGCAGCACACAAGACCGCCAGAAATCGCAAGGGCAAGGGAGGTGCGTGGCCAGCGGGCCATCGAACCGGAGCGCGTGACTGAAATCCAGCTGGCTCTCATCCGCGAGCACTACCTGAATGAGGAGGCTAACGGCGAGTGGGACGCCGCCACAATAGCCGCAATGCAGAAATATCAGGCGGATCAAGGCTGGCAAACCAAGCTGACGCCTGATTCCCGCGCTCTCAAGAAGCTCGGACTGGGCCCCGACTACTCCAACGCCATCAATGCCAAAGACTCATCCTTCGGCGAGCCGCCCCCGGCCAGTACTATTCCTCAAGGGCAATCCGCGGGTTTTGCGGCGGCGGCCGGCATCAACCGCTGATCGGTCAGCCGGGCTGCGACTGCACAAGCTAAGCGATCGCTCGCATCCTCCCTCACAAACTTAAGTTTTTATTCGCATCGGTATCGCAAAGGCATGGTCAAGGGACCGTATCCCTGCGCTCTCCGTTTCGGTGCAGGGTTATAATTTTATGCGCTGGAGATAGCTCAATGCGCAAACACAGACTTTCGTCGCCGATTCTTGCAGGCGCAGCATTGCTGATGGTTTTCAACTGCTCGCTGTCGGGAGCCTCCGGCCAGTCGCTACTCCGTTATTGACGAATTCAGTTCAATACCAAATCCAGGGAGGCCATGCGATGGCATTCGCAATGCAATCATCCGCATTTGTGAACGGCGGCAGGATTCCGCGCAAGTACACGTGCGATGGCGCGATCTTTCGCCTGCATTGAGATGGGAAGGGGTTCCAGCCGGGACGCATTCACTGGCGCTCATCGTGGACGATCCGGATGCGCCTGTGGGCACGTGGACGCATTGGGTTATTTGGAATATCCCCGCGCAGTCCACATCTTTGCCGGAAGGGGATGGCGAAAGTCGAAGTAGTCGACAACGGCGCGCGACAGGGCATGAACGATTTCAGGCGCATTGGTTACGGCGGTCCTTGCCCACCGCCGGGTAAGCCGCATCGGTATTTTTTCAAGCTGTACGCGCTCGATGCCGCGCCCAGGCATCAAGGCCGGCGCCAAACGAAGCGAGCTGGAACTCTCCATGAAGAGGGCACGTGCTGTTTACAGCGGAGTTGATCGGCATATACGGGCGATAAGTTCGAGAGTCTCAGGGCTGCGCACGGACTTCTATCTGCGGCGACAGGCGGAAAAAGTCCCATCTGTCCGCAAAATGTGAAAGCGGCACACCGGCCGCAAATAATAGATAAATTAAGATTTTAATGGTGCGCCCGGAGAGATTCGAACTCCCGACCTACTGATTCGTAGTCAGTCGCTCTATCCAGCTGAGCTACGGGCGCACAATGTGGCTTCAAAACGAAACCATAGACAGATTATCAGGCTTTAAAGGGCGGTGCAATTACGACTGAGGGAGGTGAGGTCTCTATTGGAGGCCTGCTGCAGGGCATCGGCGACGGCAAGGTCGATCTCCAGGCCGGTCTGGCGGACCAGTTTGGTGACGCTGGCGGCGTTGAGACGGGTGGCGTCGTACTCCACCCGCAGGGTGCGAGCCGCGTGGTCGAAGCTGAGACGGCGGATGCCGTAAACGTCCTTCGTGCTGGCCAGCGCCGAACTCACAGACTCAGTGGGCGGCGTTGTGTAGGACAGAAGCATCTCAACCGTGGTCATAGTGGAATGATAGCAAGGCGGCTGGCACCGGAGCGTGATCTCACGCACTACAGGCTTTTGAGGAAGGCGCGAATCTCGGGGTTGGACCAGTCCGGGTCGCCGACGATCTTGCGGCGGATGATGCCCTGGCGGTCGATGATGTAGGTTTCCGGCCAGCCGTCGGTGTGGAAGAGCTTGGCGGCTGACTGGTTGGGATCGCGGACTGTGAGAAAGTCGACGTGGCGGCGGACCAGGAAGCGGTTATAGGCATCGGCATCTTCGTCGATGCTGACGCCTAGAACGGTTAGGTCGGGCCGGTCGTGGTGAAGATCGATTAATCCGGGCATCTCCTGAACGCAGGGCGCACACCATGTGGCCCAGAAGTTGAGCACGACGATCTTGCCCCGGTAGTTGGCCAGATGAATGGAAGTGGATCCGTCTGCGACGTTGAAGTCGGGAGCCGGCTTGTTCATCAGGTAGGGATGCGCGCCACGGTCGCAACCGGGCGTGAGGGGCAGGAGCAGGAGAAAAGCCAGCGGGGATAAACGGCGGAACTGCACATCTCTATAATACGGAGCAATAGGCCCCGACGGAAAGGTGATGCTCGATGGAAGAGAACAGGCCTGAGGCGAACGGTGCGGCTGGGGGATATAAGTCTGTGCTTGGGCTTTCAGGCGAGCCAGGTGAGCAGGTTGCCGCGCCCGAGCAGCCGGGAACGCTACTGGGAACGATGATTCCGCAGACTGGAACCGGAGCAGATGCTGGAGCTTACGGTCATTGTTCCGGCGCGCAACGAAGAGGATTGCCTGGGGGCGTGCCTTCGGTCGCTGGTGAGCCAGTCGGAGGAGATCTTCGAACTGGGTAAGGATTGGGAGTTGATCGTGGTGGACGATCACTCGACGGATCGGACGGCGGAGATTGCGCGCAGCTTTGCCGGGGTTACGGTGATGGAGGCGGGCAAACTGGAGCCGGGTTGGACGGGGAAGGCGAACGCTATTTGGACGGCGGTGAA
The DNA here is from genome assembly GCA_963724755.1 of uncultured Acidobacteriaceae bacterium. GTDB lineage: Bacteria > Acidobacteriota > Terriglobia > Terriglobales > Acidobacteriaceae > Telmatobacter. Next base: position 114,579 of record CAVRVZ010000008.1, read on the forward strand.
GCGGGCGCGGGGGCGATGGCTGCTGTTTACCGATGCGGATACGATTCACGAGCCGGGGGATTTGCGCCGCGCGATGCATGAGGCGGCAAGGCACAAGGTGGGGATGCTGAGCTATTCGCCGCGGCAGATTGTGAGCGGGCTGTGGCAGCGGTCGCTGATGCCGCTGGTTTTTTGCGAACTGGCGTTGGCTTATCCGCCGGCTAAAGTCTCCGACCCAAATGAGCGGATTGCGGCGGCTAACGGGCAGTTTTTGCTGGTGGAGCGGGAGGCTTATCGGCGGCTGGGTGGGCACGCGGCGGTGGCCGACAAGGTGCTGGAAGACGTGGAGCTGGCTTTCCTGGCCAAGCGGCGCAGGGTTGGATTGCGATTTCGCTATGCCGCAGATGCGCTGGCTGCGCGCATGTACCGCTCGACGGCGGCGATGATCGAGGGTTGGACGAAAAATTTGGCGCTGCTTGTTTGATAATTCTCTGGCGCTGGCGGTGTGGCGGGTGCTCGATATTCTGCTGCTTTTGGGTTGCCGGTGTTGGCGATCTGGCTGTGGAACGCGCGATTTGCGGCGCACTCGCTTCAGTGGCTGGGCGCGGGATGGGTGCTCGCGCTGCTTGTGGGTGCGGACGCTGTTCCGGTTTTATGCGCGGGTGGCGAAGTCAAATTTTCCTTTTGTGGATTGCGCACTTGCGCCGCTGGGATTGCCGCTGTTTGTGGCGCTGCTTTATCGAAGCTGGTTTCAGCATCGGATTTTGAAGCGCGTAAGCTGGAAGGGTAGGAGTTATCCTGCGTAAAGGATCAGCTCTATTCCGCATGTCAAAGCTGTCCGGTCACATGGCTGAGGAAAGCTTTAGTGGGGCGATCTAAGCATCGTGGCATCTTAACAGGAGTGGAAATGATTTATCTGACGCGGCGGGCTACGTTTTCCGCTTCTCATTACTATTGGAACGACGGGTTGGACTGCGGAGAAGAACGAGCAGGTCTTTGGACGGTGCGCGAATCGCAACGGGCACGGGCACAATTACACGCTGGAGGTTACGGTGGCCGGCGAGCCTGATCCGGTGACAGGGTTTGTGGTCGATCTGAAGTGGCTGAAGGACGTGATCGAGCAGTGAGGTGCTGATTGCTTACGATCATCGCCATCTGAACCTGGAGGTTGCGGAGTTTGCCGAAGGGAAGCTGATTCCGACGACGGAGAATATTGCGATTTCCTCATGGAAACGGCTGGAGCCGCCGGTGAGAATGGCGGGGGGTGCGCGGTTGAGCCGGATTCGCGTTTATGAGACGCCGGAGATTTTTGCCGAGTACAGAGGGGAGGCGTGAGAGCCTACTTTGGGCGCAGGTATATGCTCAGCGCCAGCCATCGGCTGCAGAGTGCTGCGCTTTCGGATGAGGAGAACCGGGCGGCATATGGCAAGTGCAACAATCCTCACGGCCACGGGCACAACTATGTGGTGGAGGTGCTGGCGGGCGGAGAAGTGGACCGCGAGACGGGGATGGTGGTGAATATGGCGGCGCTGGATGAGGCGGTGCAGCAACAAAGTGATCGAGACGATTTGACCACGCCAACCTGAATCTGGATCCCGCGTTTGCGGATCGCGTTCCAACCACGGAGAATCTATGCAGGGCGGTTTTCGAGTTGCTTGATGGATCACTTGCGCCTGCGGAGTTGGTGCGGGTGCGCGTGGAAGAGACGGAGAATAATTTTTTTGAGTACTTGCGGCGAGTGAGGGGCGCGTTGGTTGAGTGAAAGAACAGAAGCAGGTCCTTCGACTGCGGTCGCTGCAGGCGACCTCCGCTCAGGATGACAGACTTTTATTTGTCGCTCAGGATGAAAAGATCGTGGGAAGAATGCAGTATGCCCTGTTCGCCAGGGCGAGAGGATAAGGATGATGGCGCACCCGATTGCAGTGAGCAAGACCGTTCGCAGGGCGGAAGGGATGGACGAGAGGCTGAGCGAGTTCAGCACCGAGGAGATGTATCGCGAGATTCTGAGCCGGCTGGGCGAGGATCCCAACCGGGAGGGACTGCGGGCCACGCCTGAGCGGGTGACGAAATCAATGGCATTTTTGACCAAGGGTTACTGTGAGGACCCCACGAAGATTCTGCGCGGGGCGCTGTTCGACGTGGATTACGACGAGATGGTGATCGTGAAGGACATTGAGATGTTCTCGCTCTGCGAGCACCATATGCTGCCCTTCTTCGGCAAGGTGCACGTGGCTTATATTCCCAAGGGAAAAGTGATCGGGCTGAGCAAGATTCCTCGCCTGGTGGATATGTTTGCGCGGCGGCTGCAGGTGCAGGAGAGGCTGACGCGGCAGATTGCCGATGCGATTCAGGAGGTGATTGAGCCGCAGGGAGTGGGCGTGGTGGTGGAGGCGCGGCACCTGTGCATGATGATGCGGGGAATTGAAAAGCAGAACTCGTCGACGGTGACTTCGGCCATGGTGGGATGCTTCCGCCAGAAGGAGACGCGGCAGGAGTTTCTGTCGCTGGTGCGGCAGCCGGGTTAAGGCTCACTGTGAGCGGTGGGCCCGGTCGGCTACAGTTGTTAGAGTGAACGGGCTTCTGGTGGTCGACAAACCGGGCGGCATGACCAGCCACGATGTGGTGGGACGGCTGCGAAAGATCTACCGGCGAGCGATCGATTGGACATCTGGGCACGCTGGACCCCATGGCGACCGGCGTTCTGCCGCTGATGCTGGGCAAGTTTACGCGGCTGGCGCAGTACTTCTCCTCCGCGGAGAAGAGTTATACCGGAGCGATCCGCTTCGGATTTTCTACCGACACTTATGATGCCGAGGGTGAGCGAACCGGGGCTTGAAGTGGAGCCGGCGCTCACGCTGGAACAGGTGCGCGCGGCGGCTGGCCGTTTTCATGGCGAGATGGAACAGATGCCGCCGGCTTACTCCGCAAAGAAGGTTGCCGGCACGCCGGCGTATAAGCTGGCCCGCGAGGGAAAGCCGGTGGAACTGAAGGCCGCAAAGGTTCTGTATTGCCGGCTTTGAGATCACGGGGCTGGAGGGCGACGAGGCGAGCTTCACGATGAGCATCAGCGCCGGAGGGTACGTGCGGTCGGTGGCGCATGAGCTGGGGCAGGATTTGGGCTGCGGAGCGCACCTGAGCCGGTTGCGGCGGACGCGGGCCGGGGTGTTTACGCTCGATGAGGCGCATACGCTGGAGGAGCTGGAGGCGCTGGCTGGGAACGCGGAGGCATTGGAGGCGTTGTGCATTCATCCGCGTAGTTTGCTGCCGGAGATGCCGTCTGTGACCGGGGATGAGCTGACGCTGGGACGGCTGAGGAATGGCGCGCAGGCGAATCTGCCGGAGTTTTCTAGTGCGCCGCTGGTGAAAGTATTTGCAGGGCAGAGGGAGCTGGTGGGGATTGCGAAACGCGTGGCGGGGACGCTGTTTCAGCCGGTGGTGGTGATGGGGTGACAAAGGCAGGGACTAGGGAATAGGGAATAGGGAATAGGGAATAGTTAGTACTGTGGCCTTAAGTAATTTTTCTGTTAGTACGGAATAAGGATGTCTGTGGTATCCCACCCTTGCGACAGAAAAAAGTCGCAAGGATGGGGCACGGGACTGTTTTTCCTGATCTCTAATCTCTGATCTCTGACCCCCGATCTCTGTTACTTGTGCAGCAGCGGCAAGAGATTTGGCAACAGCGTTCTCGCGATGATTTCGGAGCCTTTGGCGGTGGGATGGATGCCGTCGGGCTGGATGGTGCCGGGGACGTGGACCAGGTCTTTGTAGATCATGGGCACAAAGGCCAGATGGTGTTTGGCTGCCAGGTCAGGGAAGATCTGCTCGAATTGCTGATGTAATCCTTGCCGTAATTGGGCGGGAGAGTGATGCCGGCTAGCAGGATCTG
>CAVRVZ010000009.1:0-8498 GCA_963724755.1 uncultured Acidobacteriaceae bacterium
GTGGTAGTGGGTCATTTTGAATCCACAGGGTAAGGAGTAGGATTTCGGGATGCCGGAATACAGCAAAGATACCGTGATTGCCGTGCTTGGAGCCGCAGTCGGCTTGGCTGGCCTTCTCCGCAGCCTGGTCGTCGGCCGACGTGTTCGCGCAGGGTAACAACTTGCCATCGACGGTCGATGACGACGGTTCGCTGAAGAAGCATGAGCGAGCTGGACGCATGGGGCTCGGCCCCATTTCTTCTTTCGCTAATTGAGGCCGGAATCTGCTCTGCGTTGGCTGATGCATTCATCTGGATACCTGTTTTCCACAATGGCTTATGGATTCTACTTGCTTCTCGTTCTTGACCGCCCTGGATGGTTCGGTGCTGATCCTAGGTTTTCTCTGAGAGCTAAATGAGCCTAGATACTGAACGTGTTCACCGATTGAAGAGTAAGAGTTTTGATGCTCTTTTTACTGCCTCTCCTGAGCAAGTACCAGGAGATGGCGAATAAGGCGTTAGAGATCTGCAGAGACATGCGCTCCGCCGGGTGAAAAGGTGCGCTTGGGGGATGTGGTCTCGATCATTCAGAATGCGGTGAAGATCAGACCCAGACTTTGCCAGGCGCATCTGAAGCAAACGTGGGCTGACGCAGAAGTTTTGGCACGACTTTGGTTTGCTGAATACGTAATGGATCAGGTCTATCCACAACCGGAACTCAAACCGACTAAAGCCGCGAAGGAGTAACAAAAATGTAGAAAGCCAAGCCGCCCAGACCGCCACTCGTTACCTCAAAGATCAGGCTGACATTATGCGGAAGTATGGTGCTGCACCGAAGTTGTCGGGGCCATCATACCGCGCTGCAAGAACTGCGGCAGCCAAGACCTTCAAGACGATAAGTTCGGCCAAATAAACCCTGCGCTACGCCGCAAACCGAAGTCCGTCCAAGATCGACTTCGGTTCCATTAGTCTCACCATCTCTTCAATCGTCCACACGGTGATCTGCGATCCCTGCTTCCATCGCAGGAGTGACGCGCAACGTCTGATGCACACGGCAAAAGTTGTAATACATGTAGAAGATCGCAACCATGTGTCGTGGTTTCGCGTTTCTTGCTGGAATGCGTTCGTAAGCCGCGTAAACCGGCGGTTCCCCATTCTTAGGCTCAGGTTGGAACGCTCCACGAGTCGAAATATGACGTCATCAGGATCGGCACACCATTACCACTTTCATTTCAGTACCGATGCATTCGCCGGGGCTGTAGCGCGTCTCAGGGCTGGCCGGATTGCCGTATAGCTTTATCAGCATCGCGTAATCTACTTCCGCGCCAAACGCACGCTCCACGGCATCCACGTAAACGTGATGGCCGTCGGTAGTGAGTTGAACGCGGTTCGATACACGCGATGCCACATCCTTGAGAAACACATCAGCCCAGTACGCTCCACGCTGGCCGAACAAGTACGAGACGATCAGCTTTGAGTCCGCATCCAGCGCAACCCAAGTCCAAACGTCGCCCCAGCCTTGCGCTACTTTCTCTTCGCTGGCGTTCTTCATTTTCGCCCCACAGAACGACCACACCTCGTCAGCTTGGATGTGTTGGGTGGTCAGCCTGCGGACATGCTCATCGTGGTAGGAGGCGCATTGCTCACCAAGATCGGCCAGTAGCGAAAGGACTGTCCCTTTGGCAATGCCGGTCATGCGGCAGGTTGAGCGGATGCTGTTTCCTTCCACTAAGGCCGATACAACTTGAACTCTTTGTGCTGTGCCCAGACGACTCATAATGACTAAATTGTATGCTTGAGCGGTCAAGAAGTCAATAAAATAATGACAAACTCCACAAATTTAGTGTGCTTTGTGATACAATAGAAATTGTAGTCGATGATCGAGAGGACACATGACCACTAACGATGCACTAAAAACTGAGGCTGAAATGGATTTGGAGCCTCACTCTCAAGACAAGGCGAAGCGCGAACGATCTGCCATCCTATTCCCTTATCAGGACTTAGGGGACGCGATCAAGGTAACTAAGGGCGTGCATACGCTCGGGGGGACTCGGTGCCAGATTGATCAACTTGCCGCGCACCTTGGACATACCGTTACTAGCGGCTCGTTCCAGCAGCGTTTGAATACAGCCAGAATTTTTGGATTACTCACAAACTCGAAGGGAATGATCACTCTTACAACGCTCGGAACTCGAATTGTTGACCCCACTCAGCAAAGGGCAGCTAAAGTTGAATCCTTTCTTAATGTGCCGCTATACGCGAAGGTATACGAACACTTTAAAGGAACGACCCTTCCGCCAGCGAGCGGACTTGAAGCCACTTTCGTAGAGTTCGGCGTATCACCTAAACAAAAGGAGACTGCTCGCCGCGTTTTTCAGCGATCAGCCGAAGAGGCTGGCTTCTTTGAGATTGCCAGGGATCGTCTCACTTCTCCTTCCTTGAAAGGAGGGGAATCTGCCGCTCCTAGTCTCGGCGACAACGATCAACAGCTTGTAGATGGCAAGAAGGGCTCGGGTGGGGGAGGCACTGGTGGAACGGGCGGCGGGACTCACCATCCACTCATCGACGGTTTGATAAAGGCACTTCCTGATACGGGTGCTGATTGGCCACTTGAAGCGCGTAAGAAGTGGCTACAAGCAGCGGCGATGAATTTTGACTTTGTTTACGCAGACTCTATGGAATCGCAAGGAACGATTAAGGTGTCGCTAGACAAAGAGGTTTCTGCTAAATAAAGAAACGCCCGTCAGCAGAACGGGCGTTTCGGAAAGGAGTAACCATGTGCGGACCGTAAACATTTCAGTCCAGACTCGACAGGTCGTAATCACTATTCGCAGTGGCGATGAAACCGTCGTAGTCGTTATCCCAATAATAGGGTAACAAAACTGCTCTTCTGAGTCCATAGCCTGATCCGCTAGGAATCGAGTTCTTTACCCTTTGCCTTCGCCCAACGCTGCTTAGCGGCTCGTTGGGCGATTTCCTTTAGTCGTTCCGGGGAGAGTTTGTCTGCACGCGCTCGGCCTCCCTTGAGTCCCCAAGTCTCCCCAGCGATACCGCTGCTTCGTTCTTCGCCTTCGGTGCCAACGGCTGCCCGGTAGAAATCTCCACAACCCGAAGAGCATTCTGCGCGAAATCCTTTTTGCTTGGCGGCTCTCTGCATAGCACCTATGATGCCACGAATCAAGGACGGCTTTCGAGCCTGTGGATTCAAAATGACCCACTACGGCGCAGGCGCTCGCTTCACAACCATCGCTTAAAGCCCCATAATGGGTGGCCGAGATCAACACGGTCACACTTCGCAGGGAGACCTTCCGTGAACCAGACAACTCGCCGGGAATTTTTGAAGGATGCCGCGCTTGCCAGCGCCGCACTCACCGCCTTCGCTGAAAGCAACCTCCTCGCCGCAGCCCCCGCTCAAGCTCAAGTCGGCGGTCGCTCGCAGCAGCCTCAGGGGTACTCTTTCCTGGCTCGCAAAAGAGCCACCCGCAATCCCCACCGGCGTCAGTTGGGGCGTCCCCTGGCCCCAGGGCGCCGTCGCCCGCGGCGCAACCTTCAGCCTCGCCGCGGAAGCCAACGCCCTCCCACTCCAATCCTGGCCGCTCGCCTACTGGCCCGACGGCTCCATCAAGTGGACCGGCTTCGCCACCGTTCTCCCCGCCGGTTTTCAGGGCCAACTCACCTTGTCCCCGGGCTCGCCTGCATCCGGCAATGCTCACCGTCAAGAACGACGGAAAGCAGGTCGTCGTGGATACCGGCGCGCTCCAGTGCGCCATCCCGCTCACCGGCTCCAACCTCATCAATCCATCGAGCATCGCCGGCAAGCCCATCGCCGGCGCAGGCCAGCTCGTCTGCGTTCTGCAAAGCGGCCCCTCGACCAACCCGGAAGATTCGCCCCGCCGCGAGCGCTTCGTCAGCTCCGTCAAGCACGTCACCGTCGAGCAGCAGGGCCCCGTGCGCGCCGTCGTCAAGATCGAAGGCATGCATCGCGGCACCGTTTCGCAGCGTGAGTGGCTGCCCTTCACCGTGCGCCTCTACTTCTATGCCGGCCAGACTTCCATCCGCGTCGTCCACACCATCGTCTTCGATGGCGACCAGGACAAGGACTTCGTCCGCGGCCTCGGTCTCGAATTCGACGTTCCCATGCGCGATCAGCCGCTGAACCGCACTGTGCGCTTCGCCGGCCCCGACGGCGGCCTCTGGTCGGAGCCGCTTCAGCCCGGCGGCGGCAGCGCCGCGCAGGAGTCCGGCCAACCCTTTGACCCCAACCCCATCTTCCTCAAGAACGCCATCTGGAACGACTTCAAGCTCATCCAGCCCACGCCCGACGGCTTCACCATCGTCAAGCGCACCGGACCACCCAGCACCTGGCTCTACTCCACCTCCGGCAAGCGCGCTCCCGGCCTCGCTTATGCCGGCGACCTCGGCGGCGGCCTCGCCGTCAGCATCAAGAACTTCTGGCAGTCGTTCCCCGCCGCGCTCGAGATCCAGAACGCCTCCAGCCCCACCGCAAAAATAGTCGCCTGGCTCTGGTCGCCCGATGCGCCCGAGATGGACATGCGCTTCTACGACACCCATGGCCACGGTCTCGACGCCGCCTACGAAGACGCGCAGCCCGGCCTCAGCACTGCCTACGGCGTCGCCCGCACCAGCGAACTCACTCTCTTCGCCTCAGCCGCCTTCCCCGCCAAGCCCGACACCGTTGCCATGGCCGCCGCCGGCGCCCAACTACCGCTGCTTGCCGCCTCGCCGGAGTACATCCACTCCACCGGTGTCTTCGGCGTTTGGAGCCTGCCCGACCGCTCCACCGCCTTCAAGAAGTCCATCGAAGACGGCCTCGACTCCGTGCTCGCCTACTATGAGCGTCAGGTCGACGACCGCGCCTGGTACGGCTTCTGGCAGTACGGCGATTTCATGCACTCCTACTCCGCGCCCCGCCACGTCTGGCACTACGACTGGGGCGGCCACGCCTGGGACAACACCGAACTCGGCGCACCTCTTTGGATGTGGTACAGCTACCTGCGCAGCGGCCGCGCCGACCTCTTCCGCCTCGCCGAGGCTCACACCCGCAACACCAGCGAAACCTACTGCTATCACCTCGGCCCCATGGCCGGCCTCGGTTCCCGCCACAACGTCGTCAAGTGGGGCGATGGCGCCAAGGAAGCTCGCATCAGCCAGTCCGCCCATTGGCGTCCCTTCTACTACCTCACCACTGACGAGCGCGCCGGCGACATCATGCACGAGAACGCCATCAACGCCGGCATCTCCGTCGGCAACTTCGATCCCATGCGCGAAGCCGAGCCGCGTGGTCCAACCGAGCCCAAGGTCCGCATCCGCATCGGCCCCGACTGGTTCGCCCTCGCCGGCAACTGGATGGCCGAGTGGGAGCGCACCAACGACAACAAGTGGCGCGACAAGATCCTCGCCGGCGTAGACTCCATCATCGCCATGCCCTTCGGCCTCGAAACCGGCAAGCCCGAGGCCAACTCCAAGGCCCTCGCCGCCACCGTCGGCTTCGACAACGCTACCGGCAAGCTCACCGCCATCCCCAACCCGCAAACCGGCGCGTTTACAAACGCCAACTACAACCTTGCCACCATCCAGGGCGGCGGCGAAGTCATGTTCGAACTTGTTCCCCTGCTCGGCCGCAAGGACTTCGAAACCGAATGGCTGCGTCTCTGCCGCCTCGGCAACGCGCCCCCTGCCATTTGGGCCAAGGACAAAACCACCAACAACGAGGGCGACGACGCCGCGTACGTTCCGCCCGGCCAGAGCGGCGCGCGCCTGGCCGCCTACGCCTATGCCAAGACCGGCAACGTCGCCTTCGCCAAGAAAGCCATCGCCACGCTGCTCACCCAGGGCGGAGGCGTCGCCAACGCCCATATCGTCTCCGGCCCCGACTCGCTCCATCCGGTCGAGGAAGATCCGCGCATGTCCACCAACGAAGCGTCGCAGACCGCGCTGCAGTGCATCGAGGTCCTCGAACTCTGCAAAGATCAGCTCCCCACCGAAGCCGCCGTCCGCACCACTCGCCAGTTCCTCCGCGGCGGTCCGCCTCCCGCTGGCGCCGCACCTCCTCGAACCGCACCCCCACCCGCAACACCCCGGTGATTTGCCGGGGAAACCACTGGAGTTGGTTTCCTGAAGAAGAGAGCGGAGTATGAAGTCTTTGAACCCCTGAATCCATTCTTCGAAGTCGTCGTGAGAGGACTGAAAGGGTTGGTGGACGGCGAACATTATTTCGATACGTTTGCCGAAGACGCAATCTTCGAGTCCCGCTATCACTTCCCGGGTTGGCCGGTAAAGATTCAAGGGCGAGCCAACCTGATGGCCAGTCTCTCGGGATATGGCAAGACGATCAAATTGCACTCCGGCGATGCGCTGGTTGTTCATCGCTCTAAGGACAACCGCGTCGTGATTCTCGAATATGAGGTGCACGGCAAGGTCCTTTCCAGCGGTGCACCCTATGACAATAGGCTCATCTCGGTTGTCACCATTGAAAACAGAAAGATCGTCCACTGGCGAGACTATATGGACTCACTCGCCGCCTGGACGGCACTGAATCCTTATCAGGCGTGAAGCCTTGCCAGCCCACGCAGTTCGCTAAACGGCGCTGTCCGCTGAATGCGCTGATTCAGACCCGCTCGGATTCATCCGTTTTTCACGCCCTCAAAATCATTTTTTACTTCCTCAAAACGCCGGGTTGAGATATAGCTAAATCAACCGACTCAATCTGATTCTCCGCGAGCATTCCGCTCGTCCCGCCAGGGCCCTATTAACTTGGCGACGGCGACTTTCTACACCGGACTGTTGCCGTCGGTACACGCGGAGGTGGAGCCGGAGGCGTTTGCTCTCAACAGCCGGAGGTGAAACCATGGCCTGGGCTCCTCGTACTCGAATGATTGCGGTTCTGATGGGCATTGCGGCAATCATGCCGCACGGAATCGGAGCCGCGGCGCAGATACCGCGGTTGATAACTGAGCTTGTCTCGCCATTCGATCGACAGGATCTACTGCGCCGCGCCGACCGCTACCAGCAGGCGATCCCGCAGGCTCAAGCTGCGCACTGGCCCGACCAGAGAGTGGCGCTCATCTACGCCGACCTCGGAACCGCCTACGAATACCTCTCGATGTATCCCCAGTCGGAAACCGCCTATCGCCATGCGCTTGCACTGCTCAAGGCACACCCGCAACCGCAGTTGGCAGACACACTCAAGCTGCTTGGGACCCTGCATTGCCTGATGGGCGATCTGCGCCAGGCGGAGAAGGACGATCTGCTTGCGCTCAGGGTCCGCCAGCAGCTAGGCGATCCCGTTGCAATTGCGCAAACCTGGGACGACCTCGCCGACGTCTACTACCGCCAGCGCCACTTCAGCAAATCCGTGGACTACGCGCGCAGGGCAATGGCCGTGCTGGCAGATAACCCGAAGGCGGACGCGGCGGACCGCATCGGCGCGCGCCAGACGCTCGGATACGCATTGTGCGCGTCGAATAGCTGTGGCGAAGCGGTCCCTCTATTGAAGGAAGCGCTGGGAATTACAACAGCCGCCTATGGAGCAGACAGCCTCCAAGCCGGCATCTCCACATACCAACTGGGAGAAGCTGCCTGGCAGAATCAGGACTTGGACGAAGCAGCGGGCTGGATCGCGTCGGGCATCGCACGCATGAAGGTTGACCTCGGCTGGGGACACCCCCTCTACATCAATGCGCTCTGCGAGTACGTTCGCTTCCTGCGCGAGCGCGGTCAGATGGAGCAAGCCGACGCAGCAGAACGCGAGATGAAGATAGCCGCCGCAGTAGTAGATGTGCGTACCCAGACCGCCCTGCGCTGACAACTAAAAGGGGCTCAAATTGAGTTGCGCCGGATCCCCGCGCCACGGCCCGGTGCCGGCCCCCGGAATCCTCATCTTTCCCGCCCCTTTTCCGCCCCCTTTTCAACCACTTCCGCGCCTCCAAAAACACCGCAAAAAAGCCTATAATAGCCATATAAATCATGGCTGACGATCTCTTCCCGGAAGACCCCAAAAATCCCGAAAATCCCTCCTCCCCGGACGCCCCGCCACCCCCGCCGCCGGACTCCACCGTGCAGGGCCGCGGCGCCGCCTTCATGCTCCCCGTCAACATTGAAGACGAGATGCGGCGCAGCTATCTCGACTACTCCATGTCGGTCATCATCGGCCGCGCCCTGCCCGACGTCCGCGACGGCCTCAAGCCCGTCCACCGCCGCATCCTCTACGGCATGCAGGAGATGGGCCTCCAGTTCAACAAGAAGTACACCAAGTCCGCCAAAGTCGTCGGCCACGTCATGGGCAACTACCATCCCCATGGCGACTCCGCCATCTACGACACCATGGTCCGCCTGGCGCAACCCTTCTCCCAGCGCTATCCCATGGTCGATGGCCAGGGCAACTTCGGCTCCGTCGATGGCGACCCGCCCGCCGCCATGCGCTACACCGAGTCGCGTCTCACCCGAGTCGCCGGCGAAATGCTCGCCGACATCGACTCCGACACCGTCGACTTCGCCCCA
>CAVRVZ010000010.1:0-32855 GCA_963724755.1 uncultured Acidobacteriaceae bacterium
CAAATCCCGTCGGGGACGCCAAATAAAATAGTTATGCGAAGTAGTTCAACTGCGGCCAAAAGTTGGTCGCTCTGCGGCGGTGCGGGCCCGGGCGACGTTATCCACCAGGGGATCGATCCAGATTCACGCGATCGCGAGCCAGATTGATCCTCGAGGCTTGTGAGAGCAATCCTGCACCCGCGGAACAGTAACCGGTAGGGTCGGACCCTGCCGCCGGATCCCGCGGAGCGTTCTAGTCCGGCTGTCCTGGCCCGCCACCCGTCAGATTGGTTGGGTTGTTCCAATGAAAGCGAGAAGCTGGACGAGGCACAGGCGTTTTCCAGGTCTGCCGCACCTTTTCCGGCGGATGGAGGCGTGTAACTGCCTCATGGTTGGCCGACACAAAGCTTGGATCGTTCAGAATAAGCAATACTCCAGGCGGGGCTTGAATCGCAGCATAACTACCCTGGGCCTCTGATGCGGGAAGAATTGATATAACTGCAAAACCCGAAGCACCCCACCGGATGAATTGGAGAGGACTGCCGACAAGACCGGGAACCGTGATCGAGCCGACCGGAGCAAATGTGGATTGATTGAAGGACGTAATTGTGTAGTTTGGCGTGCCAAGTTGCGCCACGGTCTGTCCCAGGAAATAGACAAGGTTCAATGAAGATTCCGGAACCATCAATCCCAACTGATTGTAGTCGCCGGTCAGATTTATGGTGCCATTGTAATTGCCGAGTACGTTTCCGTTCGCCGGATCGAGCACCACCCCGTCATTCAGGTACAGATATCCGGTCCCGGAGTCGAAGTGCATCGTTGACAAATTAGTTTCATAGAATTGATTCGACTGTGCCGCTCCCGAGGGGTTCACCGACAAGGTGGAAAGAAATTCATTTTCAGAGTAGAGAGTATTATCGTTAGAAGCCCATTGCAAACCGCCGTACAGGTTTCCCAAAACAGCAGTTTCGAGCGCCTCCGTGGGCCTGGCCACATTGTTATCGAAGATAATGACGCCCTGCCCCTCATCGTCAACGGCCCCGTCAGCCCACGTAGAGACTGCTGTGGTCTGCGATGCGCCCGGGGCCGGCTGCAGATCAAGCGCATAAAAGTTGCCAACTGGCAGATATTGCACGGGAGGCGAGTCGAAACCCAGTTGCCAGGTTAACGGAGAGGTCAGTCCAGGAAGGCGAAATTGTGTGACTGTACCGGTTTCAAGGCTTGCCGAGTAAACATACGCGCCGTCAGCTGTAGTGCGCAAAATATAAGGATAGTCGCCCACAGCATGGCTGGTGACCACGTTTCCTGAAGTGGGGTCGATCGCGACGACAGAGTCAGGATATTGGGGGTCCGCGGCCCACACTGACGCGTAAAGCAGTGCACTTTTGCTGTCCCACCCTACGTCCAGGCAGGCGCAATTCACAGGGATGAACCCGGAGCTCTCGGCGGTGATGTAGAAAGCCTCATACTGTTGCGTCTGAGTAGAAGTATCCCCGTTGGAGACAAAGACGTACTCTCTGCCCGCTGTGGCGAGATCGGCGGCGGGGATGGTTGCCTGCAACTCTGTGGGACTTATTTATTCAGTGTCCAAAGGGTTTGTGCCAAAGGTGACCACCGATCCAACTTCGAAGTTGCTTCCTTTTACTGTGAGCGTCACATTCCCTGATCCAGCGGCAGCGCTCTGGGGGCTCATCGAGGTAAAGTTCGGCAAAGGATCCACGCTCGGCCCGGTGCTGAAGTCCGGAGTCCCTGTGCCGTTCACAAAGCTACCGTCAACAATATAGATTGCGCCGTTAAACGGAACAACTGTAGCGTAAGGATACGAAACAGAAGTGACGGCTAAGCCGGAGTTGCCCCAGCGGATGAAGTGGGTAGGAATGCCCCCAATTTGCGGAAGAACCATGATGCGAAGAAGGCCAAAGGTCTTTTGATCGAAGACTTCGATTCCGAAAATGCCTCCGAACCCGCCAACGTTATAAAACTCACCGAAATAAAAAACCAGTCCTTGCGACGAATCGACAGCACACATTGTGTAATAAGCGAAGTCGGCCAGATTGAAGCTGCCAATTGGCTCTCCGGTGACGCCATTGAACACCTGTCCATCGTCTCCATAGACGTACCCGGTGGTCGCATCGAAATGGCCGTTACCGTCGAGAACATATTGGTAGAGACTCTGCTCAACGAGGCCCGAAGAGGTAACATCCATGTCGTAAAATCCGGGCGGTATATCCGAGTTTCCCCCGTAAAGGGTTGAGGCATTCGCACCCCACTGCAACCATTCGACGTCTGTTCCTGCAAACAGTGAGTTTGGGCCGGGCCGTTGGATTGTGTCATCGAAGATGGAAGGGCCCCCGACATCCGAAGGGTCGTCGTTAATGTTGCCCTCCAGAATTGCGACCGTATGCGGGCTCCCCGTTGCGGCTTGCAAGTCAATCGCAGTCGTGGGGCCAAATGTGCCGGCCGGCGGAAGGGGGATGGTGATATCCGGACTCAGGCTGGGCAGGTTGAAACGCTGCACCGCGTTGCTTCCATCCTCTCCCACCCACAGATAGCTCCCATCCGATGAAACCGACAACAAATTGGGCTCGTTGCTTGATGCTTCAATCGCATCCGCGGCCCCCAGTTACCGGGTTGATGGCAACAACATTGTTGCCGTTGGCATTATTCGCGCTCGGCAAGCTCGCGTAAATGCGTGCGGTGCTTGCGTCCCAAACAATGTCATTGGCATTTGCCGCGATCGTTTCCAGCCTGGTTGCCCCTGAGTAAATGTAGAAAGCTAAAGCCGACGACTGGCCGCCGCCCGGCGCGGGATTAGACACCGTAACCTGGGCCGAGCTAATGATGGCCAGATCGCTCGACGGCACCTGGGCCGTGAGTTGCGTGGTACTGACGTAAGTTGTGGCTAGCGATGAGCCGTTCCACTCGATTTGAGCGTTGCTGCCAAAACCTGTGCCTGTGACCGTGAGCGCGAATGCGGCGCTGTCCACCGTGGTGTTGGCCGGGGAAATGGCTGCGAGCCTTGGTGCGACATTGGTCAGCGTGAATGGGACCGAGTTGGATGTTCCGCCACCAGCGCCCGGAGTAGAAACGGCGACCTCGTAAGTGCCACCTGTTATTGCATCAGTGGCGGGGACCTGCGCTGTCAACTCAGTTGCGCTTACGTACGTCGTCGTCAGCGCGGACCCGTTCCACTCCACAACAGAGTCGGCTGAAAAGTTTGAGCCGAGTGTCTCGAGCGTAAACGCCGAGACGCCTACATCCAGTGCCGACGGCGAGATCGAGTTCAGAAATGGGGCGTTATTTTGTGAGCCGCCTCCTCCGGTTCCTCCCGTTCCACTACCCCCGCAGCCAGCCAAACACACAATCAACCAGCATCCAACTGCGGCCAGGTTTGGATTCTTACCCAACGCCACACCCCAAAGAAAGGAGATTGCAGAAAAGGATAACTCTGATCGCGGCTCTTGGCAAAGAAATGCTGCGGCAAGTTCAATGCAGCTTCTTAGGCTGTGCTTCGTCCGGAGGGAATGCTTCAAGGGATTGCGGCGAACCCAGTAACCAGGAAATGAGTACCTAAGTTCGGTTTGCGCTTCCCTAACGGGACATTATTTAAGTCTGTTTTCTCTACGTTTGCGCCATTTCTCTATGGCAATTGCTCCGTTAATCTCCAATACAGAAACCGAAGTGCACCGATAAAGAAGACGCTTCAATCAAAGACGGGTTCCTGCTGGTTGGTTGCTTTTTGAAGGACGCAGGAACTCATAGAACGAAGTAAGCCGGTTCACTCCGGAATAAAACTAATCCCATAAGGAGATATCGAAAATGAACAACGCGCTTTTGAAGCTTTACATCATGATCCAGAACCTGAAGAACGACGAGCAAGGCCAGGATCTGGTTGAGTACGCCCTTCTGATCTGCATGGTCGCCCTGGCTTGCATCGTGGGCGTCGGCAAGGTCGCGACGGCGGTAACCACCGTCTTCACCAACATCAGCAGCTCACTGGCATAAACCATCTGAGCAGCTGGGCCAAGTTCTAAAATCACTGCACGAAAAATGAGGGTAGGTCGCAACGGGGCCCATCATGAGAGACGTGTTATCTAAAATCCAGAAAAAAAATCGAGCCCCTCGCACTCCGGCTAAAAGGTGCGAGGGACCATCGATTGAGAATTTGAAGAAGATCTGCCTTGATGCCGGGAGCAGCATTGCCGATTTTGATCGAGCCATAAAAGACCTGGATCCGCATGGCTTAATCAGAACGGGGACGCTGGATGGTATTGCTGCGTCATCAAATAGAGACGCTTGGTTTGCGCCCGCGGTCAATAGCAACGAACATGCATATTTAAATGAAGATGGATACAAGAAAGCTGAACGGCTGGACCATTCATTCGCTGAGCGGAAGGCTCGGATTGAGCCATCGTTTGGAAAATCCTTTCCCCAACATCGAGAGCCCCGCGAATTCGGCACCCTTCCGGCAGAAGCACCTGAAGTTGCGTTTACCGGACTCGAAGCTGAGCTTGCGCTTGCAGTCTCTGACAGTGCCGGCAGCCGTCGCGTGAAAGCGCTGCAGCTGGTCCAGTTCAACATGAACAGGCTGCGGGGCCAAATGTCTTCAAGTTGCAAAATTCTTAACGATCTGCGTGCTCTGCACCGTCTCCTGCTGCTGGAGGAACGGGCGCTCGCTGAGGAGTTTCGCCAAGCCGCTGGATAGACGGATCTGGATAGGGACATCTGGGCAGGCACATTCCGCCGGTGGTCGGCGGCGAATTTACAAATGAGGCGCGGCTGGCGGTCGGCCGGGGTCTAGATACGCGGTGCGGGCTCGGTCTGCCACGTGCCTGAATTCAAATACTCGTGGATCGAGGCTGCCGCCTTGCGTCCTGCACCCATGGCAAGAATCACGGTTGCCCCGCCGGTGACAATGTCGCCGCCGGCAAACACGCCGCGTTTCGACGTCCGCATGGTTACGGGATCGGTCACGATGTAGTTGCGCGGGGTGGTTTTGAGGTCGGGCGTGCTGCTCTGGATGAGCGGATTGGCATGGGTGCCCACGCCGATGATCACGACGTTTGCCGGCAGAATGTGCTCCGAGCCGCGGATCGGCATGGGACGGCGACGTCCGCTCGCATCGGGCTCGCCAAGCTCCATGCACACCGAGCGCGCGCCGGTGAGCCAGCCGTCCTTGTCGCCGAGCAGCTCAACCGGATCAGTGAGCATGCGGAACTGGATGCCTTCTTCGCGGGCGTGTTTTACTTCCTCAGCGCGGGCCGGCATTTCAGCTTCTGACCGCCGATAAACCAGCGTGGCTGTGCGTGCGCCCAGCCGCCGCGCTGTGCGCACCGCATCCAGGGCCGTGTTGCCGCCGCCAACCACAATCACGTCGCGATTGCGGCAGTCGTAGATGGGCTGATCGTATTCGCCGGCCTGGTAGGCATGCATGAGGTTGGTGCGGGTAAGAAACTCGTTGGCCGAGTAGACTCCGTTCAAATGCTCGCCGGGAATGCCGAGGAACACCGGCAAACCCGCTCCGGTAGCAACAAAAATCGCGTCGTAACCTTCCACGCGCATCAGCTCGTCAAGGGTCACGCTCTTGCCAACGATTACGTTGGTCTCGAACTCCACGCCCATGCGCCTCAGGTT
The DNA here is from genome assembly GCA_963724755.1 of uncultured Acidobacteriaceae bacterium. Lineage (GTDB taxonomy): Bacteria > Acidobacteriota > Terriglobia > Terriglobales > Acidobacteriaceae > Telmatobacter. Next base: position 5,614 of record CAVRVZ010000010.1, read on the forward strand.
GTCCACTTCCTGTTTCACAACCGACTTGGGCAGGCGGAATTCGGGAATTCCGTAAATCAGCACGCCGCCCAGCTCGTGCAACGCCTCAAAAATGCGTACGCGATGACCCTTCTGGATCAGGTCCATCGCAGCCGACAACCCGGCCGGCCCGCTGCCCACAATGGCCACACTTTTGCCTGTGGGCGGCGCAATGGTGGGCAAGCCGAGCCGTCCGCTTTGGCGCTCGAAGTCGGCAATAAAGCGTTCCAGGTTTCCAATCGCGACGGGCTGGCCCTTTTTGCCCACTACGCAGCCGCCTTCGCACTGGCTCTCCTGCGGGCAAACACGCCCGGTGATTCCCGGCAGCGCGTTATCTTCGCGCATCCTGGCCGCGGCGGCCAGAAAATCGCCGGCGCAGATGAGCGCTACAATTTCCTTCACCTTGACGCCCACCGGGCAATCAATCTGGCAACCGGGCCTGGCGCAGGCGATGCAGCGCGTGGCCTCAACCACGGCGTCCTGGGCAGCCAGGCCCAGATTCACCTCTTCAAAGTTGCGCGCGCGTATTTCGGCATCAAGCTCCGGCATTTTGACGCGCGGAATCTTCATGCGCTCCCGGGCGGAAAGCGGAGCAGCAGAATGCGGAGAAGCTGGGAGCGAAGAAGGTGGAGGCGAAGCGGAATCAGAGGCCATCGTGCTCCTCCTCTGCCGCGGGATGCAATGCGCCGCGCTCTACCCACTGCCGGGCTTGTTCCTTTTTCTTCAGGGCGATGGCGGCGCGGTGCTCGGCGAGTTCCGAATATTTGTGCGCTTCAAAATCTTTGAGCGATTCGCACTCCTGGCCGCGGTACATGGCGTTGCGCTGCATCAGAACGTCGAAGTTCACCAGCGACGCGTCAAACTCCGGTCCGTCAACGCAGGCAAATTTGTTCTGGTTTCCCAACAGCACGCGGCAGCCGCCGCACATGCCCGTGCCGTCAACCATGATGGAGTTCAGGCTGACCATGGTCTTGATGCCGAGCGGAGCCGTCATTTTCGCCACCGCGCGCATCATGGGCACGGGGCCGACGGCCAGCACAAAGTCGAGCTTGCGCCCTGACGCGAGCAGGTCGCCGAGCTTTTTCGTCACCAATCCTTTTTCGCCGAAGGTGCCATCGTCGGTCAGGATGAAAGCCTCATGACTGGCCGCGCGGAGTTCATCTTCAAAGACGACCGTCTCTCTGTTGCGTGCGCCTTCAATAAAAATGACGTGATTGCCGGCATCCTTCAGCGCAATGGCTGTGGGCAGCGCCATGGCCGTGCCCACGCTGCCGGCCACAATTACGGCCGTTCCGTATTTCCCGATCTCGGAGGGATGACCCAGCGGGCCGGCAACATCGAGAATCGAATCGCCGGCCTCAAGAGAGTTGAGCAGCGAAGTGGTCTTGCCCACGGCCTGCACCACAATGGCGATCGTCCCGGCCGCCGGGTCGGCGCTCTTGATGGTGAGCGGAATGCGCTCGCCTTTCTCGCGGACGCGCAGGATGACAAACTGCCCCGGGCGCTGCTTGCGCGCGATGCGCGGCGCCTCAATCTCAAACTGCCTGATGTTAAGACCGATAGTGCGAGCTCGAACGATCCTGAACATATAGCATTGATTATTCAGGAATTGTGCGTGCCGGGGTGTGATGTAAGTCACGCGGCGGGGACTTACCTGGCCTGTTTACCGGAAAGGACAAACGGCGAATGTATGATGGGGGTGATATGCCTCGCTCCGTCATCCTTACGACTCCCATACCAACGTTGGAAGAGACCTTCGACCACTATGGCCTTTCGAAGGCGGATCGGAAGTTTGTGCTCAGCCTCTTCGATGGCAAGAGTCTCCGCGCGTCGAAAGCCACCGCTTCCAAGACGCCGGCAGCATCGATGAGGGCCAGGGCGAATGCGGCAATGGAAACATCTCGGCGGTCGAGGAAGACGAGGAGCCGTGCACGTTAGACCGCGCAAACGCTCAGGAAATACGGTTTTTCTGAACATTCCTTACGACAACGAATTTAGCCGTTTTTATCTCGCCTATATTTCTGGGTTGGTATATCTCGGCCTCGATCCCCACGCGACAGTCGAAATCTCCGGGGGGGCGCGACCGGCTGGATAAGATTCTCAAGCTTATTCGCAATTGCCGTTATTCGATTCACGACCTCTCCAGGGTCCAACTGCGTCGCGCTCGTCCACAAACGCCGCGATTCAACATGCCCTTCGAACTCGGCCTCGCCGTTGCGTTCGCCGAAGTCGATTCCGTTCGAGACAGCTGGTTTGTCTTTGAGACAAAACGTCACCGGTTATCAAAGTCGCTAAGCGATCTGGGCGGAACAGACCCCTACATCCATAAGGGAACCATCGAAGGTGTTATGCGGGAGATTGGCAACGCCTTTGTACGCCAATCTTCGGCTGGCCGCTATTCAGTCACGGAAATGATGAAGACATACCTTGTAGTAAGGCTCCAAGTAAAGGCAATTAAGCGGCAAACCGGAACCCAAAATCTCTTTGAAGCTCGCGCTTTCCAGTTGCTCTGCGCTGCTGCCCGGGCAGCCTCACGCTCCGCCTGACCAAAGAGGGCCTCGATAGTTCAGCTCCTTCTTACCCCTGCCGCGCCTTCCAAAGCAGATACAACCCCCAGGCCGATAGCGTGGACATGTCGCGAATCGTGCCGTCGAGCATCATGCGTTCGAATTCCGGGACGGAGACCGATCGAATTGTCAGATCGTGCTCCTCGGCATCCGGTTCCTTCGCGATGGGCGTGAGGCCGGTAGCCAGAAACACGTGCTCCCGCTGGCGAAGGAAGCCGTAGCCGATCCAGAGCGTTCCCAGGTGCGTCATCTGGGCCGCATCCATCCCGATTTCTTCCTTCAGCTCGCCTCGCGCCAGCTCCTCGGGATTCTCGATCTCCATCTCCCAACCGCCTTGCGGCAGCTCCAGTGCGCGCTCCTGGATGGTGTAGCGGAACTGCTCCACCAGCCACACGCGCCCGTTTTCGATGGGCAGAATGATGGCTGCATCGTGCTTCTCTACCACGCCGTAGATGCCTTTCTCGCCGTTCGAGCGCAGGATCTCGTCCTCGCGCAGCACCATCCAGCGGTTGCGGTAGACTTCGCGGCTTGAGAGCGTGGAGATGGTGCGGCCGGCGCCGGCGTCTGAATTGACGGGATGCATCGAGTCTCCTTCACGGCTCGTGGTGCGTCGCGGGACGCACATCGAGTGTCAGGAGAAGAATACCGGTCGTGTGTGAAAAGAGCGCAACTGGGGTTGCAATGATTCACCGCGGATGAAACCGGGCGCCGTGACTTTGCGCTGTGGCGCGGCCTAGCTGACTCCACGAACTCCGCTAGCTCCGCTTGCCTGCCATCAGCAATTGACGACTACGGTGGAGCAGGGCCGCGAAGATTTCCACTTCACCAGAAACTCGGTGAGCGCAGACGACTCCATGCGCCTCATGGCTTCAAACTCGCCATTCTTTTGGCTGTAAAGCAGGGCGCCATGTTCGCTGAGCACTGCCAGCGCCGGCACGCCTCTCTTGAGCGGGACGTCGTATTTGTCGGCAATGTCCTGGTTGGCGTCCATGTGGCCGATATTGATGTGCACCACCACAAAGTTGGCGTCGACCAGAGGCTTATTGTGCGGATCGTGCATATAAATATCCAGCACCTGGCAATCGCCGCACCAGTTGCCGCCAAAATCCAGCAGAATGCGCCGGTGCGTGGCGGCCGCGGTCTTCAGCGCGGCTGCCAAATCGGCATTGGCCTGGGAGGGATCGGGATAAATATCGCGATCGGCGGATTGGGCCGAACCGGCCGCGAGGGCCAGCAAAGCCGCCAGGGCGAACAGCTTGAGATTTTTCACGGGGAAGACCTCCACAACTGCTTTCAGTCTGCCACATCGGGCGTCGGCGGGACCATCTTTCCCGGCTTTTGTGCGACAATAGGAGGTTGAGGAAGTGCGCGGGTTTGGTTCGAGCGCGCGGAGGAACGTCGATGGATTTTCTTCAGCCCTGGCACATTGTCGTGTTGGCCGTGGTTGCATTTTTGGTGTTCGGGGCCAAGCGGCTACCGGAGCTGGGTAAGGGATTGGGCGAGGGATTAAAGGGTTTCCGCGAGGGCATCAAGGGCGTCACCGATCCTGCTCCCACTGCACCGCCGGCACAGCAACAGACTGCGGCAACCACTCCGCCGCCCGCGTCGAACGCACCCGTCGAGCCGAAACAGGGCTGACCGAGGGGCGCTGGGCGCGGCGATCTCGCGGTTTTGTGCGTGACACTCTGGCTCGAGCGCGGGCCATCACAACTCAAAGCAATCGGCATAGGGGGGAGAGTCGCCTCTCCTCCCCTGCCACACCACCGGACATGCGGGTCCGCATCCGGCGGTTCGGAGGATTGAGCTAGGTTACGATCCCCAAGCGTGGAAGTCCGAGCGAGTCGAAGTAGGCCAGCGGAAACGCGAAGCTCAAGGCGGGACTGTTGGCGATGCGCCATGGACCGAGCGGGCTTCCGGCAGTTTGTGCAGCCAGACTCCGTCCCACTCCACGTTCGCATAGCTTTCTGAACCGCACCTTGCCGCGCTTCCATTGTTTCCAGATCACTGATCGCAGCCTGCGCCGCAGCCATTGATCCAGGGTTTCCAACACCGAGGGCGTTTCGCAGAAGCCGAAGTAAGCCTTCCATCCACGAAGATAGTCAGCCAGTTCTTTCGTCATCTGCTCCATACTGATGCCCCGCGTCCGGCTCGTCAGTTCCCTTACTCTTTGCTTGAACCGTACGAGGGCCTTGTCGGCGATGCGCCGCTTCGGTCCTCGCACGGTAAAGCTGAAGCCCAGGAACTTACGTTCCACCGGTCGAGCCACCGCGCTCTTCAGTTCGTTGACCTTGAGCTTGAGCCTGCGCGTGATGAAGCCGGTAATGCTTCGCTTCACCCGCTGCCCCGCATGCTGGCTGCGCACGTAAATGTTGCAATCGTCCGCATAGCGCACGAAGCAGTGGCCGCGCCGCTCCAGTTCCCGGTCAAGTTCATCGAGCACGAGGTTCGACAACAGCGGCGATAGAGGCCCGCCTTGCGGCGTTCCTTCATCCACCGGACCCACCAGCCCGTTTTCCATCGCACCCGCCTTCAGGAACGATCCGATCAGCCGGAGCATTCGCTTGTCGGCGATGCGCAGCGCGAGCGACTTCATCAGCCGATCATGGTTGACCCGGTCGAAGAACTTCTCCAAGTCCAGGTCCACCACCCAGCCCCGGCCCAAGGCGATATACTGCTGCGCCTTGGCCACGGCCTGGTGCGCCGAGCGTCCGGGACGGAACCCGTGACTGTGTTCGGAAAATCCCGCATCCCACCTGCGTTGCAGCACCTGCATCACCGCCTGTTGCACCATGCGGTCCAACACCGTCGGGATGCCCAGCTGACGCACCCCGCCGTCCGGTTTGGGTATTTCTACCCGGCGCACCGGTTGCGGCCTGTAAGTCCCACTCAACAGTTGTTCGCGGACGGCTGGCCAGTGCTCCTTCAGGTAGCCGGGCAGCTCCTCGACCCTCATGCCGTCGATACCCGCACTCCCCTTGTTGGACTTCACTCGCTTGTAAGCCTGTAAGCAGTTCTCCCGCTCGCAGACCTCTTCCATCAGTTGCTCATCGTTCCCGGCCGGGCTTTCGGTCATCCGTTTCGCCGTGCGCGTTTCGGTCCCTTCGCGAGAAGCCCTTGGAGCTTCACTCCGCCCCTCCTCGCCAAAGGCCAGCAATAGCTGGTTGTTCTGCCGCTTGACGCCCATCGAGTCCCGACACCTACTTGCCGCTTCCTGCCGTTTGGGCCTTCGCTGCTCACGCAACTACTATGCCCGCTGCTGACTCCTGCCGCACGGTCAGAGTGCATCGCTACACCCTCAGTCCCGATTCCGGAACATGCGACAGACCTCCCGAGGTAAGCTCAACCGCCTTCCGCGCACTGCCGCCGGATTTACAACCAGCGCCCTTGATGGATATGGACTTCGCGATCACTTGCCCGCTCGTCCGGCGCCGTATGCCTCATATCCGGTTCTTGTCCATCGGCTCGCGTCTTTGCTCCACGCTTCCTTCAGACCCCACCTCGCGATGACGCCCTTGCGCTTCACTATCACTTCTCCTCCATCAGGATGTGAAGAGGACTTCCACCTCCAAGCTGTTGAACATGCTCGGCACAATCGGGATAGGGGGAGGCCTCACGACCTCTCCCCTCCCACACCACCGTACAAGCGGGTCCGCATACGGCGGTTCGATAGGTTAGTCCCGTCGATGCATTGACGGGCTGGATGTTCGTCGTTGGAAGTCGCCGTGTGGGCTTCACTTCTCACGTCAGCATCGGTTGCGAGCTTCACCCGCGCCCTGCCCACGGAGGCCCGCCGAAGCGGGATGGCTAGTGCAATGTCCGCATCGAGACCCCAGCACTACTACTCCTTCCTACCGTTCGGGCCTTCGCCACTTTCGTGACTACTACGCCCTCTGCTGACTTCTGCCATGCGGTCAAAGCACCTTACGATGCCTTCAGTCACGAATCCGAGACATATGGCAGATCTCCCGCGATAAGACTGACCGCCTTCAACGCGCAACCGCTGAATTTACCACCAGCGCTCTTGATGGATGTGGACTTCGCTGTCATTGGCCAGCTCGTCCAGCGCCGTAGGCCTCATATCCGGTTCTTGTCCATCGGCTCGCGTCTTTGCTCCACGCTTCCTTCAGACCCCACCTCGCGATGACGCCCTTGCGCTTCGCTATCACTTCTCCTCCATCAGGATGTGAAGGGGACTCGCACCCCCAAGCTGTCAATCATGCACGGCGTACCAAAAGAAGGGCCTGCGTGAACAGCCCCGCCAGCGCCTCCAGGTGCCGCTTGCGGAACGCCGCGAAGGTGTCGTGATCCGGGTGCGCGTCCGCCGACAGGTAGCGGAAGGCCACATCCTCGTAGGTACGCGCCTCGATCTTGCGCGAACTGTACACCCCCGTCGCGTAGCCGTACAGCAGCACCCGCACCATCATCTCCGGCGCGTAGGCCGACATCCCCCGGCCGTCACCGGCCTCATACCAAGCGTAGATCGCGCCCAGGTCCAGCGCACCCACCACGTCCACCAGAAACCGCGCCAGATGACCTTCCGGCAGCCAGTCGTGAAGCGACGGCGGAAACAGAAGCGACTGGTTCACCGCGTCAGCAACAAAGCTCTTCCCCATGACCGCATCGTAAACCGACCTACCAATTTCAATCCCTGAATTTTCGGCAAAAGGAATCTATCTCCGACACACTCCTAGGCACGTTAGACTGAGGATGCCCTCGATCCGTCGCCTTTGGAGACCCAGGATGGCAAGCCTCTCGTCCCACCAACTTCTTCGCTGACCCGCTGACCTGCTGACTCGCCGGCCTAACCCTCTATCCCACAACGGCTTGCGGCTAGCCGCCTGCCGCCGTTACAGCGACTGTACGGCTGTGCCGCAGCCCTCGACCAGCGCATAGTGAAGGGCATATCTCGCGGCTCGAAAATCGCCCTCCAGCCCCTGTCTGGCTGTACTCCTGTAAGCAGTTTTTGTAATTTGCGTTTGCAGGGGCAGGGGTTGCGGGCAGTTTCTGTATCCTTAACCGAATGGGCCAAGTCCTCGCTGGAGGGCCTCTTGGGGATGAAAAGAATTGCTCTTCTCGCCGTGGTTTTGTCCTGGGTGCTTGCGGCCGCGCTGGCCGGCTGCAAGAGCCCAGCCGCGGGTCCTGCTCCGGCCGCCGGCAATTTCAACCCCGGTCCGCTAAACGCGGCAAGTCTCAACCTGATTTTTGTGGTCAGCGGCGATTTGTCTTACCAATCCTACGGGGATGTGAATCCGAACACGGCAAACCTGACCAGCCAGGGCTTGCAGCGGTCGCTGCTGATGGCCACGTTCCTCCGCCAGCAGATTCTGGGCGGGCGGAACGTAACCCTGATCGCGACGCTCGAACCGCTGACGCATTTGCAAACCGCAAACAATTATCCCGATATGGCGGCTCCTGAAACCATTGAGCAATTCGCCCTTCTCAATCAGGTAACCCTGTCGACAATCTATCCGGGGTACGGCAGTCCGTATACGGCTTATAGCTACCCGCTGAATGCTTCTTTCGCGCCCGCCGGAGCCTCACCTTCGCAATACTGCACGAGTTGCCAGGGGCTGGATTTCAGCGACCAGGGAGGCGACAACGAATCGCTGATAAACCACATCTTCGAGGCAAAGATGCCGGGGTTTTACGTTTTCTCGGCGCCGTGGGAGACGACCAGCGCGCTGATGGCGAACATTGCCCGCATGAAGGGTTACAACCTGGCACTGCCCCAGAGTTATCAGGGCGCGAATGCTATTTACGTTATTTCAATCGCGCAGTCGGGAAGCGCCAGCCTGGTTACTTACTACACGAATATGTACCCGGCTCGAAGCTACCCTGCGCTGCCTTCGCGGGTGCCCACCAGCGCCACATGCACGCAGCAGGCGCCCTTCAGCATTACCGTAACCGGCGGCCGCAACGGAGCCGCAATTCCAGCGGGGACAAACACCAACGAAACTTTTTATATGATTCGGCATGGCGAGGCGCATCCCCAAGGCAGTTGGGACGACGGGAACAATGTGGGCGCAGGGCAATGGCGGGCGTTGGATCTTCCGTATGCACTCGAAGGCAAGATTCATCCCACGCTGGTGTATTCGATGGACCCCGCGCAGCCGGTGACGGGCTCGCAGAGCGCAGGGGGAAATTCCGCCTGGTCGTACGTGAGGCCGTCAATGACCGTGGAACCCTACGCGATTGCCTACAACCTGCCTTTTGGACTGGCCTCGGGATTCGATTGGACCTCGGGTCCCGCAACCAGCAGCTTTTTCTTCAACGGCGGTAAATTCTCCAATCAGACCGTGCTGCTGGGGTGGGAGCACAATATGATTGCGACCACAGTGAATGCGCTGATCGCAAGCTATTTTCCGCAGGGCGGCGCGCCCACGGCGCCCGGCTGGCCGCCGAATGACTACGACACCATCTGGACGGTGATGCTGGACGGCCAGGGAAATTTGACCGTGAACAACTGGATGTGCGAAGGCATCCAGTCGACGGCGCTGCCGGCGACGCCTCCTCAATTTTGACCGGCTTGAGGTAGAGACGATTTACCAGACCTTGCATACCTGATCCGGCGGGCGAACCATGGGCTGACCGAGTTTGCAGCCGAATGCCTTGCCGAACTCCGGCATGTTGACAACCACTCCGTTGATGCGGAACTTCGCCGGCGAATGCGGATCGGTGATGGCGCGCATGCGGAGATCGTCAGGGCGCTCGTTGGCGCAATCCCACTGCGCGAAGCCGACAAAAAATCTCTGCTCTGGAGTCAGGCCGTCGATGGGCTCGAGATCCATTCCCTGATCCTTGGTTTGCCAGGCCAGGAGGGCCAGGATCTCCCCACCGAGATCGGCGACGTTTTCACCGAGCGTCAGGTTGCCATTGACGTAAACGTCGTCAACGGCGGTATAGGAGGAGTACTGATCGGCGACGCACTTGGTGCGCGCATCGAATCTCTCCCGGTCTTCCTTGGTCCACCAGTTTTTCAGGTTGCCTTTAGAGCCTGTTATTAACTTCATGCGAGGAGCCTAAAGAGTTGAGCGATCATAAGGCAGGCAAAGGCGAGGAAGTGGAAGGCGCCGAGCGTGGTGGCAAGTCTTTCGTAATCTCGGGCGAGGCGGCGAAAACGCGCCGCCCAAGCGAAGCTCCTCTCCACTACCCAGCGGCGTGGCAACAGGACAAAGCCGCGTTTGGCTTGAGTATGTTTGACCACTTCCAGTTGGATGCCGTGCCCGGCAGCCGCTTGTTCCGCCGCCTCGCCTGTGTAACCTTGATCCACGTAAGCCAATTCGACATTCTCCTCGGTGATCTCTTGCACTTGCCGGGTCAGTTCGCCGACCTGAGCACGATCCTGCTCGTCGGCCGGCGTGACGTGCAGGGTCAGCAGATGGCCCAGCGTATCCACGGCCGCATGCACTTTCGATCCTTTGCGCCGCTTAGCTCCGTCATAGCCTGCTCGCGCTCCAGATTCCGGCGTCGATTGCAGGGTACGGCTGTCCAGGATCATCGCCGTCGGTTGTCCTTTGCGCCCGGAGAACTCCCGCAACAGCATCCGCAAATCCTCCACCATGGCCTCGAAACAGCGGGCCCGGATCCAACGCTGCGTTTGCTGATAAACCACCGTCCAGGGAGGCAGATCGTTAGGCATGTATCGCCACTGACCGCCAGTGCGCACGATGTAGCGCAAAGCGTTGAACACCGCGCGCAACGGGTAATCGCGCTGCGCCGAATCCTCTTTGCACAAGGCCAGGTAGGGCGCCACAAACGCCCACTCCTCGTCCGTAACGTCGCTGGGATAGCCCCTTCGATTCGCCTTCATGCCTTGAGCATGAACAGCTTCGACCGGAAATCCCTATCCCAATGCAAACAATGGAACAAAGTTAATAACAGGCTCTAGCGTCATACTGACTGCCTTCGTCGTCAAAACCGTGCGTAAGTTCGTGGCCGATGGTGCCGCCGGTGTCGCCGTAGTTAGGAGCATCGTCGCTTTTGGGATCGTAAAGGGGAGGCTGCAACACTCCGGCGGGAAAGTTGATGTCGTTCATCTGCGGGCTGAAGTATGCGTTCACGGTGAATGCCGACATTGACCATTCACCATGATCGACGGGGCAACCGACCTTGCCGATGCGGCGGCGTTGCTCAAATACGCCGGTACGCTCGATGTCGCCTGCAAAATCGCCGGGCGTGAGCTTGATGGAACTGTAATCGCGCCAATGGTCGGGGTAACCAATCTTGTTGCGAATTCCATCGAGCTTGATCAGGGCCTGCTTCTTTGTCTCAGGGCTCATCCAGTCGAGCTGTTCGATCCGCTGGCGCATGGCGGCTTCGATGCGATCGACCATATCCAGCGTTTGCGCTTTGAGCTGGGGCGAAAAGACCTTGGCGACATACGCCTGGCCAAGCGCTTCAGAGAGGTTGGAGTCGGTGTATTGCACGCAGCGCTTCCAGCGCGGCTGCTGCTGCTTTGCGCCGCGCAGATAGGCGCTGAAGAAATTGAAATTCTCATCCACAAAGGGTTGCGAAAGAAAAGGCGAATAGGCCTCGGCAACATGAAAGCGCAGATACGCTTTCCAGTTCTCGAGAGGCTCGCTGGTGAGCAGCTCGTCAACCTGCTTGAAGAATTTCGGGGACCTTACATTCACGATGTCGAAATGCGGGTAGGCGGCGGAGCGGTAATAGCTGGGCCAATCAAAATCGGGAGCGAGCTGCTCGAGTCCGGCCATGGAGACCTTATCTTTCAGGTTGTATGGATTCCGCATTTCGACCCGGGTCCAGGAAGCCGCGGCCAGCGCGGTTTCAATGCGCATCACGGTCTGTGCGTTCCTGGCCGCTGCATCTGGCGCGTCGCCGAGCAACCCGAAGACCTTCTCGACATGATGGAGATACTTGTCGCGGATTTCCTTCGACTTGGGATCGTCTTTTGTATAGTAGTCGCGATCGGGCAGGCCGAGCCCGCCCTGGCCCAGATTCGCAATCTGCTGCTCAGAATCGTCGGGATCCTGCGCGGACCCTGCCGTGAAGAGCAGGGTTCTGCCACCGGGCAGTTGCATAGTTGCGAGGAGCGGCGCGATGTCGTGCACGGAGTGGAGCGCGGCAATCGTGCTTAACTGCGGCTGAATGGCCCCGAGCCCACGCTGGTTGACGGCGGTCTCGTTCATGCACGCGCCGTAAAAATCGCCGATCTCGCGCGTGACTTGGCTGCGCGGTCCCTTGGCTGCGGCGGCCTCTTCAAGAATGCCGCGGAGAAAAACGAGATTGTCCTGATACAGCTTGCCGTACACGGACCACGAGGTCTGGTCGGGTGGGATGGGATTCTTCTTTTGCCACCCGCCGCACGAATAGGTATAGAAATCCACGCATGGGTCGATCGTGCGGTCCATCGACGCGGGATCGAGGCTTGGGGAATAGGGCAGCGCGGAAGCCGCCGGCGATTGCGCCCACGACGATATGGCAACCAGCGGAGCAAGCGCAAGGCAGGTGAAGAAACGAGCCATTTCATCCTCCTGTCATCCTTCTAAATGGCGGACTTAGACGATTTCCTGGTTCCAGTTTTCGAGGGTCTTCTGGAAGTCGAGCATGAATTTGCCGCCGTCGGCGCCGTCGATGAGGCGGTGATCGAAGCCCAGGCAGAAGTACTGCATCGACCGGATGGCAATGGTGTCGTTGCCTTCGGCATCGGTGAGGACGGCCGGCTCCTTGCGCAGGCCGCCGATGGCGAGAATGGCCGACTCGGGCTGATTGATGATGGGCATGCCGAATTCGCCGCCGAATGCGCCGGCGTTGGTGAGGGTGAACGTGGATCCGCCAACCTCGTCGGGCGAGAGCTTCTTGGTGCGGGCGCGGAGGGCGAGATCGGCGATGGAACGGGCCAGCGAGGCGAGCGATGCCTGTTCGGCCTGGCGAATGACGGGCACAATCAGGCCCCAGTCGAGAGCCACGGCGATGCCGAGGTTGATGTTGCGGTGGTAGCGGATGGCAAGGCCCTGCGCGCCTGCCGGGCCGGTGGTTTCGAGCGAGGCATTGAGTATGGGGCAGCGGCGCAGTGCGGCCACGGCTGCGGCGGCGATGAAGGGCATGAAGGTGAGCTTGACGCCGTGGCTCTGTTCGAAGGCAGCCTTATGGCGCTCGCGCAGGCGCGCGATGCGGGTCATATCGACTTTGTAGACGGTGTAGACATGAGGGCTGGTGCGTACGCTCTCAACCATGCGCCCGGCAATGATGGCGCGCATGCGGGTGAGGGGGACGGGTTCTGACGGGAGGCTGGCGAGATCGGGCGGGGGTGCCTGCGCCGCCTGCGGTGGGGGCACTTGCAGTGCGGCAGCCTTTGGGACCGGTGTATGTGGCGCGGTTGCAGCGCGAAGCACATCTTCTTTGCCGATGCGGCCGCCGGGGCCGGAGCCGGAGATGCGGCTCAAGTCGAGGCCGTGTTCTTTAGCGATGCGGCGAGCCAGCGGCGTGGAGCGGATTCGGCCCTGCGGCGCCTCGGGCATCTGCGGTGGGGCGGCCTTTGGGGCCGGAGTGGTGGCAGGCACCTGCGGTGCGGCAGCCTTCGGGGCTGGAACGGAGGTGTGGCTAACTGCGCCGGCCTCGCCAATGACGGCAACGACGGTGTTGACTTCGACGGTGGCGCCTTCGTCGACGCGGATTTCAGTGAGGACGCCGGCGACGGGCGAGGGAATTTCAGCGTCCACCTTATCGGTGGAGATTTCGAAGAGCACCTCGTCTTTTTGGACGGCGTCGCCGACCTTCTTGAGCCATTTGGTGATGGTGCCCTCGAAGATCGACTCGCCCATCTGGGGCATGATGACGTCCGTTGGCATGCGTCCCTTTCTTGGCGGAGATCGCGGAGCTGGCGGGGCTAACGAAGCTCGGAAAAAGAGGGTGCTGCCCTGCGATCGACGTGTCTTCGCGTGGCGAATCAGGCTCCTGCCGGATTATATCGAAGACAGTTGCGAGTTCGCAGTTGCCGGGTCGCAGTGCGCATCGAAGATGGTTCGCAGCTCGCCGTTTCCGGCGCGGGCAGGAACCCCCACAAGCTGCTCAATTCTGCCATTCGATATAGTCCAGCCATGCCAGCGGACATAGCCCCCTGCACCCGGTGCACAAGAATCCTGCCATGCAGGGCCGAGACAAAAGGCGGCAGCATCGTCCAAGCCGGAGTGCCGGAGGGTTTCCCGATGAGGAATTGGCGAGTTGGCGTGATACAGGAGCAATGACAAACATGAACGGGACGGACGAGCGCGGCGGCGAGGTTTTTGGCAACTTTCTCAACCGTCACGCGCCTTAACGACTTTCGCGCCTTGCGATTCCGATGATTGCTGCTATGCTGCGCTCGACATCCTCATCCGTGGTGGCCCAACTGGATACGCTGATTCGCATCGCCGTGTGCCCTTGCCATTCGGTTCCTCCGCACCAGCAGGTACCGTCTTTCTGGATTTCTGCGATGACCCTGCGCGTGTTCTCTGCTGCACCGAACGAGACCAGCACCTGATTCAGGACCACGTCGTTCAGGATTTCGAATCCCGCCTGGAGCAACCCTTCCGCGAACATTTTCGCCTGGCGGCAGTTTCGCTCAATCATTTCCCGCAACCCGCTCGATCCCAATGAGCGCATTGCCGCCCACAACTCCACCCCGCGCGCCCGCCGCGATCCTTCAGGCGCGTAGTGCCAGGGCTCGCGTCCTCCGCCCGGCGTTAGATAGGCGGCGCTTAAAGTCATTGCGGTGTGGAGATACTCTGGCGTGCGCACCACTGCGACGCCGGAATCGTAGGGCACGTTCAGCCACTTGTGGCAATCGATTGCCCAGGAGTCGGCATTGCCGGCGCCGGCCAGCAAAGGCGCGTACAGAGGCGATACGGCCGCCCAAAGACCGAAGGCCCCGTCCACATGCACCCAGCAGCCTGCCTCGTGCGCACGAGAGCAGATTTCCCCTACAGGATCGAACGCACCGGTATTCACGTTTCCGGCTTGGATACAGACCACTGTGCGATGGTCGAGCGCAGGCAGCGCGTCCACTCGCATGCGTCCCTGGCCGTCAGCCGGAACCCGCGTCACTCGCGACCGCCCGAGCCCAAGCATCGATAACGCCTTCAACACCGAAACATGAACTTCATCGCCTACGACCACGCGAATCGGAGGCGCTCCAAACAATCCGTCCTCCTCTACGCTCCATCCAGCACGTGTCAGGAGGGCAGTCCGTGCCGCGGCCAGGGCGGAAAAGTTTGCCATCGTGGTGCCAGTAACAAATCCCGCCCCCGATCCTGGGGGAAGACCCAGCAAGTTCACCATCCATTCCAGGACAATTTCTTCCAGCTTTGCCGCCACTGGAGACATTACCTGCAATGCCGCGTTCTGGTCCCACGCAGCCGCCAGCCAATTGGCTGCCAGTGCCGCAGGGAGCGAGCCGCCAATGACGAATCCGAAATAGCGGCCTCCGGCCGTGGCGACCGTCGCGGGCGACCCAATGTCATCAAGCAGCGCTAAAACCATCGAGGGAGCCGATGGCGACTGAGGCAGGGGCCCGCCCAGCGCCTCCAATCGTGCCACGTCCGCAGGCAGCGGTACGACCTGCCGATTGGCAATTCCCGTGAGATAGCGGGCTGCCCGGTGCGCAGTTTCTTCAAGCAATTTCTTCATGGTGTCTCGAGTTCAGGCAGAACACCGACGGATTCCGCCGACGCTGAGCGGCGATTGAAATTCGGACGGCTCGAATTTGGCGTTCAGGTCATTGGGGGTTACCGATTGAACCATTATTCCGCCGGATGATCGGGATGCAGGTAGCCCGCGAGGAATTTATAGATCTCGTGGCGTGACTCGATGGCAAGGGGAGTGTCAATGCGGTTGAAGTAGTGGCCTCCGGGGGCGTCTTTGTAGACCTTGTACTCGAACTTCTTGTGCTCGAAGGTGAGCGCCTGGATGAGGTGTTCGACTTCGAGGTAATTCACGTCCTCGTCGTTGGTGTTGGTATGGATGAGCAGCGGCGTGTCGAGCTCGGCGGCGTGGTTGACTGGCGACCGCCTGCGGTACTCCTCGATGTCGTCATGCACGCTCTCGCCGATGTGGTAGGGAGCGGAGTAAATCTCGCGGTACCCCTCGGTCTCGTAGCCCATGCGCGCCACCAGGTCGGAGACGGGCACGCCTGCGTAAGCGCAGGCATAGTCGTGCGGGTGCTGAAAGATGTTCATCAGCGTGATGAGCCCGCCGTGGCTCCAGCCGATGATGCCCACACGGCTGGGGTCGAGAAAGCTGTAGCGGTCGAGCATCCATTTCATGCTGCGGTAGACGTCGTCGACCTCGAGGCCTCCGTAGTCGATGGCTTCGAAGTACTGGCGTCCGTAGCCGGTGGAACCGCGATAGTCGGTGGAGACGATGGTATAGCCCCGCTGGAGCAATTCGCGGAGCTGGTGCGCGTCGATGGTGGTGTCAAGAGACTGGTGGACCCCCTGGTGGACGTAGACGATCAGCGGCTGCTTTTTGGTGCGGTCGAGGTTTTTGGGAATGAAGGTGTAGACGTGGATGATGAGCGGATTGGTTGCGCCGGGGGCCTTTTTGTTTTTGATGTGCGGGTTGGGCGCGCCGGCGATCTCGCTCTTGTCGATCTCGGCGATGTCGCCGAGTTTCTGGTACCACATCAGGTCATCCATACGTTTGAGCAGGATGTCCTGGCCGTCGGAGGCTCCGCCGCCGCCCCCGCTTTGGCCGGGGCCGGCGGCTGGAGCTGCGGCGCCCGGAGTTGCGGCCGCGGGTGCTGCGGCGCGCGCGGGAGGTGCATTTCCGCCTGCCTGGGCCAGCACGGTTGTGGCGGCGAGCGAGAAGAGCGCAAGCGCGGCGAGTAGACGGGTGCAGGAATACGCGGCCGACAGACGAGGCATGGCGAAAACTCCTTTTGGTTTGAGGAAGCAGGGAAACCGAGCGGTGCTGTGACTATACCGCAGGCAGGGCCGCGGACAAAAGGAAGATTTCAGTTAAGGATGCCCAGGCAAGGGGTATTGCATTCTTCACCGCAGGGGCTGGAATTGGGTTCGACGAATCGGGCTCGGCGAGTGCGCTTTTGACGCCAACAACTAAAGGCTGTGATTGAGGACCAGGTCTTGCGCCTGGGCGCGGAGAACGGCCAGGGATTCAAGGGCCAGAACCGGCTCGTTAAAGACCTGGCCGAACCGGCGCGCGACCTCGTGGGCGATGGATTCGAGGCTGGGCAGCGCCGCTGGGTTTGAGGCTTCCCTTGCGAGGCTCGTGACGGGGCAGCCGGTGATGCCACAGGGGTTAATGAGGGCGAAATCGGCGAGGTCGGTGGTGACGTTGAAGGCAAAGCCGTGCGAGGTGACGCCTCGGGCGACGTGGATTCCGATGGCAGCGATTTTGCGTCCACCAATTACGGATTGAGGTGCGGCGCCTGGCAACTCGCCGGGCGAATCTTGTGGCTGTGGCAGGCCGCACCAGACGCCTGTGAGTTTCGAGATCTGGCCGGCAGGGACGCCGAACTCGGCGCAGAGGCCGATGAGAGCTTGTTCCATGAGGCGGACGAAGTCGACCGGGCCGAGGCGATTGGCAGAAGGCGGGCGCAGGCTGCGCAGATCGAAGATGGGGTAGCCGATGAGCTGGCCAGGGCCGTGATAGGTGACGTCGCCGCCGCGGTTGATCTCGTGGAGGGCGATGCCACGGCTTTTTAGTAACTCATCCGACGCGAGGATGTTGGAGCGGGTGGCGTTGCGGCCCAGCGTAAGCACGGGTGGGTGCTCAAGCAGCAGGAGCACGTTGCCGATGCGGTCGGCGGTGCGCAGCGCCACCAGCTCTTCCTGAAGGTGGAGGGCTTCGCCGTAGTCGACGCGGCCGAGATAGAAGTACTGGATCACAAGCCTGCTTTGATTTTAGAGGTTGATGGTTAAGGGCGCGAACCAGCTGAATCGGCCGCACGCGGGCGCAACAGCGGTAACAACACTGAACGCACACGCCACGCCGTGAGCAGCCACAGAATGACGAGAACGATGCCTACGGGCAGCGCCTGGTGAGCCATCAACACATCGACTACGAGAATGTTGGTAATGACCGCGGCGAGCACGGTGAGAGCGAGCGGCACATAGCGGTTGATCAACAACAGCAACGCCGGGAGCGCCTCGCAGAAGCCAACAAAAACAAAATAACCTGTCGCCAGCATCCCGTTCATGTAGTCGCCGGCCGGCCCGGGAGGGATTTTGCCCATGGGCAAAAAGGGGTGGATGTGGTTGGAGCCGGCAAAGAGAAAGAGTGCGCCTAGCAGGATGCGGGCGATGGTAGAGGCAATTTTCATCAGGGTCTCCGTGTCTTTGAGGTCGGTTCCGCGGGAAATGCGGACGAAGTGGTATGTGGAGAGACGCAAGTGCAGGAAACCGTCCGCCGCAGATGGGATGGGCTGGAACGGTCTCTGGATGCAAATGATTCGTATGACGGGTCTGGCGCCGGAGGCGGCTCTCCGGGAATTGCGTGGCACGAGGATGTGCATTCGGGTTACCATGGGATGAGGGCGGACGGTATGGCCACACAGATTGCTCGTAAGGGACGCACGGTCACTGTGGAGATCCCCGAAGACCTGCTGCGGAAGGCGAATCTCTCCGTTGGCGATGCCGTGGAGTGGAAGATGACGTCGACCGGCGGTTTGACGCTGTGCGGCCATCGGTCTGCGGGCGACTACGATCAATGGAAGCAGCATGAAATCGAGGCAGGATTCGCTGAGATCGAGGCCGGTGAATGCGCCCCCAACGAGAAAGTGATCGAATGGCTGCGGAGTTGGGGAAACAAGAATGAGCTGCCGCCTCCCCTGTGAAGCTCCGCTGGAGCCGGCGCGCCATTCGGCGGCTTGCTTCGATTCACGACTACATCGCAAAAGATAGTCCTGCGGCCGCGAACCGCGTCGCCGCTGTTATTGTGCAGTCCGCGCTTCGGCTGCAAAAGTTCCCTCATATCGGGCGGCCTGGACGGATCGAGGGCACACGCGAGCTGGTCATCCCCGGTCTTCCTTACATCATTCCGTATCGCGTCGTGGACGATGTGATCCAGATTGCTTCTGTGATTCACACCAGCCGCAAGTGGCCGGAAAAGCTATAGTGTGTGTGGTGAAGGCGGAGTGAGCAATGGAAGCGCCAGAACCGAAACCGAACGAATCAGCAGGGGATCAATCGAAACCTGAGGGGCCGCTCTATCACTACACCGATCAAAATGGCTTGCTTGGAATAATCCAGGACAGGAGTATCCGGGCAACACACCTCCGGTACCTGAACGATACGAGCGAGGGAAGAATCGTCTTCCAAGTTTTATTGGATGAGCTGAATAGGCGAGTTAATTCAGACGCTATGATGCTTTCGTTTGGGATGGAGCCCGTCAAACGCTCCGGGAAGATTGAGTGCGAAGACGAGGAGATATTCAGCCAAGGCGTCTCAATGTTATCGTGGGTCACGTCACAAGACGTTTTTGTTACTTCCTTTTCTGAGAAAGGAAATCTCCTGAGCCAATGGAGGGCGTATGCGGGCGCGTCTGGAGGATACAGCATTGGGTTTTCAAGAAGCTATCTTCGCGCCGCAGGAGCGCATTTCTTGCTGGATCGACCCGGACGTTTTTACAATGACCCGGACGCGCTAACTAGCTGTAGATACTATGATGAAAATGAAGAAACATGCCTAAGGACTGATGCCGAGCATCTCGTCACCTCATTTATTACGACCTCGAATTCAGGCTTGGACGCTCGATGCTTACTCCATACTTTAGTGTTCCGCTGGGATGGCAAGACCATCAGCTAGAAATCAAAGAGATCATAGTGGGACCGTGCCCGCACCGAGACGAGGCGATGAATTCCGTTCAGATGCTGCTAAAGAAGGAAAGTATTCGGGGCGCGGAGGTCAAAGACTGCAAAATCCCCTACCGCAACTGGTAATCCCAATTCGCGGTACACTGGAGGCTGGCAGGAGGACCGGGCGGTCGCTGCCGGAAGTCCTTGTCGGCCACGGCGGACTGGGGTTGCCGGGAGAGGAAAGTCCGAACTCCGCAGGGCAGTGTGCCGGATAACGTCCGGGACGCGGGCGTAAAGGCCCGTGGACGGCCAGTGCCACAGAAAACAAACCGCCGCGACGGTGATTTCCCACATCTCAAAATCGAGATGTGGGGCACCCGCTGTCCGGTAAGGGTGAAAAGGTGCGGTAAGAGCGCACCGCGCCGGCAGTAATGCCGGTGGCAGGGTAAACCCCACACGGAGCAAGACCAAATAGGGAGGGAAGCCGGGGCCAAGAGCCAGACGCCGGCTGCGCATCGGCCCGATGCGGCAAGACGGTTCGAGCAGTTGTCGAAACCTCCGGGTAGGTCGCTGATGAGCGTTCGCGGCAACGCGGCGCCTAGAGGAATGACCGCATAAACAGAATTCGGCTTACGAGTTCTCTTGTCAGATAACGACGGCCCCGATGGGTAGCCCCCCCACCGGGGCCGGCCATTTTGGCGCCGCAGAGGTGTTAGCGGGGTCAGGGGAGTCAGGGTTGGGTGCGAACTTGTTGCGAGCCCCGCGAGATTCGGGGCTGGAGCTCTCGTTCAATGCGCGTTCAGATTCGATTCTGCGGCACGGGCTAACCCCGCCAACTCCGCTACTATCGATTCATGCTGAGAGTAAAGCGGCTGGAGGCGGGTGCGCGGCTGCCGGTGGTGGCGCATCCGGGCGAGGACCTGGGCTACGACCTGTTTGCGCTGGAGGGGATCAAATTGGGGCCGCGCGCCACCGTAAAGGTGCGGACGGGGATTGCCGTGGAGGCGAGGGACCCAAAGACGGGCGCGGCACTGGGGCTGCTGGTGCGCGACCGCTCTTCGATGGCGGCTCGGGGGATTGCCACCACGGGCGGGGTGATCGACGCCGGCTACCGGGGCGAGATTCTGGTGGTGATGACGAATCTGGGCGATGCGGCCGTGGAGCTGAAGGCCGGGGAGAAGATTGCGCAGATGGTTCCGGTGCCGGTGTTGACGGGGCTGGTGGAGGAAGTGGAGAGCCTGGAAGATTCTGCCCGGGCGGCGAAGGGGTTTGGGAGTACAGGGACCTAGGGACATAGGGAACAAGGGAACGAGAGGACAGGGACCAGGGAACAGGGAATAGGGAATAGAAAACCCGGGAGGCAGGAACATGGGCCGGGGCTTTTGCGTATTCTAAAGGCGGGACTATGCCACTTCGAGAGGCCTTCAAACTCGCGCTGCAATCGCTGTGGGCAAACAAGCTGCGCACCATTCTGACCCAGCTTGGGGTGGTGATGGCCGTGGCCTCGGTGATCATGGTGATCACGATGGTGCAGGGCGCCAAGCGCTACGTGAGCACCAAAATCTCGGGGTATGGGGCCGACGTTATCGATGTGGCGCAGATGCCGAGCGTGATTTTCAATGCCCAGGACTATTTTCGCTTTCACAAGCGCAAGATCATTCGCATAGAGGACTACGAGGCCGTGCGCGACCTGTGCACGGGATGCAGCGATGTGGGCGCAACCTTGAGCAAGTCGACCAAGGTGGTCTACAACGGGCACTCCAGCGACAACACAAGTATTCGCGGCTACACGTGGTTGATGCTGCCGCTGACCAACGTCGATATTGCGATCGGGCGCGGATTTACGCCGTCCGACGAGGAGCACGCCACGCACGCCGCGATTGTGGGTTACGACATTGTCGATAACCTGATGGGCGAGGGCGATCCGATCGGCAAAGAGATTCGCGTGGACGGCATTCAGTACACGATTGTGGGCGTTGGCGAGCGGCAGGGCAACACGCTGGGCCAGTCGCAGGACAATTGGGTGGCGATTCCCATTACCACCTATCAGCAGATTTATGGGTACAACGATTCGATAGACATCCTGGCGCGCGTCCGCGGCGGCGCACCCGCTATGGAAAGGGTCGAGGATGAGGTGCGGGTACTGATGCGGACGCGTCGCCACGACGCGCCGGGTACGCCGGACGACTTCGAGATTGAGACCAACGATACGTTTTTGGACATAGCCAACCAATTGCTGGGACTGTTTGCGTGGGTGGTGCTGGGGCTGGCGTCGATTGCACTGGTGGTGGGCGGCGTGGTGATCATGAACATCATGCTGGTGAGCGTGACGGAGCGGACGCGCGAGATCGGCGTGCGCAAGGCGCTGGGCGCCAAGCAGCGCGACGTGTTGCTGCAGTTCCTGATCGAGAGCGGATTGATGGCGGTGACGGGCGGGGCCATCGGCGTGCTTTGCGGAATCCTGGTGGGAAAAATCATCACCATCGTTATCGGATTCCCGACCACCGTGCCGGTGTGGGCGATTTTTCTGGGACTCTTTCTGGCCGGATCGGTGGGAATTTTCTTTGGCGTTTATCCGGCCAGCCAGGCGGCCAAGCTGGACCCGGTGGTGGCGCTGCGGTCTGAGCTTTGAAGGCAGTTGTCAGTTGAAGTTCAGCGACTGATCACTGAGAGCTGAAGACTGACGACTGTGAACTGAGAACTGCATTATGGCGAGAAGCGGGCAAACCGGTGAATCGGTAAAGATGGCGCTGGATACTCTGCGCACCAACAAGCTGCGCTCGGGGCTGACGATTCTGGGCATCGTGATCGGAATTTCCACTGTCATTACGATCTCTTCGGTCGTGAATGGGATTAATATCCGCGTCTCGAGTTTTATCAATTCTCTGGGATCGAATGTTTTCTGGGTCGGAAGGCTGCCCATTATCAATGTGCGGCCGACTGCGGAGATGCTGGCGCGCAAATACCTGACCACCGATGACGCACTGGCATTGCGCGCGCTGCCTCATGTGATCACCACCGATGCCGAGGGGGACTACATCAAGAGCTTCCAGGTGGGTGCAGTGAGCGCGAGGTATAAGGACAAGAAGGTTGCCGGGACGATTCTGGCGGGTGATTTCCCCGAGGTGATGGACGTAACCGACCTCACGATGCTGCAGGGCCGCATGTTTACCGACGCCGAAGCTGCGCGCGCTGCGCATGTTGTGGTAATTGCCCACGACACGTGGCAGGAACTTTTCGGCGACGAACCGGCAGTGGGCAAGGAAATCGCGGTCGAATCCGGGCTTTACACGGTGATTGGAGTGCTTGACAAGCGGAAACAACCCTTCGGCAGCGGCAAGAATCCGCGCGACAACGTCATCGTGTTTCCATGGGGCACGTTTCACAACCTGCACCCGGAGATCAAGGACCTGAACCTCATCGTGAAGTACGACGACCCGAAGAACAAGGATCTGGTGGAAGAAGAGATTCGCGAGATGCTGCGCATCCGGCGCAAAGTCCCCGTACAGAAGCCGGATGATTTTGAAATCTTCGGGCCCGATTCGCTCTCCCGGCTTTGGGATCAGCTGACTGTTGGCCTGGTGATCTTTATGATCGCAGTTTCGAGCGTGGGGTTGATGGTGGGGGGCGTGGGAGTGATGAACATCATGCTGGTGAGCGTGACCGAGCGGACGCGCGAGATCGGGGTGCGCAAGGCCATCGGCGCTACGAGGCGGACCATCCTGACGCAATTCACGATGGAGGCGGTGACACTGTGCTCGATTGGTGGCGCATTGGGCATTCTGCTGGGCGCCGCGGTTACCTGGATTGTGTATCTGCTGCCCATCGGATTGCCGGCCACGCTCTCGACCACCTGGGTGCTGGTTGGATTCGGCGCTTCCTGCGCGATCGGGCTGGTGTTTGGGATTTATCCGGCGTGGAAGGCGGCGAATCTGGATCCGATTGAGGCGCTGAGGTACGAGTAGATCAGTGGTCGGTGGTCGGTGGTCAGAGGTCAGTGATCAGGCCGACGCGAGCCTCCACCCCACTCTAGAAGCTGTTTCATAACCTCGTTTTGAAAGGGCACGGCTTCAGCCGTGCCGCAAAGAAGCTAGGGAAATCGCGGGCTTTAACCCCTGCGGGACGGGTTTTGAACAATCTGAGACGGTTATGAAACAGCTTCTAATCTAATCCTTGATTTTGACCATTATCGCGTGAATCATCTTGCCGACTTCGTCCGAAAGGGCTTCTGCATCATTGATCGTTGAATTGACCGCTGCCAAACTATCAGATCTCGAGATGACTTCGCCGCCATTTTGCTTTCCATCTTGCCTCCTCGCACAGGCCCCCACATCTGATCACTGACCACTGTACACTGCTTTTTGATGCCGCACGCATTGGCGCAGGCCGTGGAGATCGCGACAACGGCGCTGGCCGTGATCGGGATCGGATACTTTCTGGCGGCGCTGGCAGCGGCGAGGGTTTTTCTGCACCAGAGGCGCGCGCGGCGGGAAGTGTTCTCGCCTGGCGTGAGCATTCTTAAATCTCTGAAGGGTCTCGACCTTGGCATGATGGATGCATTCCGCAGCCATTGCCGCCAGAGCTATGCGGGCGAATTCGAGCTGCTGTTTGGTGTGGCATCGCCGGACGATCCCGCGGCAGCGGCCGTGGTGGAGTTGCAGGCGGAGTTTCCAGAGCGGGCGATCCGGCTGGTGGAGTGCCCTGAGCAGCTGGGAACTAACGGCAAGGTGAGCACGCTGGTGCAGCTGGCCGCGCACGCGCGTCATGATTTTCTGCTCATCAACGACTCCGACATTACCGTGAGCCCGCGCTATCTTGAGCGGGTGATGAGCTGCTTCGCGCCGGAAACAAATCCTTCAGGGGCTAAAGCCCACATTGATACTGGCGAATCAACGGCACGACTGAAGTCGTGCCCTGACACGGCCGGTCAAGTCGGGTTGGTTACGGCGCTTTATCGCGGCAAGGCGCACGGGACAATCATCGGTGGCGGGCTGCCATCGCGGCTTGAAGCGCTGGGAATTGCCACGGATTTTATGGCAGGAGTGCTCCTGTCGAAGATGATCGAGGGCGGCTTGCATTACGGGCTGGGCTCGACGCTTGCGGTGCGGCGCGATGCGCTGGAAAAAGCCGGCGGCCTGCTGCCGCTGGTGGACTATGTGGCCGATGACTACGAGCTGGGCGCGCGCGTGGCGAAGGCGGCCTATCGCATAGAGCTGAGCGGCGAAGTGGTGGAAACAAGCGTGCCGGCATACGGCTGGCGCGGCTTCTTCGACCATCAGCTGCGCTGGCTGCGCACGGTGCGCGAGGCGAGGCCTGCGGGGTACGCGGGGCTGATCTTTACGCACGGGCTGGGGTGGGCGGCGCTGAATGTGCTGGCGAGCGGACTGAGTCCGGTGAGTTTGTGGCTGCTGGGGTTGAGCTTTTTTCTGCGCCTGGCGCTGGCCATGACGGTGGGCGCCGAGGTGCTGGGCGACCACCAGGTACTGGCGAATTTGTGGCTGCTGCCATTGCGCGATGCCGTGGCAATGGGGCTGTGGGCGGCGGGGTTTGCGGGGGATACGATTGTGTGGCGCGGCGAGCGATTTGCGCTGAAGGATGGAAGATTGTTCCGGATGCAGCGGGGTTAGCGGTGTTGGCGGAGTTGGCGGCGTTAGGGGGCCAGCCCGCCGTTCCACCATTGCAGGAATTCGGCAGCGGTAAATACGCGATTCACATTGGGAAGCTATCGGCAGGGGCGGTCGATCTGGTAGATTTCCTGCACGCGGCAGTGCCGCGGAGGAGGTTTCATGGAATTCAAGACACACATTACGGGCGGCGTCCTAAGCTGCTGCCTGCTGATTGCAGCCCCGATGCTGGCTGCCGGCCAGAAGGCCGCGGCGCCCAAGCCGGCCGTGGGCACGCCGGTCGCTCCCGCGCAGTCTTATGGAAAGCTGCTGAACCTGACGGAACAGGAGTTTGTTTCTGCCGCCGAGGCGATGCCCGAAGACAAGTTCGACTTTGCGCCGCCCACCACATACGGCGAGTACAAGGGCGTGCGCACCTTTGCCGAGCAACTGAAGCATGTGACGGAAGCCAACGAGTATTACTTCAACCAATCGAACAAACCGCTCGCGGACATTCGAGCCGACATTGAGAAGCTAAAAACGAGAGGCGACATTTTGAAGGCGCTGAAGGACTCTTTCGCCATGGCGCACGCGTATGTTGACGCGATGAAGCCGGAGAATGCCTTTGTGGCGCTGCCCAGCGGAAATACGCGCGCGTACATGGTGGCCTACGGAATTGCGCATTATATGGACCACTATGGGCAGCTGGTGGAGTATCTGCGCATGAATGGCATCGTTCCGCCGGCGAGCCGTAAAGGCGGGATGTAGCCGGTATCCCAGGTCTTCTATGAGACGGCTGGTGGTGTCAAGGTTTTGTTTTTGCATTTGCTTTTTCCTTAGTGGCGTTTTTGTTTTTGCCGTTGCGTTTGCTGTTCTGTTGTCTGCATTCATCTCGGGCTTCTATCCGCACTCCTGGTGAACTCGCTTGGGGTTCGGTGCATGGTGGTGTCCGATGACGATGATGGGGCGCTGCTATCTCAAAAGCGGCCTCTTTGGCCAAGACCTGGGTCGCAGTCGCCCGAATGCGAGGTGAGCTATGCAGTTTGGAATCGTCTCCCTATTGCTTGCTGGCTGCGTTTAGGCCATGCAGGTTTGCTCTTTGGAAGGCCCGGCCCCGGCTGGGGGAAAGGCTTGCCATGCTTTTCCTGTTTGCCAGATGCGATGCAGGATGACGGCCAGTTTGCGAGCCACAGCTACGATGGCTCGTTTCTTGCCGCGCTTGCCACCTGAAGCGGCCAGTTTCAAGCCCCAGCGGCGCAGCTCGGAGTCGGGCCCGAAGCGGCCTAGAACATAATGGGCGGCCTGCACCAGCAGGCTGCGCAGATAAACGTTGCCGGTTTTGCTGATCCGGCGCTGCGGGTCAGAGTCGCCGGACTGGCTCTGTCGCGGGCGCAGGCCTAGAAACGCACCGGCCTGACGGCTGTGTTGGATCGTGTCGGGGCAGTCCAGCGTGAGCACGTAGGCGGCAGCGATCAGCGGGCCGATGCCGGGAACGGTGCGCAGCAACTTGATTTCCGCATAGCGGCTGGCCAGCTGCTCGATGCCGCGATCCATCTGGCGGATGCTGAGGCTGAGCGCGGCGATCTGGTTGAGCAAGGGGCGCGCCGCCTCGGCCAGTGCCGGAGGAATCGAGGCTTCAACGCGCGCTTCAAAGCCCTGTGTCGAGCAAGTCGGCAACCGTCCACCGGCGCTTTTTACCATGCCACGCAGCGCGTTGACGATCATGGTCCGGGCGCGCACCAGCGTGGAGCGAGCCTGCAGCAGGTTCAGATCCTGTTGCCGCTGGGGGCTGCGATGGCGAATCGGAGACAACAGACGCGGGTCGCAAAAGGCGAAGCGGGCCAGCTTCTCGGCGTCGTTCTTGTCGTTCTTCGATTCGCTGGCGGTGATGGCGCGAATCTTGCGCGCGTTGGCCACGATAACCTGGTGGCCCCACTGCTCCAGCAGCCGGCTGATCCAGGGCGAATGAGTGCCGCATTCCAAGGCTATGCGCATCGTTGGCTCCCCTTCGAAGTGCCGCCGCAGGGCTGCTTCGCTGGTCTGCATGCGGCCCGATTCAATCGCGTCCCCATCAGCGTTCAACATGCAGTAATGGCTGAACCGGTCTCCAAGATCGAAACCGACGGTGATCTCTGGCTTTTCCTTCCCCGTGGCTGCTCTGATAACCTTCTTCATCGGCTGGTCTCCTTTTGCACTTCGAGTGCGTGCGAACAGCTTATAGCCAATTCGCGAGACCAGCCGTCTCATCCCATCTCAAAATCGAGACCTGGGGCACCCCCGGGCAGGTGCAGCATTGCGAGG
>CAVRVZ010000011.1:0-76925 GCA_963724755.1 uncultured Acidobacteriaceae bacterium
TCGTTTGCCCGAAAACCGTTTGAAGTCGGGATCGCCAAGCCCGACGTTCCGCCCAGGAGAGGTACTGACCCTGCTCGACTTCTCGGGTGCGTTCGACCTGCTCAAGATCACGCTGCCCACCGACCAGAAGGGCATCCTGAGCCGGCTGGTCGAAGAAAAGCTGATCGTCCGCAAGCCGGGGGACGTTACGACATCACGAACCTGGGGGCGATGCTCTTCGCCAAGAACCTGAGCCGGTTCGACCGGCTCGGCCGCAAGGCGCTCCGGGTCATCAAGTACAAGGGAACAGGCCGGACGGAGACGGAGCGGGAGTGGCGTGATCCGCCGTCCCAGAAGGGATATGCCCTCGCCTTCGAGCCGGCGGTGGCGTTCATCAACTCGCAGTTGCCCCAGAACGAACCGATCGGACAGGCGTTCCGCAAGGAAGTTCGGATGTACCCGGAGACGGCGATCCGGGAACTGGTGGCCAATGCTCTGATCCATCAGGATTTCTCGGTGACCGGGGCAGGCCCGATGGTCGAGATTTTCGCCGATCGGATGGAGATCACCAACCCCGGCGAACCGCTGGTGGATACGCTCCGGTTCATCGACACGCCGCCGAAATCCCGGAACGAGGCACTGGCGGCGATGATGCGGCGAATGAAGATCTGCGAGGAGGGCGGTACGGGCATCGACAAGGTGGTCGCGGCGGTCGAGGCGTTCCAACTTCCGGCCCCGGATTTCACGGCGATCACGACGATAGCCGGGGTTCACCAAGGCGACGTTGTTCGCCCACCGCAAGCTCAACGAGATGGACTGCACCGGAGCGGATTCGAGCGTGTTATCAGCATGCCTGCCTATGTTTCGTGTTCCGGCACAGCCGATGACCAACGCCTCGCTGCGGAAGCGATTCGGGATCGAGGACCACAACGCGGCCAAGGCGTCCCGGATCATTGCCGAAGCTGTTGACGCCAGGCTGCATCAAGCCGCTGACCCAGAGCAGGGAAAGAAGTTCGCCAGCTACCTCCCATTCTGGGCATAGCCGGGCTCTATTTGACGGCATTTGACAAAAGCCGTGTCCGGCGAGGTTGCGTCAAGAGGCGTGAAATGTCGGAAAGCTCAACAATGATAGGGTTTCCGATAGTCGTGACAAAGGCTCGCGAGCGGTCCTTATTTGACGGTCATTTGACGCCAGGAGCCGAATGGAAGGACTGGCTTGGACACTGCCTGCAGAACCCAGCCCTAAAGAGGAGAGCGGTCGAAAAATCCGAATCTGTATGCCCATGCCCGTAGATCACACCGAGAAAGGGCTTCGAGCAAGCGATCGAGGATCACCTACTCCATCAATGGATTACCGCAAAGGGCGATCCCGCTGATTTTATGCCGCTATTCTTTCGCACTCGAACACTCAGGATGACCTCGTTGAGCTTCCTCTTTGTCACCCACCTCAGAAAGACTGAGTGGCAGCGGGTTACGGGCGATCCACGGGACGGAACGGTCGATGCAAAGATCGTTGAGGCCATCGCCGCCTAAACTCGCCACAGCGGGGATGCTCTAAACTGCCTGCGGCACGGGGTCACCGACCGGGGCGTCAAGCTGCGCTGGCCTACTTCCAGCCCGCCACCCGAATGAACCCGGAGACCCTGGCCCTCTACGCCCAAAAACGTCCTGACCATCACCCGCCAGGTCCACTACAGCATCAAGGAGCCCCGGCCTGTCGCTCGATCTCGTTATCGGGCCTGAACGGCCTGCCGGTCGCCACGGCGGAACTCAAGAACCCGTTCACCGGCCAGACGGTCGAGAACGCCTGCAAGCAATACCAGCGAGGACCGGGACCCGCGGGAGCCGCTGTTCCGGTTCAAGGAGCGGGCGCTGGTCCACTTCGCCGTCGACCCCGACCTGGTCTACATGACGACCAGGCTCGCCGGCGAAGGACACCGCTTCCTGCCATTCAACCAGGGGCGCGACGGCGGCAGCGGGCAACCCGGACCACCCGAGCGGCTACGCGACGGGCTACCTCTGGGAGGAGGTCTGGCAGCGGGACAGCTTGCTCGACATCCTCGGCCGCTTCGTCCACCTGGCGTCAGAGGAGCGAGATCGAGCGGCAAGAAGATCACAAGGAGAGCGATCATCTTCCCCCGCTACCACCAGCTCGACGCCGTGCGGAAGCTCGATGGCCGACGCGCGAAGAAGAAGGCGCCGGGCAAGAACTACCTGATCCAGCACTCGGCGGGGTCGGGCAAGAGCAACACCATCGCCTGGCTCGCCCACCGGCTGTCCAGCCTGCACGACGAGAACGACAAGCAGGTCTTCGACTCCGTCATCGTCATCACCGACCGCCGGGTGCTCGACCAGCAACTGCAGGACACGATCTACCAGTTCGAGCACAAGCAGGGCGTCGTCCAGAAGATCGACGAGAACTCGACGCAGCTGGCGGACGGCGCTGAAGCGGGCACGCCGATCATCATCACCACGCTCCAGAAGTTCCCGTTCGTGCTGGAGAAGATCGGCGAGCTCCCGAACCGGCGCTACGCCCTGATCGTGGACGAGGCCCACGGATCCCAGACCGGCGAAGCGGCCACGAACCTGAAGGAGGTCCTGGCGGCGACGAGCCTGGAAACGGCCGAGACGGAGGACGCCGACGAGGCCGAGGATGACCGCCGAGGACGAGATCGCTCAAGGCGATAAGGCCCGCGGGCAGCAGCCGAACCTGAGCTTCTTCGCCTTCACCGCCACGCCCAAGCACAAGACGCTGGAGCTGTTCGGCACGCGGGCCCCGACGGCAAGCCGAGCCCTTCCACCTCTACTCGATGCGGCAGGCCATCGAGGAGGGCTTCATCCTCGACGTGCTGCCAGAACTACACGACCTACAAGACCTATTACCGGCTGCGAAGGCGATCGAGAGACGACCCCAAGGTCGACCGAGAAGAAGGCGACGCGCAAGCATCGCCCGCTTCGTCAGCCTGCACCCGCACAACCTCGCCCAGAAGACCGAGGTCATGGTCGAGCACTTCCGCCACATCACGCTCGCAAGAAGATCGGCGGCAAGGCGAAGGCGATGGTTGTCACCCGTACGCGGTAAAGCAATACTACTTTGTCGACGGCTCCCTTGTAGACTCGTGGAAGTACCTGCCGAAGGATATGGTGATCATGTGCTGGGATTTCTTTATTTATCGGCAATCCCTCGAATTCTTTTCCAGCCACGGCTTCAAAACCTATGCAGCAGCGTACTATGACGCCGACACCTGGGAAGAAACCAGGGGAAATGCCGAGGGATGGATGGATGCCATGGACAAAACGCCCGGCGCAACCGGGATCATGTACACCTCCTGGGATCAAAAATTCAAACTGCTGGCTCCATTTGGCGATCTGGTCTCAAAACGCCCATGATTGAGCTGCTGTGGTTCCTAGCGAAGCCAGGCGGCATCTGTGCGGGCGCCGATTGATTTTGGCGGGACCGTAAACAGGCTTTCATGCCAGCGTGGATCTTCAATGGCTGTCGGGGACTGTTCTATTAGCCCGTGCCAATGAATGTATAATTCCCACGAATTTGTTTTCAATATTGAGATTCCGTCGAAAGGGAGATTTTAGAGTGAACTTTATCATTGCGGCAAGTTACTCGTTAATGAAGTTGCGGGTGAAGATACTCGTTCTATCAGTTGTGTTTATGTTAGGGATGGTTGCATACGGCCATTCGCAGCAGAAGCAGGCTCCCCCCGCCTCGCCCTCGACAGTCAAGGTTAAAGCGGTCAGCGGCCCCTTTACGAGCCGGGAATTGCGGAAATTTACCGCACTCGATCCCATCGACACGCACACGCATGTCTACCGGAACGATGCAGCCTTCTATGCGATGCTCAACAGGCTCAATCTCCACGTTGTAGACATTCTCGTTGTCGATGATTATGCCCACGACCCGATTTCGAAAAACTTATCGGCAGAGAGCGAAGCTGCCTTGAAGTTTGTTCATGGCAGCGATGGCCGCGCAGTTCTATGCACGTCGTTCGATCCCTACAAACTTGGAGAGAGCGGATTCGCCGCAAACGCGATTCGCGGGCTCAACCGGCAGTTTAGCCAGGGGGCCATCGCCGTAAAGTTATGGAAAAATGTCGGCATGGAAATCAAGGACGGCAATGGCAATTACATCCTGCCCGACAACCCCATTTTTGAGCCTATCTATAAGGATATCGCCGCCCACCACAAGACTCTCATCGCTCACGTTGCCGATCCCAATTCAGCATGGGCCCCGCCCAACCCCGATTCGCCTGACTACCGCTATTTTATTGACAATCCGGTATGGTACATGTACGGCAAGCCGCACCCTGCATCAAAGGAACAGATTCTTCAGGCACGAGATCATATCCTTGAGCAGAATCCTGACCTGCGCGTGGTGGGAGCGCATTTAGGCAGCATGGAGAGCAATTTCAACCAACTGGCGCAGCATCTCGATCGCTATCCTAACTTCGCGGTGGATCTGGCAGCCCGCATGCCTTACCTCATGATGCAACCGCGCGCCGACATCATTGCTTTCATCATGAAATATCAGGGCCGGTTGATCTACGGCACGGACCATGGTTTTTCGGCGCAGGACAATATCCAGCAGACAGTGAGCCAGTGGGAAGAATCTTACGCGCAAGACTGGCGGTTCTTCGCAACCGACGACATGTTAGACTACCGCGGCCATGCTGTGCAGGGCCTCGCTTTGCCATATCCGGTTTTACGAAAGCTCTATCATGACAATGCGGTGCAGTGGTTTCCCGGCGTCCTGCATGGGGCTCATTGAACCCAAGCCATCGGCAAAACGGGTGTTGCCATTTTCTTTTTCCGGCGCCCGCGCTTCAAGCGTCACCTCGTCGCGGGTGCCGGCGCACCATACTGTTCAAGCACATCGGCAAATATGAGAGAGCATTACCGCCCCCAAATGATAAACGCTGCCTGCAATGAGCCTACTGTTTTGCAGACAGTTCAACAGAATCCGTTTGGATTACCGAGGTCGGCTCACTAAGCGCTGCCAATTGATCCAACTCGAAGTATTTGTAAAGATCGAGGCAGAAAAGATCTGGAGCATCGAGGTAGTCAACAGGTTTTTCCAAAAGATAACTCAGGTTGGGCATTCCTCCATGAATCGACAACCTCAACAAACAGCCCAGGCTCGATTGCTGCCGCCGTCAAGGCTTACAACCTGGCTGCGCATGCCGGTACTCTCCAATCGAAGCTGCGGGGCATTCCACCTTGTTGCGCCCAATCGGGCCACCCCGATCAATTGAGAATCCTCCAGGCCCAGCGGGCGATCCCCCATTGCCCGCATCATGCCGGTAAACGACCACGCGGGTAAATCCGGTGCTGCGTCGCCAGTAAACACCAGATCCACAACAATTACTTGTTCCCCCCTGCTCAGACGGTCTCCCACTTCCGGTAAGTCGGTCCCACACCTCCGAAGCGGCAGCTTCTTTACCCTTGTCATTCAAAATGATCGTCATCGGCGCACTTTCCGATGTCGCCAGCGCTTTTATCCAAACGCCCGTAGCGCTTAACCCGTTGCTGAACTTAAACCGATAAGAAAGCGATTCCACGCCGTTATGGTGGGTGTTATCCTCCAGCCATGAGCTTTCCATTGCAACGGGTTTGTAACGAACCACGCTTTTAAGCCGCGATCTATCGGACTTCTCCCACGCTTTCTTCCCGGCCTCATCGGTTGGGATTGGCGACCGCTGGATTTGGCTGCCCATCTTTTTGGCCAAACCAAGGATCGTGAGATTATCTTTGGGAATTCCCACCGCCAGTTCGCTATAGCTCTTGATATCCTCACCGACTGGGAATTTCCTGCATGGCAATCGGCAAGCCGAACGATTCCGTCAGAAATTGATAGGCCTGCTCGCGATTCTTAAGTCCGTAATTGTGAGCCGCGATATCCGTGTTTTCGTAAAATCTGAATACATCCGCCTTGCCGTACAGCTGGAAAAAAGGCTTAATGTCGTCATAGATACCAGGCTTTACCAGCGGCGCCCGCCAGCAGCAATTGTCTTCCGCATTGTTAATCAACAAGGTTGGCCGTGGCGCGCGCATTGCTGTCAGGGTGGAGTAGTCCTGGCCGGCCAAAAAGTCCGTAGGCTCCTGCTCAAGGTCTCCAGGCTCGCCCGTGGCGAGGGTCTGACGGGCAATCTTCTCCTTCAGAGAGCCATAGCCAGCCACGGGAATTGATACCTTTACCCGTGGATCGAGAGAACTCAACACGATCGTTTGCCAGCCCCCGCCGGAGAGGCCTGTCATGCCGATGCGCTCTGGGTCAACGTTTGGGTCTTCAGATAAGTAATCGAGGCCTCTGCGCATCGCCAGATAGAATAGGCCAACCCCATTTGCCCCTGCCAGATCGAGGTCTGCGCCCAGCCAATGGGAATTTTCCTCGCTGTTGAGCTCCCCCATTCCCGGCCACTCCAGACTCAGCGCGATCATGCCTCGCAACGCTTGATTGATGCAAAGCTTCTGTTCGAATTCCATTGACTTCCCGGCTGCGGGCCAATGTCCCATGACATCCAGAACTGCTGGTACTCTGCCTTCCAGCTTCGCCGGCTCATACAACAAGGCTGTCGAATAGAAGCCCGGCACAATTTCATACCGAAACTTCCGCAGCCGGTAGCCCTTCCCCGAAGGTATGCTCCCTGCATCCTCAAATTTCGGCGGTTCTTCAATCCATTGCTTGGGCCAGCCATAATAAATCACATCCTGCAGCAGGTGCTTTCTTGTTTGCTCGGCATCTGTGGTCCACTGCTGCGCAGTCGTGGGAGCTGGGAGTTGGGGAGCGCGCTTCAACAGATATTCCTGCAGCTCATACGTCACCACCTGCCGGGACTGGAGGGGCGTTGACAGAATAGCCGGCAGTTGGCTGGAAATACTTTGTGCGCCCGCTACGGACACTGTCAAAATAGCGACCAAAATCCATGTTCCTGTGAGCTTCATGATTTTCCTTCCCCGTAAACAGTATCAAATAAAATTTCTATACAATTGTATAGAATTCCAAGGGCATCGATTCTAATCTATTTATTCCCTATTGACTCCCTTGCGACCCCCTAACTGTCATTTGCATGAAGTCCTCTTCTGCATGCAGAGGCCCTCCTGTCAGCGACACCGGAATTGTCCGGGGCAGGGGCTTCCACCACTGTAGCTCCGCCCAACCGCTAGGCAAGGCTTGCGCCAGGACATTCCAGGATGTGATTCTGCACCCACAATATGGCCATTCACCTGCCGATCTGGTAAACGACGATCCAGCTTCGCCCAGTAGTGTTTACAGGATCTAAGGCATACCAATTGCCAATCCCTACCGCATACATATTGAAGGAGATACGTACAGGGTCTCGTTCCGGAATCGGTGGCTGAAAGAAATTTTGAATAAACGGTGTGCGCTAGATCACATCTATAATCTAACCTATTACGTCTTTCTGTTTCTTGTCATTCAATTGTTCTGTGTGCTTAACTAACTGATAACCAGTGATTGTTTCTGGACATGCCAAATATGCGGCTTTAGGCCGCAGAAAATAAGGAGAAAAATGGTAAACACTCAATTGACGCGGAAACGTCATATGCTTTTGACTTTCCTGTTCGAACTCGGGATTTGCTGTGTCTTCACCTGCATGGCATTGGCCCAGCTTGACCAAGGTGCAATTAACGGTGTAGTGAAGGATCCCGCGGGCGCGGTCATACCGCGTGCCATGGTTACACTCACCAACACGGATACAAATTTCGTCTTGCGCGGTAAGACGGATGCAAGTGGGCACTACGCCTTTTCGCCCATCAAGATCGGTCGTTACATTCTCAGCGCGACAGCTCCCAAGTTCGCGACGACAACCCAGGAAAATATCACCGTCAATATTTCTGACCAGTTGAATATTCCTCTTACTTTGAGACCCGGCGGCGTAACGGAGAACGTGACTGTCACAGCCGCGCCTCCCATGCTGCAGACTGAGAACGCATCCGTGGGTCAGGTTATGGACACTGATACCATTAACGACACGCCACTCAACGGACGCAACTGGGTTTTTATTGCGCAGTTGACGGCCGGTGTAGTTCCCTCCCTTTCGTCCGGCGGCGGTGTCGGCAACAACGAATTCTCAGCCAATGGCCAGCGCAACACCCAGAACGACTTCATCCTCGACGGTGTCGACAACAACTCGAACGAGGATACCTACCAGAACGGCGACACCTACAACGTCAGGCCTCCACCGGACGCGCTGGCTGAGTTCAAGCTTGAAACATCCAACTACAGTGCTGAATACGGCCACTCATCCGGAGCCGTGCTCAGCGCCAGCATCAAGTCGGGCACCAACCATATCCACGGCGATCTGTGGGAGTACGTCCGCAATACCGATTTCGATGCTGCGGACTGGGACTCTGCTGGCGGCGTCGTTCCCGTATACCATGAGAACCAGTTCGGCGCCACGCTCGGCGGGCCCATCTGGAAGAACAAACTCTTCTACTTTGGCGACTTCGAAGCAAATCGCATCGCCTATTCCCAACCCGACAATGGCTTGACCACAGCCACGGCCAGCGTGCGCACTGGGGACTTATCAGAATATTTCAATACAAGCATCAATTACGTTACCAATCCCTTCGGCACCTTTTATCCGAATTCCGGCGGTGAGCTGCCCCTGACCGCGTCCGGCGGCGCGTTCGCCAACCCGGCCATTGCAACTCCGGCTCTTTGCAACACCGTCCCACAGTATTGCGCATGGAATACAGCAGATACTCCGGGAACCGGCGTCGGCCCACCCACCACCAACGTGATGACCCCCGGCGATGTATCAGTCGGCGGCCTGGTGGATAAAGTTGCGCAGGAAGAGATTAGCGATTACCCCCTTCCGAATACCAATGGTTGGACAGCTGCCAATGTCAACACTCCGGGCTCTGGGCAGCTCAGATTTAATTACGACGTCAATCAGCCCATCAATGATGATACCTTCCAGTGGGATCAACGTTTGGACTGGAACCCCAGCGCCAACAACCAGGCTTACACGCGCTATAGCTACACGCATGTTCAAGACAGCATAGCGCCTCCGCTGGGGCCGGTTCTGGATGGCGGCGGTTCTACCAATTTCAGCCTGGGGCAGAACTTCATGGCCAGCGAAACCCACCTTTTCTCTCCCACTCTGATCAACGAAGCTCGCTTTGGATACAACTGGAACGTGTCTGAAATCACTCAGGCGGCCGCTCTGGTCCCGGCGTCCGTGTTGGTTCCCGGGATGGGCGGCGTGCCCTTTACCGGCTTTGCTGGGCCCAATGGCGGCGTCCCGGAGTCGGAATTCGGCGGAGCGTACGGCTCAACTAAAACGCTTTCCCCTCCCGGGTCGACGTACGAACCATCCGTCGAGCGCCAGAACGTCTATCAGATCCTCGATAACGTAACCAAGATTCGTGGGAGCCATTCTTTCAAGTTCGGCTTCCAGCTTGAAAGTATCCGCACCGCCTATTCAGATTCCGCATATCCGCGTGGCAGATACAACCTCGACGGCTTTTATAGCGCGAAATGGAGCGCAGGGCAAATTGAAACGGCGGATACCAACCTGGGCCTTAACGATGCGTATGCCGACAATTTCGGAAACATCGGTCTTTCTCCAGGTTGGGATACCGAGTACTATCGCAACTATCGTGCCGCCTATTTTCAGGACGACTGGAAATTCAACTCCAAGTTGACCATAAATATTGGCTTAAGGTACGACTTCATTGGCCCCTTCAGCAGCAAGCCGGGCGATGTAGCCAACATTATCATCAACTCGCAAAATCTAACCGCAATAGGCCAGGGAACAGCCGGGGAATCCGCTACCGGCTCAGGCCAATATGTATTGCCTGCCCAGGTTGCGAACTCCAATCCTATTTCGGCAATCTTTGCAACCGAACTGGCGACGAACAACGTTACGATTAACTACACCAATGCCAATATTCACTCTTTGGTAAGCGTTCAGCATTATAACTTTGCTCCGCGCGGCGGCCTTGCCTATCAGATCGATGATAAGACGGTAGTACGCGCCGGCTACGGCTTGTTTTATGGGGGCCTTGAATCCCCCGGTGGAAGCGAGCTGCAGGAAAACTTCCCATTCGCATATAGCCTGGTGACAGACAACGAGTACAAACAGCTGTATGGCGGTTGCTATCCATCCACACAGACCGGGTACAACAACATCGACAGCGAATGCCCATCCAACGGCACACCGGATCTACCGGTAAACAGTCCTGGCAATCCGACACCTGGGGTAGAATCCCCTGGGTATAGTCAACCGGTGGGTTTAAATCCA
Source organism: uncultured Acidobacteriaceae bacterium (assembly GCA_963724755.1). Lineage (GTDB taxonomy): Bacteria > Acidobacteriota > Terriglobia > Terriglobales > Acidobacteriaceae > Telmatobacter. The sequence goes on from CAVRVZ010000011.1 coordinate 10,260, forward strand.
TATCCATTTCCAAGCAATTGGGAGATTGGCGGGTCGCTCTGGTATGCAGCTGGCTTGTCAAATTATGCCACTGGGGCCACCGTCGTTATGTCTCAGTCCCAAATGAAGTCTCCGTACACTCAGGACTACAACTTAACCGTTGAGCGCCAGATCACGAAGAACATGGTCGCAACCGTTTCCTATGTGGGAAATAACTCCAGGCACTCGTTTGCGGCCACTAACCCCTTCGAGAGTCTCGGCGTCACAAATCCTACCGTCCCTTGCCTTCTAGCCGGTGCGGTCGTCCCTTGCAGTACTCCCGGCTCTGTCGCAAAACCCTCTGGGGAAAACACGAAAGCGTTCTCAGCCTTTTATTTGGGGGCTTCGGGTGAGTCATGGGTGGGCTCAAGGATTTATGACTCGTTGCAGACGAAGCTCGAAAAGCGTTTCTCCGGCGGGTTGAGCTTCCTTGCCAGCTATACCTGGGCACACGCCCGAGCCGACTACGGAAACCTCGGCGGCTCCGCCGGCTCCGCTGGCCTCGGTGGCGGAATCACCTTTCGGGACTCAAACCTGATTCCATTCAGAGACGAGTTCACCAACGACAATTTCGATGTCCGCCACCGCGTCACATTGAACGGCATGTACGATTTGCCGTTCGGTAAAGGCCGGAAATATATGCACCAGGGCGGAATTATGGACTACCTCGTCGGCGGATGGTCGGACAGCTTCACCTGGACCGCGCAAACAGGCATCCCGTTTACGGTTACTGCCGGCGGCGGCGACTTTACAGGGGAAGAGGCTCTAGCCCCCGACCAATACAATGCGATTATGATTCGCAATCCGTTCCAGGGCGGTGGCACTCCAGACCCGGCAAACGTCGATATGTATGGTCAGACATGCCCCACAACCGTGCATAACAGGCAGCACTGGTATAACCCCTGCGCGTTCATCGATCCTTTGTCGGCAGCGACTGCGGCAGAAGCTGGTGTACCCACACAAAACGGGCCTGGCATCCCTGTTGGTACAATCCTGACCGGCGAAGCCAACGCCATTGCATATTTCGGCGGAAAGTCAAACCAGGTCCATGGGCCGGGTTTTCAGCGCGTCAACATGTCCGGCTTCAAAAACTTCAAAACCTGGCGCGATCAGTACCTTCAGTTCCGTGCGGACGCCTTCAACCTGTTCAATACTCCTTCCAACGGTCAGCCAAGCGTCACTAATCTTGTCCCGTCCGCTGGTGAAATAACCAAAACTCAGTCGTTCCAGAGCTTCACACCCGATGGGCGATTCTTCCAACTCTCTGCGAAGTACGTGTTCTAGAGTGGCCAATAACCTGCAGGCGTAAATACGCCTTGCAGCTCGAACGGCAAATCTCCCGCAGACGCAATGGCGCCTGCGGGAGATTTGTTTTGGCCTGCCTTCTCCAGTCCCAACCGCTTTCAGGCGCTAAGCTTAAAGGAAGTGTAGTTGTTAATGCGCCGCTACCAGCAACATTTTGCGGCAGACGTTTGCGCCGACGCGGGTTGAAGTGCTGTGCCCGGGCGGGCGCGCATTTGCCTCGTCAACTGCGACGATTGCCGTAGCGGCTCGGAGCAGAAAATTACCGGCCTATGGGATACGAACCATATCACGGTTTCATTCAACGGCTTTGTGGAGACCGTATACTACGGCCAGTTTTCGACGCCGGTTTCCGTCGCATCAGCGTTTGCGGACCTGTTTTCCCGAGATTACTTGCTAACTGGGTTGCGCTCGAATGCCCGGAGCTGGGGTCATAAGAGGGTCTACCCGCGGCGGCGCAGTAGACTCTCTTATGACCAGCTCCGGAGTTAACACCCGCGATTCTCCTATGGGCCGCTTCAGGCTAATCATCTTGTTGATCATCTGAAACGCCAACGCACCAAGTTCTTCGCGTGGGACTGCTGCTGTAGTTAGAGGTGGACGTGCCAATCGTGCGAACACAATATCATCGAAACCCACGATAGATACGTCTTGCGGAACGCGCATTCCTGCTTGCTCCAGAGCACTGATGGCTCCCAATGCGATCAGGTCATTGGCGCAGAATATGGCGGTTGGAAAATTCGGATCTTGCACTAGCGCGTTGATTGACTGCATTCCGCCCTCGTGACGATAGTTACACGACAAGATCTGATTGAGCTGGAGGCCTTTCTTCTTTACGATACGCTTCAGATTATTTGCATACATCTGTGCAGATGGTATCTCTTTTGGACCCATTATTGCAGCAAAGTGGCGATGGCCCAGACCTAGTAAATGACCCAACAGATATTCCAGTCCTTTTGCAAAATCGATAGTGATTCTGCTGATCCACGGCCCGGCAGGTCCGGAACCTATCAACATGATCGGTATATGGTTGCGAACGATGTCATCGACCAGCTTTTGCTCGAATTGCGACGTAAAAATCGCAATGCCACAAACTCGGTCATCGATCATCGTGCGTACAGATAATGCCGCCCTCCGCCGATCGTACTCCGTATTGACAATTTGGGTTTTAAACCCACTGGCTGTTGCCGCAAGCTCAAAGTTGCGAATGATCTCTGGAAAGAAGGGATTCGATATCTCGGATATGATCACTCCGAGATTATTGGTCAACCCCGTTGCCAAAGTCCGAGCATGTGAATTGGGCCTGTATCCCAAGTCGTTGACGATGGCGAGAATCCGTTCTCGCGTCTCCGACGAGATGGACTGTCGACGTCGGCCACTCAATACGAGTGAAACAGCAGACAAGGATACGCCTGCACGTTCCGCTATATCCTTCATTCTAATCGTCATAATAAGAGAATACACCAAGAATGGGCTTGTTTCGCCACATCTTCAGCAAGCCACATGCAAGCATAATTCAGCTACCTTCCTGCGTGCCCGCCGACCAAGCCTCCCTCTTCTTCTACAACATAAGGGCAGAAGCGGAATGCGTCGCAATCTTCGTTGTGGTGTTCTGCACTGAATTTCGCGGCGAGTTGAAGTGGGATGATGTCGATCAAAAACTCCCATCCTGCCGGCGTCACGTGAAGCAATGTACTCGGTGATTCCACCATCCGGTTAAGCAGGCAGCCAGTTGCCGAGGCTCGCGAAGTATGTCGGCGAAAAATCTTCTCATTTTCTCTCCCTCTTTCGCTTTTAGAGCGATTCCACCCACTGCCCTCGAATGCCGCCCGCAGAAGATAAGCTCGCAGAAGCACACAAACTCCTTAAAGACAAGCAGGCATCAATTTCCTTGCCAAGCATCCATGCCCGATGAAACCCTGCGATGAACTCTCTATTCGTTCGTTAATGTCTGTAGTGTGCAGATTAACTGTCTGCACGAAGCAGTTCAAGACCGATTCAAGCGCTTGACCGTACGTAGTGTTCCACAGTCCAGCTTCTGAGTCAAGCCGTTGCCGGAATTATCTCGAAGGTTAGATTGGAGCAAAGCGCCGGACTTGGTGAGCCTGCCGCTACCGCGATGGCCTTGGCGTGCGAACTATCGGCACACTCCGTGCTAGCCGGATAACAGAAGATTCACCTGGACGCGAGCATGTCTTGCGAAGCAATCCGGCTGTGCTTCCCGAAGCGGTTATAGCCGAACTCACCGCCATGCTCTGCAAGGTGGCAGAAGAAAAATTCACATCCTTACCATCGGGGTCGCTTTGCCCATTTTATGTGGTTGGCACAGAAGTTCCGGTGCCCGGAGGAAAAGTGGCCGAAGGTGAGTCTCCGGTTCCTCGAAATTAAAGAACCTGCAACTGTCGCTGGACACGTTCCGAACGGCAGGAGTTATTTGGGCGCATCTTCACTTCGCCAGCTTGCGTCTGCCCGTGCCATAACAGTCACTAAATGAGTGCTTTGATCAAGCGGTTGACTATTTTAATCAACCGCTTGACACGTCAAACAGATTATGCTTTAATTCTGTTCTAACAAATAGAAAGAGACAGAAGGGCTTGCTGCCGAGAGAGCGAAGTGAAGTTGTCGAGGCAGCGTGGCAGCTGTTGGTGGGTGGCCGCGATTTTATTAGACGTTGCCATAGCTGCGCCTGTATGGGCAGACAACACAGAAGTCCATTGTCAATAAAAACGGCTTCAAGAGTGCCGTATCTCTTAAGGAGGAATGGGGAAATGAGAATAAGGAGGAATGGGGAAATGAGAAACATTCGATCAAGGCGGACGAAACGCCACATGCTTTGGACTTTCCTGTTCTTATTGGGCATTTGCTTTGTCTTTACCGGCATGGCATTGGCCCAGGTTGACCAGGGCGCAATTAACGGTGTAGTGAAAGATACCGCGGGCGCGGTCATACCGCGTGCGACGGTCACACTTATCAATACGGATATGAATTTCGTCTTGCGCGACAAGGCGGATGCAAGAGGCGAATACAGCTTTTCGCCGATCAAGATCGGTCATTACATGTTGAGCGCGACGGCTCCCAAGTTCGCGACGACAACCCAGGAAAATATCACCGTCAATATTCAGGACATTCTGAATATTCCTCTTACTTTGAGGCCCGGCGGCGTAACGGAGAACGTGACTGTAACTTCTGCGCCTCCCATGCTGCAGAGTGAGAGCGCATCCGTGGGTCAGGTGATGACCACTCAAACCATTAACGCCACACCGCTCAACGGACGCAACTGGGTTTATATCGCGCAGTTGACGGCCGGCGTCGTTCCAGCCCTCGCATCCGGCGGCGGTATCGGCGGCGGCGCGGGAGGCTTCTCGGTCAATGGCCAGCGCAACTCCCAGAACAACTTCCTCCTCGACGGCGTTGACAACAACTCGAACGAGGACACCTACCAGAATGGCTCCACCTACAACATGCGGCCTCCACCGGACGCGCTGGCTGAGTTCAAGCTTGAAACTTCCAACTATAGTGCTGAATTCGGCCACTCATCGGGAGCCGTGCTCAACGCCAGCATCAAGTCGGGCAGCAACCAAATCCACGGCGATCTGTGGGAGTACGTCCGCAATACCGATCTCGATGCGGCGGATTGGAACTCTGCCGGCGGCGTCGTTCCCGTATACCACGAGAACCAGTTCGGCGCCACACTCGGCGGGCCCATCTTGAAGAACAAACTCTTCTACTTTGGCGACTTTGAAGCAAATCGCATCGCCTTTGCCCAACCCAACGCGGGCTTGACCGTAGCCACGGCCAGCGTGCGCACTGGGGACTTGTCAGAATATTTCAATACAAGCATCAATACAGTTACCGAGCCGGTTGGCACCTTTTATCCGAATTCCGGCGGCGAGCTGCCCCTGACGGCGACCGGCGGCGCGTTCGCCAACCCGGCCGCTACAACTCCGGCTCTCTGCGCCACCGTCCCGCAGTATTGCTCATGGAATTCAAGCCTTGCGGCAACTGCTCCGGGTACCGATGACGCCCACGGCACTCCCACCACCAACGTGATGACCCCCGGCGATGTATCCGTTGGCGGCCTGACAGATACTGTTGCGAAGGAATTGATTGGCGATTACCCCCATCCGAATACCAATGGTTGGACCGCTGCCAATTACGGCACTCCGGGCTCTGGCATGCTCAGGCAGAATTACACCGTCAATGTGCCCCTCCATAACGATACTTTCCAGTGGGATCAGCGCTTAGACTGGAACGCCAGCGCCAAGAATCAGGCTTACACGCGCTATAGCTACACGCATACGCAAAGCTACACACCGCCTCCGCTGGGGCCGATTCTGGATGGCGGCGGTTCTACCAATTACAACCTGGCGCAGAACTTCATGGCCAGCGAAACCCACCTTTTCTCTCCCTCGCTGATCAACGAAGCTCGCTTTGGATACAACTGGGGCATATCTAATATCGTTCAGGTATCCTCGGGTACCCCGGCGTCCGTGTTGGTTCCTGGGATGGGCGGCGTGCCCTTTACCAACCTTGCCGGGCCCAATGGCGGCCTCCCGTATCAGTTCTTCGGCGGATTGTACGGCTCAACTGCTTCGCTCTCCCCTGCCGGGTCGTGGTACGAACCCTCCATCGAGCGCCAGAATGTCTATCAGGTCCTCGACAACATAACCAAGATTCGTGGGAGCCATTCCATCAAGTTCGGTGTACAGCTTGAAAGTATCCGCACCGCCCTTTCACAATCCGCGGCAGCGCGTGGCAAGATACAACTGGGACGGCTTTTATAGCGCGAAATTTAGCGCAGGGCAAGTTGAAACGCCGGGTACCAATTTGGCCTTAACGATGCGTATGCCGACAATCAGGGCAACATCGGGCTATCTCCGTTTTGGGATACCGAGTACTATCGCAACTATCGTGCTGCCTATGTTCAGGACGACTGGAAAGTCAACTCCAAGTTGACCGTGAATCTGGGCTTAAGGTACGACTTCATTGACCCCTTCAGCAGCAAGCCGGGCACTCTGGCCAACATGCTCATCAACTCGCAACATGTAACCGCAGAGGGCGCGGGAACAGCCGGGGAATCCGCTGCCGGCACAGGCCAATATGTATTACCTAGCTTGGTTGCGAACTCCAATCCTCTTTCGTCAGGCTTTATCACCGAGCTGGCGGCGGACAACATTACGATTAACTACACCAGTGCCAACCCTCACTCTTTGGTGGGCGTTCAGCATTATAACTTCGCTCCGCGCGTCGGGCTTGCCTATCAGCTCGATGCAAAGACGGTAGTGCGCGCCGCCTACGGCTTGTTTTATGGGGGCCTTGAATCCCCCGGTGGAGGCGAGCTGCAGACAAACTTCCCATTCGCATTTCAGCTGATTGTAGACAACCAGTACAAGAAGCTGTATGGCGGTTGTTATCCAGCCACAAACCTTACAGCTGTCGGGTACAACAACATCAACAGTATGTGCCCATCCAACGGCACACCGGATCTACTTGTCACCGATCCTGGCAATCCGACGCCTGGGGTTTATTCTCCTGGGTATAGTACGCCGGTGGGTTTACTCCCATATCACTATCCATCCAACTGGGAAATCGGCATGTCGGACTATACAAATGCTCAGGGCGGCTTGGCGAATTTTGGCAGTGCGAGCGCCATCACTCTTTCTCAGAGCAACATCAAGACTCCGTACACTCAGGACTACAACTTCACCATTGAGCGCCAGATCACGAGGAACATGGTCGCAACCCTTGGCTATGTGGGGAATAACTCCAAGCACGGGTTTTCGGCCTATAACCCCTTCATTGGACTCGGCGTCACCAATCCAACCATCCCTTGCCTACTTACCGGGACCAGCACGGTCGTCCCTTGCGGTACTCCCGGCTCTGCTGCTGCTAACAATGCGGAAAACACGCGTCCCTTCCCTGGCTTAGCTTTGTCGGCCAACGCGGAGACATGGGTGGGCGCAAGAAAATATAACTCGCTGCAGGCGAAGCTCGAACAGCGTTTCTCAGGCGGATTGAGCTTCCTTGCCAGCTATACCTGGGCACACGCCCGAGCCGACTATAATAACGCCGGCGACGGTGGTGGAATCCTCTATCGGAATCCAAACCTGATACCATTCGGCGACGAGATGACCAACGACAATTTCGATGTCCGTCACCGCGTCACGTTGAACGGCTTGTACGAATTGCCGTTCGGTAAAGGCCGAAAATATGTGCATCAGGGCGGAGTGATGGACTACCTCGTCGGCGGCTGGTCAACCAGCTTTACCTGGACAGCGCAAACCGGCATCCCGTTTACGGTTTCTCCTGGCGGCGGCAGCTATATAGGTGCTCTCAGCGACTTCCATACCAATGCGTTTATGATTCGCAATCCGTTCCAGGGCGGTGGCACTCCAGACCCGAGGAACATCGATATGGGTAGTCAGACATGCCCAGCCGTTGTGCATAACAGGCAGCACTGGTATAACCCCTGCGCATTCATCGATCCGGGGCAGGGGACTGCCATTCCTGTTGGTACAATCCTGACCGACGAAGCCAGCGCCATTCAATATTTCGGCGGAAAGGCAGACCAGGTTCATGGACCGGGATGGGAGCGCGTCAACATGTCCGGCTTCAAAAACTTCAAAACCTGGCGTGAGCAGTACGTTCAGTTCCGTGCGGACGCCTTTAACCTGTTCAATACCCCGTCAAATGGCCAGCCAAGCGGCGGCGACAATCTTGTCCCGAATGGCGGCAAAATAACCGGACCTCAGTCGTTCCAGAGCTACACGCCCGATGGGCGATTCTTCCAACTCGCCGCGAAGTACGTGTTCTAGAGCGGCCAATAACCTGCAGGCGTAAATGCGCCTTGCAGCTTCAAACGGCAAAACTCCCGCGGGCACAAAGGCGCCTGCGGGAGTTTTTGTTTTAACAGCCTGCAATCGAGGCAAACCGTCCATCGATGCCAATCAAACAGAAGCCGAGGGGAAAAGATCCAGCCGCATCAAGCAAACGTCAAGGAATAGATGCGTCTTCATGGAGCGCGGCGAATAGCCAACTCGCAGACTTGCTGACTCGCTAACCAAACAGTCCCGGCAGCACGACCCCGGCCTTGCCTTCAACCACATGAGTAAACGCCGTGGCATTCAGCGGTTGTTCCGGTCCAATATAAACAGTGCGCGCCCCGGTATCCCGCGCCCAATGCACAAAATTCGCCGCCGGATAAACCGATCCTGAAGTGCCCACCACCACCATCAGCGTAGCCTTCTCAATTTCCACCTGAATGCGATCCATCTCCAGCGGCGTCTCTCCGAAGAAAACGATGTGCGGCCGCAGCCGTCCACCGCAGGGGCAGCGGCCCACCTCGTCCAGGCTGTGATAAATGGCATGATCCTCAACCGGCGCCCGCCCGCACTCACGGTCGCAGCGCGACTTGGCCAGCTCGCCGTGCATATGCACCAGCCGCACCGACCCGGCCCGCTCGTGCAGATCGTCCACATTCTGCGTGCACAAAAAGAATCGCTCTCCCAGCCGCGCCTCAAGCTCAGCGAGCGCAACGTGCGCCGGATTCGGCTGAGCCTTCGCCCCATCTGCCCGCCGCCCGGAGTAGAACTCCCACACCAGCCACGGATTGCGCGTCCATGCCTCCGGCGTACATACATCCTCAATGCTATGCCCCGCCCACAACCCATCGGATGCGCGAAAGGTAGGCAACCCGCTCTCCGCACTAATCCCCGCCCCAGTAAGCACAAACACGCGATCTTCAACAGCGATGGAAATCTTGCTCATGGTTTCATTTCCGATCAATATTCGGTCTACGGATGCTCATGATTAGGGCTGAGGTGCTGATTCGAGGCAGGACTCGTTCCTGATTCCAGGCAAATTTTCCAGCACGTACAATTGGTCGCCTCCGTGATAGAAACTAACTTCTTTCACGGTTGCAGTTGTGCCTGCATACTCCATTTGTTCCGGCTGAAGCTTGTGATGATATTTCCAGTTCTGCGCAAAGGTCTCCAACGCGGCCCTTGAAATCACTCGCGCCATTGATCCCTTCAAAAATCTTTCTTCGTAGGGCTCTCCCATTTTTATTCCTCAATGCAGTTTCATCAATGAAACTTTGTAATTGCAATCCATGGAATCTCAGGCTTTTTCTAGTCCCTATTCCCTAATCCCTAATCCCTGCCTTTTCACGGCTCCAGCAAAATCTTCCCCGTAGTCTTACGCTCTTCCAGATCCGTCTGCGCCTGCGCAGCTTCAGCCAGAGGATAAATATGCTCAGTGCGCAACTTGAGTTCTCCCTTGGCCGCCCAGCCCAGCACATCTCCGGCCCTCCACTCCAGCTCTTCCCGCGTAGCAATGTAGTGCCACATCGTAGGCCGAGTGATAAACAGCGACCCCTTGCCGCTGAGCTGGATCAGATCAAACGGCGGCACCGGCCCGCTCGATGCGCCAAACAGCGCCAGCATCCCGCGCGGACGCAAACAGTTCAGGCTGCCCTCAAAAGTAGTCTTGCCCACCGAGTCATAAACCACATCCACGCCCTTGCCGCCGGTCAGCCGCTTGACCTCCGGCTCAAATTCCTGCTCGGTGTAAAGAATCACATGCGAGGCGCCCGCCTCGCGCGACAGCTCCGCCTTGGCCTGCGTTGAAACCGTGGTAATCACTTTCGCGCCCAGCCGCACCGCCATCTGCGTCAGCAGCAGCCCCACGCCGCCGGCCCCTGCATGCACCAGCGCCGTATCTCCGGCCTTCAGCGGAAAAGTGGAGTGGGAAAGGTAATGCGCCGTCATTCCCTGCAGCATCGCCGCGGCGGCCTGCTCCATGCTCAGCCCCGCAGGCACCTTTACCAGTTGCGTCGCCGGAACCAGCGCATACTCGGCATAGCTGCCCAGCACGCTCGTTGAGGCCACCGCGTCCCCGGCGGCAAATCCCGTCACGCCCGGACCCAGCTCCTCCACCGTGCCCGCCGCTTCGCTGCCCGGCGTCATCGGCAGAGCAGCCTTGTAGACGCCTTTGCGAAAATAAATTTCGATGAAGTTGACCCCGGTAGCCTCAATGCGGATCAACACCTGCCCCGGTCCCGGTTGAGGAATGGGCAACTCGGCCATCTCAAGAACTTCAGGCCCGCCTGTATCGTTAATCTGGATGGCTTTCATCGTCACGGTAAGAATGAACCTTGAGACCTGTATTCTGCAAGTTTCAATGCAATCCAAATCCAACCCGAAAAATCAAGCTCCATCCAGACGAATCCAGGCGGAGCTTTTCTGTTCCCTATTCCCTATTCCCTATTCCCTGTTTTTAAAACCTTTCCTCTCGCCCTTCCGACATCATGCTCTGTTCTTCAGCAGAAATCAGGCGCACAATGCGGTCGACGGTGTACGGAGAATGTTGCTGGCTGGCGTGGAAGTGCCGCACCTGCAGCTCTCCCAGCAAACCAATGGCCACCATCTGGATGCCGGCTACAATCAGCACCGCGCCAATCACGAACATCGGTCCGTGCAGCTCCATCAGGCTCTGGTGAGGGTTCATCAGCTTCAACCCCAGCAACACCGCCGAGATCGTACTGCCCACCAGAATGCCCAGCGCGCCGAAGCCGCCGAAAAAGTGCAGCGGACGGCTCATATTCTTGAGCAGAAAACGAATGGTCATCAGGTCGAAGATGACGCTGAAGGTACGCCCGATGCCGTAGTGGCTCTTGCCCCGCTCGCGGTTCATGTGCCGGATGGGAATTTCGCAGATCGACGCGCCATACCAACTGGCCAGCGCGGGTATAAAGCGGTGCATCTCGCCGTAAAGCGGAATATTCTGGATCACCTCGCGGCGATAGGCCTTGAAGGTGGTGCCGAAGTCATGAATGTGCACGCCTGAGATCAAGGCCATCAGCCAGTTGGCGCAGCGCGAAGGAATCCGTCGCATCAGGATGCTGTCCACGCGATCCATGCGCCAGCCGGAGACCACGTCGTAGCCTTCCTCCAGTTTTTCCAGAAAGCCGGGAATATCGTTGGGGTCGTGTTGCAGGTCGCCATCCATGGCCAGGATAAACTCGCCCGTGGCGTGATCGAATCCCGCGGCCAATGCCGATGTCTGGCCAAAATTCCGCCGCAGCTTCACCACCAGCACCCGGCTGTCCACCGCGGCAATCTCTTCAAGCAGCTTATAGGTGCGGTCGCTTGACCCGTCCTCCACCAGCACCAACTCAAAACTTTCGCCCACCTGTTCCATCACCTGCTTCAGGCGTGCATATAAAGCGGTAACATTCTCCTCTTCGTTATGAAACGGAACCACGATCGAATACTTCGCCATAGTGTAAGTATAGATGCCGGATAGATGAAAAAATGACTGAAGTACCGCTACCGCGGCCAATAAAGAAAATGGAACAACCATCAAGAACTATGGAACCGGGAATCTCAAGCGCTCAGCACGTCCAGCATGGCCTGCATCTCACTCAGCGCATGGCGGTTACCGCTGCGGGCCGCACAGGCGATCCCAGCCTTCAGCCGCTCGATGGCCTCCGCGCTTCGTCCCGCCTTCGACAGCGTCTGCGCAGACATAAAGTAGCCCGCCGTATAGTCCGGATCATTGGCCAGCAGCATATCGAATTCTTGCAGCGCCGCCTCTGTCTCGCTGCGGCCAGCCAGCTCCACGGCCAACCCGTAGCGGGCAAGGCTGCTTTTCGGATCCAGCGCCAGAATCTCTTTTAGTCCTTTTAATTTGTCCATTTTACTCGTCTGCGTCCGACTTTTGTTTGAGATCGCCCGCGGGGGATTTGCACATTTGGCTGCGATTGCCGAAACTAGATATGGATGCCTCACCAGAGGATCATCTTCAATCCGCTCTTCCGCCGCCAACTCCATTGTACCGGGCGGCAGGCGAAATCGGGCGGCCGCACAACGAATGGAGTCAGCACACCATGAGTTCCTCCCAGTACAACCAGAGTCCGCGCACCGTAGCCAGCACACAGTCGGAGATGACTGAGCTTATCCTGCCCAACGATACCAACACCCTGGGCAACCTGCTGGGCGGACGCCTCATGCATTTCATCGATCTCACCGGAGCCATGGCCGCCTATCGCCACTCCCACACCAACATCGTTACCGCCGCCATGGACCACATCGACTTCATCCGCCCGGTGCACTTGGGCGACCTGCTCACCCTCAAGTCCAGCGTCAATCGCGCCTTTTCCACCTCCATGGAGGTAGGCGTAAAAGTCTGGGCTGAAAACACTCGCACTGGCTCGGTCGTTCACGTCGCCAGCGCCTACCTGGTCTATGTGGCCATCGACAAGCAGGGCCGAGGCCAAAAAGTTCCCGCGCTGCTCCCTGAGACTCCTGATGAGATTCGACGCTACAAGGATGCATTGCGCCGCCGCGAGCACCGCGAGGCGGAGGCGGCTCGCCGCAAAGATGTCAAACTGACCACCGCGGCCCAGGAAGATGTGGCTGGTTGAAGATGCGGCCGGTTTCAAACCGTAAGCTTTTGAGGTCTGTATAAGGAATGTCCGCATGAACGCGCCATACGGAATGTCCGCGCGAACGCACCATACGGAATGTCCGCGCAAGCGCGCCGTAGGCGCAGAGTTTGTTAGCCCCGCGCTTCACTGTGGGTAAAAATGTCCGCGCAAGCGCGCCGTAGGCGCAAAGTTTGTTAGCCCCGCGCTTCACTGTGGGTAAAAATGTCCGCGCAAGCGCGCCGTAGGCGCAAAGTTTGTTAGCCCCGCGCTTCACTGTGGGTAAAAATGTCCGCGCAAGCGCGCCGTAGGCGCAAAGTTTGTTAGCCCCGCGCTTCAGCGTGGGGATGAAATTCAATCAGATTTGTTACGGAGTCCCGTAGGGACGGCGCAAGAACATGATTTAGGTAGTAACCAATCAATAAACGAAGTTCAACAGACAGCATTTTAAAAAAGGAGCAACAAATCACTATGGCGCATTCACCAGCCATGCCTTCTCCCGTAGCATTGCCCGGCGTTTCAAAAATCGTCGCCATCGGTTCCGGCAAGGGCGGAGTGGGCAAAACCACCGTCGCCGTCAACCTGGCCATTGCGCTCTCCAAGCTCGGCCTACGCGTGGGCCTGCTCGACGCCGACATCTACGGTCCCAATGTTCCGATGATGATGGGTTCAAGCCAGCAGCCCAAAGTAGGCCCGGACAATCGCATCGAGCCCAATCTCACCCACGGCATCAAGACCATCTCCATCGGCTACATCTCGCCCGGCGACAAGCCACTGGTCATGCGCGGCCCCATGCTCCACCAGATCATCCGCCAGTTCTTGCAGCAGGTCGATTGGGGCGATCTCGATTACCTCATCGTCGATCTGCCTCCCGGCACAGGCGACGTGGTCATCTCACTGGTCCAGACCGTCCCGCTCACCGGCGCCGTGGTCATCTCCACGCCCAGCGACGTCAGTCTTCAGGACGCGCGCAAGGCGCTGGAGATGTTCGCCCAGGTCAACGTCGAGGTGCTCGGCATCGTGGAAAACATGAGCCACTTCACCTGCCCGCACTGCCACAAGGAGATCGACATTTTTTCCCGAGGCGGAGCCGAGCGCACCGCCAAGCAGTTCAACATTCCCTTCCTCGGCGCCATCGAGCTGGTACCCGCCATTCGCGAAGGCGGCGACCGCGGCCTGCCCGTCTCGCTGGCCGGGCCCAAAAGCCCGCAGGCTGCTGAATTCTATGCTGTGGCCCGTAAGCTGATGGAGCAAGCCGAAGCCGCCGCGGCCGCCGCAACCGACGTCATCGAAATCAGCTAAGAAATAATGCCCGTAATTGAGCAAACAGCGGGTGCCCCATCCTTGACGCTGGTCGCCGCGGCGACTCGCGGCAAGGGTGGGATACCGCGAAACTCAACCATCGATGCTTTGTAAGGGCACGACCGGGGAACCCGCCCAGTGGGTGGGTCGCGTGCCGCAAACGGCCCACAATAAACTTGGGCTTTACAGGCTGCGGAAAAACTCAACCAAGGGGCTTTGTAACAAGGGCACGGCTTTAGCCGGGCCGATAAGGTCAGTAGAATGAGTAGGGCTTTACAGTTTGCGGAAAAACTCGCCGGAGAGGCAAGAAGCGTCAGGGCACGACTTCAGTCGTGCCGTAACCGCAATCAAATCAGCCTGGCCTTTAGGCCCTGCGGGATGTTTCTTGATCGTTCAACCCCGGATTTCGACTTTTTCCGCAGCCTGTTTAGCCCCTGCCAACTCATCCCATGCCAAGTTCGCCTTTCGTTCGGACTTTTTCCGCAGCCTGTTTAGCCCCTGAGGGGAGGTTGGCCCTACACCAAACTTGTTCAGAGATTCCTTCCTTCGTAATTGATTTGCAACAAAGAAAGCGGGGCTTGCGCCCCGCTTTCTCGTCCGCAATTCATTTACCGCCAGTGCCCCTCAACCAGCACCCATTCCCCATGGCGATGAACCCAATGGTGCCTAACCCAGCGCGCATGCGGATGGGGCGGACGCTCCCAGCGGCCCGAAACCCAAACATAGTGATCGCCGTCCCAGCGCTGGTAACCGTCAATCCATACAAATCCCGGCTCCGGCGCCACGCCGCGATCTTCAACTACGTCAGGCGGGGGGCCTATGCGAATCGCAACCTGCGCAAACGAGGCGGCAGGGAGCATAGTCAAAGCAAACAACAAAGCAAGTGCAATCTTCTTCATAATGATTCGATTCCTCCTGGGGTTTGATAGTGGTTCCGGAACCGGAAAAAGTCCCGGCCTGTAATTCTATTTAACATAATACCGCGAGAAAAGTTGTGTTCAAAAGAAGAAACACCCGCCGCGCGCAACCACGTACAGCTACTCGCGATCGAAGGTATGATTGCAGAATGAAACGAGTTTTATTGTCCTGGAGCAGCGGCAAAGACAGTGCCTGGGCGCTCCATGTTTTGCGCCAGCAACCCGATATTGAATTGGTCGGCCTGCTCACCACCCTGAACACCGAGTTCCAGCGCGTAGCCATGCACGGAACTCGCCTCTCCGTGCTTGAAGCGCAGGCTGAAGCCGCTCGATTGCCGCTATGGGTTGTGCCTCTGCCCTGGCCCTGCTCCAACGAAATTTACGAGCAGCGAATGGCCGAAGTCTGCGGCCGCGCAGTCCGCGAGCGCATAGATGCGGTAGCCTTCGGCGATTTATATCTTGCCGATGTCCGCGCCTATCGCGAAAAGCAACTCAAGCCAACCGACCTGGAACCCTTATTTCCCTTGTGGCAGATTCCAACCCCAACCCTGGCCCGCGAGATGATTGCCGGCGGCCTGCGCGCAAAGGTGGTTTGCGTGGATACCAATAAATTACCCGGCTCCTTTGCCGGCCGCGAGTATGACGCCGCTCTGCTCGACGATCTGCCCCCGGAGACCGACCCCTGCGCCGAGCGCGGCGAGTTCCACACCTGCGCCTACGCCGGACCCATGTTTGCGTCCCCAATAAATCTCGAACCCGGAGAAATTGTCAACAGGGATGGATTCGTCTTTGCGGATTTCCAGGAACGCAACGCCATCCTCACCCCGGCCTGACGGTGGCCGGCAATTCGTTGTAAACGCGGACCTCGTAGATTCGCGCCTCCGGCGATCCATTTGTTTCCAGAACATTGATCCGCAGGCGATCGGATGTCACTGCATCGATCCGATGAACCCGCCGGCGAGAATAATTCTCATCTTCATGCGCAATCGTCCTCCAACCCCCTCCGTCCGGGATAGCAATCTCGTAGCGTTTGACACACTCGGGATAGCGAAACAGCGGTAGGGGAACGCGCCGGTTGGTGTCGGTATCAAATGTAATTTGTACCTGATTGAAGCCAATTGAATTCGGCCATCGCAGTTCAACCCATGCCGGCAGCCCCCGCGACGGGTCCGATACAAAAATGTTCGGCCACAGGTCGGGGCGATTTGTGCCGCGCACGATATTCTGCGCGCTATAGGGACGCTGTTCCGGATGGATCCGCAGCACAAACGACTGCCCGCGCGTGAACGGCCGCCACATGGAGCCGCCGGGAAGGTCGGCCGCGCTTGTCCCCACCGGAATCGCCGATGGAGTTCCCGGCTCTTCGCTGTAGAGCACCCAGCTCACCTCAGGATTGGCGTCGATATGAGCAAAGTAGAGGCTGCCCGGTTGAGTTCTTGCCTTCAGCGCGAAGGGAATATACCCCTTGTAGCCGGGCGGGACGATCGCGGTTGTCGTCACAATTTCTCGCCCTCCACGAAAGTCCCAAACGTGCTGCGCCCTTCTGAGGGAGAGTGAAACCCTCGCGGACTGGCTCGATTTCGATTCCAAAAAAAGCTCCAGGCTGTCAAGCCTGTCTGTGGAAACGGGAAAGAGCTGGCCCAAAGGAAAACTCGCGGCATGAAACGTTTCTGATTCCGGAAAGCGCAGGACAGCGTCGCTGCTGGAAACCACACGGGCCTTCCGCGCCAGATCCTTTGTATCCGCATTGACGACGCCGAGGATCGAGGCGTCCTGCCGCAGCAGCAACTGCTGCAATTCGTCTGCGTGGCCGGATGCAATCTCTCGGGGATCGCAGTGGTGCTTCATGCACAGGGCCGCCGCGGCGCCCACTCCCTGTCCGACCATGGCTCCAGTGGGCAGCACTCGCGAAGAAGCAAAAGCTACGTAACTGGCGCTGATGGGACGGCCCGCCGTAAGCAGGTTGCGGATATTGCGCGAATAACACGAGCGCAGGGGAATCCCGTAAGGAATGGCGCCTCGCGTATTGAAATCCGCATCGGACATCGGATTTGGGTAGGGAGGCTTATCCCGCCGTTCAATTCCGCCCAGAATGTGAATATCGATTCCCCATGAACCGTATGCGATATCGTCGGCGTGAACGGACGGATTCCGAACGTCTTTTTCGGTCAGAATGTAATCCCCCAGAACCCTGCGAGACTCGCGTTTATAGGGCCAGAAGCCGACAAACTCCAGGGTATAATTTCTTGCCCGCGCCCTCACTTCATCGTCAACGCAGCGATTCTTGATATGATCCCACACGCCCAGCAACTGACGCAGAGCCTCATCCCGGATGGCCTCGTTATCCTTGATCGGGTGCAGAGGAAATCCCACTTCAATCCACCAGTAGCCGCCTTCGATGAATCCATGGTCGCGATCGGTCAAATCCTGCTCGGTTTCGAATTCGGCCGCCCAATCCGGCTTCTTGAAAGCGATCGGTTTGCCGGTATCGCGAGCGCGAAAGAAAAGCGTGTTTCCCATCAGCCCATCTGCCGGGATCGTTGCGGCCACCGGCTCGTGATACTCAGATTGCGCCTCCCGTCCCCAGCGGAATTCAGCACCGCTACGGTATGCCAGGACTCCATCCCCTGATGCATCCACAAAAAAGGGCGCCTGCAGCACAAATCCCTTTTCTGTGCCTAGCTGCGCCGCGTGGATGGCCAGAATATGAGATTCATCCGTCATCTCAACTTCCCGCATGGTTGTATTCAGAAAGAGGGTGAGATTCTTCTCTCGTTTGGCCCACTCATAGAGCACCAGGTCCCAATGTGAATTCATCAAACCCTCGGTAGCCGGCTCCCAATTTCTCGCTCGCTCCTCGGTCGAAATCTCATCCAGAATTCCCGACTCCTTGATCCAGGGACTGAAAGCACAGGTGTCCTCCGGATAGAGCCTGACCTCGCTCGACGAATTTCCGCCCAGAGTGGATCGCTCGTGCACCAGCGCCACTTTGACGCCATTCCGCGCCGCGCTGATGGCCGCGCAAATGCCGGAGATGCCTCCGCCCACCACCACCAGATCGAATTTTTGATGGATGATCTCGATGGTCCCGGGCCGTATATATCCGCCTGCTTTAACAAGGCCGGAACTGGACGCCATGAGTTCGCGCGGTTGGGATTGTCCCAGTGCAGCCAAGGCCAGCGCAAGGCGGCCCACAAAACTTCTACGATCGATTGACACCGATTTCTCTCCTCGCGACCCGCCCTGACATGATCCGCCGCGAATCTCAAAATCCGTTCAAGTTCCACCGCAATCAAGCCGCCGCAATCTCTTCCACCAGCGCCTGCGCGGCCGTTAAGCAGGCGCCACGGTCCACATCAAGATGCGTAACCAGCCGAATCGCATCCGCGCCGAAAGCGCTGATCAGTATTCCGCGCTCCTTCAGCCGCGCCGCCACATCCTTCGCGCTCACCCCATCCGTCACCCGGAAGACCACAATATTCGTCTCGACTGCATCCAGATCGATCGATACTCTCTCAATATTCGAGAGCGCCTCGGCCAGCAGCCGCGCATTGGCGTGGTCCTCGTGCAGCCGCGCCGGTCCCTTCTGCAGCGCAATCAGCCCCGCCGCCGCCAGCACGCCTGCCTGCCGCATTCCTCCACCCAGCGCCTTGCGATAAATCCGCGCCCGCTCCATCAGCTCCGCCGAACCCACCAGCATCGACCCCACCGGCGCGCCTAATCCCTTCGATAAACAGAACATCACCGTATCGAAGCCGCGCGTCAGCGTCTTCACATCCACGCCCAGCGCCGTCGCCGCGTTAAAGATGCGCGCTCCATCCAGATGCACAGGGAGCTTGCGCTCTTTCGCCCTGTCCCAGATCTCCTCCATCACATCAAGGGGCGTGCAGCTCCCGCCCGCAAGGTTGGCGGTGTTCTCTATCTCAATCAGCCCGGTAGCGGCGCGAAACGCCCCGCGCGCCTGCAAGACTGGCTCAATGTGCTTCCAGGTCAGAATGCCCCGCTCCGCGGCCATAGCCCGCACCAGACAGCCGGAAAAAACCGCCGTGGTAGCCATCTCCCAGTCCAGAATATGCGCCCGCGATTCGGCAACCACCTCCTGTCCCGGCTGCGTATGCAGGCGAATGGCGATCTGGTTGCCCATGGTGCCCGTAGGCACAAACAGCGCCGCCTCGCGGCCAAAGGCCTCCGCCGCGCGCCGCTCCAGCAGATTCACCGTGGGGTCCTCGCCATAAACGTCATCGCCCACCTCGGCCGCCGCCATCGCCGCGCGCATCTCCAGCGTAGGCCGCGTCACCGTATCCGAACGCAGATCGACGATTGCCGCCAATTCCCTCTTCCTTCCCTGCTCACTCATAGGTCGCGCTTCCGCTACCAAACGCGGCACGCATTCGCCGGCATCATCGGCTGCCCTGTCTTGCATCCGAATGCCTGGCCAAACTTCAGCATGTTCTGCACCACTCCATTGATGCGAAACTTCTGCGGAGAGTGCGGATCGGTCTGCACCTGCAACCGCTCCTGTGCGGGGCGCGGCCCGCCGCACCAATTTTGTCCGAATGCGATGAAAAACTGCTGCGCGGGCGTGAATCCGCTCGTATCCTTTGCGTCCATGTCGATGCCTTTGCGCTTTGCATCCGCCAGCAGGGCCATGTACGCCAGGCGCAATCCGCCGTTGTCCGCCGTGTTCTCGCCCAGCGTCAGCTTGCCGTTCAGCTTCAATCCGTCCGGAGTCTTGAAGTTTCCATACTCCTTCACTTCGCAGTCGGTCATGGCATCGAACTTCTTGCTATCCTCCGCCGTCCACCAATCAGAAAGATTCCCGTTGCCGTCAAACTGCCGTCCCTGATCGTCGAAACCGTGCGTCAGTTCGTGTCCCACAATCGCCCCGATATGGCCGTAATTCTCGGCATCGGTCGCGTGCGGATCGAAAAACGGAGACTGCAGAATGCCTGACGGAAAGTTGATGTCGTTCATGCTCGGGTCGTAGTATGCATTGATGGTTGGCGGTGACATCTCCCATTCTCCGCGATCCACCGGCTTGCCGATCTTCGCCAGCTGTCTATGATTCTCAAACTCCCTGGCCCGCATCGCGTTGCCCAGCGCATCTCCGCGCACCACCGTCAACTTCGAGTAATCCCGCCAGTGATCCGGATACGCAATCTTGTCCGCCACCAGGTGCAGCTTCTCCCTGGCCTTTGCCTTGGTCTCCGGGCTCATCCAGGTCAGCGTGCCGATATTCCTGTCCATGGCGTCCTCGATGTTGTGAACCATCTGCACCGTCCTCTGCTTGCTCGCCGCAGGGAAATATTTCTCCACATACACCTGGCCCAATGCCTCGCCCAGCGCGCCGTCCGTGGCCTGCACGCACCGCTTCCAGCGGTCCCGCTGTTGCGGCTGACCGCGCAGCGTACGGCCATAAAAGGCAAATTGCTCCTCATCCATTGCCGCGGGCAGCGCATAGCTCGGCATGCTGTCGATCAGTTGCCAGCGCAGATAAGCCTTGATCGTCTCCAGATCGGTGGATTGAATCAGCGCGTTCAGTCCCTTGATAAATTCGGGATTGGCAACGTTCAAGTCGCTGATCGGAGGCGTGCCCGTGGCGTTGAAGAACTCTGGCCAGTCGATCGCCGGCGCCAGCTCCGCCATCTTTGCCACCATCATGGGGTGGTACACATTCTTCGGGTCGCGCTGCGAGGTAACATCCATCGATACCTTCGCCAGCGCGGTCTCCAGCTCCATAATCTTCTTCGCATCGCTGGCTGCGGCTTCGTCCGTTTCGCCCAGCAGCTTCAGCATCTTCCCAACGTGCTGCACATATTCCTGCCTGGTCTTCTCGTCCGCCGCGCCCGTGCGCAGATAGTAATCGCGCTCCGGCAATCCCAGCCCGCCCTGGTCCACATCGGCAATCTGCTTCCGCGCATCCTTGAAATCCTGCTGCTCGCCATAGCTTAAGAACGCATTCACACCGATCATCTGATAGTGCGCCAGCAGATCCGTCAATTCGCTCTTGCTCTTGAGCGCCGCAATGCGCTCAAGCTCCGCCTCGAGTGGCTTCAGACCGGTTGCCTGAATCGCATCCTTGTTCATGCACGTCGCATAGTAATCGCCGGTCTTCTGCTCGTTCGGCGTCCGCGAAGCATCGTCGGCCTCCACCATTTCCAATAGCGAGTGCAGCGCAAATTGTGTGTGCTCGTAAACAATGTAGAACGGTCCATATCCCGGCATATCCGCCGGGGTTGGATACAGCTTGGAAAAGTTCCCGCACGCGTACTGCGCAAAATTAACGCATGGATCGGCCGTCGTGTCCATGAAAGCCGTGTCCAGCCCCGGCGGAAGCTGAGGGATATTCTCCGCATTCACCGCAGCCTGCTCCTGTGCATTAGCCTTCGAACTGCCAATTACGCAAGCCGCCCCAATCAACGCCCCAACCAACACGATTCCCGCAAATGTCTTCATCAGTCTCCCGACCTCCTCGAATTCCAATCGAAGTAATAACTCTCCAACTTTACATCGCCAACTGTCCGAAAGTAGATCAACGATCCCTACCAAACTTTCTCCACTTCTCTTCCATCAGAGTCACAAGCAATGGACCTATAAGCCCAAGCGTGACGACTGCAAATAATCCAGCGCCAATGGCCTGCCCGAACTTCCCTGAAATTGCATCTCCGATCAACCCGGAGCAATAGATCAAGGGGATCGACAGAGCACCGAAGGCAGCAAACAGGCGCGCAGCCCTGCGCTCCCTCTGCTCGTAGCGACCTAAGAAAAAACGGAGCAACCAGCGCGCCGCGAAATAGTACAAAACTCCAATTGGAATGCAAAGCCAAAGCGCAATCGAAATCGGCATATCGTCAGCCTTTCCGCTAGTCTCTCAGTCCCTAGTCCCTAGTCCCTAGTCCCTAGTCCCTGATTCCCTGCCTTTACGGTATCTGCCCCATCGGCAGTTCCATCACCGGCGTCCGCTTCCCATCCTTCACCGCGTAGGCCCACAACCCGTGAAAGTTCTCCCTCAGCCCCGGCTGCGCCTTCAGCAGCGCGCTCATCACCGCGGTCGCCTCGGTACGCATAGCGGCCGGATCGGTCACTCCCGTCGATTCGTACGCAACCCCTAAATCCGGCTCGCGCAGTGAGGCGTCCAGCCGCACCCCGTCGATCTTCCAAAGGCGATCCCCGTCGCGCAGCGTTAACGGAAATGCATTCTGCGGCGAACCCTTGATCTGCGCCTGCTCTTCCGCCAGTTTTTCCAGATTCGTCGAGGAAAGAAAGTCCACCGGCACCTGCAAGTACCGCGCCTCATCGTAGCTATACCATGCGCTCCACGGCTGGTCCGACTTGGCCAGTTCACGTGCACGCTCCCAGTACCACACGCCGTCATGCCCGTTGAATTTACCTTGCCGCACGCTCACCCCGGCCAGTTTCCATCCCGCCCAATCCCCGCTCCCGCCGCCGTCCCAGGCCAGCATCAAAGCCCATTGCCCGCCCAGCGGAGCCCCTGCCGCATCACCCAGAACCAATGCATAGCGGCCAGGCGGCAACACCCGCATATCGATGGTCACGGTCAGCGAGCCGTCCTTATTGCTGCAGAAAAACTGCGTATCGGTGGGCGCCCCTAGGTTGGTCGCATCCAGCAGATACACATTCCTGAGCTGCACCCGGCCGCCTTTCACCAGCGGCGCGGCATCTTCCACCGCATCGCGAATCCCGGCCCAGGCGGCTTTTTCAGCGGGCAGCAGCGCAGTCAGCAGCGTCGAATAATCCCCACGCGCCACGGCCTCCGACAGTCTTCCCCCGGCCGCTGCCAGCGCATCGCGATCCTGCGGCAACAGCTCACCCTGTGCGGTGCAACTCGCGGCCCGGCTCGCCACTGGAATTACCAGCAAAGCTGCGGCGGCAAATATCTTCAATATGCGCATCTCCGGCAGTTCCTCTCTGCGCCCCGCTGAAACTCTTTTTGAGCGTCCGCGGGCCACTGATAGTCTAGTACAGTAGAGCGTCAACTGATTGCCGAATCCCCGCGCCAGTACCGGGCGTCAAGAACCGATTCTCATGAGCAAGTCGATCCTCTTCTCATCCCAGCCCGCGCCAGGCCATCCCTCGCGGAAATCGCTCCCCGCGTGTGTCCACACCCCTCTTGTGATTCTGGCCGCAATCACAGCCCTTTTTGCCATCCAATCGGTAGCCCAGGCATCCGCCGCACAATCGCCTTCACAGCCCTTACCAACCCCGGCTTCAAATCCCGCCGCGCGCGCCGGGGCGCACAAGCCGGTTCAACGGCGCAAGCATCCCGCCCATGCCCATCCGCTCAAAGCGCAGGCTCCAGTGGCTCCCGCGCCAGAAACGCCTCCCACGCCTGAGCCTCCTAACTGGCCTGCCAACGACAAGCCAGCCGATGCCTCCGTTACCTGGGACAGCCTTGGCCTGCTCATCACAGCGCGAAACTCCAGCCTAAGACAGATTTTGGAGGATGTCTCCGCCGCCACTGGCGCAAGGGTAGAGGGCCTGGGAGCCGACCAGCGAATCTTTGGCGCCTACGGTCCTGGAAAGGCGCGCGATGTGCTCTCCCAACTCCTCGATGGCACCGGCTATAACGTACTCATGATCGGGGACCAGGGCGATGGAACACCGCGGCAGATTGTGCTCACCGCACGCGGAGCCGCCAACACGCAAGCCGGCGCCAATCCCGCTCAGCTCCCCGTCAAAGCCGCCGAAGAAGAGGCCGAACCAAACGAGGAACTGCCCGAAGATCCTGGCGCCAGAGGGCTGGACCGTCGCGGCATCGAACCCAATGAACCGGGCAGTACGCCACCACGTTAATCCGTAGCCAATATAATCGTTTTGACCCCAAGGAAACGTCATGCTGCTAGCCGATCTCCGCCAGCAAGTCCTCAACGCCAACCAGGAGATCGCCCGCCGCGGCCTTGCTCCCCACACCTTCGGTAACGCCAGTGGAATCGATCGCTCCGGCGCCCAGCCCCTGGTCGTCATCAAGCCCAGCGGCGTCGATTACGCCAGGCTCACCGCCGCCGACCTCGTCATCTCCGACCTGAACGGCAAAATCATTGAAGGCTCTATGCGCCCCTCAAGCGATCTCGATACGCACACAACCCTTTATCGCGAATTTCCCCAGATCGGCGGCATTGTCCACACCCACTCCGAGTTCGCCACTTCTTGGGCGCAGGCTGGCCGCCCCATTCCCTGCCTCGGCACCACTCACGCCGACTACTTCCACGGCTCGGTTCCGGTCACTGAACTCCTTACCGCCGAAGAGGTCGCCGAAGACTACGTCCGCTCCACCGGCGCGGTCATTATCCGCCGCTTTCGCGCTCAGGGCCTTGACCCCATCGCCGTTCCCGGCGTCCTGGTTGCAGGCCATGCTCCCTTTGTCTGGGGCAAAACCCCCGCCGAGGCCGTCGAGCATGCCGACGTTCTGGAGTACATCGCCCGCATGGCCTTCCGCAGCGTGCTCCTGGGAGCCTCCGGTTCCGGAATACCGGAGTACATCTCCGAACACCACTACCTCCGCAAACACGGCCCAAAAGCCTCCTATGGCCAGCTCTGACGGTGCAATCTCAAAACCATCTCATCACTGACCCGTTTGAAATCATTCACAGCCTTTTAGGATTCCATCCAGCATCAAGATGTAATTTGCTCTATTAATGGGTTGTTATTGTTATCCATATATCAATCCCATTTGATGTACACTGAATACTGATTTTTGAAGTTCTCGTAAAATATGCTTCAATTTCGGTTGACTTTTTCTACAACCTGGCGTCACTATCCTACGTATTCTCAACCGATTGCCGATGTATCAAAGGGCAGTTCGCTGGTCTAACCCGCATGGCAACCGACGTGCTGCACAATTGAATGTTCCAGGCTGCTCCCTTATGGATAGAAGCTTTTTCAACCGTTTGCAGGCGACGCTGCTGGCCGTGGCCACGGTCGGCGTCTTCCTGTTGGCCGCGTTCAATCTTGTTGAGGAGCGCCAGTACCAGCAGCCCGTCGATGGAGTTTGGTGGCGCGAGGCGCCGGGCGGGCTCTTAGCCGACAAAGTGCTGCCCAACAGCCCCGGCCAGCGTGCCGGCATTCAGGCGCATGACCTGCTCACCGCAGCCAAGGTACTGCCCGACAATCCCACCCAGAGTACGGATTCGGATAACCTGCTCCCCGGAGTGAAGCCGTTGCCGGAGGAGTCGCCCAGGCGAGCTGACCAGGAAAGCATGCAGGCTAAGGAACTGCTTCCCAAGGCAAACTACGCTCCCATCGCGCGGGTATCCGACCTGGAGCGTGTTCTCTACCGCACCCAGATCTATGGCAAGGCCAGCTACCGAATCACCCGCGACGGCGTTTCGCTGGAGACGGTCGTCATCCCCGAGCCGCTGGACCGCAGCCTGGCAATGGGGCTGCGCATCATCGGCCTCGTCTACCTGGCCATCGGAATTTACGTTCTATTTCGCCGCTGGACCGCTCCCCGCGCCACTCACTTCTACCTCTTCTGCCTGGTCTCCTTCGCCCTCTACGCGCTCAAGTACACCGGCAGCTTCGACACGCTCGACTGGACTGTTTACTTGTGCAATGTGCTGGCTGAGTCGCTGCAGCCGGCGCTCTTTCTGCATTTTGCGCTCAGCTTCCCTGAAGAACGGCTCAAGCAAATCCGCCGCCGCTGGCTCCTTCCCCTGGTCTACGTACCCGGC
The DNA here is from genome assembly GCA_963724755.1 of uncultured Acidobacteriaceae bacterium. Taxonomy (GTDB): domain Bacteria; phylum Acidobacteriota; class Terriglobia; order Terriglobales; family Acidobacteriaceae; genus Telmatobacter. Next base: position 35,915 of record CAVRVZ010000011.1, read on the forward strand.
GCCGGGCTCCTCGGCCTCTGGCTCTGGGCCATTGAAACCCGCCAGGCTACCGGATTGCTGATGCACCGGCTCAACCAGACCAGCACCGCCTACGACGCTATCTTTTACATACTGGCGGCCGCGCTCTTCCTGCGCAGTTACAGCCATGCCGACACGCCCCTTCTGCGCCAGCAGTTGAAGTGGCTCACCCGCGGCACGCTTCTGGCCATCGTTCCCTTTACGCTCTTTTACGCCATTCCCTATCTCTTAGACCTGCATATGCCCAGCTTGCTCACCAATCTGGCAGGCTTCTCCGTCATTTTTATCCCCCTTACCTTCGGCTGGGCCATCGTCCGCTACCGGCTGATGGATACTGACCTGATCTTTAAGCGCGGCGTGGCTTACACGCTGGCCGGCGCCATGCTTGCGGGCGCATACTTCGGCATCATCGCGCTCAGCGCCCTTGTGGTCCATACCCGCTTGCCCGACGCGGTGCGCGAGTGGGGCCTGGTGTTCTCCATTCTCGTCGTCGCCGCCATCTTCGACCCCCTAAAGCGAAGAATCCAGGGCTGGGTCGACCGCGCCTTTGACCGTCACCGCTATGACTACCGCAAGGCGCTGGTCGAATTCGGCCGCGGCCTCAGTTCTGAAACCGATCTTCAGGCCCTGCTCGAATCCATCGTCGAGCGCCTGCCGCGCACCCTGCTGGTGGCCCGCGTAGCCGTTTTTCTGACGGAGGATTCCGGCCGCCTGCGCCTGGCCGCATCCCACGGTCTGCCCGCCGAGGCGCAGGCTGCCCAGGATCGCCTCGCCCTGGGCTTCCTCAACTTCGATCAGGACCATGCCCACTCCCACATCTTCCTTGAAAACGCTCAAGCCGCCCTGCATCTGCCCCGCGACCAGCAGCGCGCCGCCGCCCTGCTCGACCTCAACTACTATCTCCCCTGTCGCGTTGCCGCCGGCCAGATGCCGGCCGGCGATTCCACTCCATTCGGCCATGCCGACATGCGCACCATCGCCGTCATCGGCCTGGGCCGCACCATCGGCGGAGACTTCCTCTCCAGTGAAGACGTCGAGCTGCTCGAATCCCTCGCCAGCTACATCGGCATCGCCCTCCAAAACGCCAGCCTCTACGCGCGCCTTGAAGCCAAAATCGGCGAGTTCGAGCGACTCAAGGAGTTCAACGAAAACATCGTCGAATCCACCAATGTCGGCATCCTCGCCCTGGCTCTCGACGACCGCATCGAAAGCTGGAATGCGCAGATGGAGGCTATGTACGCCCTCAGCCGCGCCGAAGCCATCGGCCAGCCGCTGCAGAGCGTCTTCCCGCGCGAATTTATCGAAGCTCTGGAAGGCTTCCGCAACGAGCAGGGCGTCCATCACCTCTACAAGTTTCCCCTCACCACCCGCGCCGGCGAGCAGCGCACCGTCAACATCGCCATTGCTCCCCTGCTCTCGCGCAACTTCGTTTCCGTCGGCCGCATCATCCTGGTCGACGACATCACCGAGCGCGTCTCGCTTGAAACCCAGCTCACCCAGGCTGACAAGCTCAGCTCCATCGGCCTGCTGGCGGCCGGCGTCGCGCATGAAATCAATACTCCCCTGGCGGTCATCTCCTCCTACGCGCAGATGCTCGCCAAGCAAATGAAGGGCGATGAACGCCTGGGCCCGGTGCTCGATAAAATTACCCAGCAGAGCTTCCGCGCCTCCGAAATCGCCAATGGACTGCTCAACTTCTCCCGCACCTCGACAACCGAGTTTCGTGATACCAACCTGAACCAGGTCATTCGCGACACGCTCTCCCTGCTCGAGCACCAACTCAAAACCGCGCAGATTGCCGTCGATCTCGATCTGGTCGATGAACTTCCCCTCATCAATGGAAATCCCGGCAAGCTGCAGCAGGTTTTTCTCAATCTGCTCTTGAATGCCAAGGAAGCCATGTCCGGCGGCGGCAGCCTGCGCGTGGCTACGCTTGTCAACGATCGCTCAGGATACGTAACCGCGCAGGTAGCCGACTCCGGCTCGGGCATCTCTCCCGAGCATCTCAAGCGCATCTACGATCCGTTTTTCACCACCAAAACCGCGCCCAAACCCGGTGACCGACGCGGCGTCGGGCTAGGCCTTTCCGTCTCCTACGGCATCATCCAGGAACACGCCGGCAAGATTCATGTCGAGAGCTCCGTCGGCGCTGGTACGACTTTTCATCTCGAATTCCCCTTATTAAGGAAGTCCGTACATGCCTGAAGTTGAACAAGATTTGAATCTCCCCACTCCCGCATCTGCCGCCAATGGCAACTCCACTGACGCTGGCCTCAACCCCCGCATTCTTGTCATTGACGACGAGGCCGGAATCCGTGAATCCCTCGAATTGCTGCTCACCATGGAGGGCTATGCGGTAAAAATGGCCACCGACGGCGAAGAGGGGCTGCGCATTCTTGACCAGGATAGCTTTGACCTGGTGCTCCTCGATCTCGCCCTCCCCGGCCAGAGCGGCCTCGAGCTGATGCCGCAAATCAAAGAACGCATACCGGAGCTGCCGGTCATCATGATCACCGCCTACGGCACTGTGGACAATATCGTCGAAGCCGTCCGCGCCGGCGCTGATAATTTCATCCAAAAGCCATGGGACAACGAGAAACTGCTGGCCGACATCCGCTCCGCCGTTGCCCGCCATCGCGCTGAAGAAGAGAATCTGCAGCTCAAGCGCGCCCTCAAAGAGCGCTACAACTTTGTCAACATCGTGGGCAAAAGCGAATCCATGCTGAAAGTCTTTGACCTGGTGGCCCAGGTTGCGCCCAGCCGCTCCACCGTGCTCATTCAGGGCGAGAGCGGAACCGGCAAGGAACTTATCGCCAAGGCCATCCACGCCAACTCGCCACGCCGCGACAAGCCCTTTGTCCCCATCAATACCGGCGCCATGCCTTCCGAGCTGCTTGAGTCCACGCTCTTCGGCCACGTCAAGGGCGCATTCACCTCGGCCAGTTCCTCAAAGAAAGGACTCTTTGAAGTAGCCAACGGCGGCACGCTCTTCCTCGACGAAATCGCCACCATGGGCTCCGATACCCAGGCCAAAATCCTGCGCGTGCTCCAGGACCGCCGCTTTATGCACCTCGGCGGCGTGCAGGAGATTCAGGTGGACGTGCGCATCCTCGCCGCCACCAACGTTGATCTGCGCAATGAGGTGCGCGAGGGCCGCTTCCGCGAAGACCTCTTCTACCGCCTCAACGTCATCTGCGTTGACCTGCCGCCCCTGCGCGCGCGCCGCGAAGACATTCCCCTGCTCGCACAGCACTTCCTCGAGTTCTACGCCAAAGAGAACGACCTCTCCCCCCGCAAGCTCTCTGCCGATGCGCTGCGCGCTCTCATCGATTACGTGTGGCCAGGCAATGTGCGCGAGCTGGAAAACGCCATCGAGCGCGGCGTCGTGCTCTCTTCCGGTCCCATCATCGGCTCCGACCTGCTCCCCGGCCACATCACTGGCCGCAGTTTTCAGGACGCCCTGCTCCAGCACAACCCCAACGCCTCGCTCTTTGACGTCCTCGAAGACATTGAGCGCCGCATCATCGTCGAAAAGCTCGAGCGTTGCAACGGCAACCAGACCGATGCCGCCGAGCAGTTCCACATCCCGCTCTCCACCCTCAACCAGAAGATCAAGCGCCTGAACATCGAGATCCGCAAAAAGGCAGAGAGCAGACGAGAAATCAAAGATCAGGGATCAGGATCATAGCCCGCATCGCCACAAATTCCGCTAACTCGCCAACTTTCCATCCCCGCGAAGCGGTGCTGACTCGCAGCCTTTCTTTAAAACCCAAAACTCTCACATAGCCCCGCGCTCCACAGGGGTTTCCAGGAAATAGTCTTTGTTTCTTGGGGTGGAAGCGTGGGGAAAGGAAGTTTTATTGCGGACTGCATTAATAATGTCTACACCAACGCGCCGGAGGCGCAGAGTTGGTTAGCCCCGCGCTTTAGCGTGGGGAAAAAGGATTCTACAAGTTTGTTGCGGAGTCCCGTAGGGACGGTGCCAGGTCATGATTGATGCAGGACCCAATAGCCCCCGAGGGATACATTAGAGCCCCTTCTAAGAAAGCCCCAACCCGCCATCCACAACCAGAACCTGACCGGTGACAAACCGCGCCCCAGTAGCAAAAAACAGCACCGCCTGGGCCACATCCTCCACCGTCCCGTTGCGCCGCATCGGCGTCTTCGCCGCAAATCTGCTAGCCTCTTCAACCGGCTGTTCGCTCAACTCTACCCACCCCGGAGCCACGCAGTTCACGCTCACATCCGGCGCAAACGCCTTTGCCATGGCCTGCGTCAGGCTATGCAGTGCGGCCTTCGAAGCGCAATAGTGCGCATGTCCAGCCCATGCGCGAATCCCCCCCAGCGAGCCGATATTCACAATCCGGCCCTCAACGGCACGCAAAAAAGGCAGAGCCTCCCGCGCCACAAGAAACGGCCCACGTGCATTGGTTTCAAAAACCGCATCCCACTGTTCCAGGGTGATGCGCTCCAGTGGGACGCTCTCAAAAACGGCGGCGTTGTTCACCAGCACATCCAACCGCCCAAATTTCCCCGTGGCAGCCGCAATCGCCCCCCGCACCGAAGCCTCCGTGCGCACATCGCACTCCACCGCCAAAGCCCGGCAGCCAAGAGCTTCAATCTCCGCTGCCGTCCGCGCCGCATCGTCCTTGGATTTTAAGTAGGTAACGGCCACATCCGCCCCGGCCCGCGCCAAGACCAGCGCAATTCCCCGCCCGATGCGCCGCGCGCCCCCGGTCACCAGTGCCGTTTTGCCGCTGAGAAGTTGATTGCTCATCTGCCTGCTTTTGAAGGGTGCGGCTCGTCCCCTGAACCAATACCTGTCCTATTTCGGCTGAGGCTGGCTGCCTGTCTGCGCGTTCGGTTGCGCGGGGGGCGCGGTCACGTAGCCCTGGATTGGCTTCGGCGTCTGTGTTGCGTTCATGGCAGGCTCCCCATTCGTTCCGCCTATCTCCTGATTTGCCGGGTGAGTCTCGTAGAGCGAGTACTGTTCGCCCGGCCGCCTCATCCGGATCGTGATCGCCATGCTTGGCTTATCGACCTTGTAATCCTCCCCATAGGTCTGAAAGTCGCGTGCTATCACCTGCAACCGCACCGTGGAGCCGATGGGAATCACGTCGATCAGAGTCTTGCCGTCTTCATTCGTCTTCAGCTCCATGTTGCCCTTGTCCTGCTCTCCCTCCATGGGATGAAAGACGACCGCGGCGTTATTAATGGGCTTGCCATCTGCATCGCGCAGCACCATCACCTCAATGCGGGCGGTCGGCAGGGGCGCCTTGTACTTGCGGCCTCGATTGGCCTTCTCCTGGGCGCCGGCAGCAAGCGAGAGAACAAACAAGCCGGAAACGGCTACGAAGGCGAGAAGAAACAGAGAACGTCGAAACATGATATTCATTCTAAACCGTAGGCCTGAGCGTCCGCGAGAGGGATAACAGCATTCCTCTATTCGCGGCTCCGGCATCAAGGGCTCCGCCAAACAAAAAATGGCACAAAACACCTCAGATTTGCAGACCATGATCCCCGCTCCTAATTCATAAGTGATTGAATATATATATAGATAATAATCTGAAAAGTACAGCCGGAATTCATGCTAACCGCCCATGGATTCCGGCTTACGGAAGGGACGCAAAGATTCAGCCATGTTTTCAGTTGAGCATTGTGTTGCTTGCCGGCTTCGGGGACGCCGCGTATGTTGAGCGCTGTCAGTTCAGGCTGCTGGTTCCATTCGCATTTTGCAGGCCGCTATTTTGCGCGGCGGCGATAGACAACTCCAGCACCGTTCCTGCATGCAAATTCACGTCTTTCTTCCTGGTCGCTACGAATACTCCCGAATTTCTGTTGGCAATTTGACTGTGAAGATCCACACCCGATAAAGCGTTGAGTTGTTCAAATTGCAAAATTTGTTTGTTAAAGATCGTCGGCTCATAGTCGTAAGTAGTCGCAATGAAACCATGATCTGGCCGCAAAACTTCCTCCAGGGTTGCCTTGATGGGCACAACCTCGCCGTCCTTCAGTTTCGCCTGGGTAAAACGCAACGCCAGCTTCGACGCCCCATTCTCTGGCGTGGGGTCGATGGTAACCGTCCCTATAAGAACAGTGCCATGTGGCAACTCAGGCCCGTTTTTAAGGTGGACCGTCTCATATAATCTTGCCTGAAACTGTTGCCCTGACTGCATTTTTCTGGTATTGAGATCATCCGAAAGTGTAATTTCCGCAGGCACCATCAGCCTTGCCTCTTGCGCCGCGAAAGACTGGGTCGTCTCACTCGGTGATGAGGTCGAATCTTTCATGTTCCTGGCTTGGGCTATTTGGGGAAAGAAAAGTGAGAGAGAAACTGCTGCAATCGATAGGGATATAGTGGCTCCACGTTTCATGCGAAGAAACTCCTTTTTTGATCTGAAGTTGCTTACGTCTCCGTGATGCGCTCTTGCAGAGACACATTGTCTTTCTATTACGTTAGACGCGATTTTTCACTCTTGGGTAGCTCATTTCCAGCCCGGTGTTCCATCGTTTTCTCCAATATTCACGCATCTGAAATCATATGAATCGTTTGCGCCAATCCCCACACCGGCTGCCCCGGGTCTCTATCTTCAATGCCCCTACAATTTCTGGTGCCTCATTAGACACACTCCTATTCCCAGAGGGAAGAAATAAAATCTGACGCCCATTAGACTTAATCCTCTACCCGGAGGGAAGAAATGAAAATAGCCCCGGATGCAATCCGGGGACAGCGCCCCACCCCAATGTCTGTCATCCAGAGCGAAGCGCAGCGAAGCCGGGGTCCCCAGCGACAGGTCTTCGTCGCTGGGGTGAGCAGTCGAAGGACCTGTTTCTTCCCAGAGGGAAGAAATGCGGTTGCCCCAGGTCTCGCGTTTGAGACCTGGGATACCACATCACTCCATAAATCTGTCATCCTGAGTGAAGCGCAGCGGAGTCGAAGGACCCACTTTTTCCCGGAGGGAAGAATTGAAAATAGCCCCGGATGAAATCCGGAGACAGCGTCCCAATGCGATTTTCGCGTCCTGTAGGGACGCGTTGAATCCTTTCCTTCCCGCTCCACCAGCTTCATGCGAATGCCTTGATGGCCATGGTAGGCCGGGGCTTCAGCCCCGGCATCAATGCGCCCACGGAATATACCTGAGCGAATCGGTGACGACACAACAATTGAGAATCTTACTGGTGACATTGGGGTTTCTGTGGATCGATTCGGTCGGATCATGAATGTAAGCGGGATGTACAATTCCATCATGCACGTCACACCCGAAGAGAATGAAGTATACCGGAAGTTTGTTAGTGACTTGGCGATAGAGCTAGGAGTCTTCGATCTGAAAGAGATCGAAACGGTCTGGCACTATACAGACGGTAGCGGCTTTCTTGGTATTCTTCAGTCTGGCAGGCTCTATGCAACTCAAGTATCGGCGCTGAATGACTCAAAGGAAACCGAATACGCTACTGATCTTTTCCGGGATGAGGTTAAGAAGGCAATCGTCGAACAGACCGCTAATGATGAGGCGGTTTCTTTCTTTCAGAACATTCTTGAACTGATAAAGGAAGAGCCCGGAAACCCGACTCAAGGCATCAGCAAATTCTATGTCGCATGTTTTAGCACCAGAGCGGATGATCTAAATCAATGGTCAAAATATACAAAGGCATCACCGGGAAGATATGCTATTGCTTTTCACCCCAATGGTCTGAACCGAGAGTTGAACAGCGCACTTTATCGCGTGATTTATGATAGGGAGAAATTAGAGGCCGCAGTAAAAAAGGTGGTATATGCCACGCTCGATTTTTATAAGTCCGGCCTGATTGGTGAACGTGCTGACAAGCCAGAAGAGTGGGCGAAGTTGTTCTATCTAGCCTGGGATGAGTGGATTTACAAGCTAGCGCCACTGGCCAAAGATCAACAGTGGGATAGTGAGGACGAGTTGCGCATCGTTCACGAGTTGAAGGTTGCAGACTTTCCTCATGTAAGGTTCACTCAAAAGAGATCCAGTTTAGCCCGGTACCTCCCTCTGGATTTTCCGTGCTGGGTCAAGGAGCGTGTGTCACGCCTACCGATAGCGAAGGTAATGGTGGGGCCGGGAGAAAACCAAGCGTCCAGCAGGGTAAGCGCAATGCTGTTGCTTGAACAAATGGGCTATCCGAACGTGCCGGTAGAAACAAGCAAATGTACTTTGAAAGAACGATAGCTGACTGGCATTATCGATGCTCTCACTTATACGTACAGTCAAGGAAGCACAAGATTATCATCTTTGCTAGCAAGCGAATGTGGTGAGCTAATGATTGTCCAGTGAAGTCACCCAGTGTTCTCTGATCGCCCTGACACCCCATCCTTCCGCTCCGCCGCGGCGGATTTTCGCGGAAGGATGGGGTGTCCACAACCATCCACCAGCCCATTTGCAGGTAATTACCGTCAGTCAGCGCACAATAAAGGAATCGGGAAAGCGAAGCTTTACCGGCCCTATTCCCTATTCCCTAGTCCCTACCCCCACCCCCCACCCCCTCCCCCCTTTTTCCCGTAAAGCAATGAAACAAATTATGTTAGGTATAATTTCTGTGAACATAAGGCGAAAGTTCCAATTCTATCGCCAGTTTCTGTCAGTCCTCCATTGGTTTCTCAAGCTCGCAGAGGAATAAAAGCTCATCTCCAGCGCCTCAACGCACGCAATTGATGGAAATATTCACCATTCGCCCCAACATCGCTTATGCTGTTAACAATCCTTTCTTGCTTCGGCGAGCCACACACCAACACTCATGAATCCAGTCGCTTTGGCGGTTGACGATCTTCGGGAGCAGTATCTGCGGGAGATGGCGCTCGTCCGCCAGACCTGTGAGCGCACCGGCGACGGCACCGCGGCCATCCGACGCCGCTCCGCCGTAGTGGACCGCATCCTCATTGAAATGTGGCGCCGAGCCTTCGCCGGCCTGTCCGCCGTGGCGGGCCGGCCCGCGCAGAACATCTCCCTGCTGGCCCTGGGAGGCTACGGGCGCAAGGATCTCTTCCCTTACTCCGATATCGACGTGCTCTTCGCCTTTGCCGATGAAAAAACCGAGGAGCAATCCGTAGACGCCGTTCGCGCCATCATCCAGGGCATGTGGGACATCGGCCTGCGCGCCAGCCCCAGCTCACGCACCGTCAAGGAAGCCGGCCGCTTCGACCCCGACAATCTCGAATTCACTCTGGCCACCCTCGACCGCCGCTTCCTGGCCGGTCAGTTCCCTCTTTACCAGCAGCTCCACCAGACCGTATTGCCGGGCCTGGTCCTGAGCGAGTGGAACACCATCACCCAAAAGGTGGGAGAGATGGCCCGCGCCCGCCACGCTAAGTTCGGCAATACCATCTTTCATCTCGAACCCAATCTCAAGGATTGTCCCGGCGGCCTGCGCGACTATCACCTCGCCGTCTGGTTCGCTCTGCTCTTCCACCTCAAGGAAACCAAGGAGTGGCCCCGCCAGCGCGGCGGAGTCTTCCAGAGCGCCCGCGGAGACGCAGAGTCCGCCTTCGACTTCCTCGCCGCCGCACGCTGTTTTCTCCACTTCCGTCACGGCCGCGACGACAATATCCTCGACTGGCAATCCCAGGACGAAGCCGCTGCCAACTCCATCGGTCTTGAAACCCGTGGCACCGCCGATCCCGCTTACTGGATGCGGACTTACTATCGCCACGCCCGCATTGTCTATCGCCGCGCCGCGCTGCTCATGGAGCACCTGCCCGTCCCAGTCAGCTTCTATCGCCAGTTCCGCCGCCGCCGCACCCCCATCGCAGGCACTGACTTCCTGCTCGACCAGGGCCGCATCGACATCGCGCCCGGTGCGCAGTTCAGCGACACAGGCGCCATCTTGCGCATCTTTTCCCTGATGGCCACCCACGGCTATTCCCTCTCCCAGGCCGCCGAAGACCGCATCACCGACGCGCTGCCCGCCCTCGCCATTCACATCCCCGAAGGCCCCTACCTGTGGAACGCCCTCCGCGAAATCCTCCTCGGCCCCCATGCCGCACATGCTTTGAGAACCATGCACGCCCTCGGCGTTCTTGAAATGCTGATCCCCGAGTTTCACGGCATCGACGCACTGGTTATCCGCGACAGCTATCACCGCTATACCGTCGACGAACACACATTCCTCACCATCGATAACGTCCACGGACTGCGCCAGCCCGCCCACGACTACGAACAGCGCCTGGCGCAACTATTGCCGGAGATCGACCGTCACGACCTCTTCCTGCTCGCCCTGCTGCTTCACGACACCGGCAAAGCCCGCCGCACCGGCGAGCATGCCGGCCAGAGCGTCGAGCTGGCCGACGCCTTCCTCGCCCGGCTGGACTTCGACTCCGAGGAGCGCGAGTCCATCCTCAAGCTCATCCGTCTCCATCTGGAAATGTCGGCCGCCCTGCGCCGCGACATCTTCGACCTCGACAACGTGCGTGGATTCGCCGACAAAATCGGCAGTCCCACGCTCCTCAAGATGCTCACCCTCATGACCTTCGCCGACATCAGGGCCGTCAACCCTGAAGCCCTCACTCCCTGGAAGGCCGAAAACCTTTGGCAGTTCTACATGTCCACCGCCAATTTCATGGACCGCTCGGTCGACGAGGTGCGCTACCGCGCCGCCATTGACCCCACCCTGCTTAACCGCCTGCGTGCCATGGTTCCTGCCGCCCAATACGACGCCCTGGGGCAGTTTCTTGAAGGTCTGCCCCAGCGCTACCTGCAAACCCGCCTCCCCGAGCAAATCCGCAGTCACTTCCAGATGGCCCTCAACCTCGATCAGGACCCCGTTCAGCTCGATCTGCGTCCCAACCGCCAGCTCTTCGACCTCACCGTCATTACCCGCGACCGCACCCGCCTCTTTGCCGACGTCGCGGGCGCCCTGGCCGCATGGGGCATGAACATCGTCAAGGCCGGCGCCTTCTCCAATGAAGCCGGCGTCATCGTCGACAGCTTCCATTTCACTGACGTCTTCCATACCCTGGAACTCAACCCCAGCGAAAAGGACCGCTTCCTCGCCAATATCCACGACATAGTGGCGCAAGTGATCCCCGTCGAGCAACTGCTTGAAGCGCGCCGCCACATGGGCCGCCCCGCTAACCTCAAGGTCGAGGTGGCCACGCGCCTTCAGTTTGACTCCGAGTCCTCTACCCATTCCACGCTGCTCCAGGTCATTGCTCAGGATGTCCCCGGCCTGCTCCGCCAGATCGCTCTTACTCTCAGCACCCACAAGTGCAACATCAAGGTAGCCCTTATCGACACGGAAGGCGAAACCGCTATCGACGTCTTCTACCTCACCAGCCAGGGCGCCAAACTCAGCGAACAAGCCCAGCAGTCCCTGGCTACAGACCTCACCGCGGCCCTCGACTCCATGCGCACTCCAGTCGCATGAGTTCCTCATTAATTGAATATTTTGAACTGCGCAGTCCGCCCTTATTGCAGAGTGCAAGTGAATTCGAGCATAAGCAGACGCTATGCACACGCGCATCGACTTCTCTGGCCGGGTTTTGACCGTTGTGGCGGCTACTGGTAATTTCCGATCAGGACGAAGGGCGCCCAGTAAAAGGGATGCGAATAGCCGGTTTCATGCGTCCCCGGCGTCGTATCCCGACGCGCTTGAAATCCGCGTTCGCCGGCTGCATTTGGCGCCGTGGCAGACCCGCGCAGAAGCGCCAATTGCGCCTGGCGCAATGCTTCCGCTTTGCCGTCGGCAGGATGCTTCACCCAGCGGGAGTAGAAGTCGCTCATCAGACGGCTGGTGCTGGCGTCGTTCACGTCCCACATGCGTTGCCAGCACCGCTTCCGCATCCTTTTGTTGCGCGATCATGCCCAGGCTGTCCATCTCCAGACCGTCTCTGGATTTGTAGTCTTTGGCCGTGCTGCAAGCCGAGAGGGTAAGAAGGCGCGTTCCGTGAAAAGCAACCGTGGAATTTTCCATATCGGAGAGATTCCACTGGTATCCCTTCGCGTCTCCTGCTTCTTCTCCGCCCATCATCAGATAAGGCTCCTCGCCGTTGCCCGTCTCCACCACAAAATGGCTGGCAATATGCACCACGGGGAAACTCTTGCCGGCGCCAAGCTCTGTCTTCAACGCAGCCAGAGTGAATTGATCGTTGGGCAGCAGCTTGCCCTCCATGGGACCATGCGATTCAGGCACGGCGGGGTCGTGGACCACTGCATCCAACTCCGGCATCACGCCGGGCAGCGCCGGCAGGCCGCCATAACTCTTTGACAGTCCCATGGCCAGCACGCTGGGAGCGGTCCCGTTCGTCAGCGGCAAATCGGTCATGTGGCCGTAGCTCTCGGGAGTGAAGAGAACGTTCTTGAAGCGCTCCAACATATATTGATGGCCATCATAGAGCGCGGCCATCGGCAGGTAGCGCAATGCATCGTCCAAAGACCACAGCAGCGTGGGCACGCCGCTCTGCCCGGCAGAGGCTGCCTCCAGCGGCTTCAACTCGCTCTTCAATAGGAGCCACGATCATTGCATACAATTCCTGCAAATGCGGCCTGGGATCGGTGGTACGAGAGCCCAGAGCTTCAAGCACCTCAAACGCTTTGCTGCGCAACTCGGCCGGCGTGGCCTTCAACTCAAATTTCTTTCGCACTCCGGCGGTAACCACAATTACATAGGCATGATCCTCGCCCAGCAGCAGTCGGATGCCCATCACGCGCGGTCCCAGTTTAGCCAGCGTGTTCTGCAGATAGCTCTGCGTGGAGCTCTCACCGTTGGGTAATCCGTTCTCATGAACTGCGCCGGGCTCTTGCTCCAGCTCAGGATCGATGGTGTTTTTGAAGTAGGCAAAGATTTCCGTAATTCCCTGCTCGATGCTTGCGTTCAATTGTTTCAGCTGAGCGTCTTCCGTCCGCGGTGCGCGACGCTTTGCTTTGCAATGTGGCATATTCCATGCACAGGTCAGTCAACGCTACGGCCATCTTCTCCGCAGCCGCCAAATCGCTCTGCGCCTTCTGCTGCGCGGCGGTCAGCTTCAGCGGCTCAATTTTGGCTCCGGCATCGGGTGCGGCGCCGCGCACAATGTCGTTCAACTCCTGCTCTTTGAGCAGATCGAGAATCTGCTTCGGCCTCGCCCAGCCGGCCAGCCTGCACCAAAAGCTCCGCCAGAATGCGATAGGTCATCGACTTCGACTGCGCAAATCCAGCTTGCAGATCCTTATCCAGCCCGGAGATATTTTTGCGAATCTGCTGGTAGGAGCTCACCGCCTCCATACCGAAAAAGATCGCTTCTTCGGGGCGATGCTGGTCGCGGAAGCCGATCATCAGCGATGTTTCAATCCCGCCCTCAATCTCCGGATCGCCCGCGGCCTTGGCCAATGACAATGCCGCCAGCAAACTTGCCAGAGCCTGCAGCGGTTCCTTTTGCGCCGAGTAGGCCCAGCCGATGGTCATCAGCGCCAGCGCCTCGCCGCGCCGGTCCTCCACCTCGCGCCAGATCGTCAGCGCCTTGATGTCGAACTCCAGCGCCTTGTCTGCCTCTCCCAGAGCGGAGTAATCCCGTCCCATATTATTGAGCGTTGCCGCTTCGCCGCGCCGGTTCCCGGTCTCGCGCCAGATGGGCAATGCCTGTTCTGCGTATTCCAGCGCCTTTTGCGGTTGATGTATGTCGGCATAGGCTCTGCCAATATCGTTGAGAGCCAGCGCTTCTCCGCTGCGGTTTCCTACTTCGCGCCAGATGGGCAGCGCCTGGTTGTAATAGTCCAGCGCCGATTGTTGCTGCCCCAGGTCGCGGTAAAGCCGGCCTATGTTGTTCAGCGTGCTTGCCTCGCCCTGGCGGTTGCCGACCTCGCGCCAGATAGACAACGCCTGGTTGTAGGCCTCCAGCGCCTTCTGCTTCTTGCCCAGATCGGCATAGGTCCTGGCCATATTGTTCAGCGTCAGCGCCTCGCCGCCATGCTCTCCGGCATCGCGCCACAGGGGCAAAGCCTGGTTAAAATAATCCAGCGCATTCATCCCTTGGCCCATGTCGGCGTAGGTTCTTCCCAGATTGTCCAGCGTGCTCGCTTCGCCGGCGTGGCCAATCTCCTCTCGCCAATTCGCCGGCATCTCATCTCGCAGTTTCTTCAGATCCTTCAACTGCCCAAGATTGTGCAGCCGGTCCCTGCTGCTCATCATCCGCCCGCCGCCATTTCCGTTGTCGATCTCGTGCCAGATGGACAGCGACGCGTTCAGGGCCTTCAGCGCTTCCTCCCGCTGCCCCAGGTTGTTATATGCTCTGCCCATATTGTTCAGCGTCAGGGCTTCGGCCTGCTTAATCCCCAGCGAGCGCCAAACCGTCAGCGCCTGGTTGAACAGCGCCAGCGCCTTGTCTTCCTGGCCCAGGTCCGTGTACCCCCTGCCCATGGTGTTCTGGGTCATTGCCTGGGCTGCATGGTTGCTTGCCATTCTCTTCAATGGTCAGGGCTTCGTTCAGGTAATCCAGCGCTTTTTGCATCTTTCCTGCCTGACGGTACAGAAAACCCAAAACATTCAGTTCCGTCGTCTCTTCATGAATGCTATTGGATTCGCGCGCAGCCGCCAGCTTCTGCTCATGCTGGGCAATCTCATCCTTGAGCGGGCCGTTCTGCGCCTGTGCCGCCGCCGTAGCCAGCAGCGTGACGCCCAGGCAAACTGCAATTCGCATTTTTTTTGCCAGACTCATCTTGCCACCTAAATTACGCCGAGCCGACGCCTGCTTTTACCGTCGGTCTCGCTCATCCGGTATGAAGTGCATATGCGGTAAGCTTATCTCCTATATGCTTGTTATGAGGCACAGATTTGATACTTATTTGATTCTGTGGTATCCCATAATCGAGGTAATCCATGGCTAATATATTGCCGGCCGGAACTCCGGCGCCTGATTTCAGTCTTAATGTCACGCCCGACCAGAAGCTTTCCCTGAGCGAGTTGCGGGGAAAGCCAGTCATTCTGGCGTTTTATCCCGCTGACTGGAGCCCGGTCTGCGGGGACCAGATGGCTCTTTACAACGAAATTCTGCCCGAGTTTCAGAAGTTTGGAGCGGAGTTGATCGGAGTATCGGTCGATGGCGCCTGGTGCCACGAGGCTTTCGCCAAGGATCGGAACCTCCACTTCCCGCTGGCGGCGGACTTTGAACCCAAGGGCGCGGTCGCCAAGTCTTACGGAGCCTATCGGAGCGAAGATGGCGTCAGCGAGCGGGCGCTTTTTGTCATTGACCGGAACGGCGTGATCGCCTGGAGTTACTGCTCGCCGATTGCCATCAATCCCGGAGCCGACGGTATCTTGCAAGCTCTTGAAAATCTTCCAAAATAGGAGAAATCCATGAGCAAGCTTTCGATTGCGGTCAGCGAGGACGACCACATACAGGGAGACCATGCGGCGGAATGCAGCTCTGGTCGAGTATGGGGACTATCAGTGCCCGTACTGCGGAATGGCCTATCCGATCGTCAAGAGGCTGCAGAAGCACTTCGGAAAACGTCTCTCTTTTGTCTTCCGCAATTTCCCTCTCAGCCAGATGCATCCCTGGGCGGAGCCGGCTGCTGAAGTGGCGGAGTTTGCCGGGGCTCATGGCAAGTTCTGGGAGATGCACGATCTGCTCTATGAGAATCAGCAGAATCTGGGCAACGTCCTCTTTCTGGAACTGGCTGACACGCTCGACCTGTCCCCTGTAGAGTTGCAAACTGCCCTCGCGCAGCAGACTTACCGTGCGCGCGTGCGGGCCGACTTTGCCGGAGGAGTGCATAGCGGCGTAAATGGAACGCCAACCTTCTTCATCAACGGTCATCGTCACGACGGAACATACGACTACGAATCCCTCAGCGAGGCGATTGAGCATGCAGTTACACTGCACACCCCTATCGATCCGGCCCATAAATACTGACATTTGGGTGCCCCATCCATTCAGCGTTTTTTGCTGAATGGGTGGGAAACGATAGCACTATTTGAGGGCCGGATCAATAAAGGTGAATAAATCCCCTCAGTCTCGATCGTGCCTCGCTATCGCAATTCCGCCCAGGCCGTAATATCGAAGGGATGAGGGATTTCCCCAACATTCGGCTGCCTGACTAGTGGCGAAAGCGCGAGAATAAGTACAACACAGCCGATAGCACGATGCTGATAAAAATGCATGTGCCGAGAGGAAAATATACGGAAACATGTTTGTTTTTGTAGGCAAAATCCCCCGGCAAGCGGCCCAGAGGCAGGCCGAAGTGTTCCGCAAGCAGCAAGACAGCTCCGATGACGGCGAGCAGGAGTCCGAGAGCGAGAAGCGCTTTTCCAGGATCGTTCATTGATTTACCTATTCGTCCCCATTTAGATAGGATAATGAATTGGCATACACAGGAAACCGGTTGCTGCTTCCAGCGCAGGAGGATCGATGCGGATTTTCACTTTGATCGCCGGCATTGTTTGCCTGTTTGCCGTGCTGTTCGATGCCTTCCAGACCATCATTCTGCCGCGACGCGCCACGGGCCGTTTCCGGCTCACCCGCATTTTCTATATTGCTACCTGGCAACCATGGAGATTCTTCGCCAGGCGAATTCGTCATCTGCGCAGACGAGAAACCGCCTTCAGCTACTACGGACCCCTGTCACTGATATTTCTCCTCATGGTTTGGGCCGCCGGAATGGTGCTGGGTTTTGCGTTTATTTTCTATGCCCTGGGCAGTCCCTTCAACGATGTCGCGCAGGGGCCGGGATTTCTATCTGACCTCTACGTGAGCGGAACCACCATCTTTACGCTGGGCCTGGGGGACGTGACGCCGCACAGCGCCTGGGCACGCGAGCTCATCATTCTGGAGGCGGGCACGGGGCTGGGTTTTCTGGCTGTCGTGATGGGATATTTCCCCGTCCTTTACTCTGCGTTTTCGCGTCGCGAAGTAAGCATCTCATTGCTTGACGCGCGGGCCGGGTCTCCGCCGACTGCCGCGGAGCTGATGCGCCGCCATTCCTTTCAGGGCGGGGAAAATGCCCTCTCGCTTTTGCTGCTGGAGTGGGAACGCTGGTCGGCGGAACTGCTGGAGAGCCATATCTCTTATCCGCTGCTCTGCTATTTCCGTTCCCAGCACACCAACCAGAGCTGGATCAGCGCCCTGACCGCAGTGCTCGATACTTCGGCGCTGCTGATTGCCGGCGTCCGTGGGCATGAAGCGCGACAGGCCCAGTTGACTTTTGCCATGGCGCGCCACGCCATGGTTGACCTGTCGCAGATTTTCTCCCTTACCCCGGTCAACGATGCCCCTGACCGTCTTCCCCCCGAGCGTTATGAGCAGCTTTACCATCTGCTCTGCAAGAGCGGCATAAACGTCTGCCGCGACGGTCTCTCTTACGAAAGGCTGCGCGATATGCGTGCCCTTTACGAGGGTTATGCTCTGACGCTGAGCAGGCATCTTTACATGCCCTTGCCGCCGTGGATCTCTGACCAGCCGCACAAGGACAACTGGCTGACAGTGGCCAGACTGCGCGCCCAGACAGAGGCGGCCAACTCGCCATCAAGCAAAACGCCGGCGGATAATGAGTCGCAGATCATCGCCGACCTGTTAGACGATCATCACGAATTTTGAGGTGACCGGCAACCGCAGGTTCAGGCCGGTCGAATCCCTGCCCACGTTCATGCATCTGAAATCGATTCCGTGAATCGACGTCTATTCATAAAAGAACCCGCTCCGATGGGCTCATCTTCCTATTGATCCGGCCCATAAATACTGATATTTGGGTGCCCCATCCATTCAGCGTTTTTGCTGAATGGGTGGGAGACGATAAAACTATTTGAGGGCCGGATCAATAAGCACCTTTGTAAAATACTCAACCAGCCCTTCAACTCCGCTCTTGAACTCCCCCTCCGGCCCCAGCAGGCTTACCACCAGCCAGCCAGCCTCAGCCATTCCGAAAAAGTACCCCGGATGCACCCATACCCCGCGTTCCAGCAGCGCCAGCACGGTCTGCTCGTCCGGCCTCAGCGCCGGTATGCGCAGCGTCGCGTACCATCCGCCCTCCACCTCCAGCCGCTGAACCGCAGCCAGCCGTCCCAGTTGCCGATCCAACTCGGCCAGGTTCGCCGCCACGCGCTCACCAATCTGCCTCTGCATCGCCGCGCGCCCCTCCATCCACTTCGGCAGCGCGCACTGCACCGGCGCATTCATTGAGAGAAACGTATCGGCAATCACCTCCAGCCGCTCCAGCGCCTCCGCTTCCGCCGGCCCGGTCGCCACAATCCACGCCGCCTTCATCTGCGGCAGCCCGGCAATCTTGCTCAGCCCGCTCACCACAAAGACCGGAACCCCATCCAGCCCCGCCGCAAAACTCCGTCCACTCCCCTCAAATCCGTAATCCAGAAAAACCTCATCCACAATCAGCGCCAACTCTCGCTCCCGGCAAAGCCGCGCCAGCTCCTCCGCTTCCCATTGTTTCGTAAAGTGCCCTGTCGGATTATTCGGGTGAACCAGCATAATCGCCCTCGTCTCCGGCGTAATCGCCCGCCGAAACCCCTCCGGATCGATCTGCCAGCCCTGGTCATAAACCAGCGGCGCGTTTTTCATCCGCACATCGTCCAGCGTCGCCAGAAAATCGAAGAGCGGATACCCCGGCTGCGGAACCATAATCTCGTTTCCCGCATCGCATAGCAGCCGGAAAAGATAGCTGTAAGCTTCGCTGGTGCTGGTGGTCAGCACCGTCTGCTCCGGCCTCACCCCAACACCGTGCTCCGCATAATATCCGCAAATCGCCTCGCGCGCGCGCAGGCTCCCTCGTGGCTGCGGATCGTAATCGAGCGCCGTGGGATCAGCCAGTGCCGCCAGCAGATCAGGAGAATACTCAAATCCGCAGCGGGTAGGATTTGAAGCCGTCAGATCGGCAATCGGCAATCCCGCCTCCGTGCGCAGCCTGTGCGCGCGCGCCAGCTCGCTCTCCTCCGTATTCCACCCCGTCCTTTGCGAAAATCGCATTAATCTCTTTCCTGTCTAATATCCTGCCTTCAATGCGGGGTTAGAGCTTTACTGTTTGCGGAAAAGCTCATTCGGGCGGTAGGCCGGGGATTTATCCCCGGTATAAAGCCCATCAAATCGACGGAGGCTGGTAGGGATGGGTTTGAACCCATCCATTTATCCCCTGAGGAATGCTTTTCGGTCATTTTGTCAAAAATCTTTCCTTTTTAGCACGCTGTCTAGCCCGCACACTTCTTCGAGCCGCATCGTGCACAATAAGAACAGGCGTCCTTTTCAACCATACACGGACTCCACCCAGGAGGAACATTGGCACTGCGCGCGGTGATCTTCGACTATGGAATGGTTTTAACCGGTCCGCAGGACCCCAAATCACACGCCGCCTTGCTGCGCATCACCGGCCTGCCCCCGGCCCGCTTTGAGAGCCTCTACTGGGCCGACCGTCACGCCTACGACGAAGGCAAGCTCACTGGTATCGCCTTCTGGCAGAAGATCGTGCACAATGCCAGCCTCAACCTCGCCCCCGGCGCAGTGGAAGAGCTCAGCGCCCTCGACGCACGCATGTGGACCACCGAGAACCCCGCCACGTTAGCCTGGCAACAGCAACTCAAGCAGCGCGGCCTGCTCACCGCAATTCTCTCCAACATGGGCGACAATGTGCTGGCCAGCGTAGAGCGCGCCTTCAACTGGCTCCCTCGTTTCGATGTCCTCATCTGGAGTTATCAGTGGCACATGGCCAAGCCCGACCCCGCCATCTATCGCCTATGCCTGAACAAACTCGGCGTCAGTCCCGAAGACTCACTCTTCCTCGATGACAAATTTGTCAATGTAGAAGCAGCTCAAGCGCTCGGCATGAAAGCGCTCCAATTCACCACCATTAACCGCCTGCGCGAAGACCTAATCGCACAAGGCCTTGATTCCGAACTCCCACTCCCATAACTCAAATCTTCAAGGATATATAAATCTCAATATTTTGAGGGCTAAAAACTCAATTTTTAGATCTCGTTCTTTGACCGCTTGGTTGTGTACCAACTCTGTGCCCCATCCATTCGCCTTTTTCTGGCGAATGGGTGGGAAATCGCGAATCCCAAAGAACGAAATCATACGGTCAAAGACCTGGTTAAGAAATCTCTGCACGAACGCGTCATAAAGTGGGCTTTATTGAGGATTGCAAACGCGCCGTAGGCGCAAAGTTAGTTAGCCCCGCGCTTTAGCGTGGGGAGAGAATCCACAAATTCTTTACGGAGTCCCGTAGGGACGGCGCAAGAATATGAGTTATATAGGATTTAGTAACCCTGGTGCCCCATCCTTGCGCACTTTTCAGCGCAAGGGTGGGATTTATAAAATCCCAAACGTCGGGTGCCCCATCCTTGCGCGTTTTTCAGTGCAAGGATGGGATTCGATGAATTTCCATTAGCTACGACGCCATTCCCAACCCCACCAGATTGGCAGCCGCAATAATAATCAGCATCCCCGCCCAAAGCAGCCTGAGCGGCTTGCTTCCCACGCCGGCCCACTCTCCCAGCGCCAGACCGATAATCCCGGCAAACAAAACATACCCGCTCATGTGCAGCATCCAGTTCACATAAGCCAGCCGCTCCGGAATATTTGCCTGTCCCCACGCATAAAAGAAGAACTGCAGGTACCACATGATTCCGCCCGTCGCGGCCAGCAATCCATTCCTCAGCAGCGTTCCCCGCGGCTGACTCAGATCGTCGCGCAGCGAAATCCTCTTCAGCGCCGCCAGCCGGATGAAGCAGTAACTCAAATTCACCACCGCTCCGCCGCCCATGATAAACACATAACTCGGCAGCGCCGCATACAGCGGATTCACCCCCAGGTGAATCGCCGCGGCCTTCATCGGCAACGCCGCATCCATGGCAAAAGCCATGCCGGAGGAAAATATCCCGCACAGAATTGCGAGAAATACCCCCAGCTTCAAATTGAACTCTCTCAATTCGCCGCGCAGTTGAATTTCTTTCTGATGTCCCGCATAGGAGACGAGCGCCACTCCAATCACCGCCAGCAACAACCCTTCCATGGTCAACAAGCCGCTCTTGCTGTGGAACAATACCGCGGTCTGCCCATGCATGATCGGAGGCGCCAGCGTACCCACAACCAGCACCACGCCGATGGCCACGCCCACTCCCAGCGAGATCCCCAAATGCCGCATCGTCAACCCGTAACTCACGTTGCCGATGCCCCACATGGCTCCGAAAAAAGCCACCTTCATCAGCATGTGCGTATCCATCGACGCATAGAAGCCGCAAAAGTCCGGCAGCAGCAGCAAGCTCACCCCAATCGGCAGCAGTATCCAGGAGAAGAAGCCGGCCACGGCCCATGTAGTTTCCCATGACCATTTCTTCACCTTCTCTATGGGCGCATAGAACGCCGCGGCCGATGTCGCGCCAACCATGTGCCACCCGATTCCCGCTACGATTGACGACACTCTTTCTCCCCTTCTTCCTTCAAGCTATTCAACTGGCCTCAAAAGTTTGTGCCACTTTTATGCTGCCATCCTGAGAACTTGATAAAACTTGTCATCCTGAGCGAGCGCAGCGAGTTGAAGGACCTGTGGTTGCTCTTGCTCGTCTTTGTGGCAATTCAGTTGGTCTGAATTCAACGAAGCTCGACTGTGAAGATATAACTCCCCGCCGCCAGTTCAAACCCGCTCTCCTGCCCGCGAGTTGCAGCTTTCGCCGCATTGCTCTCCGTCAACGGAACGCCCTCCAGCTTGTACTTCGCCGCCTCGTCAGCATGCAGGCTAAGCCAGCCCGTCGTATTGGCCGGAATCGTCACATGCCACGCCGCCGTATTTCCCTGCACCTTCCAATCGGAATGAATCCGTCCATACGACGAGTCATAGTCGAACGCAATGCTGCCCAGCCGCGTATCGAAGACCGGATGCAGCACCACCGTATGAAACCCCGCATCCAGCGGCGTAGCGTCCACGCCCGCCGCATCGCGATAGATCCAGTCGCCCACCGCTCCATACGCATAATGATTGAACGAATTCATGCTGGGATCGTCCAGCATCTTGTCGCCGTTCCACCGCTCCCACATGGTCGTTGCGCCGTGCTCCACCTCGTAGCCCCACGAGGGATACTTGGTATTCAACAGCAACTGGTAAGCCACATCGGCGTGACCGCTCCTGGTCAACTCCTCCAGCAGATATGCTGTGCCCAGAAAGCCCGTGCCCAGCAGTCCATGGTTGGCCTTGATCTTATCCACCAGCCTCTGCGCTGCAGCCGAACGCAGATCCTCCGGCAACAGATTCATATGCAGCGCCAGCACGTACCCGGTCTGCGTGTCGCCGCCTTTGCTTCTGGCTTTGGGATTGTCGATTCCGCCGAACGATGCTCCGCCGTTATCCGCTCCGGCCACAAAACCGTCGGCGCGCACAAACTGCTTCTCAAACGCGGCGCGAATCTTCTCCAACAGCCGCGCATATTTTTCTTCGGCCTGCACGCGGTCGGTGGCGTGCGCCATCTGCCGCATCAGCGTCGCGTCATACGCCCAGTAAGCCGTTGCGATGAGCGTGTAATCCGTTTTCCCCTCCGGCGAAAGCCAGTCTCCAAACTCCGTTCCGGCATCGTTCTTGCGCAGCCCGTCGGGATTGGCTGCTTCGATAGCATCGAGAAATTTCTCCATCGCCGCCCAGTTCTCGTCAATCACGCTGGTATCGCCATTTTGCAGCCACGAGGTCCACGGAATAATCACTCCCGCATCGCTCCACCCCGCTCCGGAACCCGACGATTCCATCATCGTCCCCGGCGCAAAAACGCCATAATACGGCGTGTCCGCCTGCGTCCCCCGCATATCCTGTGCATACTTGCGCGTGAAGGCCGCCAGGTCCATGTTGTAGCTGGCCGTGCGCCAGAAAACCTGCGCATCCGCCATCCATCCCAGCCGCTCGTCCCGCTGCGGGCAATCCGTAGGCACGCTCTCAAAGTTCGACCTCTGCCCCCACAGAATATTGCTCCACAGCTTATTGATCATCGCGCTGCCGGTATCGAGCTTATCCGTGAACGCGGCATCGGTATGAAAAACCACCGCGGTCACAGCGTCTTTGCCCGGCGCCGCCCTCAGCCCCGTCAGCTCAGCGTAGCGAAATCCGTGATAAGTAAATTGCGGCGTGAATTCTTCCACGCCTTTTCCGTCGAGAATAAAGTGATCCGTCGCCTTGGCCGTGCGCAGATTGGCGGTATAAATCTCGCCGTCCGCATTCACCACCTCGGCAAAACGCACCCGCACATCGGTACCCGCCGGCCCCTCGACGCGCAGCCGCTCCACACCCGCAAGATTCTGCCCAAAGTCATAAACGTAAACGCCCGGCCTCGGCTCCGTAACTGTCTCCGCCGCCAGCGTGCGCTCCACGCGAATCGGCGCAAAATTCTGCGCTTCAATCTTCACCGGCTTGGGTTCGATCGCCATCGCGCTCTTCCAGCTACCCGCATCGAACTCCGCCGTATCCCAACCCGGCTGCGCAAGCCGCGCATCCTGGCTTTCGCCGTCGTAGATCTCCGCATGTTGAATGTACGATGTGCTCGCCTGCCAGTTTGCATCCGTTGAAACCCACTCCACGCTGCCGTCCGCGTGCTCGATTCGCAACTGTGCCCGCAAAGCCGGCGGCGTGTCGCCGTAGTTATTGGGCTGCTGCCCACCCTCCAGCGGCGTCGCGTACCACCCCGGCGCAAGCAGCGCCGCAATCGCATTCCTGCCGCTCGTCAATTGCCCGGTCACATCATAAGTCTGATACTTCACATGCTTCCGATAATCGCTCCAACCCGGCGCCAGCACGTCGTCGCCCACGCGCTGCCCATTCAGGAACATCTCGTAAGACCCCAGCGCAGTCACATAAAGCCGAGCCGACTTCACCGGCAGGTCCACCGTAAACGTATGCCGCAGCGCCTTCACCGCATCGGGAATCCATGGGTGCCCCAGCGGATCGGCGTCCGGCCCCGGCTTCTGCGTCCAGGCCACTGCATTCTTCCATCCCCGGTCGTCAAAGCTCTTCCCGTGCCAGTCCGCAGCGGACATGCGTTTATTGAAAAGAACCGCAGTTTTCCAATCCGTCCCGCTCGTAAACGTCGCCGTGGTTCCATCCTCGTACTCGACAAACAGCGTAGCGATCAGCGGCGGCGCATCGTCCTTGGTTGTCCCGTAGCCTTTGTCATAATAATGCACCTGCTCGATGGCAATCGTATTCGCGCCAGCGCTCAAATCTCCACTCACCTCCGCGCGCGCAAACTTTTTCCAGGGCAAATCCTTCCACGCCGGCAGTGCATCGGCCGTCAGCGCCTGCTCCCCATTGACCCACGCAGAAACCGTGTCCTGCGCGGTCGCATAAAGCACAGCTCTCTTCGCCGGCTTGGCCAGCGTAACCGTCTCCCGATAAGCAAGTTGCTGCGCCCCGCCTTTTTTCTTATGGACAGAAAGAGCATCCGGATTGGCGATCCAAATAGCCGGTGCGTGGCGCACCGCATCCTCTTCCACCGTCTCGTAGCCAATCCACTTCGCGCGCCAGTTCTCCTGTTTTAGCAGGCCCGTCTCCCACCAACTGACTTCGCTCTCCGCATATGGATTGCCCGCCGCATCCCAAAGCTTCACCTGCCAAAAGTAACGCGTGCCGGGCGTGACCGCCGGTCCTCCATAGCGCACATTCAGTGACTTGCCCGACTCGATCCGCCCGCTGTCCCAAACGTCCGCATTCGCCGCGCCGTTGCTCAGCAGCTCAGGCTGCGAGCTCACCAGCACCTCATAAGCGCTTTGCTTCGCGCCACGTGCCGAATCCTGCAACTGCCAGGAAAACCGCGGCGTCCGATCGTCGATCCCCAGCGGAGTCTTCAGGTTGTCTACGCTCAACTCCACCGGCCCACGAAATGCCGGAGCCTCCAACCCCGCCAACGGCAAAGCCACCGCTCCCAGAATCATCGCCCAGGGCGCCCAGCGCATTCTTTTCATATTCTCACTCATTTTCCGTGGGAGCCCTGGCCCTGGTAAGGCATGCTCACCTGTTCTGAGAAGCCGCCTCACTGCTCCACACCATAACCGGCCCCAGCAAGCCCGACTCCAGCAGCGGCGAATCCGCCTTGAATGGCCTAATGTCCGTCCATGTATAAGTCTTCGTCACCCCGGGTTGCAAATCGCCGATCATGCGGTTGGGCCACAGGTTGGTCACCCGCACGCTCATTTCATTCACGCCCGGCTTCAGCGCATCGCTCACATCCGCTACAAACGGCGGCTTCCATAGAATTCCGCCCACTGGCTTGCCGTTAATCGTCACTTCGGCAATCTCTTTCACCACTCCCAGGTCGAGCAGCACCTTGACCCCCGGCTTGAACCACTCCTTCGGCGCGTCGATCTGCTTGTGATACGTCGCAGTCCCGGAGAAATACTTCACTCCGGTCTTGGCGCTATCTGTCCAGGAGATAAGCTTGGGAAACTCCGCCTCTGCCGGCGCGCCCCAGTTAGGCGGGAAGGTCAGCTTCCAATCGCCGCCCACTGTAGCCAGCTTCTTCTGCGTTCTGGCTGGAACCACGCGCGAAGGCGCCGTCGCTCTGCCTTCAAAGATCACGAAGACCGATCCCAGCGCGTCAAAGTGCAGCGGTACAATCGTCCGCCCATTCTCGATTCTGTAGCTCGCAAGCTCGGTCGCGCCGCTCTCCGGATGCCACAGCCGCGGCGTCTTGCCGGTCACGCGAAAGCTCGCCTTCACGTCGAAGCTGTGATGCTGTTGCGTGGCGACAAAGTAAATCTCGCGATTCCCATCCATGCGATGGATAAAAATCAGATCCCCGTCCGAGTCGCCGGCAGGCAACGAGTAAGGAATCTCCTTGCCCACTTTCTTCGCCTTGCTCCAGGTAAAGTCGGGCAAAACTTTCTCGGCGGCCAGTACATCTTCAATGCTCTTGCCCCAGTAAACCTTGCCCTTGCCCAGAACGCGCACGCCAGCCGCATCGCTTCCCTTGCCCCATAGATTGTTCGCGATCATCTGTACTGCGTCTTGTCCTTCCTTGCCATCGGCTAGGCTGGGCGATCCATCCGGCTTTGGCCCCAGAAGCACCGCTCCCTGATCCACCAGCGCCTGAATCCTGAGCAACAGCGGCAGCGACAGCTTATGCACGTCGTTAGGCAGCACCAGCAGCCGGTAACTCATGCCGCTGGCCAGGTGCAACTCGCCCGGCGTAGCACTGGAGTCGTGCAGCAGAACGTCCGCATTCACATAATCGAAGTCGTAGTGCGTAGGTTGCGCGGGATCGATCTTCTTCCAGTAAGGCACCGTGGCCGGCGCGTCTTCCCCATAAAAATACGCTACATCGCTCACCGGCTTGCCCTGCTGCAACAGAAAATCGCAGCGCGCCAGGTATGTATTCCAAGCCACCGCCTGCTCCGCCCAGGTAATGTTGCGCGTGTACATCTGACCGTAAGGGCCCAGCGTCATGCCCGGCTTGTGTGCATCGTCCACAAACGGTTGCTGGTCGCTGGTGTGAAAAATGATGCGGTTGATGCCTCGCGAAAACGCCTGGTCGGCAAGAAGCTTCAGATAGAACGGTCCCTGGCCCCACGCCACCAATCCAGGCGTGGTGGTAAACGACTCGGTAGCTGCCAGCGGTTTGCCATAGATGTGCGCCGACGACGATGCCTCGCGGTCGTCCGCCTCGTAAACGAGCCCGCCCTTGTTGTCGGGCAGCGGCGTCCAAAACTCGCCCATCGGCACCGTCAACTGCCCTTTGTTCAGCAGCCCGTCGCCCGTGGTCGGCATTCCGACGCCCATCGCCTCGGCATACAGGCCTACACCGTGAGCCACGAAGTATTTGGTAGCCACGCCATAGTGGTTTTCCGCCAGCATATCCGCCTGTGTGCGCCGCAGATCCCATAGGAAACCCTCTGACTCAGCGCGGCTGCCCACCAGCCGGCCCATCAGCACCGGCAGATACTTCGTCATCGCATAGCCGCGCCGGGTCTCGAACTCCGGCATCATCTCCTCAGTCCAGTTCTCCTGTCCTGCCTCCCAGCTATCCATCAGGAAGTCCTTGAAGCTCTTGCCCCAGTATGGCCCGGCCGTCGCGGAGATCATCTTCACGTACTCCTCCACGTAGGCATGCACATCCTTTTGGCTCAGCTTGTCCACTTCCAGTCCCGTAGCCGCGGGCGTAGCCGGGTGGTTCACCTTGCCGGTCAGCGCATAGCCCAGCCGCATTACAATCCACTTGCCTGCTGGCGGATCCCAATCCAGCGTGCCATCCGGCAGCATCTTTCCCGTCAAATCGATCACCTTGGCCGGATCGATCGCCTCGCCCGGCTGCACTTCCTCCCCTTCGGAAAACGAACCCGGCGCATAAATCCCAAAGCTCGCCTTGTCCTCCCAGTGATTCACTCGGGGCGATGCCAGGAACTCGATCTCCGTAACATGCACCGACTCCGGCTCTTTCTTCTCTGCCTGATCGGCTTTTGACAGTTCAGGCGCCTTGAATAACAGCCGGTAGTAGCGAGCCTTTAACGGAGCTATCGCATAGGTGCGAATCGGCAGGTTCACAGAGCCTGATCCTTTCGGAGCGCCGGGCATATTGGCCAGCATCCGCCATTGCTGCCCATCGTCACTGGCCTCAATCGTGCCCGTCGGAATTGGCATAACCCACCAGTCCTTCACCGCCGCGCCTCCAAACAGCACCGTCTGCACCGGCTGCGGACGCGCGTAGGCAAACTCCACCCACGCCGTCCCGTCCTTCGAGTACTTCACCTCCACGGCCTTCGCGAACGACCCATCCTGCAAGACAGCCCCGTCGATCGCTCCACAACTGCACGTGATCACCGGTTTCTGCGCAGCCGTTTCCGCATCCTCTTCCTGGGCCGGGAACGCCACCACCGCTGCATCCACATAGATTTCCGGTGTGGGCGCCCGTTTAGGCGCTGCAGGCTGCGGCTTGGCCCCAGGCAAAGTCAAATCCTGTTTTTCCTCTTCCTCCGGCAGAAGCGTCAAATCCTGGAACTTGCCTACCGTGGCCGGCGGTTGCTTCAGTTTGCCGCTGAATTTCCCCGGTCCCTCCACCACCGTCTCGCTCCACACATATCTCTTCATCCCCTGTTCCGGCTTCACCCACGGGCCAGCCGTCTCGCTCCAGCCGCCTGAAGCCGCCATGGCCATCTCCATGTGCAACTGGTCCGCCTCGGCTGCCGCGTGCCTCCATGCCGACTTCCACTCCGGTGTCATCCAGATCAGCGGCTTATCCACAAACAGCGGAGCCCCCAGGTCGCCGTCGAACATCTGCATCCCGCCAATCCCCACCCGATGCATCCATTCGAGATCGGCTGTTATCCCGGCCTCGGTCACGTTGCCGCTCATCCAATGCCACCATACATATGGCTTGGCGCTGTCCGGCGGCTGCCGAAAGCCCTGTTCAAGGCTGGCTGTCTCCGCCGTCTGAGCCGCTTGGCCGGCCAACAAGGCAGGAATCCCCGCCACCGCCACCAACGCCAGAATTCCGCATCGAATCGCTTGCTTCGTCGTCATCTCCCGCTCCTGCGCGCCCCTGGTAAAGTTCGCACTTTCACACCGGCGCTTTCCCCAATGAAATACTTTCTGGAAATGAGAACCATAAGCAACCCGCCCTGCCTTTGTCAAAACCTTCCGCAGGGCTGCCGAAATCGGCAATCCTCTGCATTTACGCCATGAATCGCACGCCAAAAAACAAAATGCTGTCATCCTGAGCGGAGGTCGCTGCGGCGACCGCAGTCGAAGGACCTGCGTTTTGCCGATTCCTCACTAGTGTCCTGTGTCAGAAGTTCGCATTCCTCTGAGCTGTCATCCTGAGCGGAGTTTGCCGCGCTTTTTGCGGCAAATGCAGTCGAAGGACCTGCGGCTGTTCTTCAACGAACTTCTGATTCACTCCACTAGCAGCTATCTCATAAACCGTTTTCGAAAGAGCACGACCGGGCCACCTGTGAAGTTTCAACGCGTTGTTCCTTTTTCCAGGCGTAGTTTTGAAAGGGCACGGCTTTAGCCGTGCCGAATGCGGTCTTCAAAAATATCGGGGCTTTAGCCCCCGGGGGACGCTTTGCGCGGATCGATTGGTGTTTATGAGATGACCTCTAATCTTCTATATTCCTAACACAATGCAGATACGGACAAAGAACCTGAAGCTCACCCCTGCCTGCGCCCGTTAAACTCTCCCTATGCCCCTTCGCCTCTACGCCGCTACCTCCAGCCAGGGCAAACTCCGCGACTTCCGCACCGCCGCTCAGGCTCATTCGATCAATATCGAGCCTCTTCCCAACCTCGAAGCAATTCCCGTTCCCGAAGAAGACGGCGCCACCTTCGCCGCCAATGCCACCATCAAAGCCGTCTACTACTCCCGCCTCGTCCCCGGCGAACTGGTCCTGGCCGACGACTCCGGTCTCGAGGTAGACGCCCTCAACGGCGCTCCCGGCGTCCGTTCCGCACGCTTTGCCGCCGACTCCGGCCTCATTGACTCTCCCGACGCCAACGACAACAGCGACGTCTGGAACAATATCGTGCTCTTGCAGCGCCTCGCCGGCGTAACCCATGCCAGGCGCACCGCCCTCTATCGTTGTGTCCTGGTAGCCGCCCGCGACGGCCAACCGCTCTTGACCGCCGAGGGCGCGGTCGAGGGCCTCATTCTTGAAGCGCCCCGAGGCACCGGCGGCTTCGGCTACGATCCGCTCTTCTATCTCCCCGCCCTCAACCGCTCCATGGCCGAGCTCGACCTCGAAACCAAGCTCTCCGTAAGCCATCGCGGACGTGCTATCGTCGCGCTGCTGCCTATGCTGAATGTATGACCTCCAACAACTCTCCTCCAAAAGATCAAACCGCGGAGCGGTTATCCTTGAATATGAGAGCAAGGCAACCGTAACAAGCTTGCTGGAACGTCTTTCAAAAATCAGTTTTGTAACAAGGGCACGACCGGGGAACCCTCTGGGTCGCGGGCCAAAACGATGCTATAAAACATGGGTTTTAACCCCTGAGGGATTCGGGCCAAGTCCGCAAGCCTATTTTTGAAACATACTCTAAGGAAAGGTGTCGATTGGAAGCGAACGGCGGGGGCGGAGCAGCGACTGCGGAAAGCACCTGGCAGCCAAGCCATAATGTCTGGCTGATTGCTTTCTCTGTCATGCTGGCCACCTTCATGGAGGTGCTGGATACCTCCGTCGCCACCGTCTCGCTGCCCCATATCGCCGGCAATCTCTCCGCAACCACCGACGAATCCACCTGGGTCCTCACCAGCTACCTCATCTCCAATGCCATCGTTCTGCCCACCTCCGGCTGGCTCAGCAGCGTTCTCGGCCGCAAGCGTTATCAGATGCTCTCCATCACGCTCTTCACGCTGGCCTCCATGCTCTGCGGAGCTGCCGGCAGCCTGCCCATGTTGATCGCGGCGCGCGTCCTGCAGGGCGCAGCGGGAGGCGGCCTGCAGCCGGTCTCACAGGCGGTTCTTCTGGAGAGCTTCCCCCGCGAAAAACGCGGCCAGGCCATGGCCGTCTTCGGCATGGGCATCATCCTCTCGCCGCTGCTGGGGCCCTTGATAGGCGGCTGGATTACTGACAACTTCTCCTGGCGATGGATCTTCTATATCAACGTTCCCGTAGGCATCCTGGCCATACTCATGATCAACGCCTTCGTCGAGGACCCTCCGTATATCCGCCGCTCGAAGGCCGGCGGAATCGACTATTACGGCCTCGGCTTCCTGGCCATCGCGCTCACTGCCATCCAGGTGGTATTCGATAAAGGCCAGGAGGCGGATTGGTTCGCCGCCGTATGGGTGCGTTGGTTCGTGGCCATCGCCGCGGTCACCTTTGTCGCCTTTATCGTCCACGAGTTCCAGACTGAGTCGCCCATTGTCAACCTGCGCGTCCTCAGGAACAGCAACCTCGCCACCGGCACATTTCTCATAGGACTCCTGGGCGTCATCATCTACGGAACCACCGCCCTGCTTCCGCTCTTTCTACAGGATCTGATCGGCTATACGGCTTTCAGCAGCGGCATGGCCGTCGCCCCGCGCGGCATTGGCGCAATTTTATCCATGATCCTGGCCGCGCGCCTCATTGGCCGCGTCGACGAGCGGGTGCTGATGGCCATCGGCATTCTCATTCGCGGCGCTTCGCTCTTCATGCTGGGCGATCTCAACCTCACCATGGGCATGAGCAATATCGTCTGGCCCAATATCGTCAACGGCTTTGCCAATGGCTTTCTCTTTGTTCCCTTGACCACCATGACCATGAAGACTCTGCCCAGGGAACTGACTGGAGCCGGCACCGGCCTTTACAACCTGATGCGCAACCTGGGCGCCAGCCTGGGCATCTCCATGGTTACCACGCTCCTTGTGCGCGGCCAGCAGGCTCACCAGAACGTACTGGTCGCCCACCTGAACCCGAGCAACCCCGTTTACTGGAACAACCTGCAAGGGCTCTCCCATTTCCTTGCCCGCTCCGCCGGCAGCGCCGACGCACCCCGCCTGGCCATGGGAGCCCTTTACCGCAACCTCGTCCAGCAAGCCGTTCTATGCTCCTATATCGACGACTTCAAGCTCCTCGGCGTTCTCAGCCTCGTCTGCCTGCCCTTTCTGCTCTTCTTCCGCAACAGGAAATAAAAATCAGCCGTCCCAGTCTGAACTCGACCGCGCTACGGCCAAACTGGATCTCGAAACCAAACCACTCGCTTAAAGCATTTTCGATTCGTGTGTTAACAATACAATTGGGTGCTCCATCCTTTGTGCGTACTTTGCACAAAGGTTGGGAGACCACAAATACCAATCGCGATAGCAAACAGTCAGGTCGAAAATGCTCTAGCCATCGCGGGCGTGTGATTGCGCGGCAGCGGCCTATGCTCACGGACTGAGGGTTCCTCGCAGCCTTGCAGTCGGATGGATTGCCTCCCGCACGAAAGAGACAAGAAACGTGATCTGGAGCACACCCCCGATCTTGGAGTAGCCTTGTATTACCGGCTCTATGTGACCGGGCGCACATTCCTTCAGTGCATCCGGTATTTTATCGTGATCTAGATGCATGTCCGCCGAGTCGGGCACATCATGCCCACCAGGAGAAGATTCATGGAATCCAATACACTTACGGTCACAGACGATCGTACCGGCCGCACTTACACCCTCCCCATCGAAGACGGAACCGTTCGGGCGATGGACTTTCGCAGAATCAAGACCGGCGACGAAGACTTCGGCCTGATGCTTTACGACCCGGCTTTTATGAACACCGCTTCCTGTCGCAGCAGCATCACCTTTATCGATGGCGAACGCGGGATTCTGGAGTATCGCGGTTATCCCATCGAAGATTTGGCCGAGCACTGCACCTTTCTTGAAGTTGCCTATCTGATTCTGTTTGGCGAATTGCCGCATGCAGGCGAACTAGACCGATGGGTATTCGAGATCACCCACCACACTATGCTCCACGAGACTACAAAGAAATTCATGGAGGGCTTTCGCTACGATTCTCACCCCATGTCGATGCTGATCAGCACCGTTGCAGCACTGGCTTCGGTCTATCCAACAGCGCATGAGGTTTATGACCCCGCCAACCGGCTGCTGCAGATCAAGCGGCTGATTGCCAAAATGCCTTCCATTGCCGCTCTATCCTATCGGCATAGCCTTGGCTTTCCCTACGTGTACCCGGATAACGACCTC
The DNA here is from genome assembly GCA_963724755.1 of uncultured Acidobacteriaceae bacterium. Classification (GTDB taxonomy): domain Bacteria; phylum Acidobacteriota; class Terriglobia; order Terriglobales; family Acidobacteriaceae; genus Telmatobacter. The sequence continues at coordinate 68,483 of CAVRVZ010000011.1, forward strand.
AGCTACACTGAAAACTTCATGAACATGTTGTGGAAGATGGTTGAGCCCAAGTATGCGGCCAACCCGGTGCTCGCCCGTGCCCTCGAAGTTCTCTTCATCCTGCACGCTGACCACGAGCAAAACTGCAGCACCAGCACCATGCGCGCAGTGGGCAGCGCTCTTACCAGCCCCTATCTGTGCGTGGCCTCGGCCGCTTCGTCGCTGGCCGGGCCGCTGCACGGCGGCGCCAATGAGGAAGTCATCAAGATGCTTGACGAGATCGGCTCCATTGCCGAAGTTCCCGCCTACATCCAGAGCGTGAAGAACGGGCGCGGCAAACTGATGGGCTTTGGTCACCGTGTTTACAAGAATTTCGACCCCCGCGCGACCCTGATTAAAAAGATTGCCAAAGACGTTTTTGAGGTCACCGGCCGTAATCCCAAGCTGGATATCGCACTGGAACTGGAGCGAATCGCCCTCCAGGACGAGTACTTCGTCACCCGCAAGCTCTATCCCAATGTGGACTTCTATTCGGGGCTGATCTACCAGGCCATCGGCTTCAAGCCGGAGATGTTTACCGTGCTCTTCGCCATTCCGCGCACGGTCGGCTGGCTTGCCCAGTGGCAGGAGATGGTCTCCGACCAGGAGCAGAAGATCGCTCGCCCGCGCCAAATTTACACCGGCCCGCGCTCACGCCGCGTAGTGCCCATGTCAGAGCGCAAGCCGGTTGCGGTAACCGCGTAATCTGGCGGGTGCGCTGTACCACGGCGGATGCCAGTCGATGAAAGGGAGCGCCTTGACGAACGTGATGTAGAACACCAATAATGAATCAAAATCAGGCCACGCTTTTCCGTCCTGCATACCGAACCGCCGTCTTACCAGAAACTTTCGCCTCGCAGCCTCTAGGAGCTGACAAATTCCATGGCCACTGCCCAACAACCTGCCCCGCCCACCCTCCGGCGCGGTGTCCCACCCCTGCGCGCCGCCCAGGGGTCCACCTTTTTCTGGCACAAGCTCCACTCTCTGCTCGGCGTTATCCCCATCGGCGCCTTCCTCATCGAGCACATCCTCTCCAACTTCGAGGCCCTCAAAGGCCCCCTCGCCTACGGAGCCCAGGTCAAATTCCTCAACAGCCTTCCCTTGGTACGCATCCTGGAGTGGACCTTCATCTTTCTGCCCATCCTCTACCACGCCCTTTACGGCGTCTGGATCTGGCTGCGCGGCAAGTCCAACCTCGTCTATTACCCCTGGGCCGGCAACTGGATGTACACCGCCCAGCGCTACACCGGCCTCATCGCCTTCGCTTACATCGCCCAGCACGTTGCCCGTCAGCGCTTCATGGGCGTCCAACTCCCCGAGCACCCCTACGCCGCCTTCCACAAAGTGCAGATGGAATTGCAGAATCCCTGGATGCTCGCCGTCTACATCATCGCCATGATCGCCATCTGCTGGCACTTCTCCTACGGCGTCTGGCTCTTCGCCGCCAAGTGGGGCATCACCCCCGGCAAAACCGCCCGCAAGCGCTTCGGCATTGTCTGCGCAGCCCTCGGCCTCGTCCTCGCCGTCATGGGCCTGGCCAGCATCTGGGCCTTCGTAGGCGGCAAGTACCCAAACGTCCCAGAAAACCCGCAGCCCGCCGTCTCCCAATCCATCGCACCATCCCACATGGAATTCAGTAAAAAAATGGATTGCACTATAAAAATGCTGTCATCCTGAGCGGAGGTCGCCGCAGCGACCGAAGTCGAAGGATCTGCGGTTGCTTTTAAGTTGTAAGTCAATAACCAGTAAGACCTGAACTCTGAAAGGTTTGTTCATGGCGCCACCCAGAATCATCGTCGTAGGCGGAGGATTAGCCGGCCTGGCCGCGGTCATCAAGATCGCCGAGGCCGGCGGCACAGTCGATCTTTTTTCCATCGTCCCGGTCAAGCGTTCTCACTCAGTCTGCGCGCAAGGGGGCATCAACGCGGCCAAGAATTTAAAAGGCGAAGGCGATACCACCGCCCAGCACTTTGACGACACCGTCTACGGCGGCGATTTCCTCGCCAACCAGACCCCCGTCAAAGCCATGTGCGAGGCTGCGCCCGCCATCATCGATCTCCTTGACCGCATGGGCGTTCCCTTCAACCGCACCCCCGAAGGCCTGCTCGACTTCCGCCGCTTCGGCGGCACGCTCTACAACCGCACCGCCTTCGCCGGCGCAACCACAGGCCAGCAGCTCCTCTACGCCCTCGACGAGCAGGTCCGCCGCCACGAAGCCGACGGCAAAGTCCGCAAATTCGAAGGCTGGGAGTTCCTCTCCGCCGTCCTCGACTCCAAAGGCGTAGCCCGCGGCATCACCGCACTCGACCTCCGCACCATGGAACTGCGCAGCTTCCCCGCCGACGCCGTCATCCTCGCCACCGGCGGCATCGGCGCCATCTTCGGCAAAAGCACCAACTCCGTCGTCTGCACCGGCTCCGCACAATCCGCCGTCTTCCAGCAAGGCGTCTATTACGCCAACGGCGAATTCGTCCAGGTTCATCCCACCGCCATCCCCGGCGAAGACAAGCTGCGCCTCATGTCCGAGTCGGCCCGCGGCGAAGGCGGCCGCATCTGGGTTCCCCGCACCCCCTCTGACCCGCGCCCCATCAAAGAGATTTCTGAATCCGAGCGCTTCTACTTCCTCGAAGAGTGGTTCCCAAAATACGGCAATCTCGTCCCCCGCGACATCGCCACCCGCGCCATCCACAAAGTTGTCTATGAGGAGGGCCTCGGCATCGACGGCCAGCCCATGGTCTATCTCGATCTCACCCACATCGACCGTGCCACCCTCAACCACAAGCTCGAAGGCATCCTGGAAATCTACGAGAAATTCGTCGGCGACGATCCCCGCGACGTCCCCATGAAGATCTTCCCCGGCATGCACTACACCATGGGCGGCCTGTGGGTCGACTTCAACCAGATGACCAACATCCCCGGCATCTTCGCCGCCGGCGAGTGCGAGTACCAGTACCACGGCGCCAACCGCCTGGGCGCAAACTCCCTCGTCAGTTGCATCTTCGGCGGATTTAAGTCCGGACCTAACGCACTGCGCTACGTCATGAATCTTGCCGACTCGGAAGGCGACAGCGGCCACCAAGCGGAGCTAACCCGCCAGGCCGAGATCAACGCCCGCCTGATGAAGAACAAAGGCACAGAAAATCCCTTCCGGATGTGGCGCGAACTGGGCGAAACTATGACCAGGCACGCCACCGTCATCCGCTACAACAAGGGCCTCAGGCAGGCCGATGAAAAGATCGTCGAGCTCATTGACCGCTCAAAAAACATCAACCTCAGCGACCGCAGCCAGTGGGCCAACACCAGCTTCGCCTTTGCCCGCCAGCTTTTGAACATGCTCGAACTCTCCCGCGCCGTCGTGCGGGGAGCGCTGCTTCGCGACGAATCCCGCGGCGCCCACTACAAACCGGAATTTCCCGACCGCAACGACGAGAAGTTTTTGAAAACTACCAAGGCAGCCTTCACCGGCTCGCCAGAAGGCCCGCGCTTCGAGTACGAAGAAGTCGATACGCAGTTCATCAAGCCCCGCCCGCGCCACTACGGCGCAACCAACTGAGCGAGACGGAGTTTCAGTATGGAAGTTTTAAAAGGGCACGGCTTTAGCCGTGGGAATGTCGGCAATTGAATTAACGGCGGGTGCCCCATCCTTGCCACGTTTTTGTTCTTGTGGCAAGGGTGGGATACCACGAACTCAACCATCGGTGTTTTGAACGGGCATGGCAAGCCATGCCGATATAAGAACACCGAGATTGAGAACTGCAAATGGAATGACCGCGCAAACTGCAAATGGAATGACCGCGCAAACGCGCCGTAGGCGCAGAGTTTGTTAGCCCCGCGCTTCAGCGTGGGGTCAGAAAGCGAAACGAAGGCGAAGCCCCGTAGGGGCGGCGCTGTTTTAAAGGGCGCGGCTCCGGTCGTGCCGCTACAAGACGAATGAAAGATTTAGGACTTTAGCCATTGCAGCAGCGCCACGTAGGGGCGCACTGAGAATAGCCCAGGGTGAAACCCTGGGTACGAAAGAAAAATAGGACCGGGCGCCCCGTAGGGGCGCCGTGAAAACCTCCTGAAGAGGAAACCATGGCAAACAGAACCGTAGCATTCGAAATCAAGCGCCAGGCCAACCCCGATGCTCCCGCCGTATGGGAGCGTTTCGAGCTCGAATGGCGTCCCGGCATGAACGTCGTCTCCGCCATGATGGAGATCGCCGCCAACCCCGTCACCGCCGACGGCCGCCAAACCACCCCCATCACCTACGACTCCAATTGTCTCGAAGAAATCTGCGGGTCATGCGCGATGAGGATCAACGGTAAAGCCCGCATGGCCTGCTCCGCGCTGGTCGATAATCTCGAACAGCCCATCCGCGTCGAGCCGCTCTCGAAATTTCCCCTCGTCCGCGACCTCCAGGTCGACCGCTCGGTGCTCTTCGAGAATCTGATGGCCGTCAAAGCCTGGGTTCCCGTCGACGGCACCTACGATCTCGGCTCCGGCCCCCGCGTCTTCCCTCAGCAACAGGAAGCCAGCTACCCGCTCTCCAATTGCATCAGTTGTTGCTGCTGCATGGACGTCTGCCCGCAGTTCAACGAAACCACGGGCTTTGTCGGCGCGGCCACCATCGCCCAGGTCAAGCTTTTCAACGATCACCCCACCGGCAAGGTCTTCAAGGAAGATCGTCTCCGCGCCCTCGCCGGCGATGGCGGCATTCAGGAGTGTGGCTTCGCCCAGAACTGCGTCGATACCTGCCCCAAGCAAATTCCGTTAACCAACGCCATCTCCGACGTAAGCCGCGACGTCCTTATCCAGAAGGCCAAAGACTTATTGCGCAGCTAGCTTCATATATTTGAAGCACGCATCATAAAATCACAGTCATTGTGTGCGCCAGTTAAAGCTTGTCATCCTGGGTGCAAGCTAAAGCCTGTCATCCTGAGCGGAGCTGGGCGCGTTTTTTGCACCCAACTCCCAGTTTTTTAATTGTCATCCTGAGCGAGTCCGCCGCGGCGGACGAGTCGAAGGACCTGCGGTTATTTTCTACGTTATCCAGTGGGATTCAGAGACAAGTCACTACCAGTCCGCACAATCGCGCCGGAGGCGCAGAGTTTGTTAGCCCCGCGCTTTAGCGTGGGGATCAGGATTCCACGAATTCGCTACGGAGTTCCATAGGGACGGCGTAAGAACATTATTTATCCAAAATCAATGCATCGTTGCATTTGTTGAAGCGCGCCGGTTTTGCAGATAATTAACTCCCCTTGGCACACAATGTATATAGGTGGCAGTGCCCAGGGAGACCCAGTAAATGTCGCGCGTCGAAACAAATCGAGCGGCCATAGAAAGGCTGGTAGCCCCGGTCCAATCCATCACATTCGTGCCCGTCCCCCCAGGACACCCCCCCTACCCCCCTACCCGGTAGTAACCTAAACTTAACTCAATAGTAACTACAGCGTAAATCCAACAAATAGTGCATGTTACACAGAATAGTTTCTAATATTAGCGACTTCCACTCATATTATGGCTAACCCCTTGACAACGCCACTCATCTTCCTTATCGTTAGCAATTGGAAGGCGAGAGTGCTAGCACACTCTGAATGGAACTGCTTAAACCAGCTCCATTCCCAAGCCAGGGGCCGCAATCCGTAATTCCGGCAACGTTTTTGTTCAAAAACACTCAAAAACCCGCGGCCGGGGCTCAACCCTCGCCGCGCGTGAAGGAGAAGCAAAGCAATGGCACTCGAACATACTGCTCCATCAGCGAAGCAAAGCGCGACACATTCACCCCGCTCCATGACCGCATCCTCGTCCGCCGTGTGGAAGAGGGCGAAACCATCCGTGGGGGCATCATCATCCCCGACAGCGCCAAGGAAAAGCCCCAGGAAGGCGAAGTCATTGCCGTCGGCAAGGGCAAGTCCAACGACGAAGGCAAGGTCTTCCCTCTCGACGTCAAAGCTGGCGACAAGATCCTCTTCGGCAAGTACTCCGGCACCGAGATCAAGATCGACGGCGAAGAGTTCCTCATCATGCGCGAAGAAGAAGTCCTCGGAATCGTGAAGAAGTAGGTCAGCTATCAGCTATCTAGCTTTCAGCTTCTAGCTTTTTGCTAGCTGGCAAAGCGAATCGGCATTTCAACTGAATACCGGCTTTGGCTGAGAGCTAGCAGCTAGCAGCTAGAAGCTGAATTCAGGAGAATTCAAAAAATGGCAAAGCAAATTCTGCACGGTGAAGAATCCCGTCAGGCGATTCTGCGCGGCGTCAACACGCTCGCGGACGCCGTCAAAGCGACGCTCGGCCCCAAGGGCCGCAACGTCGTAATCGAGAAGAAGTTCGGTTCACCCACCATCACCAAGGACGGCGTGACGGTGGCCAAAGAGATCGACCTGAAAGACCCCATGGAAAACGTGGGCGCGCAACTGGTGCGTGAAGTTGCCTCCAAGACCTCCGACGTTGCCGGCGACGGCACCACCACAGCAACAGTTCTGGCCCAGTCCATCTTCCGCGAAGGCGTCAAGACGGTTGCGGCCGGCGCCAATCCCATGGCCCTCCGCCGCGGCATCGAGAAGGCCGTCACGGTCATCATCGGCACCCGCGACAAGGACGGCAAGTGGATCGAGAGCGGCGCTCTCGGCAAGCTCTCCAAGCCCGTGAACGAAGGTTCCGTGGCCCAGGTGGGCGCAATCTCCGCCAACGGCGACCAGGAGATCGGCGACATCATCGCCGAAGCGGTCAAGGTTGTCGGCAAGGACGGCGTCATCACCATCGAAGAGTCCAAGACCATGCACACCGGCCTCGAAACAGTCGACGGCATGCAGTTTGACCGCGGCTACCTCAGCCCCTACTTCGTCACCGACGCCGAGCGCCTCGAAGTGGTTCTCGAAGAGCCCTACATCCTGATCTACGAGAAGAAGATCAGCGCCATGAAGGATCTGCTTCCCCTGCTCGAGCAGGTTGCCCGCGGCGGCAAGCCCCTCCTCATCATCGCGGAGGACGTGGAAGGCGAAGCCCTCGCCACCCTGGTCGTCAACAAGCTGCGCGGCACGCTGAACGTGGCAGCCGTCAAGGCTCCCGGCTTCGGCGATCGCCGCAAGGCCATCCTGGGCGACATTGCCATCCTCACCGGCGGCAAGGCCATCACCGAGGATCTCGGCATCAAGCTCGAAGGCGTGAAGCTCGAGGATCTGGGCAAGGCCAAGCGCATCACCATCGACAAGGACAACACCACCATCGTCGACGGCGGCGGCAAGTCCAGCGACATCGAAGGCCGCGTCAAGGAGATCCGTTCGCAGATCGAGAAGACCACCTCCGACTACGACAAGGAAAAGCTCCAGGAGCGGCTGGCCAAGCTGGTCGGCGGCGTCGCCATCATCAAGGTGGGCGCGGCAACCGAGACCGAGCTGAAGGAGAAGAAGGCTCGCGTTGAGGATGCTCTGCACGCCACTCGCGCCGCGGTCGAAGAAGGCATCGTCCCCGGAGGCGGCGTGGCGCTGGTTCGCGCCATTCCCGCGGTCGACGCGCTCATCAAGACCCTCGAAGGCGACGAGAAGATCGGCGCACAGATCGTTCGCCGCTCGCTCGAAGAGCCTCTGCGCCAGATCGTCGCCAATGCCGGCGAAGAGGGCGCAGTGGTCGTAGCCAAGGTTCTCGAATCCAAGGAACCGCACTTCGGCTACAACGCCCTGACCAGCAAATTCGAAGACCTGGTCAAGGCCGGCGTCATCGACCCCACCAAGGTAACCCGCACCGCTCTGCAAAACGCAGCCTCGATCGCGGCTCTCCTGCTCACCACCGAAGCACTGGTAGTCGAGCTTCCCGAGCCCAAGGCAGCTCCAGCCGGCGGCGGCCACGGCGGCGGCATGGAAGGCATGTACTAAGAACTAGCCGTCCAGACCTGCGCCAAATACCCTCAAGGTACGGCGTAACATACACAATCAAAAGGCCTCCAACCCCGGTTGGGGGCTTTTTGTTTGATTTTTTGGTTGAATGGACATATTATTGGTATAGTTGGTATACCAATTAATGGATTTGAAAGGAGAATCTCTTATGCCGGAAATATCGAAACGCGTCCTTCGCTTAGCCGACGGCGTCTGGATTGCTACAGCACTACTCCATCGCGAATATCCTGAACGTCCAGACTTCACGGAGTCTGAAATTCAGGCCCGTTTTCTGGCCGAGGGACTGCCGCGAGGTAAAAATCCAGAAGCACACTCCCAACTAACATCAACTCTCATTGCGTCGCCAACCGGCCCAGGTCGCGAAAGAAGTCAGACCCCACGAAAGTGCAAGGAGGGCCATACAGAATTCTAACGAGACGCGAATCTGGATTCAGGCGTCTCTATCGTCCGGGAGACGATTTCCATCCCGACCGTGCACAGCCGAGAAAACCATCGAAAACAATCCCCAAAAAAGAACAGATTCCGGAACCGTATTGGGATCTAATCAACTG
>CAVRVZ010000012.1:0-142943 GCA_963724755.1 uncultured Acidobacteriaceae bacterium
CTCTCTCTCTCTCCCTCCTCTTCTCTCCTTCCTCCTCTCTCTCTCTCTCTCTAGGGCCATCTCGTCAAAATCAGCTTGAAAAGCATGGGATCCAAAGACGTTCAAGAAATCCCGCAGAAATCCAAAACTTGGACGGACCACATTGAGGCTATGGTCGAGTCTCACCTCAAAGCTCGCGGCATCAGCATTACCTCCGCCACCAATCCCCTTTCGAGTGGCGCATCTGCAGATGCAATCAAAGAGGTAATCGACCAGGTCCAGCAGAAGCTCAAAACTGTCTCCATATTGATGTACAAGAGACCCAGAGCGATTGCCAAGTCGGCCTACACTCTCGGCGATCAGGTGGGAATGTTGCCGTGCTCTGAGAGTTCCGACATCGTGATCTTTATCCAGGCCTATGGCCAGGTCGTTACGAATAGCCCTGGGGATTATGCCGTACTCTACATCACTATGGCCGATGCCAAGACGGGGGAGATTCTTGGTCTCATCCGGCTCTATCCCGATGGCAATTTTCCTTCAAGCGCTGAGTTCTATTTCGGCCCGGACCTCGACATTGAGTTTCTGGATATGAATTTCGGCTCCATCCACAAGAAAGCCAAGAAGAGCGGGCCTTAGGCCGCCCCTTCTCAAGCGGACTTTACGTGGTGGCGTAAGGTCTACCTTTCTATTGAATTCCTCCGCGGAACGCTCCGCCAGCAGCTTTTCTTGAAAGGGGTAATTTGATGAAACTCGGACGTACGAATGTTCCTGGCCTTTGCCATCGCCTTACTTGTATGCGTTTCCGCTTCCGCCGCATTCACTCCAGCACTTAAATTAACACGTCTTACGCGCAGCACAAGGTGAGTTCCGGCAAGTTCCCTATCCACTCCGCCTGCATGATGCCGCCCCAGGGCTATCTCATCAAGATTGGCCTCAAGGGAGCTGAAGAAATCCCGCAGGAATCCAAAACCTGGGCTGAGGCCCTAGAGACTGTGGTCGAGTCTCACCTCAAAGCCCGCGGCATCAGTATTCAATCCGCCACCAATCCCCTTTCGAGTGGCGCGTCTGGAGACGAAATCAACGGGGTGATCTCCCAGGTCCAGCAGAAGTTCAAGACTGTCTCCGCCTTGATGAACAAGAAACCGAGAGGTATCGCGAAGTCGGCCTACACTCTCGGCGATCAGGTGGGAATGTTGCCATGCTCTGAGAACTCCGACATCCTGGTCTTCGTCCAGGGTAGAGGCCAAGCGCTCACCCAGGCCGTACTACGATGACAACGGTCTTCGGTGGTCCCGAGGACGCTGCCGATCTCTTCGTCACCATGGCCGACGCCAAAACGGGAGAGATTCTTGGTCAAATTCGGCTCTTTCCCGATGGCGATTTTCCTTCGTTCCGGATGTCTGTTTCGGCCCTGATCTCGACATTGAGCTTCTGGATAAGAATATCGGCTCCATCCCCAAGAAGGCCAGGAAGAGCGGGCATTAGGCCGCCCCTTCCAGCGGCCCTTCCGCAGTGATGTAAGAATATCTCGCCCCGGTTGATTTCTTCTGCGCTTCCAGCCTCTTTGCGACGCGGATTCGCTAAAATATTAATTGTACGCAAGCGAGGGGAAAGATGGCAGTTTCAGCAATGGCCGGAATTCCGGCGCTCAAAGAACTCTCCAGCGACCTGAAGCGGCGCATGGACCAGGCTGTGGCCACATTTCAGGCTCACCTGGCCTCCACGCGCACAGGCCGGGCCAATGTGCACATGCTCGACCAGGTCAAGGTCGACTATTATGGCACCCACACCCCCATCAGCCAACTGGCGCAGGTCTCCACCCCCGAGGCGCAAATGATCCTGATCGCGCCCTGGGATCCGACCGTGATCAAGGAGATCGAGAAGGCCCTGCAAACCGCCGATCTGGGCTTCAATCCGCAATCCGACGGCAAGGTGATCCGCGTGCCCGTCCCGCCCATGACCGAGGAGCGACGCCGCGATGTGGTCAAGCACCTTAACAAGGTTCTCGAGGAGCACCGCACCGCCGTCCGCAACGTCCGCCGCGACGGCAACGAGGCCCTGAAGAAGCTGGCCAAGGAAAAGAAGATCAGCGAGGACGAGGAGAAGCGTTCTCTCGAAGAGGTGCAGAAGATGACCGACGAGGAGATCCGCCGCATGGAAGAGCTCTCGCACAAGAAAGAAGCCGAAGTGATGCAGGTGTGAGGAAAGTTGGAGCCAAAGAACCATCGGGCCTGTTCGATAAGATTGAACGAACAGGCCCTAAGTGTATTTGTTGCAGAGATGGCTCTGAGCGATAAAGCCCATTGCAACTTACGGATAAATCCGGTGCAGCGTCCGCGCAAACGGAATCGTCTCCCGCACGTGGTCCAGGCCGCAGATCCACGCCACCGCCCGCTCAATGCCCATGCCGAAGCCCGAGTGCGGCACGCTGCCGTAGCGCCGCAGGTCAAGATACCACTCGAAGGCTTCCCTGGGCAGTTTGTGCTCTTCAATGCGGCTGCTCAATAGCTCATAACTCGAAACGCGCTGCGAGCCGCCGATGATTTCCCCGTAGCCCTCCGGCGCCAGCACGTCCACGCAGAGCGCCAGCCGCGGATCTTTGGGATCGGGCTCCATATAAAAGGCCTTCACATTGGCCGGATAGCGGTTCACCATCACCGGCCGGTCAAACTGCGAACTGAGCCAGGTCTCGTCCGGCGAGCCAAAGTCGTTGCCGTATTCGATGGCCACCAGGTCGGTGAAGTCTCCTCGTTCACCTATCTCGGAAGTAAGATTAAAATCCCATCCTTGTGCGCCCTGTTTAGCAAGTTGCGGCTTTGTCATAGGTGAGGCGCGGAAACGGCGGGACGATGGCTTCGAGCTTGGCCCGTGTCGCGGCCGATCACCGTGCAGCTCCGCCGCGCGGTTTTTCAGCACGCTCTGCACAATGTGCGACAGGAAGTTCTCCGCCAATTCCAGCAGGCAGTCCAGGTCGCAGAAAGCCACCTCCGGCTCGATCATCCAGAACTCGGTCAGGTGACGCCGCGTCTTCGACTTCTCCGCCCGGAAAGTCGGCCCAAAGCTGTAAACCTTGCCCAGCGCCAGCGCCGTGGCCTCGACGTAAAGCTGGCCGGATTGCGTCAGAAACGCCGGGTCGCCGAAGTAGTCCACCGGAAACAGCGTCGAAGTCCCTTCGCAGGCCGCCGGGGTCAGGATCGGCGGATCGGTGCGGATGAAGCCGTTCTGATCGAAGTACTCCGCCGCCGCGCGCATAATTTCCGCCCGAATGCGCAAAATGGCGGCCTGGCGCGGCGTGCGCATCCACAGGTGACGGTGCTCCATCAGGAAGTCGACCCCGTGCTCCTTGAGCGTGATGGGGTAGGGGTCCGACTCGGGAACGCGCTGCACCACCTCGAGGCTCTCCACATCCAGCTCGTAGCCGCCCGGAGCGCGCTTGTCGGCACGCACTTTGCCGGTCACAATCACGCTCGATTCCTGGGTCAGCCCCTTCAGCGCCTCAAAGACCTCGGCAGGCACGCTCTTTACATGCGCCACTCCCTGCACGGTCCCGGTGCCATCGCGAAAGATGGGAAAGAGCAGTTTGCCGCTTTCGCGCAGGTTATAGAGCCATCCGCGCAGGGTAACCGTCTGGCCTTCATGCTGGCCCAGCGTAGCGATGGTTGCGACGGGCAGCGGGTCAGCCGCTGGCGGACACCGCGGTGGGGCAGGCGAGGCTTGCGCGGCAGGAGTGTTTTGAGCAGGGCGATCTTCGGGCATAAGCTTCCTCACTGGCCGAAGAAAAACTTCCCCGGCCGGACTCTCTAGCATAACGCGGGCAGGCAGCTTGCCAGCCCGCTTCATCCTGGCGGCGATGCTGTCGAAGGACTGCGGCTGCATTAATCTTTCCGTCTGGGCCAAAGAACAATCATTGCCGCTCCATCGCGACTTTGGTAGCATGAGAATTGTTTTTGATGCACGCAACATTTCTCCGCGCGCATCGCAATTCGTAGCTCGTTGAGGGGGATCGATGGCCGAAGCGGCAGTGGTCAAAAACGAAAATACGCAAAAATCGCAGGTGGATACGGAGACCACCGAGCGCATCATTGCCGAAAAGCGCATCGGCGCGCGCATCAAGCGCCTGCGGCTCAAGAAATCCATGGGCCTGGTCGAGTTGGGCAAGCTTACCGGGCTCTCGGCCAGCTTCCTCTCCCAGCTTGAGACCGGCCGCGTGGTGCCCACCTTGCGCAATCTCTCCCGCATCGCCATGGTCTTTTCCAAAGATCTGTCTTACTTCTTTGAAACCGAGCCGCGCACCCTGTTCCAGGTTCACCGCCGCAAAGAGCGGGTGCGCCTGCCGCAAACCGGCGTGGACTCTCCGGCCTATTACTTTGAGAGCCTGGGCTACATGGTTCCCGACCGGCATATGGACCCCTATTTTGCCGAGTTCATGCCTCTCGCCGAGGGGACGCGAACCCCAGGCGCACATGCATCCGGGCTTCGAGTTTCTCTATCTGCTTGAAGGGGAGCTGGAAATTCGCCACGGCGATCAGCGTTGCACGCTCAGACCCGCGCGACGCCATCTATTTTGACTCCGGCACGCCCCACTCCTACCGCTGCGCAGGTAAAAAGCCGGCCGAAGCCATCATCGTCACCATGCACCAGCCGCCGATTGCGCAGCAGGCGCCCCCGCAGCCGGTGAACGTGCCACGGACGGCGCGGGCAGTGTAGGAGATATTGAGCGTTTTCGGTCCGACTGTATACGGTCAAATTGAGATATGTGCTCTCCCACCCTTGAATCAAAAGGCGATTCAAGGATGGGGCACCCAGCAGTGTAGGAGATATAGAATTCGGCGAAACAGGCGCTAGAGCTGGTTGCATAAATACTGCCCGAACGGCGCGGAGCATTCTTCAGGGGTTAAAACCCTTGATTATTCCTGCCAAATTCGGCACGACTGAAGTCGTGCCCTGACACAAAACCGGTTTATGCAACCAGTTCTAGGTGTCTGACCGTTTGATTTTGTCTCTTTTGTATTTGAGGGATCCCACCCATTCGTCCCCAAAAAGGCGAATGGATGGGGCACGGAGCTGAAAATATCCCGCAGGGGCTAAAGCCCCCAATTGTTAGGTGGCTTTATCGGCCCGCGACCCACCCACTGGGTGGGTTCCCCGGTCGTGCCCTGGTTACAAGACCAGAAAAAAAGGAACAACGTATTGAAACTTCACACCTAGCTCTCCAGCTTCTTGATATACAGCCAAAATCCAACCAGCATGATGGCGATGGCGATCAGGCAAATGCCGAGCCCGATGCGGCGATGGTTACGCTCCACCATCGCGTCCTTGCCGGCTTTCAGGTCTGCGGCGGCGATCTTCATGCCGGCCTGAGTATCCTGCTCCACCAGGGCGGTCTGGAAGCTGTGGATGGTGACGCGCGCCTTGGTCAGCAAATCCCGCGCCTGATCCTGGTTGAGGCGGGCTTCGCTCACTTCCATGCCGGAAGATTCGGCAAGGCTCAGAGACTGGTCGGCGTTCTTGATGGCGCTGTCCAATTGAGTCAGGTTGCCCAGGATTTCCACCCTGGCCCGATCGCAATGGTCACCCGGGGCATGGCACTTCATGCAGACGCCGGCTGGACCCGTGCCCAGCATGGCATCAGATGGATGCTGGATGCCGTGGTTGCTATGGCAGACGACGCATCCGGGAAGACCCTTATCCTGGAAAGCCTTGCTGTGTATGCTTTTCTGGTACATCTGGGCCTGGAATGCGTGGCAGTTCGCGCATACGTTCTGCACTTTATCCACTCCCGGCGGCACGGCGCCATGGTTTCCATGGCAGGTGGTGCAGGTGGGCGCGCTCAGATCGCCGCGCACCACCAGCGCGTCGTGGTGCACGCTGGTGACGTACTTGGCAAACTGATCGGTGGGAATGCCGTACTGCTTCATGTAGGCCGCGTCGGAGTGGCAGCGCGAGCAGGTTTTGGCCACGTTGACGGGGTTCACGGTGGAGCGGGGATCGCTGGGCGGCCTGAGATCGTGGACGCTGTGACAATCCGTGCATACGGCGACTTTGGTGTCTCCGGCCGCCAGGCGCTTGCCGTGCATGCTGGTGTGGTACTGGTCCAACTGGTCGGTGCGCAGGCTGGGGTTGAACTGGCGCATATAGGCCGGATTGGAGTGGCAACTGCCGCACAACTGCGGGATCTGCTTGCGGTCGATCTTGCCCTTCCAGCCGGCCTTGCGGCTCATGGCCTGGTCGGGATCGTAGCTGGATGCGTCGCCTCCGTGGCAACTGGTGCAGGTCAGGCCTTTTTGCGCGTGAATGTCCTGGCTGAATTTCTCCGGGGTGACTTCAAGCCGGCCTGGCTGCGCGGAATGGCAATCGAGGCAGGAGTTCGTGGCTTGCCCAAACGCGAGGCACGCTGCGAGCACGATGAACCCGGCCAGCCCGGCAGAGCTGGCTGCGATGAACGGCCGGAACTTATTGCGCAAGGAAGCCATAGACACTCATACCTATCACGTAAACAAGAGCAAAGATTGCCGAGACCGGTGATCCACGTTTTGGTGCGCTGCGGGCCTGTCACTTTCAAAAAAGGGCAGCAGCAGCCACAACAATCCGGCCAGGCTGCAACCAAGCACGCCCAAAACCTCCCCGTCGATGAACCACACTTTGGACGGGATGATCTTGAGCGTCTGGAACATGAAGAGGAAGTACCACTCCGGCTTGATTCCTGCCGGGGCAGAGACAAAAGGATCGGCTTTGACGCCCAGATTCCAGGGGAAGATGGCCGCCAACGCGCCGAGCACGCCCATGGCCACATACCAGGCCATCAATTCGCGCAGCAGGAAGTTGGGAAAGAACTTCATCTCCCGTCGCGCAGACGGATTCGCGGTCCACTGGGCTTCCAGTTTTGGCGGAACGCTCATGCCCTGGCGCTGGACCAGAAACAGGTGAATCGCGATCAGCACGGTAACCAATCCGGGCAGAACGGCGACATGGAATCCGAAGAACCGGGTCAGCGTGGCTCCAGTCACTTCTTCGCCGCCGCGCAAGAAAGATCATGATGGGCTTGCCGATGATGGGAACCTGCCCGGCCATCTCAGTGCCCACCTTGGTGGCGAAGAAGGCCAGCGTGTTCCAGGGCAGCAGATAGCCGCTGAATCCGAATCCCATGACAAGAACGAGCAGAATCACGCCGCTGACCCAGGTCAGCTCCCTGGGTTTGCGGTAGGCCTTGAGAAACAGCACGCTGAACATATGCACGAAGGCCGTGAAGATCATGAGGTTGGCCGACCATGCGTGGATGGAACGAATCAGCCAGCCAAACTGCACCCTGGTCATGATGTACTGGACGCTCTCGTAGGCCTCGTTGGCGCCGGGACGGTAATACAGCAGCAGCAGGATCCCGGTCAGCACCTGAATGATGAACAGGAAAAGGGTGATGCCTCCGAAAAAGTACCAGTAGGAGAGGCGATGAGTGGGGACGGTCTTATGCTTGAACGGAGCGATGAGCCCATCCAGATCAAGCCGTTCATCCAGCCAGCGAATAATGGCGGCGAACACGGTCACGCCTCCCTTTTCCGGTTGACGACAATCTCGTCGCCGCGCACGTGGACATCGAAGACAGTGAGCGGTCTGGGCGGAGGACCGGAAACGTTGCGGCCATTCAGATCGTAGATTCCGTTGTGGCAGGCACACCAGATCTCGCGCAGATCGGGGCGATACTGCACCGTGCAGCCGAGATGGGTGCAGGTGGCGGAGAGAGCGCGATAGGTGCCGTCGTTCTCCAGGATCAGCAGGCCGGGACGGCTGCCGAAACGGAAAATCTTTCCGGAATTCGGCTTCAGATCTCACCCATTTTGGCGGCGACCACCTCGTCCCCGCCCAGATCGACCACCGCCGGAGGGACAAAATAGCGCAGCACGGGATAGAGGAAAGAAGCCAGAGAGGCGAGAATACCGCCGCCGAGGAAGATTTCAATGGCGCGGCGGCGCGATGGTTCAGGTTGGGGACCATGGTCAGCGCACATGGTCCGCACCTCCTGCCCAGTTGCCAGTCCTAAGATTCTGAACGCGTTGTTACTCCTGACCAAACCCCCAACCTCCCACGCTGGATATTAGACACACCACCCTATAAAGAGCGTTTCATGCCCGAAACACCCCATCAGCACATTATGAGTAGAACCGTAGGGATTGTCAGGCATCCAGGTCTGTGACGAAGAACACATCTTTAAAAATGAAGAAGATCATGAAATCCGTTTCCTCAGGGAGAATCAGCCTCAATGGGAGCCGGAGCCCGGAAAACGCACAAAATTGCACCGGAGACAGAGCCTTGCCGGAAACAGAAAGATAGCGGTCCTGTTCTTACCGGACCCGCGTAATCCGTCTGCGTTCGCTTACTTCACTCCTTGTTCTAGCTTCGTTTTTATTTCTGCAAGCGTGCGGATATACTCCACGACTGCCTTGATCTGATCGTCGGTCAGCTTGCCACCATAGGACGGCATCTTGTTTTTACCATTCTTGACTGACGGCGATCAATTGAGAGTCCGGGGCATTTACGATCGCCGGATCTTTGAAGGACGGAGCTTTCATGGCCTTGCCGCCGGGGTGTTGCCCATGCCGTCTGCGCCGTGGCACATAGCACACTTCGCTTTATACGTAGCCGCCCCGGCATTTTGCGCAAACGCCGGAGCGGAGATGGATGCCGCCAGACAGAAGATGGCAAAAAGTTTCAGATTCATATTCAATGGATCGCTCCTTTGTGCCGGAATATCTAATTTGCATTCACGGCTAGGTCAGTATACCCCCGCCCGCTGCTTTCAATCATGGCCGCTGCATGCTGCCCACCGGACGCGCCAACGGCTAGCCTGCAGATTCCGGCAGATGGTTACCTTTCGATCAAAATAAGCAGATTTATCTTAAATCGAAATCATCTTCTTGAGAGTCATATTATTAGAGGTATATTTGCCTGGGGCAACTCTCGACCGTCCTCAGAACTTAAAAATATCAGATCGGTTGTATCGACTTGGAATTCCGAACAGGCACGATACCGGCTTAATAATTCCCTATTGGTTGCAAGTATCAGATAGTCGATTCTCGCTGTGGCCACATAATTCTGCAGTGGATATTAAATTCCAATCAGCGTAAACACCAGAGTAATAACCCAGTGAATGGCTCTCGGTGAGCATTGCTGAAATCAGGTGAATATGCGCTTTCGAACCCGTACATTTTTAATTTGCTTCGTCCCATTTGCGGTACTGATGGCAGCCAGCTTCTGGATGGCCCAACAGCTGGTGCAATCGACTGTGCGCGATGATTTGCGTGCATCCCTGCGCATGAACCAGCTCGCAATGGCCCGCGCGCAGTTTAAAGCCGATCGTCAGAATGCCCGCTTCCTTAAAATTGCGGGAGAAAATGCGGCGCTGAAAGCCGGAGTGCAATCGTTGCTTTTAAGCCGGATAACCAGGACGCGCTGAGGCAATGGTCGATAATCTGCGGCAGACTGGGCAATCAAATGGGATATGATATTCTCTCTGTCTCCGCGCCCGATAACTCGCCCCTCGCGGGAGTCGTGCGTCAGGCGGCAGAAAAGACGGGCGGAAAAGCCAATTCGTTCCACTGGATAAAACTGCTCGATTCGAACCCAGTGATAAAGGCCTGTTAGTCATCGACAACCGGATATTCCAGTTCGCATCGGTGCCGATCGATGAGGGCGACGAGAAAATCTAGGCTCGCTTTCAGTGGGAGAAGATTTTGACATTCCCAGCTTCACCAATCCAGCCGTGCTTGTTCGTAACGGAGAAGTGATCGACTACAACATTCCCAATGCCTCAGAGAATGAGGTTGAGGCGGCTGTTCGCGGGTGCATGGGATAAATCCGAATGCAATTTTCGTTTGCACGGCGCCAACTGGATCTCGGTTCCCCATGCAGGATCTGGGCGGAGGCTATGTCTTATGGAGCCTTGAAAACGTTGACGCAGGCAATAGCTCCCGTTCGATCGAGGCTGCGCAACCTCTTCTTCATCATGGCCTTCGGTTCCGTACTCATCGCGTTCTTGTGCAGCATTGTCTCCTCCCGATCCATCGTCAAACCTATCGCGCTCGTGGTCTCTCACCTGCACAACGCCGAGAGTACCGGCGTGCTTCCGGAGTTCACCAACGACATTTCTTCCACAAAGGAAATCCGTGAGCTGGCCGAGAGCTACAATCGCGCCGCGGATCTGTCGAAAAAAGCGCGCGAAAATCTGCAAGACGCTTACGTGGAATTTATCGGTTCTCTGGCCAACGCACTGGATGCGCGCGATCGCGTATACCGCCGGGCATAGCCGCCGCGTCAGCCTGCTTTCCTGTGCAACAGCAGCCGCCATGGGCCTCAGTCCAGAACAGATTGAACTGATTCGCCTCGGCGCGCTCCTGCATGATATCGGCAAAATCGGCATTGCCGACAGCGTTCTGCAAAAGCCCGGGCGTCTCACTGCCGAGGAGTTTGCCATCGTCAAGGAGCACACTGTCATCGGCCGCCGCATTCTCGAAGGCGTACAGGGTTTTGCGCCCTATCTTGTGCGCCGTCGAATTGCACCATGAGAATTGGGATGGCAGCGGCTACCCCAAAGGCCAATCGGGCGAGGAGACGCCGTTTGACGCGCGCATCATCCATGTATCGGATGCTTACGATGCAATGACCACGGATCGCTCCTATCGGCGGGGAATGACCCATGAGCAGGCCATCAATATCCTGCGAACCTATGCGGGAACGCAATTTGACCCGCGGGTCGTGGATGTCTTCATAACCCTGCCGCGCGAGCTTATGAATGAACATCCACCGAATACTTTGGATGATCGAGCCCAGCTAACAGAATTTGAAGCCATGGAGGCGGGGTGAAGAAGTCATTCCATTTGATTCCACCGGCAAGAGAATGAACAGTGGAGTCTATATGCGGCATCCCCGTCCGGCAAATGTTTACCAATCGGTAAATGACAATCCCTGATCCCTGGTTGCTGATCCCTGATCTCTGACCTCCGTCGTGCCCCGAGTCACAGGACGTTCACATATGCTGTGTGATAGCATCCGCTTTTTACTGATTAGACGCCTGCGCATGCATCCTCCACACACCTGCACAGCGCCGGGCAAATTGGAAACGCCGCAAACGGGTGGCGTCAACAGGTAGCCTGCGATGGAGAGCCAGTCAGTTCACTGTCGCATCCCTCTGAATGGCTATTTATTCTCAAGAGGGGACTATGAAGAAACCAAAGAAAAAGCAGCGCGGCGAGAGTGCAGCTCCGGAACACGAACGGGCCGTGGAATCGTATGGGCCGGATGGGAAATCATCGCTACGCTCAGTACACGCCAACTCCATAGGCTCATGGCTGGCAAACATGCCGGCGATGCTTCACTGGTTTTTTTTGTTTCTTGTAACTCCCACTCTTATTTTTCTTGCTGTTTGCACGCCCCCATTCCAAAGCCCGGACGAACCTGCCCATTTTGAGCGCTCTTATCAGATCAGCGGCGGCGGATTATATGGCGGTAGCGGCGGGAATGTCGATCGGGGAATCGACGAAGCTAATCGCCCCTATATTCACAACTTCCATTCAACTCGAACGCCAGCACAACCGCAGCGGATATAGCCGCGGCAGGCAAGCGTGCAATGGACCGGAGAGACTGTTTACAAAGAGTTTTCCAATACCGCCCAGTATCCGCCCTTCGGTTACATTCCCCAGACACTGGGAGTAGCGCTGGGAAGAGTAGCGGGATTGAGCGTGGTGCACACGCTCATCTTTCGCGCCTGCTCAATGGCGCTTTTGCCATCTTCATTTCGGCCTTTGCGCTTTACTGCTGCCGGCGCGGCAAGCTGCTTATGTTTGCCGTGCTGCTGATGCCAATGACCATCTCTCTCTTTGGTTCGTGCAGCCAGGATGCTTCACTGATCTCGCTCACCGCTCTGGCATTTGCCCTGGTCTCCCGGCAAATTCTGAGGGCGTGCCGTTTTCACTGCGGGCGGCTATCGTGCTGGCCTCGGCGCTTCTGATTGTTGATTTCGGGCCGGCCTCCCTATCTGCCGCTGCTCTTCGTTCTTCTGGTTCCCGGCATTTTGCCCCGGTGGGAGAAGAAACCAGCATGGATGTCAGGCGTCAGTTTGGCCGGCCTGTGGCTGGTGCTGACCTCATCTGGTGGCTGGCGTACTTCATACGTCATTATGGCTCGGCGCGCGAGCTTGGCCAACGGCGTCGGCAACCATGACGCGAACCCTGCGAATGCAGCTCGCGAATATGTTCCATGACCCAGGTATTTTTCCGGATTTAATGAGAAGCATGATTTCTCACCGCAACTCGAATAGTTTTATTGGAGTTCTTGGATGGCTGGATACGCTCATGCCTCGGCCGTACTATATGATTTGATCGAATTGATGTTGCTGATCTGCATTGCCGGGGAGACAATGTATCGAAGCAAAATCAGAAAGATATCGGCGGCATTCATTCTCCTGGCCGCATTTTTCAGCGGTCATGGGCGTATTTTTGAGCTTGTATCTGATATGGTCTCCGATCGGGTTGCGAATTGTTGGTGTTTTCAGGGCCGGTATCTGATTCCACCGGCGATCGCCGCCGGCGTGGGTCTGCCTTGTTTATTTCGATCGGTACGAGGGTACCGGTGGCAACAGCGGCCGTGGTGCTTGCCCGTTCTGACGTTTTTTTTCTGCCCATGGCGATCTTCGAGAGATACTACCTGATGGCGAGACAGCCGAGTTATATAACTGAGCGGCTTTATTTCGCCGATGCGCTTCAGGCCCACGGAGAACTCGATGACGCGGCTCAGGAGTACCGTCAAGTGCTTGCGGTCATGCCCAATCTTTCGAGTGTGCATAACGGTTTAGGCAATGTTTATGACGCGAAGGGAATGACGCAGGATGCACTGAAGGAATTCCGCCTTTCTCTGTCCATGAAGCCCGATCAGGCAATGCCCCATTTCAAAATTGGATTAGGATCTTTGCACGAATGCATCAGTTTCCAGAAGCGGCGAAAGAGTTTACTCAGGCAGTGCGGTACGATCCTGCAAACGCCAAAGCGCATAACGATCTCGGCGTAGCACTTTTTCAACAAGGGCGATTATGAAAAGGCGGCCGAAGAGTTCAGCGACGCAGTAAGGATTGATCCGGACTATGCAGATGCAAAAAAACATCTCGCCTAAATTCGAGTCCCTAAAAGATACAAAAAAATTGAGCCGGCAAGAAAATAAAACAATGCCGCTCAATGAGAGGTATCCACCGGGCCGGACGGAAATGCCGCGCTTGAAAAGTTTATCTAAACACTCCGACCTGCCAGGCCAAAGTTTACCAATAAGTAAACGTCAATCGCTGCCCGGCCCCCTGATCTCCTGATCCCTAACCCCTGTTCCCTGTTCATCGTCACAGGACGTTAACATATCTCGTGTGATAGCATCCGCTTCTTAGCGAGAACAACGAAGGAGAAACCCATGAAAACCTACCAGGGAAGTGAGATCCGCAACGTGGCTGTAGTGGGGCATGCGCACAGCGGCAAGACCACCTTGATTGCCGCCATGCTGCATGCCGCCAAGATGACCCCAACCCAGGGCCGTGTCGAGGACGGCTCGGCCGTAACCGCCTATGACGAAGAAGAAGTAGCCCGCGGCGTAACCATGCAGAACGCCGTCGCCTTTGCCGAGTGGCAGGGCGTCAAAATCAATCTTGTCGATACTCCCGGCTTCCATATGTTCAGCCACGAGGCCCGCGCCGCGCTGCTCCCGTTGAAGCCGCACTGGTCCTGGTCAACGCCCAGAATGGCGTTGAGGCCGTTACCGAGCGGGTGTGGAGATTTGCCGCCGAGGCCAACGTCCCCCGCATCGTCCTGGTCAACCAGATGGACCACCCCAAGGCCGGCGGCGGCGGCGGATTGAGCGCCCTGATCGACGACCTGGTCGACCGCTGGGGCCGCAACTGTGTTCCCGTCCAGTTGCCCATCTCTGACGCCCAGGGATTTCACGGCGTTGTCGATTTAGTAACCATGGAGGCCTTCCACTACACCCCCGGCGGCGACGGCCGCGGCAAGGTCGTGGAGATTCCCGCCGGCCTGGCCGCCGACGCCAAAGCCCGCCATGAGGCGCTGGTCGAGCTGGTGGCCGAGGGCAAAGACGAGCTGATGGAAGAGTACTTCGAGAAGGGCACCATCGCTAAAGAGCACCTGATCGCCGCGCTGCATGAAGCCATCCGCGAAGACCGCATCTTTCCGGTCCTGTTTTCGAGCGGCCTGGCCAACATGGCCATCGACCACCTGCTCGACTTCATCAAGGTCTACGCGCCATCGCCCCTCGAGCGCGCGCCCATTCCCGTCAGGAATCCGGGTACTGAAGCTGCGGCGGACGAGGCTGAGGCCGATGCTGGCCAGGCCACCCGCAAAGTGGACGACAAAGAGCCGGCCGCCATGGTGGTCTTCAAGACCATGAGCGACCCCTTCGCCGGGCGCATCACCTTCTTCAAGGTCATCAGCGGCGTCATCAAGAACGACGTCACGGTCGAGAACTACACCCGCCGCGGCCAGGAGCGGCTGTCGCCATCTGAGCATCATGCAGGGCCGCAAGGCCGTCGAAGTGCCCGAGCTGCACGCCGGCGATCTGGGCGCCGTGGCCAAGCTGCGCGAAACCTTCACCGGCGACACGCTGGGCCAGAAGGGCGCGGAGATCCAGGTGGATATGGCCGCTCCCCCCGAGCCGGCCATGACCTACGCCATCGAGCCCAAGAGCCGCGCCGACGAAGACAAGCTCGCCCCCGCCATCCACAAGCTCATGGAAGAAGACCTGCTCATCCGCTTCTTCCGCGACCCGCAGACCAACGAGTTCCTCATCGCCGGCGCCGGCCAGCCGCACATTGAAGCCATCGTCAGCCGCCTCAAAAAGCGCTACCACGCCGAAGTCACCCTCAAGGCTCCCAAGGTGCCTTACCGCGAAACCATCCGCGCCAAGGTCGAGGCGCCAGGGGCGGCACAAAAAGCAGACCGGCGGCCACGGCCAGTTCGGCGACTGCAAAATCCGCATGGAGCCCATGCCGCGCGGCGGCGGCTTCGAGTTCGCCAGCGAAGTCTTCGGCGGCGCCATCCCCCGCAACTTCATTCCCGCCATCGAAAAGGGCATCGTCGAGTCAGCCGCCCGCGGCTATCTCGCCGGCTACCCGGTCGTCGACTTCAGGGCTGTCGGTCTACGACGGCAGTTACCACGACGTCGACTCCAACGAAATGTCCTTCAAGATGGCCGGCCGCATCGCGTTCCGCAAAGCCATGGAAACGGCCAAGCCCTGCCTGCTCGAGCCCATCATGAAGGTCGAGATCGAAGCCCCCGACGAGTTTGCCGGAACCCTGATGGGCGACCTGAACAGCCGCCGCGGCCGCGTCCAGGGCATGGAGTCCAAGGGCCGCACAACAGTAATCAACGCCCAGGTCCCCATGGCCGAGATGCTGACTTACGGCACGCTGCTAACTTCCATGACGCAGGGCAAGGGCAGTTACCGCATGGAGATGGACCACTACGACATAGTCCCGCAGCTAGTAGCCGACAAAATCCTCGCCAACGCCAAGCGGCCGGTGGAGGAAGAGGAAGAATAAGCAGAAGAGAAGGAATAGCAATTACTCTTTATCATCTTGAGCGGAAGTTGCTATTGCGACCGAAGTCGAAGGATCTGTGGTTCTCACTCTTTCACCTATGAATCCTGAGTGCCCCATCCTTTCCGCAGAGTTTCGCGGAAAGGGTGGGAACCTGACCGACAGCTTAAGCAAGAAGGAATCATGGCATCTATTTTATCGGGCGAATGTCGGCGAATTTCTCGACCAGTCGGATGAACAAATCCTTGCTCGACTAGCAATATCCTATGCAAATCGCGGCTATACAAGCCAATACTCAGATCAGACACTGACCTGGGAACGGGATTTAGGATCACTCCGCAAAACACTCGAGGAGTGCGTCTTACAATTTGCCTCAGCTCGGCACTGGGGGCTGCTACTTGAGTTCTCCATCCCCCGCAAGGAATTACGGATTGATTTTGTATTACTAATCGGGAATAAAATTGTCATTCTTGAAGCTAAGTCCGGAGCCGAATTTCTACAGGCAAAGCGTCAGATCGAAGAATACGCACTTCTGTTGCACTATTTCCACCAAGCCTCTGCCGACCGACGGATTATTCCAGTCATTGTCTCTCCGGAAGCAGGCAATCCAAATCTGGACGAATTGAATCAATATGAGATCTTTCCCCAATTGGCAATCTATTGGATGAATAAAGTAATCTCTCACTCCTTGGGAAATCTTGCCTCAAGTTCTTTGCGCGATTGCAAAACGTTCAGCAATGCCAAATTTCCACTGAAATCGTGGGATGAGAGTCCCTACTTTCCGGTGCCAAGCATCATCGAAGCGGCGCTAGCGTTGAGAAGTGGACTTTCGATTCGGGAAATTGCCCACTCGGAAGCATCAGAATACGAGATTGAAAGCGTCAGGCAAACGATACAGGGATACGTGGAGACAGCTCGCTCTAAGAATCAGCACGCAATTTGCTTCCTAACCGGAGTGCCGGGTTCAGGTAAAACACTTGTCGGCTTAAGCCTCGCTCATTCAGATCAGAACAAGTTAGCGCGATTCATTTCATGAGTGGGAACGGTCCACTCGTCAGGGTCCTGCAACACCTGTTCACGCAAGAAAGCATGAAAGGTGGGGCGACGGCGGTTCAGGCACGAACAGAAGCCAAGACTCTTATCGAAAACGTTCACGTCTTTGCAAGATACCACACCGAAGACAACCTCGGCTACCCTTCAAACCACGCAATCATCTTCGACGAGGCGCAACGTGCGTGGAATCGATCCCAGCATCTGAAAAAGTTTAAGCGCGATTATTCTGAGCCCGAGATGCTGTTAAGAATTATGGAGCGACATGAGGATTGGGCCATTGTCGTCGCCTTGGTTGGAGGTGGCCAAGAGATTAACGACGGCGAAGCAGGACTCGAGGAATGGGGAAGAGCGCTCTCGAATGCGGCCAAAAAATGGATAATCTATGCATCTCCCGAGGTGCTCGAGGGAGGGCCATCGACCGCTGGAAGGCGGCTATTCGACGAAATCACCAAGAAGGTAGACGTGCATACGAACTCAGCGTTGCACTTGCGGACCTCGAACCGCAGCCTTCGGGCCGAAAACTTGGCAACCTGGGTGAACCTTCTTCTCGATGGAAACGCCGAGGAAGCTGCCTCAATAGATATCGCTGTGAAGTTTCCGATTTTTCTATCTCGCGACCTAAATGAAGTGTGTATGAAAATGAGGACGCAAAACATCGGAACTAATCGATACGGACTCGTTGGCTCATCGGCAGCAGCGCGTTTGCGCGCAGAGGGATTGGAGCCGAGTTCAACATTCCATGCTGAGTATCCTTGGGAGCACTGGTATCTTGCGGAAGAGAATGATCTGAGATCTAGTTACCGATGCGAAGTATTCGCAACAGAATTTGAGATCCAAGGGCTTGAACTGGACTGGATTGGAGTTTGTTGGGGAGGAGATTTCATCTGGGATGACACGCGTGGATGGCAACTGCGCACCCTGCGCCCAGGCCCGAACAACAAGTGGAACGCAATCAAAAAAGAAGAAAAGAAGCTCTATCGCAAGAATGCTTATCGAGTTTTGCTGACTCGAGCACGGCAGGGCATGATTATCTTCGTTCCCAAGGGCAACGCAGAGGATCCGACGAACTCTCCGGCGGAGTTTGATGCAACGGCACAGTTTCTACTCCGATGTGGGGTATCTGCTCTGACCTGAATCGATTGGCGACCCGGGCGGCCCACAAATCGATTCTGAGATGTGGGGGACGATGAACTTCAAAACGTCGCCTTTTGTTCCCTATCGATGAGATCATAGACTTTGGCGGGTATCCCAGATCCCAAAAAGACGAAGCCGTCACCGGCGGAACAACAGAGAAACCTCGAGCGATTCCCGAATGGGTGTCGACGCAACTGCGTGTCAAGCCCCAATCTTTCTATCGTCACGGTATCTCTCTTATAATCAGCGCCTTCCACTCGGGATTTCCGCCGGGATTTTCAGCCGCTCTACCACAAGGG
Source organism: uncultured Acidobacteriaceae bacterium (assembly GCA_963724755.1). GTDB lineage: Bacteria > Acidobacteriota > Terriglobia > Terriglobales > Acidobacteriaceae > Telmatobacter. Next base: position 18,041 of record CAVRVZ010000012.1, read on the forward strand.
CAACACCGCGAAGCTACACCGTGTCGGGAATGACAAACGGTGAGCGGTAACCGCGATTTGCCTCGCGCAGAAGGAGATTGGCCTCATCGTCGTTCCTGACTAACTCAGTATCCGGATCGAAATAGAGCGTCCGTCCGAGGCGGTAGGATGCATTGGCCAGGTGGGCCAGACCAGACGATAAGTGGCCCTCCTCGATTGGAGCCCTTAGATCTTGCTTCCTGCGACTGACAACGCAGGAGATGAAGTTTGCGAAATGATCTTCCTTATCCGAGGGTGAAGATGGTCCAGGATGCTGATCTTTTCCCAGATAGGTTTTGTAGCCGGCAGAGTTGTCGATAGCCATCAATCCCTGGGGACCATAGAAGATGTTGCCGACCGTGTTGTGACTGCCCTCGACGGGACCTAATCCGCCAGAGGCCTTTTCGCCGGGGACAGCAGAAGCGAGGCGATGCTCGCCGATCTCCGCCTCGTGGTTGGTGATCCAATGACGGACCTCGAATTCAAGGAGTACATCGCTTGCCGTTGGGGCGATGGTATTCGAAGGCGCAGTTGAGCACATTAGGTGTTTGCTGGTCATCGTCGAACATGAAATGCCCGCCAACCGCGGAGATTTTGTCGGGAAAGCCGAAGCCCGGACCAAGGCCCCAACGCGCGATATCAAGCTGGTGAATTCCCTGATTGCCCAGGTCTCCATTGCCGTAATTCCAAAACCAGTGCCAGTTATAGTGGAAGTGATTCTTAGTAAATGGCTGCAGCGGAGCGGGCCCAGTCCATAGATTGTAATCGACGCCTGGGGGCACGGGAGATATAGGCGTGTGGCCAATGGTATCTCTCCACTTGAAGCACAGGCCACGGGATAAGTACACGTCACCGAGTATCGAGTCTTGCTGAAGCTTATTCACGGCATCCATAATGCCCGGCGTAGAGCGGGACTGGGTGCCATGCTGCACGATTCTGTTGTATTTGGCAGTTGCTCGAATAAGCTGGCGGCCTTCCCACAAGTTATGCGAGCAGGGCTTTTCAACATAAACGTCCTTGCCCGCCTGCATGGCCCAGATGGCGATGAGCGCATGTGTATGATTTGGCGTTGCGATGGAAATCGCATCGATCGACTTGTCGTCGAGCAACTTACGCACGTCGGTGTATGTGCCTGACTGGAATCCCATGTTGCGAACCTGAGCCAGGCGCTCGCTCATCACGCTATCATCTATATCGCACAGCGCGGCTATTTCAACGTTGTGTAAAGCAGCAAAGGCCCGGATGTGCTCCTGGCCGCGACCGCGCAAGCCGACGATGCCCACACGGACCCGGTCGTTTGGCCCGACAACTGCCCGGCCGTTGAGGGCGTTGATGCGCTCGGGAAGCGCAGCCAGAGCCGCCGCTTGGATACCAGTCTTGAGAAGCTTTCTTCTACTCTCGTCCATATCGATATGCTCTCCATTCTTGGGTTGGGTTTGGCGATTTAATGGCTCACTATGGATGTGCGGCGTACTCGGCATATTTATCCGCGACCTTGGCATCCTTGTATGTACCTTCGTGGATGAAAACGCGGTAGCGGAAGCGAATGGACTCTCCGGCAGGCAGGGTGTAGCTTCCGTCGTGTTGGTGATCCCCGTAGAAGAAGCTCAAGCCGAATGGGTTTGCAGCAAGGAGCCCGTAATCGCGAGCCTGCCAATAAGTCGGATGCCGGAAACTGTCAGGAGCATCAAAGATGGCGATGCCAAGCTTTTGACCGTCGATGACGCCGTCGACGTTGACCCAGTTTGCGCGCTTGCCCCAAACCTGCTTTTCTCCCACTTTCCCTTCCGAGCTGACCATGTTTCCCTTAGGAGCATCCAAGTCGGGCGCGACGCGGATGGCGAAGGTACCCTCCTTGGTATCACCGAATCTGACCGGATCTTTTCCGGCCTTGATGATAAACTCGCAATCGATCACGCGCGAATTTTTGTCTCCACTGAACTTGTACTGCTGGGTTTCCTCGGCGAATACCTTTTTGTCGGGCCCTTCAAGATCGAATGCAGCTCGGATTACACCTGAGTTTGCACCGCCGCGCATCTCGTTGAGCTTGCTGAAGACCATCCTTCCGTACGCGGACTCTGTCGAGTTTCCGTAGTACCGCTGGAATGCTTCTTCGCCCCAGAAAGAGTAGCCATCAATATCGCCGTGCGCAAAATACATGGCGCGCTGATGGGGCTCAATAAAAGGGTCTTTATCGTGGCCCGGGGGTACTTGATTTCCGACGGCGAGCGTGCGAGTGACGACCACGCCATGGGCATCGCGCAAGGGTTGCAGGAATGCTTTGGAGACGATTGGATCAAAGTTATAGGTGGTGAATGGCTTGCCGCCGATTTCGACTTCGATGGTATTTCCATGCCGGGTTAAGGTTACGGATTCCGCATGGCTAAAGCTGGGAAACATCAGCGATGCAGACAAGAAAACGAACGACAAGCAAAACGCTTTATGATGCACGGTTTGAATTCCTCGCAATCAAGTTTGGATAACGCGATTATAGTCTTCTCTAGCGGCGGATTTGCCAGGGTGGACCTTAATAAAGGTCAGTTCCCGGAATCTGCCATGGAGGAGTATGCGGCAATGCCAAACTGGAGTCAAGAACCGGGCGCTGTATCTTATCCTGCAAAAAGGCCTATTGCCGGGCACCCTGCAATTTGCTGCCTGGGCGATGGAGTAATGCTGCAACTTTGTGCGAAGTAGTTAAGTGATTTCATATACAACATATAGATAGAGTAGCGCCAGGGTCGCTGGAGATTAAGCGCTCTGATAGGCTTGTTGAAAGAGGGTGGGACGATGGACCTGATGCTCAATATTCTTGCCATCCTGAACAATGTCGGCTGTGTGCTGACATTGACGCTTTTCATTTTGTACTACAGGAAAGCGTTTAAGAAGAACTCGTGGGAGAACATCGGCCAGGATAGAGGAAGGTTCAGAGAGCACTCGATCGTCATGCTGTGGTGGGTATTTGGGACACTCATGATTACAGTATTCAATCTGAATATTCTATTTATTTTCCCGTTGCTTATTTTAGGAGCATTTTCCGCGACGTTTTGGAGCGTTCCTCCCAACTCACAGAATCGAACCCGTGGACGCTTTTCGACTTTTCATCCGCAATTGGATTCGTCCAGCGAATTGCAGGGCAGACACAAGAGTCGATCCCGCAGGAAGTGAGCCCAAGCCAGGCGGCGCTTTTGCCCGACCTGGGAAAACATCTTGCCGATAAGGGCGCAGCGCAGAATACGATGACGGTTTACCCGTCGTTCACCATCAAGGAAATCGCCGTCGTGGGGTTAGGAAGATATTGCATTACCAAGGTGCAGGAGATTGAAGGCGAGCTTTATTGCGGCACCTTCGATTTCGGCAACGAGGAGCTGGAAAGCATTCTGGCGCAGGGAACGGAAAGCGCCAGGAAAGCGGTGACGGGAAGTTTGATGGATGATCCCGTGAGCGTGCGTCACATTTCAATCCACAACCCGATCCATGTTGGGATTAAGGCCGCACTGGGGAATCCGCAGCAGGGAATTGACGAGACGTTTATCCCTTTGGTCATCACCGAAGTCATTACAGCCCGCTGAATTGATTGAAAGCAATAGAGATAGATCATTTGTTGGTGATGATATTGCCCGTGATGTTATTATTTCCTGCGTGAGAGCACTCTTGGATGCCGATGTTGTGGTGGCTGCCATGCGCAGCCCGCGGGGAGCTTCCGCCGAGCTTTTGCGCCGCATTGACCTGGGCTATGCAACCCTCCTGATGACTGTCGCTTTGGCGCTTGAATACCAATCAAAGTGCATGCTGGCCAAGCATCGGCTGGCGGCGGGGCTCTCAGAAGAGGAGACCGGCGCCTTTGTGGATTGGCTGATCGCCATGGCGGAGCCTGTTAAGACGCATTACCGCTGGCGTCCGCAACTGCACGACCCTGGGAACGAGCTGGTTCTGGAGGCGGCTGTCAGCGGGCGAGCGACGCACCTGATCACGTTCAATGAAAAAGGCCTGGAGAAGGCAGAGAAATGCTTCAGCATCGCCGTGATGCGGCCAAACGAAGCTCTCAAAGGGATGAGGAATCAACGATGACGACCAGAGTTGCTACATTTCCACTGCGTTTGCCGGTCTCGCTGAAGGCGGCGCTGGAGCAGATCAGCGAGCGCGACGGAACCAGCATCAATCAATTACTTGTGGTGGCGGCGGCGGAGAAGGTCGCGGTGATGCAGACCGAGGAGTACTTTCTCACGCACCGCAACCGCGCTGTCCGGGAGTTCTTCCGGCGCATTCTCAACCGCGAAGGCGGCGTAGCACCGCATGCGGAAGACGAATGGAGTGAGGGCGGCGCGCAGCATTCGCAGGAGTGAGACGAGAAACAAATTGCGGCTAATTTGACAGCGGAAGCAACTAATTCAACGTCTACTAATTGATATGCAGGCTGGATGGTGCCGATGGTCAACCCTGCAATTGTGATCGCTGCGCTGCTCACTTTGGCGCCGTTTCTTGCCGCGGCGTTTTTTCGGCATCAGCTGGCAAGCGCGGCGGATCGGCTTACGGCTCCGGTCCGGTTGCTGGCGCCAGCCCTGCTGTGCGTGCCTTATCTGCTGGTTGCCTGCTCAACCGGAAGCTTTCGCTGGGGTTGGCTGGCGGTTTACGCGCTGCTTCCCGTCGCGGTCTCAGCGCTGATGCAACAGGCCAGGCGCATCGATCCCGAGCAACGCGGCAATTGGCGCGACTTTCTGGTGCTGGCCGCTTTGGGCCTGGCGGTCGATCTGCGCTGGTTTGAGCCCGCGTGGCCTGCGCATCTGGCTATCTTCAACAAAATTTTGCTGCTCGATGCGGGCATCTATGGCCTGCTGCTGATTCGCCAGCTGAATGGAGTGGGATTCGATCTGCGCCTGCGACTGCGTGACGCCGGCATCGGATTGCGCGAGTTTGCTATTCTATGCGCCCATCGCGCTAGGCACTCGGCCTGAGTCTTGGTTTTTTGCATGCGCACGCTACTCTGGCCGAGCCTGCCTCAGCTCGGCGGCGCATTCGTCTTCACCTTCTTCTTCATCGCCGTTCCGGAAGAGCTCTTCTTTCGCGGATGGCTGCAGAACCTGCTGGAACGGCGCATGGGACGCACCGCGGCGCTGCTTTTGACCGCAGTCCTTTTTGGCCTGGCGCACTTCAATAAGCGTACGGCTTTCTTCAATTGGCGCTACGTGATATTGGCTGCGCTGGCGGGAATCTTCTATGGCCGGGCATGGCGCCAGGATCGACGCGTAGGGCGCATCCGCCATTACCCATGCCTGCGTGGATACGGTCTGGTCCATCTGGCTGCGGTGAGTAAATTTGTTCGGATTGTAGGTAAGATAGCCCAGCCCGACGCGCATATTGTGGTCCACAGGTCCGGGAATCGTGATGGCAATGGAAATTCCCAGGATGGCGTGCGCCATGGCCAGCGTGTAGAGGTTGCGATAGCGAAGAAAAAGCCGGCAGGAAGCCCATCCCCACAGCAGCGTCAGGACCGTAAGAATCGGATTGGGCAGGTGCGCAATCGTGAACAGGCCCATTGCCGCCAGGACTGCGGCATTTCTGCCGGGCAGCAGCCGCAGCAGGCGCAGCAGGAAAAAATTCAGCAGAAGGAACTCCTGCAGAAACGACCAGATCGTATAAGCCCAATAGCGCTGGACAAAAAGGACAGGCAGTAGCCGGCGCGTGCAGGGTTTGCAATCTGGCTGCCACCAGGACAGCGGCCGCTGCCATCAACAGCGCCGCGCCGGCCACCCAGAGCGAACGGTGGAATCCCGGCCCACGCAGGCCCATCTCTCTCAGCATCGTCGAATGAGAGCCAGGTAACCAGCAATACCCATGCCAGTGCGGCCAGGGAAATGAATCGCTGCCAGGGCAGAGGCGTCCACACCGCCAGCAGAATGAGCCCATAGGTAACGAGAAGCTCGATCGGTCGCGCCGTTTGCGTTGAGCGGCTTGTGGATTACCAGAGCCATTCAGATTCGAATTGTCTGCCGGCGGGGAAGCCATGCTTATCGAGTGCTCCAGAAGAACCATGCAGCCATGGAAAAGCCGATAAAGATCACCAGGCCGCGCAGAAACGATTGCGGAACCATGCGGGCGAAGCGGGCCGAGGCGTAGCCTCCAATGGCGCAGGTGATCATGGCCAGCAGGCAGTAGCGCCAAACGACCTGGCCGTTCAGCACAAAGATAATAAAAGCGATACCGTTCGCTAGAGTGGTGGAGACCACTTTGAGGGCGTTGATCTCATTCAGATCCTGGTAGCCGAAGACCGAAAGCAGGGTAATGAGTAAGAAAGCCAGCTCCGGCGCCAAAGTAGCCGATATAGAAACAGACGAAGATGGTTGAAAGGAAGATTAGCAGGCGGCGCGGGTGATGGGATTGCGCCGGCGGTCGAACCCCTGCGCCTGGCCAGCCAGCGGGAGACCGGGCCGCTGGCGGCAAAAATTGAGGCGGCCACCAGGAGCAGCCAGGGAACCAGGTCCAGAAAGGTCTTCTGCGGCGTATTCAGCAGGACCACGGCGCCAACCGTGCCGCCGATGAGTCCGGCCAAGCCCATGGGCACGCAAGGCGCAGATTCTTTCGAATATCTTCGCGGTAGGCGGCGACGGAGGTGAGCTGGCCGGGCCACAGGGCTACTGAATTGGTTGCATTGGCCTGGACGGGGAGGATCTTCATGCTCAGCATGGCGGGGAACAGCAGAAATGAGCCGCCTCCGGCCACGGCGTTCAGCGCCCCGGCCAGAAATGCGGCCACGGTCAGCCAAAGCCAGTGCCAGTCAATGGGATAGGAAGGAAGACAAAGAGTTGCGCCATCTGGTTTTCATTGTAAAAGGCGAAACGAGTATTCCGGAATCCTTAGACGCGAGATCCGGAATACAACTCGTTGCAATCATTAAACCTTAGCGAGGAAATCGGCGAAATTTATTGAGCAGAAGTCCTGCACGCAAACTCGGGCACAATCTGGATTAAGTCAGCACGATTCCTGCCGTAGCAACTCTGACACGCGAAGAAACAACGATCATTCACGAATGGAGGTACTATCCCGATGAGCACAAAATCACGTAGTTCCACGTACCTTGGAGCTTTGGTTTGGTATATTGCTCCTGGGTACGATGTTTATCCTGAACGGTTGCAGTTCAAATACTTTCTATCGACCCTACCTGCAGGTTTACGCCACCAATGGCAACGCCGTCAGCGTCTACACTGTTCCAGGCAACAGCAACGGCAATGATAATGTCGCACCCGGCACAACCCTCACCGGCTCAAACACCGGCCTCGATGATCCCCATCGCCTGACGTTTGACTACAATAACAACACCTACATCACCAACTCCGTTGGCAATAGCGTGACGATCTACTCCCCCGGATCGAAAGGCAATGCCGCGCCCGTGGCCACCATCAGCGGCGCAAATACCGGACTCAACGGGCCCAGCGGCATCGGGCTTGATTACCACAACAATATCTATGTCGCCAACTCCGATGGCAATTCGATCACCGTCTATGCCGCCGGAGCTACAGGAAACGCAACGCCTACCGCGACCATCAGCGGCACAAACACGGGGCTCAATTTCCCCAACGGGCTGGCGATCGGGAACAACGGAAGAATCTACGTCGCGAACGAAGATGAGCAACAGCATAGAAATATTCCCAAGAGACGCAACAGGCAATGTCGCGCCCATGACCACCATCAGCGGCTCGAACACCATGCTCGACGGCCCCCACGACCTGACCCTGGACGATTTCGGCAACATCTATGTCGTCAACGGCGGCGGCAACAGCGTAACCATCTACTCCCCCAACACAACGGGCAATGTCGCGCCCGTCGCCAGCATCAGCGGCTCGAACACCGGGCTCAGCAATCCCAACGGCATCCTCATCGACTACGCAGGGAATATCTACGTCGGTAACGGATCTGCCATTGACATTTTTGCCGTGATTCCTGCCGGCGCCTCGAACGTAGCTCCCGCCGTTACCATCAGCGGCTCGAACACCGGATTAACGGGCTCCAACTCACGGCATCGCAGTTTATTAAAGTAAGATTGGCAAGTGCTAGAGCAAGTTTAAATTCCGAAGTGGTTGCCGGAGCATTTTGCCCGGCAAGCGCGAGGAATTAGCTGTATCGAAACGGGAATCTAGGTTCCACGTTTAAAGCGCATTCATTTCTGGGGAAAGTCGAGCCGGTGCGGTCAGCGCATTTCGGGTAGACTTTGAAAATCGAGGATGCCCCATGAAGATGCGCTTTGTGCCGCTGGCCGCAATGGTCCTGCTCGCTGCCTGCGGCTCTGTCCGCGCAAACCCCGGCGCGAACCAGCGCAAACTCGCCAAGGCTGATCCGTGGGCTGGGCTTCGCTTTCTGCTCGGATCGTGGGAGGCAAAGACCACCGGCGGAGTGGCGCAGGCACAGGCGTCTGCCGGCTACTCCTTCCGGCTGGAACTGCGCGACCATGTGCTCGCGCGCCACTCCAGAAGCGGCGTCTGCATCAGCCCCGGATGACTTCGACTGCCAGCACAGCGATCTTCTCTACATCTATCCCGCTGGCAACGGCAAGCGTTCGAGGCCATCTACTTCGACAATGAGGGCCACGTCATCCACTATGACGTTTCCACTCCCAAGGCCGGAACGGTGGTTTTCCTTTCCGATGCCTCCCAGCCGGGTCCGCAATACCGTCTGAGCTACGAGCTGGCCGACGGCGCCCTGAGCGGCAAATTCGAGCTGAAAATGCCGGGCCAGGCGGACTTCACGAGCTACCTGGAGTGGAGCGGAAAGCGGCGGTAGAATGCGCAGACTTACGGCGCTTGCGCGCAGGTAGCCATACATTCCCACCTGAATGAAGAATCCTGTAAATAATTGATATTATTAATGTTATAAATTTATCAATATATGAGCGTGCAATACGCGCATATTATATGAATCGTTTGTGCTATAGTGTCATCAGATTGATTGAGTGGCTGGGACTCAGGTCCCGCCCATCATTCGAGAAAACAATCTGGAGGATAAATTTATGGCAATCACTCGTTGGGACCCATTTCGTGAAGTCGTAACATTGCAGAACCGCGTGAACTCGCTTTTCCGCGATCTGAACGACGGAGAACAGTCCGTTGACAACTGCCAGCTTTGTGCCGGCCGTCGATGTCTATGAGGATGACAAGAAGGTCATGCTCAAGCTCGAAGTGCCGGGCATCGAAGAGAAGGACCTGGACGTGAGCGTGGAAAACAACACGCTGACCGTCAAGGGCGAGCGCAAGTTCGAGGCCGAGGAGAAGGAAGAGAACTTCCATCGCATCGAGCGGCGCTACGGCAGCTTCTTCCGCGCCTTCACGCTGCCTTCCACCGTGGACACGGAGAACATCAAGGCGGCTTACAATGCCGGCGTGCTGAAGCTGGAACTGACGAAAAAGCCTGAAGCGCAGCCGAAGCAGATCAAGATCAACATTGCCGCTAAGAGGCAGCCGGAGCAAGCGAGCTTCTAGCCGTCTAGCTCTGTGCTCAGTTGTCGGAACTGAGGCGATTTGGAATTGAAGCGCCGGAGGGAGTATGAAATTCGCTCTCCGGCGCTATAGTTTTATTTGCGCAGCAACTGAATTTGATAGAAAATCATTTTGTTGGCAGCACGATTTCCTTGCTAATGGCAAGAATAAGCTAAAAGCTGGAAGCTGAGCGGCTAGGAGCTAAGAAATGGCGATTCGTTGGGAAAAACTGACAGTCAAGTCGCAGCAGGCGATGCAGCAGGCGCAGGCGCGGGCTGCGGAACTCGGCAACCCCGAGGTGCAGCCGGTGCACCTGTTGCTGGCGCTGGTGGAGGACCGCGAGGGCGTGATTCCCGCGGTGCTGGAAAAGATCGGCGTTCCCACTGAGCGGCTGGAGCACGAGCTGCACCAGATCGAGGAGAAACTGCCTCGAGTGGCCGGAGCGGCCACGCAGCCGGGCCTGAGCCAGGCGCTGAACAAGGTGCTGGAGCAGGCCTTTCGCGAGGCCGCGAACTTCAAGGACGAGTACGTTTCAACGGAACATCTGCTGCTGGGCGTGGCGCATTTGAAGGGCGATGCGGCGCGCGAGGCTCTGGCTGCCGTGGGCGCCACGCATGAGGCGATTCTGAAGGCGCTGACCGCGGTGCGCGGCTCGCAGCGCGTGACGGATCAGAATCCCGAAGGCAAATTTCAGGCGCTGGAAAAATACGCCAAGGATCTGACCGAGCTTGCCCGGCGAGGCAAGCTGGACCCGGTGATCGGGCGCGACGAGGAGATTCGCCGCGTGATCCAGGTGCTGAGCCGGCGAACGAAAAATAATCCTGTGCTGATCGGCGAGCCGGGCGTGGGCAAGACGGCGATCGTCGAGGGGCTGGCGCGGCGCATCGTCTCCGGCGACGTGCCGGAGAGCCTGCGCGACAAGCGGGTGATTTCGCTGGACCTGGGATCGATGCTGGCCGGCGCGAAATATCGCGGCGAGTTCGAAGACCGGCTCAAGGCAGTGCTCAAGGAAATCGAAGAGTCGAACGGGCAAGATCGTGCTGTTCATCGACGAGCTGCACACGCTGGTGGGCGCGGGCGCGGCCGAGGGCGCCATCGACGCCAGCAACATGCTGAAGCCGGCGCTGGCGCGCGGCGAACTGCGGGCCATCGGCGCAACCACGCTGAATGAGTACCGCAAATACATTGAGAAGGACGCGGCGCTGGAGCGGCGCTTCCAGATCGTCTACGTCGGCGAGCCCAACGTGGAAGATACGATCGCAATTCTGCGCGGCCTGAAAGATCGCTACGAGTCGCACCACAACGTGCGCATCAAGGATGCGGCAATTGTGGCGGCGGCGACGCTTTCGCATCGCTATATCAGCGACAGATTTTTGCCGGACAAGGCTATCGACCTGGTGGATGAGGCCGCGGCTTCGCTGGCGATTCAGATCGGCTCGGTGCCGACGGAGATCGACCAATTGGAGCGCGAGACGACATCGCTTGAAATTGAGCGCGCGGCGCTGAAGCGCGAGACCGATGCCAACAGCATCGAGCGCCGCGATGAGGTGGAGCGCGAGGTTGCCCGGACTGACGGAGCAGATCACGGCCCTGCGGGCGCGATGGACCAAAGAGCGCGAAGCCGATCAGCCACATCAGCGAATTGAAGAAAGAAGATCGAGGCGCTGCGCTTTGAGGCCGAAGAGCAGACGCGCAAGGGCCAACTCGAGCGGGCCGCGCAGATCCAGTATGGCGAGCTGCCCAAGCTGGAAGCGGAGCTGAAGAAGTTTGGATGCTGCGCAGGAAGGAAAAGCCGGCGCGGCGCGGATGCTGAAGGAAGAAGTGGACGAGGAAGACATCGCCAAGATCGTGAGCAAGTGGACGGGAATTCCCGTTTCGCGGATGCTCGAAGGCGAAGTGAAGAAGCTGGTGGAGATGGAGAGCGCGGCTGCGGGAGCGGGTCATCGGCCAGGATGCGGCGCTGACCGTGGTGGCCAATGCGATTCGCCGTTCGCGTGCGGGGTTGAGCGATCCGAAGCGGCCCATCGGCTCGTTCATTTTCCTGGGGCCGACGGGCGTGGGCAAGACGGAGACCGCGCGCGCGCTGGCCGAGTTTCTCTTCGACGATGAGCAGGCCATGGTTCGCATCGACATGAGCGAGTACATGGAAAAGCACGCCGTGGCGCGGCTGATCGGCGCGCCGCCCGGCTACGTGGGGTACGACGAGGGCGGCCAGTTGACCGAGGCCGTGCACCGCAGGCCTTACGCGGTGATTCTCTTCGACGAGATCGAGAAGGCGCATCCGGATGTGTTCAACATTCTGCTGCAGGTGATGGACGACGGGCGTCTGACCGACGCGAAGGGCCGCACGGTGGACTTCAAGAACACGGTGCTGATCATGACTTCGAACCTGGGCGCGAATCTGCTGATCGGCGATACGCTCAAAACAGAGAACGACTTCGACCAGGCGCGCGAGTCGGTGATGCGCGTGCTGCGCGAGCATTTCAGGCCGGAGTTTTTGAATCGCGTGGACGATATCGTGATCTTCCGTCCGCTCGGGGCGGCGCAGATGAGCCAGATTCTGGAGCTGCGGTTGAACGAGGTGCGCAAGCTGCTCGAAGACCGGCAGATTTCGCTGGAGCTGACGGAGCCGGCGCGGCAGTTGATTCTGGCCTCCGGCTCGGATGCGGCCTATGGGGCGCGTCCGCTGAAGAGAGCCTTGCAGCGCATGGTGCAGGATCCGCTGGCCATCAAGATTCTGAACGGCGAGGTGCTGCATGGCGAGCACGTGCGCATCGACGTAGACCGCAAATCGAACCAGTTGACATTCGAGCCGATGGGGAGGGAAGCGATGGCTTGAGAGCGGCGAGTTAGCGAGTCGGCAAGTTGCAGGGTAAAGAATGAGGCCGCGAAGGAAGATTCCCTTCGCGGCCTCATTTTCTTTATGCCACGCTCGCAGCAGATCGCAACCTGCGCTGTGCCAGCCGACCTTAGTTCTCCGTCGACAGCACATCGTAATAGTAGTTGATTGAAACTCTCGTTTTATCTACCCGGTAGTATTGGGGATATTCGCTGTCTGCTCCAGAGTTTTCGAACCGGTAACGTGAACCGACTCCTATGCGCAAAACTCTGCCGTCGGCAAACTCCAGATAGATCGGAACGAGCATCTTGAAGTTGGGCGAGACCCCCGATTGAGTCAGCTTGAAATGAAGGCTATCTACCCCGGCATTCTCAGTAACATGGCCTTCGAAGTGATAGACCGGCAAATCCGTTCCGTAAACATACTGATTGAAAAACCAGTCCATTTTTCCATTGCCGTCTAGATCCATCTGCGGGCTCATGTGCTTTTCGACGATAGCTTTGAAGTCCTCTGTAGTTACCGCCTGCAGACGATAAGTGTTGACAAGATCGTGCATGGTGGCCTTGAATCGTTCATCGCCCTCATTTGAGCTTCCACATCATCATCCGGATCATGTGCAGGATATAGGCGCCCTTGGGATAAACAAGATCGCCGTAGATGTTCCATCCTGCTTTAGGCGAACTGAGCCGTATGCCCATGGTTACCGGACCAACGTCGATAGGCCGGAAGCCAAACTCGTTTTTTTCAGTAAGCGCCTTCCGCTCCTCCTTCCAGAAATCGCGAAATTCGGTCCGCTTGGGTCGCGTTACTTGAAGAAAAATGGAGGCTGAAGCATCCGCGAATCCTTCGCTCATCCACTGGTCGCGATAGCTGCGAAAGCCCACTGTCTGCCCCCACCACTGGTGCGCCATTTCGTGCGGAGTTACCACCTTCCAATACATATGCTTATTCAGATTTTCGCCGCCAATCCCCATAAAGTGCTGCGTGGGTTGTATCCATAAACGCGCAGATGGGCAAATACACCAGCATGGGCCAGCTTTGGCCGTAGTCACAAGCAGATTGCTGGGTAACAGCGACCGTGGAAAAGGGCAATGGTCCGAAGTAGTTGGTATAAATCTGCGCGGCAATCTGTGCCTGACTCAACTGCATGGGCAACAGTGAAGCTGTGCTGAAGGTGCCCAAGGCATCGTTTGATTCCGAATTTCGTCCGAATGTAGCCGGAGCGCGATCGTGGTTGGTATAGGCGTCCGGCGGCATCGTTGTTGGCATAGGCGTCAATGGTCAAACTACCGTTCTGTGTGCTCTGTATCTTAGCCTCTTTCATGGTGAAATCGCCCAGGTTAAAACCTACCATTGCGCAGCGGCACATCTGTTTTCCATTCGGTGGTTGTAATCTTTCCCTCGGTCTTCTCGCTTACCTTGGTTCCCGTGGCGATCAACTGCAAGCCTTTGGGCACATGAAAAAGCATGTGATATGTGGCATAGTCGCCCAACTCGCCGGCTGAGTTCGGGTACCAGTTATCACGCGCTACGGGGTAGTAGTTATCATTGCCCTCGTTTATCACAACATCCTTGCCGCCATAAGCTATGCGCAGAGCAACGGAATCGCCTTTCTTCAGCGGTGCGGCGAGCACCACTCCAAAATCTGCATCCTCGTCCTTCTTTTCCTGAACGAAATCCAAGGGCTCGCCCTTTTCCGTCTCCGCGCGGCTAACTCGCAGAGTGGGATAAAGATTGAATGGAATACCGCAACACCGTCGACATCGGCCGTTACATGAACGGTGGCGAGGCCGGAAAGAAACCCGTTTCTCTCGATGGATACATCGAGATCGTCGCTGTCGATGCGATAAGCTGCATTGCGCTCTTGGGCGTCGCCACCAGTGCGGGCAAGGTCTGAAGCCGTGTGAAACGCGGCTGGGTATGTCGGGCCCCAGTCGGTCCAGTTCAAGCAGCGACACCTCCTCGGGCGCCACCCTGGCAGCCCCATGCGGATCGAGAGTAAAAATCAGATGAGAATTCTTTTTGCCATGGATCGCGGCCAGAAAGTAGCCGCCTTCGGCCGGACTCAGAACATCCTCAAGGATGCGCAGATCATAGTTCTCGCGTAACTTGGTTCTGGCGAAGTTGTGAAATTCCTGCGCCTCCTTGTCGAATGCGGAGTCTGGAGCTCCCTTTCCTGCCGATCCCTTGTGCAACTCCGCCGCAGTTGCGTCAGTAAAGCGCAGCACCAGCACATCAAAGTCTTCGTCAAAATCTTGCGTGTGATTGAAGAGGGCCAGATTGTGGCGCTCCTCGGCGGTTGGCGGGGTGAGGTGGAAGTGGCCTTCACCCTTGAAGACCGCGCCGGTCACCTTGCCGTTCACCGCGCCATAAAAGGCGATGCTGCCCTGGCGCAATGTAAAGGTGGCCGCGTCGCGCGTCAGCTCCAGGTTATTGACCGTGATTACATCGTTGCCAGGCAACAGACCGCGCAACTGCTGGTAGATGGCGTTGGAGTTGGCTGAGTGCTGGGCTTGCAGCCCTGCGCAGCAAATCACTATGAAAAGACACAGTGAAAACGCACGAGTGCGAATCGACATAGGAGAGCTCCCATGTGGTTGATTAATTGCGGAACGCGAGTACTATACCCAATTCAAATCTACTGTCAAATCTTCCAGGGAGATATCTATTTATCAAAAGGTATTTATCAATGAGTTATGTGCAAATGCGGCCAGGCGATGCTTGCTCTCGCCTGGCCCGGATACGATTTACAGCGACTCAATCAGGGCGCTTGGAGACCAGGTCTCCAAACGGCGCTACCAACTTGAAGTCGCCGATCCAGGTTGTGTACATGATTCCTGTAGCACCGGGCGTGGTGTCCAGGACTACCAGCCATGCCTTGGGATTTTCAAATCGTCGGGGTCATCATGGTACGCTGCCGCATATGTCTTGAACCCGTGGCCGGAAAAGAAGTCGAGGGATTGCTGCCGATGCTCAAAATACCAACAGATGATCCCGATATCCTTGGGCAGGTACTTCCACGTGCCCTCAAGGGAGCCGTCCACCAGGAAGTATTTATTCACCGCATTGTGATTTGGGTCGAACATATCCGACCAGACCACCACCTGGGCCTTGGGGTTGACGGCGTGCATCTCCTCGTAAAGCCACTGGTACATCCTCTCCAAGGATGGCCGCGGCAGGCATCTTCCGGTGCTTGCAGGATTCATCGCGGTTAAACACGCGCACCTCATCCAATGGAGATGAAATAGCGTTTCGGGGCGAGATATTTTTCAATCAGCGGAAACTGCTGCTTCCATATCTCGCGAACCTTGGCCGAAGATGGACAGAAGTGGAACCTCCGGGTCGTCGTCGGCGTAGATCGTCGTGCCGTGATAGTAGCTGACACGCAGCCGAGCGCCGTCATGGATGCGACCGCCCGGCAGCAGGTGAATCGAGGGCATGGAGTGTGTCCAGCGGAAATCGAGATTGGGATCGCTGATCGGCGCGAAAGTCCCGGCCTTCCTTGTACACCTTTCCGGTCTTCTCATCGCGAACGGTCAGCGGCGCGCCATCGCGGCGGATCACATTCATCAGGCCCACCTCTTCCACTTGCACGTCGTCTACCCAGACCTTGCCTTTTACGCCTTTGAACACGCCGAAGGTCAGATCGATACGGTTGGCATACCAACTATTGAACGCCGTGGTCACCTGTCTCCAGCCGGAGGTGGGCGAAGGCGCGAGCAGCTTCGAAAAGGGCGAGATCGCGGTCGTCCGGGCGTAAATGGCTTGATGCTGAACAGCGATGCCGGCATAACATCTTCAGTCTTTACCCATGCGGTTACGCGATAACAACGGTAGGGCTTGACGTGAATCACCTGGGAGACTTTCGCCACACCATCCATCGACGGGTCTTTGCGTCCGGAAACATCCAAAGGAGTAACTAATTGATTCGGCTTCACCCCTTTTTCTTCGCCAAAGTTTTCGATGCGCAGGGAAGCATTGCCGGAGTGAGAGACGCTGGTATCGACGAAGGTTAGTTTTCCCGGCTCATCCTGCGTGGTGAAGCCGGTGAAGCGGTTGCCATCGAACTGTTCAAAGCCGGAGTTCACCAATTTGGCAGGCGAGTCAGCGACGAAGCTCGCTGTATCGCCCCTGGCGACGAAGAGAGCATCCTTGACCAGAAGGCCTTCGGCGAGATTCTTGTCAATCTTTAGGGGCGCCCCGCCATACTTGGTGTTGAATCCAGCGGGAATGATCTCCATGTGATTGGCATCGGCGACCTCTTTCACATTGACAAGGCGCGCCAGGTACTCAGGAGAAGCCAGGCTGAGGCTGTCCATATTGAGCAGCACGACGGCGTTGAGGTCGTGCTCGGCAGCAGTGTGGATCAGATCGCTCGCTTCCTCAAGACCCTTGTCGGAGTTGAAATTGACATTGAGGTAAAGCCAGCGATCCGGATAAATCTTTTTCTGTTGGGCCGTGGTAACTCGAACAGCTCCAATCACCACGCCCAGCAGAACAAAGTAACTCAGTAACTTGGTCATTTCAACCTCTCACTTATTTATACAGTTAATTTATTGGCGCTTGGAAACCAGATCTCCAAATGGCGCCACTAACTTGAAGTCGCCATTCCAGGTTGTGTACATGATTCCCGTAGCGCCGGGCGTGGTGTCCATGACCGCCAGCCACCCTTTGGGATTATCGAGAGCGGCAGAGTCAGGGCCGGCGGAAGCAAATGTCTTGAAGCCATGGCTGGAAAAGAAGCCGAGAGAGTCCCGGCGAATGGGGAAATACCAGCACATGGTGCCCATATTCCTGGGCAGGTATTTCCACGCGCCCTCAAGGGAGCCGTCTACCAGGAAGTATTTATTGACCGCGTTGTGATTGGGGTCGAACATATCCGACCAGCCCAGCACCTGGGCTTTGGGATTGACGGCGTGTATCTGATCGTAGAGCCATTGCGCCGTATCGCCGAGAAGCGCAGCCGTAGTCATCTTGCGGCGCTTGCAGGATTCATCGCGGTTAAACGCGCGCTGCTCGTCCCCAATATCGAGGAAATAGCGTTTGGGGGCCAGATACTTCTCGATCAGCGGAAACTGCTGCTTCCATATCTCGCGAACCTTGGCTGAAGATGGACAGATGGGGATCTCGTGGTCTTGGTCGGCGTAAATCATTGTGCCGTGATAGTAGCTGACACGCAGCCGCGCGCCGTCACGGATGCGGCTGCCGGGCAGCAGGTGAATCGACGGCATGGGATGGGTCCAGCGGAAATCGAGATTGGGGTCGCTGATAGGCGCAAAATCCTGGCCTTCCTTGTACACCATTCCTGTCTTCTCGTCGCGAACGGTCAGCGGCGCGCCATCGCGGCGAATCACATTCATCAGGCCAATCTCTTCCACATTTACGTCGTCTACCCAGACCTTGCCTTTCTTGCCTGCGAACACGCCAAAGGTTAAATCGATACGATTGGCATACCAACTGTTGAACGAAGTGGTCACCTTTCTCCAGCCTGAAGTGGGGGAAGGCGCGACAGCATTATAAAGGGCGAGGTCGCGGTTGTCCGGCATAAACGCCTTGATGCTGAAGAGCCTGGCCGGCATAACATCTTCAGTTTTTACCCATGCGGTTACGCGGTAGCAGCGATAGGGTTTGACGTGAATCACCTGGGAGATTTTCGCCACACCATCCATCGCCAGATCTCTTTGTCCGGAAGCATCCAAGGGGGTAACAGTACTTGCCTGCTTCACTCCTTTTTCATCGCCAAAGTTTTCGATGCGCAGGGAAGCATTACCGGAGTGAGAGACGCTGGTATCGACGAAGGTTAATTTTCCCGGCTCATCCTGCGTGGTGAAGCCGGTAAAGCGGTTGCCTTTGTACTTTTCAAAGCCGCCGTTCACCAGCCTGGCAGGCGAGTCAGCGACAAAGCTCGCTGTATCGCCCCTGGCGACGAAGAGAGCATTCTTAACCAGAAGGCCTTCAGCGAGATTCTTGTCGATCTTTAGGGGAGCTCCGCCGTACTTGATGCCGAATCCCTCGGGAATAACTTCCATGTGATTGGCATCGGCGACCTCTTTCACTTTGGCGAGGCGCGCCAGATACTCAGGAGAAGCCAGGCTGAGGTGGTCCATTCCAGGCAGCACGATGCCGTTGAGGCCGTGCTGCGCCGCGGTACGGATCAAATCGAGCGTCACATCCAGATCCTTGTCGGAATGGAAGTGGGAGTTCAAGTAAAGCCAGCGATCGGGATAGATTTTTTTCTGTTGGGCACCGGCAACACAGCATGCCGCTGCCGAGATACCCAGCAAAACGAGTAAACTGAGGGATTTTTTCATTGCGATTTAACTCCTTTATGTGGCTAATGCACTACTCATAGACCCGGACGCTATCAGTTCTTGCTCATCATTGGATGATATGACATATAACATTATCACTTGCCATGGTCAATCTCTAACTCTTCTGTAATTGCATTCCTGGTTGTGAGGGCAGGTGGGCGCTGGCATAGCCCGAAGCACTTGAAGTTTAATGCGATTAATCGGGAGGCGATGGCTTGAGATCGACAAGCCATCACCTCACGGTAATAAGACGCGATAAGTGGAAGTTAGCTCAAGGGCGCCTGGAAACCAGATCACCAAACGGGGCCACTAACGTGAAGTCGCCATGCCAGGTTGTGTACATGATGCCTGTAGCACCGGGCGTGGTGTCCATAACCGCCAGCCACCCCTTGGGATTATCGAGAGCGGCAGAGTCAGGGCCGGGAGAAGTAAATGTTTTGAAGCCGTGGCTGGAAAAGAATTCGAGAGTGTTCTGTCGAATGGGGAAATACCAGCACATAATCTCCATATCCTTGGGCAGGTACTTCCATGTGCCCTCAAGGGAGCCGTCCACCAGGAAATACTTTTTCACCGAGTTGTGATAGGGATTGAACATATCCGACCAGACCAGCACCTGGGCCTTGGGGTTGACGGCGTGCACCTGATCGTAAAGCCACTGGACGTACTCCCCATATACGGCCGCGGCAGGCAGCTTGCGGCGCAGGCAGGATTGATCGCGGTTTAGGGCGCGCATTTCGTCAACGCCGAGGAAATAGCGCTTTGGAGCGAGGTACTTCTCGATCAGCGGAAACTGCTGCTTCCATATCTCGCGAACCTTGGGGGCAGATAGGCAGAGGGGGATCTGGTCGCCATAGATGGTAGCGCCGTGATAGTAGCTGACACGCAGCCGAGCGCCATCATGAATGCGACTGCCGGGCAGCAGGTGAATCGACGGCACGGGATGGGTCCAGCGGAAATCGAGATTGGGATCGCTGATAGGCGCAAAATCCACGCCTTCCTTGTACACCGTTCCGGTCTTCTCATCGCGAACGGTCAGCGGCGCGCCGTCGCGGCGAATCACGTTCATCAGGCCCACCTCTTCCACTTGCACGTCATCTACCCAGACCTTGCCTTTCACGCCTGCGAACACGCCAAAGGTTAAATCGATACGGTCGGCATACCAACTGTTGAACGAGGTGGTCACCTGTCTCCAGCCGGTGGTGGGTGAAGGCGCGACATCATTGTAAAGGGCAAGGTCGCGGTCGTCCGGCGTATATGCCTTGATGCTAAAGAGTTTGGCCGGCGCAACATCTTCGGTCTTTACCCATGCGGTTACGCGGTAACAACGGTAGGGCTTGACGTGAATCACCTGGGAGATTTTCGCCACACCATCCATCGCCGGATCTCTGCGTCCAGAAGCATCCAAGGGGGTTACGGGGATTGCCGGCTTCACCGTTTTTATTTCGCCAAAGTTTTCGATGCGCAGCGAAGCTTTGCCGGAGTGATAGACGCTGGTATCGACGAAAGTTAGTTTTCCCGGCTCATCCTGCGTGGTAAAGCCGGTGAAGCGGTTGCCATCGAACTGTTCAAAGCCGGCGTTCACCAGCTTGGCAGGCGAGTCCGCGACGAAGCTCGCTGTATTGCCCCTGGCGACGAAGAGGGCATCCTTGACCAGAAGGCCTTCAGCGAGATTCTTGTCGATCGCGAGGGGTGTTCCGTTCTTGGTGCCGAATCCCTCGGGAATAACTTCAATGTGATTGGCGTCGGCGACCTCTTTCAATTTCACCAGTCGCGCCAGGTACTCAGGAGAAGCCAGGCTGAGGCGGTCCATTCCAGGCAGCACAATGGCATTGAGCCCGTGCTGGGCAGCGGTGCGGATCAGATCGCACGCTTCCTCAAGACCTTTGTCGGAGTTGAAATTGACATTGAGGAAAAGCCAGCGATCGGGATATATCTTTTTTTGTTGCGCTCCGGCAACCAAGCATGCCGCTGCCGAGATACCCAGCAGGACGAGTAAACTGAGGGATTTTTTCATTGCGATTTAACTCCTTTATGTGTCTTATGCACTAATAACAAACCCCGGGATATCAGTCCTTGCTCATCTTTGGACGATATGACATATAACATTACAACAAGCCATAGTCAAATCATGACTTACCGGTAGTTTCATTATCCTCAGGGTTGATGGTCGCGAGGGCAAGTGGGTGGAGGGCGTAGCCCAAAGCACATGAAGTTCGATGCGATTCTTCGAGAGGCGATGACTTGATATCGGCAAGCCATCACCTCCCGGCAATAAGACGCGACAAGTGGACGTTAGCTCAAGGGCGCTTGGAAACCAGGTCTCCAAACGGCGCCACTAACTTGAAGTCGCCATCCCACGTTGTGTACATGATTCCTGTAGCACCGGGCGTAGTATCCATAGTAGCCAGCCATCCTTTGGGATTATTGAGAGCGGCAGAGTCAGGGCCGGCGGAAGCAAATGTCTTGAAGCCGTGGCTGGAAAAGAATCCGAGAGAGCCCCGCCGAATGGGGAAATACCAGCACATGGCCCCCATGTTCCTGGGCATGTATTTCCACGCGCCCTCAAGGGAGCCGTCCACCAGGAAGTATTTATTCACCGCGTTGTGATTGGGGTCGAACATATCCGACCAGCCCAGCACCTGGGCTTTGGGGTTGACGGCGTGTATCTGATCGTAAAGCCATTGCGCCGTATCGCCGAGTATGGCCGTCGCGGGCTTCTTCAAGCGCTTGCACGATTCATCGCGGTTGAAGGCGCGCTGCTCGTCCCCGATGGCGAGAAAATAGCGTTTGGGAGCCAGGTATTTTTCGACCAGCGGAAACTGCTGCTTCCATATCTCGCGAACCTTGGCCGAAGATGGACAGTTGGGGACCTCCGGGTCGTCGTCGGCGTAGATGGTTGTGCCGTGATAGTAGCTGACGCGCAGCCGAGCGCCGTCATGGATGCGAGTGCCGGGCAGCAGGTGAATCGACGGCATGGGATGGGTCCAGCGGAAATCGAGATTGGGGTCGCTGATAGGCGCGAAATCCCGGCCTTCCTTGTACATCATTCCGGTCTTCTCGTCGCGAACGGTCAGTGGCGCGCCATCGCGGCGAATCACATTCATCAGGCCAATCTCTTCCACATTTACGTCGTCTACCCAGACCTTGCCTTTCTTGCCTGCGAACACGCCAAAGGTTAAATCGATACGATCGGCATACCAACTGTTGAACGAGGTGGTCACCTGTCTCCAGCCGGAAGTGGGCGAGGGCGCGACCGCCTCGTAAAGGGCGAGGTCACGGTCGTCCGGCGTAAATGCCTTGATGCTGAAGAGCCTGGCCGGCATAACATCTTCAGTCTTCACCCATGCGGTTACGCGGTAGCAGCGATAGGGCTTGACGTGAATCACCTGGGATATTTTCGCCACACCATCCATCGACGGGTCTCTGCGTCCGGAAGCATCCAAAGGGGTAACAGTACTTGCCTGCTTGACCCCTTTTTCTTCGCCAAAGTTTTCGATGCGCAGCGAAGCTTTGCCGGAGTGAGAGACGCTGGTATCGACGAAGGTCAGCTTTCCCGGCTCATCCTGCGTGGTAAAGCCGGTGAAGCGGTTGCCGTGGTACTCTTCAAAGCCGGCGTTTGCCAATTTCGCCGGCGAGTCCGCGACGAAGCTCGCTGTATCGCCCCTGGCAACGAAGAGGGCATTCTTAACCAGAAGACCTTCAGCTAGATTCTTGTCAACCTGCAGGGGAGCCCCGCCGTACTTGATGCTGAATGCTTCGGGAATGATCTCCACGTGGTTGGCATCAGCAATTTCTTTCAATTTGACAAGGCGCGCCAGATACTCAGGAGAAGCCAGGCTGAGGGTGCCCATACCAGGCAGCACGACGGCGTTGAGGCCGTGCTGAGCAGCGGTGTGGATCAGATCGCTCGCTTCCTCAAGCCCCTTGTTGGAGTTGAAATTGACATTGAGATAAAGCCAGCGATCGGGATAGATCTTTTTCTGTTGCGCACCGGCAACCAAGCATGCCGCTACCGAGATACCCAGCAGGACGAGTAAACTAAGAGATTTTTTCATTGCATTTAAACTCCTTTGTTGTGAATTTTTACCGGGCGCCTCTATTCAATTGCAGAGAGGTTATTTGCCTGGATCGCTTAAGGGCGCCTGGAAACCAGGTCTCCAAACGGCGCCACTAACTTGAAGTCGCCATACCAGGTGGTGTACATGATTCCTGTAGCACCGGGCGTGGTGTCCATTACCGCCATCCATCCCTTGGGATTATTGAGAGCGGCGGAGTCAGGGCCAGCAGAAGCAAATGTTTTGAAGCCGTGGCTGGAAAAGAACTCAAGAGATGCCTTCCGCTGGTTGAAATTCCAGCACATGATCCCCATGTCTTTGGGCAGGTATTTCCACGTGCCCTCAAGGGAGCCGTCCACCAGGAAGTATTTATTCACCGCGTTGTGATAGGGATCGAACATATCCGACCAGACCAGCACCTGGGCTTTGGGGTTGACGGCGTGTATCTGATCGTAAAGCCATTGCGTTGTATCACCGACAAGCGCCGATGCAGTCAACTTGCGGCGCTTGCAGGATTCGTCGCGGTTAAAGGCGCGCTGCTCGTCGCCGATGTCGAGGAAGTAGTGTTTCGGAGCCAGATATTTTTCGATCAGCGGAAACTGCTGCTTCCATATCTCGCGAACCTTGGCCAAAGATGGACAGATGGGAATCTCCTGGTCGTCTTCTTCGTAGATGGTCGTGCCGTGATAGTAGCTGACACGCAGCCGAGCGCCGTTATGGATGCGACTGCCGGATAGCAGGTGAATCGAGGGCATGGGATGGGTCCAGAGAAAATCGAGATTGGGGTCGCTGATGGGCGCGAAATCCCGGCCTTCCTTGTAGACCGTTCCGGTGGCCTCGTCGCGAACGGTCAGCGGCGCGCCGTCGCGGCGGATCACGTTCATCAGGCCAATCTCTTCCACTTTTACGTCGTCTACCCAGACCTTGCCCTTCTTGCCCCTGAAGACGCCGAATGTTAAATCGATGCGGTCGGCATACCAACTGTTGAACGAAGTGGTCACCATTCTCCAGCCGGAGGTGGGGGAAGGCGCAACCGCCTCGAAAAGGGCGAGGTCGCGGTCGTCCGGGGTAAATGCCTTGATGCTGAAAAGTTTTGCCGGCATAACATCTTCAGTTTTTACCCATGCGGTTACGCGATAACAACGGTAGGGCTTGACGTGAATTACCTGGGAGATTTTCGCCACACCATTCATTGCCGGATCTCTGCGTCCGGAAGCATCCAAAGGAGTAATGGGGCTTGCCGGCTTCACCCCTTTTTCTTCGTCAAAGTTTTCGATGCGCAGCGAAGCTTTACCGGAGTGAGAGACGCTGGTATCGACGAAGGTTAGTTTTCCCGGCTGATCCTGCGTGGTGAAACCGGTGAAGCGGTTGCCGTCGAACTGTTCAAAGCCGCCGTTCACCAGTTTCGTAGGCGAGTCCGCGACGAAGCTCGCAGTATCGCCCCTGGCGACGAAGAGGGCATTCTTGACCAGCAGGCCTTCAGCGAGATTCTTGTCGATGGCGAGGGGAGCCCCGCCGTACTTGATGCCGAATCCCTCGGGAATAACTTCCATGTGGTTGGCATCGGCTACATCTTTCAACTTGACGAGGCGCGCCAGATACTCAGGAGAAGCCAGGCTGAGTTGGTCCGCTCCAGATCACGATGGCGTTGAGGCCGTGCTGGGCAGCGGTGTGGATCAGATCGCTCGCTTGCTCAAGATCCTTGTCGGTGTTGAAATCGATATTGAGGTACAGCCAGCGGTCGGGATAGATAGTCTTCTGCTGGGCCGTGGTAACTCGAACAGCTCCAATCACCACGCCCAGCAAAACAAAGTAACTCAGTAACCTGGTCATTTCATTCTCTTTCTTAGTTATACAGTTAACTTATTAGCGCTTGGAAACCAGATCTGCCAAACGGCGCCAGCAGCATGTAATTCTGAGCTCCAGGTGGTGTACATGATCCCTGTCGCGCCGGGGGCGGTGTCCATGGCGGCCATCCATCCCTCGGCATTTTTCTCGGTTTTCTCCCAGGTGGCGGCGTCATAGTACGCAGCCGCGAATGTTTTGAACCCGTGGCCGGAAAAGAAGTCGAGGGATTCTTGCCGCTTCTCGAAATACCAGCACATGATGCCCATGTCCTTGGGTAGGTACTTCCAAGTGTCCTCCAGAGAGCCATCCACAAGGTAATACTGCTTCACCGAGTTATGGTTGGGATCGAACATATCCGACCAGACCAGCACCTGTGCCTTGGGGCTGACGGCGTGTATCTCCTTGTAAAGCCATTGGACGTCATCCCCAAGTATGGCCGCGGCAGGCAGCTTGCGGCGCAGGCAGGATTCATCGCGGTTCAAGGCGCGCACTTCGTCGGTGGCGATGAAATAGCGTTTTGGAGCCAGGTACTTCTCGATCAGCGGAAACTGCTGCTTCCATATCTCATGCACCTTGGGCGCGGATGGGCAGATGGGAGTCTGGTCGTTATAGATCGTGACACCGTGATAGTAACTCACGCGCAGCCGCGCCCCGTCATGGATGCGCCCGCCGGGCAGCAAGTGAATCGCGGGCATGGGATGGGTCCAGTGGAAATCGAGATTGGGGTCGCTGATAGGCGCGTAATCCACGCCTTCCTTGTAGACCGTTCCGGTCTTCTCGTCGCGAACGGTCAGCGGCGCTCCGTCGCGCCTGATCACATTCATCAGGCCCACTTCTTCCACTTTTACGTCGTCCACCCATACCTTGCCCTTGACGCCTTCGAAGACTCCGAAGTTCAATTCGATGCGGTCGGCATACCAACTGTTGAACGAGGTGGTCACCTTTCTCCAGCCGGAGGTGGGCGCGGGCGCGGGAGGCTCGAATGGGCTGAGGTCGCGTCCGTCGGGCGTAAACGGATTTGATGCTGAACAGCGATGCCGGCTCAACATCTTCGGTCTTTACCCACGCACTCACGCGATAGCAGCGGTAGGGCGTAACGCGAATCTCCTGTGCCATGCGCGCCACACCCGCTATCATCCGGGTTTTCCAACCCGGCAATATCCGATGGCGCGCCGCCGGTTGCCGTTGCTGGAACTCGCGGTTGGGCAAAGTTTTCAATGCGCAGCGAAGCCTTGCCGGAGTGAGAGACGCTGGTATCGACAAAGGTCTTGATTCCCGGCTCATCCTGCATGGTAAAGCCGGTGAAGCGGTTGCCTTTGTGCTCTTCAAAGCCGCCGTTCACCAGCTTGGCAGGCGAGTCCGCGACAAACTGCGCAGTTCCGCCTTTGGCGACGAACAGAGCATCTTTAACCAGCAGGCCTTCGGCGAGATTCTTGTCCTGGGCCAGGATGGAGCCGCCATAGCCGGTGCCGAATCCCGCGGGAATGATCTCCATGTGATTGGCATCGGCAAACTCTTTCACTTTCACCAGGCGCGCCAGTTGCTCCGGCGAGTACATGCTGATGCGATCCAATCCGGTGAGGACGATGCCGTTGAGGCCGTGCCCGGCCGCGGTACGGATAATATCGGTCAAAGCCTCGACATCTTGATCGGACTGGAAGCCTCCGTTGGCGTAAACCCAGCGGTCGGGATAGATCTTTTTCTGTTGCGCTCCGGCAACAAAGCATGCCGCTGCCGAGATACCCAGCAGGACGAGTAAACTAGAGAGAATTTCATGGCGATCTAACTCCTTAATCTGGCTTATGCACTACTAACAGGCACTGGGCGCTATCAGTCTGTGCTCATAATTGGCGGAGGATAGCTCAAGGGCGCTTGGAAACCAGATCTCCAAACGGCGCCAGCATCTTGTATTTCCTGCTCCAGGTGGTGTACATGATCCCTGTCGCGCCGGGGGCGGTATCCATGGCGTCCATCCATCCCTCGGCATTTTCCTGGGTTTTCTCCCAGGTGTCGGCGTCATAGTAGGCAGCCGCAAATGTCTTGAATCCGTGGCCGGAAAAGAAGTCGAGGGATTCTTGCCGCTTTTCGAAATACCAGCACATGATCCCCATGTCTTTGGGCAGGTACTTCCACGTGCCCACAAGAGAGCCGTCGACAAGGAAGTACTGCTTCACAGAGTTATGATTAGGATCGAACATATCCGACCAGACCAGCACCTGGGCCTTGGGGTTGACGGCATGTATCTGATCGTAAAGCCATTGGACATCCTCCCCAAGTATCGCCGCGGCAGGCATCTTGCGGCGCTTGCACGATTCATCGCGGTTAAAGGCGCGCACCTCGTCAGTGCCGATGAAATAGCGCTTCGGAGCCAGATATTTTTCGATCAGCGGAAACTGCTGCTTCCAAATCTCGTGCACCTTGGGCGCGGATGGACAGATGGGCGTCTGGTCGTTATAGATGGTTACGCCGTGATAGTAACTGACGCGCAGACGCGCGCCGTCATGGATGCGACTGCCGGGCAGCAGTTGAATCGACGGCATGGGATGGGTCCAGTGGAAATCGAGATTGGGATCGCTGATAGGCGCGTAATCCACGCCTTCCTTGTACACCGTTCCCGTCTTCTCGTCGCGAACGGTCAGCGGCGCGCCGTCGCGGCGGATCACGTTCATCAGGCCCACTTCTTCCACTTTCAACGTCGTCGACCCAGACTTTGCCCTTCACGCCTTCGAAGACGCCAAAGGTCAATTCGATGCGGTCGGCATACCAACTGTTGAACGAAGTGGTCACCTTTCTCCAGCCGGAGGTGGGCGACGGGCAGCTCGGGCCAGAAGGGGCTGAGGTCGCGCCCGTCGGGCGTGAACGACTTGATGCTGAACAGCGTCGCCGGCTCGGCACCTTCGGTCTTTACCCACGCGCTCACGCGATAGCAGCGGTTCGGCGTTACGCGAATCTCCTCGGATACTCGCGCCACGCCCCTCTGGTCCGGGTTTTCAAGGCCTGCAACATCTGGCGGGGCGCCGCCGGCTTGCCGGCGTTGGAATTGGCGGTCTGGCCAAAGTTTTCAATGCGCAGCGAAGCTTTGCCGGAGTGAGAGACGGTGGTATCGACAAAGGTCTTCTTCCCCGGTTCATCCTGCATGGTGAAGCCCGGTGAAGCGGTTGCCTTTGTACTCTTCAAAGCCGCCATTCACCAGCTTCGCCGGCGAGTTCGCGACAAACTGCGCAGCTTCCGCCTTTGGCGACGAACAGAGCATCCTTAACCAGCAGGCCTTCGGCGAGATTCTTATCGTGCACCAGGATGGCGCCGCCGTAACCGGTGCCGAATCCCGCGGGAATAATCTCGATGTGATTCGCATCGGCAACCTCTTTCACCTTCATCAGGCGTGCAAGTTCTTCCGGCGAGTACGTGCTGATGCGGTCCAATCCTGAGAGGACCATGCCGTTGAGGCCGTGCTGCCGCCGCGGTACGGATAAGATCGGATCAAAGCCTCGACATCTTTATCGGACCTGAAGTTTCCGTTGGCATAAACCCAGCGATCGGGATAGATCTTTTTCTGTTGTGCCGGGGCGATAGCGCTCAGTGCGATCGCCATACCGATTAAAGCAAGCAAAGTGAATGATTTTTTCATCGCGATTAAACTCCTTGTAGGGATATAAGGCCCGTCCGGCACGGTCACGCGGGCACTATCAGTTCGCGAGCAATCATAGCAGCCCGATCGCCCCGTAATCCGGCCCGGTCCCGCTCCGCTTCCCCAACCCTACCGCGCGGTGCGACAATCGACGCGTCGGAGCCGTGAAGTAAGCTAAAAACGCTCCGCCTCGGAGGAAAATCATCGTCATGAAGAGATTTCTGATCTGTATGACCCTTCTCGCCGTCGCGGCTACCCTTACCGCCCAGCAAACCCCGCCGAAAGCCCCGCCAAAAAGCCCCGCCGCCACCGAGTCCGCGACCATCGGCGGCAAAACCATCACCATCACTTATTCCTCGCCGCAGGGTCAACGGCCGCGCCGGCCAAATCTTCACCAAAGACGGTCTCATCAGCCACGACAAAACCTATCCGGTGTGGCGCGCCGGAGCCAATGCGGCCACCATTCTGCAAACCGATGCCGATCTGAACGTGGGCGGCCCCGTCGTTCGGTTGCCCAAGGGCGACTACAGTCTCTACGTCGATATCTCCGACCCCGACAACTGGGTGCTGATCGTCAACAAGCAAACCGGCCAGGGGGGCCTGACCTACGACCCAAAGCAGGATTTGGCCCATGCAAAGATGGCCATGGATACCCCGACGGCAGCCGGTTGAGGACCTGAAATATACCCTCAAGGTCCTTCGGCGGCAGCAGGGACATCGCCAAACTGACCCTGAGCTGGGAAAACCACAGCGCCTCGGTGCTGATCGCGGTTCTTGAAGTAAGAGTCAGCCTACCGAGAAAAACAAATCAAGGCGAGGGCGAGCACGCGGTTTTGCATAGTATTTCCGCCCTGCCGATACAATAGATAAAGTGGGTTATTTTTACCCTGGAAGGGGTAACGAACTTTGCCGTTGTATGCCTATCGCTGTACCCAGTGTGGTCATCGTTTTGAAAAGATACAGCACTTCTCGGCCGAACCGGAGCTCGAATGCCCCAAATGCCACGGTGTGCTGGAGCGCCCGCTGACCGCTCCGCGGCTGCATTTCAAGGGCGCCGGCTGGTATGTGAACGACTACGCGTCCAAGAGCAGCTCGCCGGCCTCCGAATCCGGTTAAGAATCAGGGAAGGCCGCCGCGCTGGCAGAGAGCAAGCCGGCCGCCACTTCCGGCGAAAGCAAGTCCAGCGCACCCGCTGCCAAGCCCACGCCCAGCACAACGCCAGCCTCTGGGACGACTGACTCAAAGTCCTGAGTTCGTAACTGCCGCGGTCGTCGCCCGTTGGGAAGCCGAATTGAAGCAGAGGATATATCTGCTTGATCCCCAATACCTAAGCTGTTTTGGCCCAATCTGACAAAATCACTGAGTAAGCCTAAAATCATCGGCAAGAGGACTTGATCATGCCGTTATCCAATCTAGATGACAGAGAACAAGAGGTGGTAAGAGAATGCCTGCGAGCAGCTGTAGATGGCCCGTTCTTCCCTGACTGGGAGTTCGAGACACTAATTGGTCTCGATAGGGAGGAAGTGAGGCGTGTTTTGCTCTCCTGGCCAGCACTCAACGAGGCCGACGAGTCCGTTGTGATGACAATCAACAATTCTATGAGTAACCTCCTGGGCTATCCGATAGGGGAAGATCTGAACGCCTGGCCTAGATTTATATCGGTGAACCGCACAGAGCTGGCCAGCATCTTCGATAAATGGAAAGGCAGACTACTGCATAGCTGCGATTGAGCGCGGGATTAATTTCACAGTACAATGTAGGACTCGATGAGATGCTTCGTGCCCACTCTTATAAAACCTCTGATTAAGTTCCGTTCCTCACCGGGTATTCTCGCAGGGGCTAAAGCCCACATTGGTTATGTTGCACATGCGGCACGACTAAAGTCATGCCCTTTCAAAACACCGACTTATTCTGAAGTTCCTTATGACTTTTTCTGCCGCAAGGGTGGGATACCGCAAACCCCGGCGCGCTAGCGTCGTCCGCCGCACCGCAGGTGCCCGTTAAGATAGTTGTTGTAGATGCCGCTTGCTCGATCCCATTCCGTCGCCCGTGGAGCACGCCGACTTTGCCGCTCTCGAGTGGGAGCCGCTGCTGCGCTGGTGGCCGGCTTTTGCCGCTTCGCCCGTCGGCCGCAACGCAATTCTCGATCTAAGACCCTCCACCGATGAAGAATGGATCACCCGCCAGCATCAGCTCACAGGCGAAGTCCGCCTCTTGCTTGAGGAGCAGGTTTCCATTCCTCTCGGCGGCCTCTTCGACCCCACGCAACTGGCCGACAAAGCGAAGATTCCCGGCGCGGCCCTCGAAGCCGGCGAACTGCAGGCCGTAGCCCGGCTGGCCAACGACGTCGCCTCCTGGCAATCGCTGCTGCAATCGCCCCCGGCGCGCCTGGTGGGCAAGCTGCCCGGCCTCTCATCGCACTCATCGTCGCTCACAACCAGCCTGCGTCCGCTCGCCGAATCCATCGAGCGCACCATTCAACCCGACGGCTCGCTGGCCGACAACGCCTCGCCCGAACTGGGCCGCATTCGCCGCGAGCAGGAGCGGCAGCAGCGGATCATCGAAGAAAGCCTCCGCGCCGCACTGCGCAAGCTCACCCAGGAAGGCTCAACCCAGGAAGACCTCATCACCATCCGCGGCGACCGCTTCGTCATTCCCGTCCGCGCAGAGCTCAAGCGGCGCATCTCCGGCGTGGTTCACGGCGCCAGTTCATCAGGACAAACGGTTTACGTGGAGCCGCTGGAGACCATCGAGCAGAACAACGAACTGGTCCGCCTCATCGAAGAAGAGCAAGCCGAGATTCATCGCATCTTTGTCGCGCTCACCCGCCAGGTGGGTGGCTACGCGCTTGGCCTCGTCGAAGGCGCGCGCGTGCTTGCGCTGGTCGATAGCCTCCAGGCCCGCGCCCGCTTTGCCCGCGACTACGACTGCGTGGCCCCATCTATCACGCCCGATCTGCTGCGTCTCGAAGCAGCGCGCCATCCACTGCTCGAACGGCATCTGCGCGCAACCGGCGGCCGCATCGTCCCGCTCACTCTCGAACTCACCGCCGACGAGCGCCAGCTCATCATCAGCGGCCCCAACACCGGCGGCAAAACGGTCACGCTCAAGACCACGGCTCTGCTGGCCATGATGGCCCAGGCCGGACTGCCCGTTCCCGCCACGGCCGCCAGCTTTCCCGGTTTTCACTGCGTTCCTTGCCGACATCGGCGACGCGCAATCCATCGAGGCGGAACTCTCCACCTTTTCCGCGCACATCACCAACCTCGACCGACTCTCGCGTCTCGCCGATGCGCGCTCCCTGGTGCTCCTCGACGAACTCGGTTCCTCCACCGATCCCGAAGAAGGCTCCGCGCTGGCCGTGGCCATCGCCAGCCATTTTTTGGCGGCAGGCGCGTGGACGCTCATCTCCACGCACCACACCTCGCTCAAGGTTTACGCGGCCAACACGCCCGGCGTGCTCAACGCCGCCGCCGGCGTGGATGAATTGACCCTCGCACCCAACTATCAGCTTCGTCTCGGCGTGCCCGGCGCATCGGCCGGCATCCAAACCGCCGAGCGGCTCGGTCTGAACTCAAGCATCATCGTCGCCGCCCGCCAGCGACTGGGTTCGCAGCAGGTGGATATCGCCCGCTTCCTCGACAAACTGCATAAGGAGCTTGCCGCTCTCGAAGCCGAGAAAAAAGCAACCCGCGTAGCAGCAATACGCGCTCAATCAGGAGCGAGCCAAGCCTTGCGCGCGAGGGCGACGTGGAGCTGCGCAATCGCACCCGCGAGCTGGAAACCAAGCTGGCCTCGCTGCTCAAGGACTTCGAGTTCCAGATGCGCGAGACGGTGAAGGCCATCGAAGATCGCGCCGGGCAGCAGAAGTTATCAAAAGAAGCCGAACGCCGCATCACCCGCCTGCGCCGCGAGTTTCAGGAGAGCTTCAACCAGACCGTCGTCGCCCACCGCACCGGCGCGGATGTTGGTGACGCCAATGCCCAGCCGCATCTGCTGAAGCACATCTCAGCCGGCGACCAGGTTCTTATCAAGTCGATGAACAAAATTGCGGTCGTGCAGCGCGAAGTGGAGAAAGACTTATTTGAAGTAGCCCTCGGCCCCATCAAGATGCGCGTCAAGCGCGACGAGTGCTCCGCAGCCTTCGCGTTCTGGCGGAGATTCTGCGGCAGTCAGAGGAAAATCCGCTAACCGCCGCCCGCAAACAGAAAAACGTGCACGTCACCGTCACCAGCGCCAACACCGACGATATGCGCATGGAGATCAACCTCATCGGCCGCACCGTGGATGAAGCCACAGCGGATCTGGAGAAGTATCTTGACCGCGCCTTCCTCGCCGGCCTGCCGCGCATTCGCGTCATTCACGGCCACGGCGCCGGCATCTTACGCCGCGGAGTGCGCGAATTCCTGAAAAGCCATCCCCACGTAGCCACTCTCGCCGAAGCCCCGCAGAACGAAGGCGGGCAAGGGGCAACGCTGGTCGAGTTGCGGCAGTAAGAAAAACTTCCACGCCACGATGCACTACGATTGATTCATGTGTCGCCCTGCTCGATATTTGAGACTTGCAAATTCGCTTTGGAGCGGCGGAAGCGGTGCGCGGCATCAGCCTGCCCCGCCAGCTGATCGCCGACGAACCGACCACCGCTCTCGATGTGACCGTGCAGGCGCAGGTGCTCGAATTGCTCAAAGAGCTGCGACGGCAATATGGCCTTGCGATGCTCTTCATCTCCAGCGATCTGGCCGTGGTGGGCGAGGTAGCCAGCCGAGTGGCTGTCATGCGCGCCGGTCAAATAGTGGAGAAAGGGCCTTCGAGAAAGTTGCTTACAAACCCGGAGCATCCTGATACGCGCAGCCTACTGGCTGCCGTGCCAACACTGCGCACACACCGCA
Organism: uncultured Acidobacteriaceae bacterium; assembly: GCA_963724755.1. Lineage (GTDB taxonomy): Bacteria > Acidobacteriota > Terriglobia > Terriglobales > Acidobacteriaceae > Telmatobacter. The sequence continues at coordinate 51,093 of CAVRVZ010000012.1, forward strand.
GCGAGCCGCTGGCGATGGTGGAATGAGCCTAGAAGCGACTGTAAAAGTTACCGAAGGCCGGAATCTTGCGCGGCGGACACGCCGCGCCTGCTCAGCGAACCAAGAGGCGGTGTGGGATACGGGCCTACAGCGGAACCTAGAGTCGATGTATCCCTGGAAACCGCAGGGCCAAAGTCGACGCGACCACCAGGGAGCGGCGACCATGCATAGAACTCAAAAGGACACAGAGGTTCTCTAAATCTAATCGAGAAGTCTGACTTTGCCGGAGACACGCCTGCCCCTCGGCGAACCGAGAGGTGGTGTGGGTGCGGGTAATGCTGCTCGGCTGTAGCTTCCGCGGCGGCTGGCTCGGCGGCCGGGGCTTCGTCGCTAACTTCGTCGAGAACCTGGACCTTCACGTGCGCGGTGACTTCGCGGTGCAGCTTGATGGCCACACTGAACTCGCCCAGGCTCCTGAGAGGCTCGTCCAACTGGATCTTGCGGCGATCAACCTCAAAGCCCTTGGCCTCAAGTGCCGCTGGCGATATCGGCCGAGGTAACGGAGCCGAAAAGATGGCCGGCCTCGCCCGATTTGCGGGTAAAGCTGAGCACAACCGGCTCCAGCTTGATCACCAGTTGCTCGGCCTGCGCCTTCTCAGTGGCGTGAGCGGCGGGCGGCGGCGGCCTTCATCTGCTCGATAACGGCCTTATTGGCCTGGGTAGCCTGCATTGCCAGCTTGCGCGGCAGCAGAAAATTGCGGCCGTAGCCCTCCGCCACTTTGACTAGATCGCCGCGGTGGCCCAGATTGGCTACGTCTTCCTTCAGAATTACTTCCATTGCGAATTCTCCAGCGCCGTGGGCGGGCGCTCTTGAGCGCCGGCAAGCGCATTCGTCTGATGCGACAAGACGCGTCGGCAATCCGGCCTGCGCCGGGCGAGATCCTATGTTGTGTCCGAAGCTTGCGCCAGCCAAATTGTCCGTTCGAGCAAGGTCATTCCCAGTCCAAAGGCGAACCTGGGCCGAACAGGCGCTCACAGACCGGAGACGTCGCAGTTTAGTGCCGCGTGGCAAACGGCAGCAGGGCGATATTCCGGGCCTGCTTGATGGCGCGGGTCAGACGGCGTTGATGTTTGGTGCAAACGCCGGTGAGCCGCCGGGGCACGATCTTGCCGCGCTCGGCCACAAATCCTTGCAGCAGCCTTACGTCGCGGTAGGGAATCGCGTCAATCTTCTCGGTGCAGAACTTGCAGACCTTCTTGCGGCGGAAGAACTTTCCCCGTCCGCCGGGTCCGCCGGAGGGCCGTCCGCCCGGTCCGCCGGGCCGTCCGCCGGTGCGAGGACCGGAACCGGAACCGGGACCGGGGCCGGAACTCGGCGCGGCGTCCGGTGCAGCCGTGGCTTGTGGTGCGGCGCCCTCTTCCGGCGCGTTTACTTCAGGTTCATCAGACATGCTGTTTCCTCTTCACTCTCTTTGGTCCCGCCGGCTCCGTTCAAGAGCCTCGGGACGCTGGATCGGGCCGCAACCTTTGACCCAACAAAGGGCCGGCAGCGGCGATTCGTTTCGAAGCTTGCTAAGCGCTGGCCTGAACCGGCTCGGCAACTTCCGCCGGGGCCGGAGCTTCCGCTGGCGCTGCTACGGCTGGAGCCGAGACGGCTGGGGTCGCGCTGCGGCGAACGCCACGCAGAGCCTTCACCTTGGCCAGACGCTTTTCTTCCTCGTCGATGCGCACGGTGATGAACTTGATCACCGGCTCGGTGACGCGCAGGCGGCGTTCCAGTTCCAGCACCCCCGCGCCGTTGGCCTCAATGGTCAGCAGAACGTAGTTGCCGTCGTTGAACTTGCGCACCGTGTAGGCGAGCTTGCGCCGGCCCATCTTTTCGACGTTCTTCACCACGCCTCCGCCGCCAGTCACGGTAGCGGAAAATCCGGCGATCAACTTGTCGGCATCCTCTTCGGCCACATCGGGCCGAACGATAAACATAACCTCATACAAACGGGACATCCTGTTTCCTTTTCCGCTGGAGCCTCATTGACATGCCTCCGCGCCTTCAACTCTCGATCATACAGCTTTCAGTTTCAATGAACAGTTCGCAATTCGCATTCCCTATTCCCTGTTCCCTGTTCCCTGCTCCTTATCTTCCTTACGGTTGAATTCGTTCATTGCGGCTGCCGGTCCCTGTTCGAGGATGCGCCGCGTAGCTGTTGCCACCCGGTCCAGCACCTCGTCCAGCACCGTCAAATCCGCCTTGCGCATGGGCGAGAGCAGATAATCCCTGCCCGGCCGCTTGCCGCCGCTGCCGCAATGGCCTCCGGTGGTAAATCCGGTCCCACGCCAATGCGAAGTCGCAACCACTCCTGGCTTCCCAGTGAGGCGGTAACGCTGCGGGCTCCGTTGTGCCCCGCCGGCGAACCGCGCTCCCTGATCTTGAAGGTCCCCAGCGTCAGGTCCAACTCGTCGTAAATGACGAGCAGATCTTTGGCCGGGTCCGCCTCAAACTCCTGAACCAGAGCGGCCACTGCCAGCCCGCTCAGATTCATAAACGTCTCCGGCTTGGCCAGGACCACCACGCGCCCCGCTATGCGGCAGGTTGCTGTAACGGCCCGGCAGCGCCGGTTCTGAACCACAACCCCTTCTTGCTGGGCGATGCGGTCAATGGCCATGAACCCCGCATTATGCGGCGTCCACAGATACTCCAGGCCGGGATTGCCCAGTCCCACCACCAGAAAGGGACCGGGCCGTTCTCCGGATTCCACGGCGAGCGATTTGATGCTCGCCGGGGTGAGCGAACTGACTTGCTTCCGCCAAGGCTTACTTCTTCGCTCCCGCGTCGGCCTTCTTTGCTCCGCCGGCCGGCTCGGTTTCCTGCTTGCCCTTCTTGGCCACTTCGGGCTCGGCGGTTGTGGCAGCAGCAGCGGCGGCTGCAGCTTCTGCAGCTGCGGCAACCTCGGCTTCTGTCGGGGCCACAACTTCTTCGCGGATCGAGACCACGTGGGCCACGGTTGCATCCGGTGCATTCAGAATTTTGATGGCATCCGAGTGCGGCAAACCGCTTACCCGCAACGACTCAAACATCTCCAGGTTGCTCACATCCACGGCGATATTGGACTGGAATGTCCGCGGGCAGGCACTCGATCTCCACCTCGCGCAACACCTGGTCCAGAACGCCGCCGGCGGTCTTCACGCCTATCGGAATGCCCAGCCAGCTTGACGCGCACCTTCACGCGCAGCGCCTTATCCAGGGCAATGCGCTTCAAGTCGATGTGGATCAACTGATCCTTGATCGGCTCGCGCTGCCAGTCGACGATCATGGCCTTGGCCGCGGCCTGGCCGGCGACCTCAATGTCAAAAATCGTGTTGTGCCCGGTCTCTGAAAAGAGAATTCGGGAAATCTGCTTGGGGTCCACCTCGATGGCCACCGGAGTCGTGCCCGGAACCATACAGCACGGCGGGAATTTTGCCCGCAACGCGCACGCGGCGCGCGGCGTTTTTGTTGAACTTGCCCTCACGGGGCTTGGTTACGACTACTTCCGGCATTCGCTCTCTCGTTTCCTGGTTTCGGGCACGGACGTTTTGGGTCCGCTCCCTTTGTAAGGCTAGAAGCTAGGGGTTAGGGTTCAGGGGTTAGAAGTTGTCTTCGAGTCGTAAGCCGTCTGCCGGTTACCGCCATCGACTGATCACGACTGATCCCTGAAACTTCCCCTAATTAAACAGCGAACTTACGCTGGTCTCCATATGGATGCTCTCGATGGCCGCGCCCAGCAGGCCGGCGATAGAGAGCACCTTGATCTTGGGCAACTTCTGTGCCGATTCGCGCAGCGGAATGGTGTTCGTAACGACCACTTGTTCCAGGCGCGAGCTTGGCGATTCGGTCAATAGCCGGGCCCGAAAGCACGGCGTGGCTGGCGGAAGCGTAGACGGTGGCGGCGCCGGCTTCGTACAGAGCGTCGACGGTTTTTACCAGCGTGCCGGCGGTGTCAATGATGTCGTCAATAATGAGGCAAGTCTGGCCTTCTACGTCACCAACTACGTGCATCACTTCGGCCACATTAATATCGGTGCGGCGCTTATCCACGATTGCCAGCGGGGCGCCCATCTTCTGCGCGAAGAATCGTGCGCGCTCCACGCCGCCTGCATCCGGCGAAACCACGGTCAGGTTGGGCAAAGTAAGCTCGCGGAAGTAGCTCACCAAAACGGGGCTGGCAAATAAGTGATCTACGGGAATGTTGAAGAAGCCTTGAATCTGCGCGGCGTGAAGATCAACAAACAAGGCCCGGTTGTGCTCCGGCCGTGGTGAACAGATCGGCAATAAGCTTGGCGCTGATGGCGACGCGGGGGCGGTCTTTGCGATCCTGGCGGGCGTAGCCGTAGTAGGGCACCACCACCGTGATTCTGGCCGCCGAGGCCCGCTTGAGCGCGTCAATCATCACCAATAGTTCCACCAGGTTCTGGTCCACCGGATAGCAGGTGGGCTGGACCACGAAAACATCCACTCCGCGCACATTCTCAAGGAGTTGGAAGTAAACCTCGCCGTCGGCAAAGCGCTGAATCTTGACCTCGCCCACCGGAACGCCGATGTGGCGGCCAATCTCCTCGGTCAGGGGCTTGTTGGCCGTCCCGCTGAAGAGCTTGAAGCGCTTGTCCTCGCTCAGGTTGCGGGTACGCTTGCGCTCGGCGGCCGGTTTGGCCTCCTTCGCTTTTGTCGCGGCGTCGGCAGTCGCAAACTGCGCTGCTTCCTTTGCCGCGGCTTGCCCGCCGTCCTGCTTGTCTTCCGCCGTTGCCGTCACTGCTTCCGCTTCCATTTTCCGAATACCTCCAAGCTGGTTTGCTTTGGCTGCGTTCAGTGTCAAATTCAGTTGTCAGTGTCAGTTCTCAGTTGTCTGCAACCCTGTCGTGCGAGCCAAAAAACTGAAACCTGACCACTGACTACTAGAACTCTTCAAATTTGGCTGGGCGACCAGGATTCGAACCTGGACAAATGCCTCCAAAGGGCATTGTCCTACCATTAGACGATCGCCCAGCAATGACAGCCGAACCTGAGTTTCTTTCCCAAAAGGGTGGGCTGTCAACCTCTTACTTCAAAATCATCTCGCTCCAGTAGGCCTTGCGCGGCAGGGTGCGGGTCAATGTGCTCCGCACCTCTGACTCCTGGAACCGCTGCTTCAACCTAACCTGTGCCGCTTCAGCATCTTCGCGGGTCTGGTACAACCCGAAGAGCGCCGAGCCTGACCCTGACAGCGAAGCATGCAGGGCTGCCTCCGGAGTGCCGGGGCCCAGAAGAATGCGCTTGATCTCTGCAAGGGAGGGATGCTGGCGGAAGACGACGCGTTCAAAGTCGTTCTCGATCCAGCTCGTGATCCCGGTGCGGACAAGCGCGGACTTGAGAGGTCCGGCGAGGTCCTCGCCTAGTGTGAGGACACCGGAGGAGCCTGCTCCCTGCCGTCCCTCCGGAATTGCTCCCGAAAAGGCGCTGACATAGGCGCGGCTCAACTCTTTGAGTCTATCTTGACTAGCCTCAGCGGTCAAACCCTCGGCGGCGCAGAGCGCATCCCAGTCGCGAAAGGCCTGCGGGGTGGAGACGCCGACTGCGGGACGGCCACGACGCACCAGGTGGGTTCGAGGTCGGGCAGTGCGGAGACAATCTGGCCCCGGTCCTGGCCCAGAACCGTGCCGCCGATAAGAAACAGCGGCACATCGGAGCCTACCTGGGCGGCGATTTCCAGGCGGCGGGCTATCCACATCCTTATTCGCACAGAACGCCGACTAAACGGAATGCCGGGTACCCGATCCTCGAGATATTTTGCTCGATGTGCGATCCCAGGTCTCCGAACCGAGACCTGCTGACTCGCTGACCTGCTGACATGCTATCCCCAACTCCACTTCCAGCCCCACCAGCGCGGCCACGGCGTTGGCCGAACCCGCGCCCAGGCCGCCTTGCACGGGCAGGCGCTTATCGATATGGATTTCAACCTCGGCGGTGATGCCGAGCGCCTCAAGCGCCAGCGCTGCCATCTTCCAGGCGGTATTGCGGTTATCGGTAGGGACGCGCTGGTCGTTCGAGGTGAGCTGCAGCCGGGTAGCCGAGGCGGGCCGGGCCGAGACGGTGACCACGTCGTGCAGTTCGAGGGTCTGATAGACGGTTGCCAGCGGATGGAAGCCGTCCGCACGCGGCGCGCCAATATGGAGGCCGAGGTTGACTTTGGCGTGCGATCGGACGGCGGTAGGCATACCGGTTCATTGTAGTGCGGGGCCGGGTCGCGATAAGAATCGGCGGAGAGAGTCCGTAGCCATGCAAATGGAGAGATCGACTCAACCTGGATATGTTGGTCAATATGCTCTGCGCAGCTGGTCTGCGCGTGAACCGCCAGGTGAAGAAGGCGGCGTGAGGCGGTCGAATTCCGGGTCCGGTCCACCGTGACGGACGAGATGTAGCGCACGCGGCTTGATGCCCGCTCATCGCGATAAATCCGCGATGAACGGGGCACAGCTTCTCAAACCCGAGCCCTGTTTACAGTATCGATGAGTGGACCACCTGCCGCACCCGGCTTGATGCCCGCTCATCGCGATAAATCCGCGATGAACGGGGCATAGCTTCTCAAACCCGAGTCCTGATTACAGAATCGATGAGTGGGCCACCTGCCGCCTAAGCAGAAGGGCCAGTCCACAGAGTCCGGTGAGAAACAGGATGAGTGAAGACGGCTCCGGCGTCACGGCGGCGGTGAAGTTGAGCGTGCTATCGGACGTAAAGATCACTGTGTCGGCGCCGCTATCCAGCGAAAAGCCGCTGCCGTTGAGTTCGTCCTCCAAGGCGCCGTCCGGACCGCCCGAGCTGGCGGTAATAGACGTGGCGAGGTTATATCCGGTGAGGCCGCTGTCTTGAAGACCAAACCCGCTGGATATGGTGGGGTTGAAGAAAGCGACGCGGGGAAAAGCCGGATCGGGGTTCCCGATGATGCCGAAGATGCCGTCCACCGTGTAGATGTTGCTGTCCTCGGTAAACGTGCCGGCCAGTGTTTGATTGATGTACTCCGATCCAAACGGCGCAACATCGGACGTGTCTGAGGTGAAGACGAACGAAAAGTCGCCGCTGAATGCGTTACCGTTAATGGTGCCCGCACCATCCCCTGAAAACGTGTAGGTTATCGTTTCCGCGTAGGCTGCGACGGTTGGCAAGAAGAGCATCGTAGCCACCACCGCCAGCGTCAGGCGGATCCACTTCTTTCTGTTTCCAATTCTTGTCTGGGACATACTCAATTCTCCTGAGCTTTCAAGTTGCTACAAAACGGCTCACGACCCGCGCGCCGCGGAATCGCAGGAAGGAAGAGTTACCCATGCGTCCAGGCAGAAGGAACCAATTTCAACCCAGTGAAGGGGCAATGGTGTGCGTGCGATTGTCCCTTTTACCTGTTGAATCCGGCTAGTTTGGTAGCATCATTCTCCTGGGGAAGCATGGGGACGAGAAGACTAACGATCCGTTACTACTAAGCATTAATGCAATTGGCGCGCCAAATCCCGAGTGGGCAGGCGCGCCGCATTCGCCCATGGCCGGCGCGAAAGAGGCCGCTCTCTGGAGCTGGTATCCGATTGATATCGCTTAATTTATAGATAGGCTGAGGCCAGCGCCGTCCCAGTTTCGGTGCATTCCCGCTCAGCTCTGTTTCTTTTTTTCTCACCGATTCCCTCCCCTGGCGGGCCGAAACCCCGCATTCTTTTGCAGGGCAAAAGGGAAAATCAGTTCTCATCGGCATGTGACGAGTTGGAGGAAGGTTCCCGTGACATGCTATTGCCGGGTGCCCAGGTCTCGTCCTCCGCGGCGGATGAGACCTAGGAGAAGGATTAAACCAGACCCAGGCGGCCAAGGTCTTCAGCATGACACAACCGCGCATCTCCAACCTGATGCGCAGCAAGATTGACATCTTCGGCTTGGACATGCTGGTAAACATGCTCTCCGCCGCCGGTCTGCGGGTGACCTTGCAGGTGAAGAAGGCGGCGTGAGGCGGTTCAATGCCATATCTCATCCGTCGCGGCGGACGAGATGTGGGGCACCCGGCTGTGCCCCATTCATCGCGGCCCTATCGCGATGAGTGGGCCGCGAAGTCTTGCCGTCCACTCTGACTCGATTTCAACCACTCCTCGAACGCCGGTCGCGTAGTGGTTGAAGCTGCTCCATCGGTAGTCGCCGGGAGATGCAACCAATCCCCGCTTCACCGGGTTCCGATGGATGTAGCGTATCACTTCGGAGCGGGCATGCTTCGCCATGGACGTTGCGGTCAAAGTAGCGTTCCTGCCAGAACTTCTCGCGCTGGCCTCTCAGTTTGCGCGAAGTGATCTGCTTGACGGCTTTGAGAAACTGCGCCAGGAGGATCGACGGCGGCTCGTTGATGAGCAAATGGATGTGCTCGGGCATCAGGACGTAGGCGTAGATCCTCGCCTGATGGCGTGCCCGAGTCTGTTCCAGTACGGCCTCGACTGTGTTCTTGGCGCCCGGTGCTTCAAGAAGAGGGAGACGGTGAAAGCAACTGAATGTGATGAAGTGGAGAGCTTCCGCTTTCTGGAACCGTTTCAGACCGTACGGCATGGTCCTATCATAGTCCGGCCACGATCTGACCTCAAGATCGCCCGCTCATCGCGATAAAGCCGCGATGAACGGGGCACAGCTTCTCAAAGCCGAGCTGTGTTTCCAGAATCGATGAGTGGGCCACCTGCCGAGTTTCAATGATGCAAAAAGAATAACAGCCCGAAATGCGGATTATTTAGTATTGTGGGTACCCATGTCTCAAAAGCGAGACCTGGGGCAACCACAATGACAATTGATGGAAGCAGTTCAGGCGAAGGACGGCAGGCCGGCTAGGGCCATGGCGATCTCTTCGGCCGGGTAGTCGAAGTTCTCCAGCTTGCCGGCCTGGTAGTCGATGTAGGACTGCATATCGAAGTGGCCGTGGCCGCTTAGGACGAAGAGGATTGTCTTCTGCTTGCCTTCTTCTTTGGCGACGAGGGCTTCGCGGATGGCGGCGGCGATGGCGTGGTTGGCTTCGGGCGCGGGGATGATTCCCTCGGCGCGGGCAAACTGAATGCCGGCGGCGAAGGCGTCTAACTGCTGCACGGATGTGGCTTCAATCAGGCCCAGGTCCATTACGTGCGAGACCAGCGGACCCATGCCGTGGTAGCGGAGGCCGCCGGCATGAATTCCGGGAGGCATGAAGGTGCTGCCGAGGGTGTGCATCTTGACCAGCGGGGTCAGGTGGCCGGTATCGCCGAAGTCATAGGTGAAACGGCCCTTGGTGAGGCTGGGGCAGGCTGCGGGTTCGACGGCGATTACGCGGGCTTTGCACTGGCCCTTGATCTTGCGGCCGAGGTAGGGCATGGTGAGGCCGGCGAAGTTGGAGCCGCCGCCGGCGCAGCCCAGAATGATGTCGGGCTCGTCGCCGGTCATCGCCATCTGCTCAATGGCCTCCTGGCCGATGACGGTCTGGTGGAGGAGGACGTGATTCAAGACGCTGCCCAGGGCGTACTTGGTGTTGGGATCCTTGGCGGCTACTTCGACGGCTTCAGAGATGGCGATTCCCAGAGAGCCGTTGGAGTTGGGATGCGCGGCGAGAATGGCGCGGCCGGATTCGGTATCCGTGCTGGGGCTGGCGGTGACGGAGGCGCCGAAGGCTTCCATCAGGGCGCGGCGATAGGGCTTTTGGTCGTAGCTGACGCGGACCATGTAGACCTTGCACTCCAGGCCGAAAAAGGCGCAGGCCATGGACGAGCGCTGAACCCCACTGGCCGGCTCCGGTCTCAGTGGAGAGCCGCTTGGTGCCTTCCATTTTGTTGTAATAGGCCTGCGGGACGGCGGTATTGGGCTTGTGCGAGCCGGCGGGGCTGACGCCTTCGTATTTGTAATAGATATGGGCGGGGGTATCGAGAGCCTGCTCCAAACGGCGGGCGCGAAAGAGCGGCGCGGGACGCCACTGGGCATAGACCTGACGGACGGGGCCGGGAATCTCGATCTCGCGCTCGGTGCTTACCTCCTGCATAATCAGCGCCATGGGAAAGAGCGGGGCCAGATCGTCGGGGCCGATGGGCTGATGGGTGCCGGGATGAAGCGGCGGCGCCATGGGCTTGGGCAGGTCGGCGGCAATGTTGTACCAAGAGACAGGAATGCGAGATTGCGGCAGGTTATATTGGATTGTTTCCATGCCGGAAATTGTACCAGCGAAGCCGCGGGGTTGCCTGTGAAGCCGAACAGCGATAGCGGGAAAAGATTTAGAGTGAAATGAGTAGGGAAATTCGCCGGCGAAGACTGCGGATGGTCAGAGCATTTTCACTATTCTTATAATCCCGGCATCGTTCTATCCCACCCTTGTCGCAAAGACCGCGTCAAGGATGGGGCACCCAGATCTAATACTAGCGACAAAAAGCGTTAGGACAAAAAGATGAAAACACAGTTCGCATTCGGTAAAAACGGGATTGAGGTTTCGGTTCCGGAGGGTTTCGATTGCCAGGTGATTCGCAGCCGGTCGGGCGTGGCGCTGAAGGATGCGGAGGCGGCGCTGGGTGCGGCGCTCGACCAGCCGATTGGCTGCGAGCCGCTGGCGGCGTTGGCGGCGGGCAAGAAGACGGCGGCGATTTCGGTGTGCGATATTACGCGGCCGGCGCCGAACCGGGTTACGCTGCCGCCGCTGCTGAAACGGCTGCATGAGGCTGGGATTCCTGTAGAAGGGATCACGATTCTGATTGCGACCGGGCTGCACCGCGGCGCGACCGAAGACGAGGTGAGGCAGATTGTGGGGCCGGAGATTGCGGCGAAGTATCGCGTGGTGAGCCACGATGCGCGGGCGTTCAAGGCGCATCGCGGGCTGGGCGCGACGCGGCGGGGAACGCCGGTTTATATCGACGAGCGGTTTATGGCGGCGGATCTGCACATCACGCTGGGATTTATTGAGCAGCACTTGATGCTGGGATTCAGCGGCGGGCGCAAGCTGGTGGCTCCGGGACTGGCGGCGCAGGAGACGATCAAGGTGCTGCACTCGCCGAAGTTCATGCGGGAGCCGCTGGCGACGGAGGGGTCGATTAAAGATAATCCGCTGCACGCGGAGTTGCTGGAGATTGCGCGCGATGGCGCGGCACGATTTTATTCTCGACGTGGCGCTGACGCAGGAGCGGGAGATTTCAGGCGTGTTTGCGGGCGATCCGGTGAAGGCTCATGCGGCGGGGGTGGAGTTTGTGGAGACCACCTGCCTGGAGCGGCTGCAGGAGCCGGTGGATGCGGTGATTACCAGCGCGGCCGGGTATCCGCTGGATTTGACTTTCTACCAGACGACCAAGGGCATTACCGCGGCGCAGCATATTGTGAAGCCGGGAGGGAGAATTCTGGTGGTGGGCGAGTGCGCGGAGGGGATGGGATCGGCGGAGTTTGCGCGCAAGATGGAGGCGTTCAAGGGATACGCGAGCTTTCTGGATGAGATTGCCGATACGCCGGTGGAGGTGGACCAGTGGCAGGTGGAGAAGGTGGCGCTGGTGGGGCTGAAGCATGAGCTGTTCTTCTATACGCCGGGAGTGAGCAAGAAGCAGTTGGGCGGCCTGGGGGCTACGGCCTTCGAGGATTTGGGCTCGGCTGTGGCGGCGACGCTGAATGGGCTTCCGGCCGGGGCGCGGGTTGCGCTGGTGCCGGATGGGCCGTATACGTTTGCAAAGGCAGCGGGTTAGCGAGTAGCGGGTTGGTCGAGTTTTGAGTATCGGTGATACCCAGCTCACGGCGTGAAGCTTGCTTGTTATCCGCTAAGAATTATCGCCTCCTTCGCGCTTAGCGGCTTCAAGGTTTATCATCGGAGATGGTGCGGGCTGGGGTGGTCTGCGCCTTCGGGCTAGTGTGGGAAATGCAGGTCCTTCGACCTCGGGCAGCTTTCGACGTCCGCTACGCTCCGCTCAGGATGACAAATTAACCCTTTTACGAATCTTGGGGACTCTTCACCAGGAACAGGACGAAAATGCGAGCTAAGACGGCGGTAGTGCTGGGCGCCCAGTGGGGCGACGAGGGCAAAGGGAAGATTGTGGACGTGCTGAGCGAGCGGTTTGCCGCCGTGGCGCGGTACGCGGGCGGGCATAACGCCGGGCATACGGTGATCCACGGCGACCAGAAGTTCATTTTGCAACTGATTCCCTGCGGGGTGCTGCGGCCGGGATGCAAGGGCGTGATCGGCAACGGCGTGGTGCTGGACCCGATCGCGTTTCTGAAGGAAGTGGCCAAGCTGCGGGGGTTGGGCGTGGCCGTGGACGAGCAGCTTTTTGTCTCGAACCGGGCGCAGGTGATTTTGCCTTACCACCGCATGATCGAGCTGGCGGCCGAGAGCGCGCCGGGACGGAAGAAGATTGGGACGACGAGCCGCGGGATTGGTCCGGCGTATGAGGACAAGATGGCGCGCAGCGGGCTGCGGGTGGTGGACCTGCTGCGGCCGGAGCTGCTGAAGACGCACATTGAGGCGGCCTGCGCGGAAAAGAACGCGATTGTGCGGGCGCTGTTTGGGACCGGAACCGATCCGCTGGACCCGGAGAAGATGTTTGAGGAGTATGCGGCGGCGGCGGAGCAGGTGAGGCCGTTTGTGGCGGATACGGGGCGGCTGCTGAACGCGATTCTGGCCGAGGGCAAGAGCGTGATGTTCGAGGGCGCGCAGGGGACGATGCTGGACATCGATCACGGAACCTATCCGTTTGTGACCTCTTCGTCGTCGACGGCGGGCGGGGCATCTACGGGAACCGGCGTGGGACCGACGGCGATTGGGACGGTGATCGGCGTAACCAAGGCCTATGTGACGCGGGTGGGCGAGGGACCGTTCCCGACCGAGATTCACGGCGCGGAGGGCGACCATCTGCGGGCGCGGGGCAACGAGTATGGAGCGGTGACGGGACGGCCGCGGCGTTGCGGCTGGCTGGATATTCCGCTGCTGCGCTACTCCAACCAGGTGAACGGGGCGGAGTGGCTGGTGGTGACCAAGCTGGACGTTCTGGACGAGCTGGCGGAGATTCCCATTTGCATCGGGTACGAGATCGGCGGCAAGGTGACGGACGTGATTCCCGCGGATGTGCAGGGGCTGGAGCAGATCAAGCCGGTCTACACAACGCTGAAGGGCTGGCAGAGCTCGACCGAGGGGATTACGGAGTTTGAGAAGCTGCCCCAGGCCGCACAGGAATATTTGAGGTTTCAGGAGCGAGAGAGCGGGGCACGGATCGGAATGGTCTCGACCGGGCCGGACCGGGAGCAAACGATGGTGCTGCCGGAGTTTGCGGCGGCACTTAACGAAATTCACGCATAAACCTGAGCAGCGTCGCCTGGGCTGTTTGAGCCGGGCGAGAGAGTAGCCGAATTGATGATCAGCTTTATTGTTCGATTGAAGTTTGCCCCCGAAGAACGCGCCGAAGTGGCGGAAACTCTGCGCCTGCTGGCGGAGGCCTCGCGCCAGGAGCCGGGCTGCGCGAACTACGTTCCTCACTATCTGGAGGGCGATCCCGACACTGTGCTTATCTATGAGCAATATAAGGACATGGAGGCCCAGGCAGCGCACCGGGAGAGCGAGCACTTCAAGAAGTATGCCGTGGGGGGGCTCTACCAGATGATGCGGGATCGCAGCGTAGAAAACCTGATTGCTCTCGTTTGAGGAGTCGGCTGCCGTCTAAGAGCGCGAGTCCCGGCGCGGGAAGCGCGGTTGATTTTGAGGAGACGGCGACTGAAAAAGGGAACCCGGCTGCTGAAAGCGTTTGACCGGCTGACCCGGCCGGGACTACTATCCGATACGTCTATGCAGGGCGCAACGACCAATCGCCTGATGTTCTTTATCCGCCGGATGGTGGTGGGGCTGCTGCTGATTTCCGCGGCTGCGCAAGCGGCAATTGCGAACCCCTTCCAGGCCGGAATTCCCAGAACGCAGAAGCACGAGAGCCGCCACGAGATCGATGAGCTTGAGGATGCCTGGCGCAACGCCCTGCTGAAGTCGAACATCGCGGCGATGGATGCCCTGCTGGCGGACGACTATATGGCCATCACCCCCTCCGGCACCCTGCAAACCAGAGACCAGGCGCTGGCCAGCCTTCGCTCCGGCCAGACACATATCACGGCACTCAATATCTCCGAGCGCAAAGTCCGTTTTTACAGGTCAACGGCGCTGGTCACTTCCCTTGCCCAGGTGAAGGGCACAGTTGGCGGGCACGATATCTCCGGCAGCTATCGCTATACCCGCGTTTATGTGCGGGATGAAAAGGGCAAGTGGAAGGTTGTGAGCTTTGAGGCCAGCAGAATTCACGACGGCGAGGAGCATAAATAGGCGGCGATTGCCGTTCGCCATGATAGGGAATTCACGCCTGGTAACTCTGGTTATGGTAACTAGAGTGATCTTTATCAGTTACCTAATCTAAGTATCTTTTCGCCACTTAGTAAGCGGCACGGCTGAAATATGCTATAAACTCCGTAAGGCAGTGTAGCTGCTGAAATGCCCGTTCATTTCACATGCCTTGCCGTACGAGCCCAAGCGGCTCTTTTCCACAGGATATTGCCGCACGGATATTCGGTTTGAGTTCCCTGATCGCCGCACGCACGGTAAGGTCTACGGGACAACCGAGAGAGGTTTCAGATATGAAGCCCGCGCAAATGGGAACGCTTAAATTTTTCTCGCTGTTGTTTCTCCTGCCTGGTCTGGCGGGCCTGATCGTCTCCGCCATGATTTCGACGCACTATCTGGATACGCTGCCGAAGTGGCCGGCGCCTGACCAGATGCGCATTACGCCGCGCAACATTCATGGCACCGTGGTTTACCAGACTGTCGAAGAGAATAGCCGGCTCAACCTCCTGGAGTATTCCTCGGTGGGGGTCTTCCTGATAGGGCTCGGACTTGGTTTTGTCTATCTGGCAAAATGGGGCATCGTACAGGCGCTGGGGGCTGACGACGAAGAGATGGATGAGCACCTGGGTGAGAGCCTGCCGGATAATCGGGACTTCAAGGCCGGAACATACAAGATCGTTTCACTAAGTCACATTCCTCTACAATTGATGCATGCCCGAACTGCCTGAGGTGGAAACCATAGCCCGTGGCGTCCACGAGCGGGTGCGCGGCGACCGCATTCTTCATGCCTGGTTCAGCGGCCAGCCGGAACCCTTCAAAACTCCGCCGAGCGCGACAGAGCAAAGGTCTTGAGGGGCGAGTATTTCTGGCCGTTCATCGCACCGGAAAACACATTGTTTGCGAGCTGGGCACTGCGTGCCGGCAGCCTTTTGGACGAGTGCCCGAAAAACCAACGGCCCAATGGATCGTGCATCTCGGCATGACGGGGCGGCTGCTTGTGACCACGCCCGATGGTCCAGTGGCCGCCCACACACACGCGCGCCTCGAGCCTGGCCAGTGGGCGGGAGCTGCGCTTTGTAGACCCGCGCCGGTTCGGGCGGCTGGAGTTCCGCGACCTGGGCCGCAGCGCAGGATTTCGAGCGACCGGCGCAGAGCCGCTTACCATTGGGGCGGAGGAGTTCGCCGCTCTGTTTCGCGGGCGGCGGCTGACGATCAAGGCCGCACTGCTGAATCAGAAATTGTTAACCGGGGTGGGCAACATCTACGCCGACGAGAGCCTGTTTCACGCCGGCATCCGGCCCCGCAAAAGGGCTGGACGGCTGACCAGGGCCGAACTTGAACGGCTGCGGCTGGGGCTTCGTCAGGTGCTCGCAGCACGCCATCCGGCTGGGCGGGTCGTCGGTTTCAGATTATGTGGATGCCGATGGGGTGCGGGGATTCTTTCAGCTGGAGCACTGCGTCTACCAGCGCACCGGCCTGCCGTGCCGCAAATGCAAGACGCCGATCGGCGGATTCTGGTGGGTGGACGGGGAACGCACTATTGCCCGCATTGCCAGTGCTGAGGTCGGCTTCTATGGTTTATTGTATTAATCTTCGAACTTTTCTCCCAGAATGCAGAAAATCGTCTCGAGAAATGTATCCCAAGTCATTGAAAACACTCAAAATCATGAAACGGCACGCGGATTGCTGATAGATAAGTGCCAGTGATAAACCGGCTGCTGGGGATGAATCCCGGCCAGCCCAAAGAAAAACAGACACCCGGCAAGAGCAACCGCCAACGAGCGGCCCTCAAAAGGGATGAACCAGCCGGGAAAAGTCTGAAAAATGTGCGGTGTGCAGAGACACCGCACACCAGCAAGTCTGGGAGGCCAGTGCCCAGAGCAGGAAAGCGAAACGCCACTCCTTGAGGAGTGGCGTTTTGTGCATTAGGGGCATTCTGGCTGTGAATCGGGGCCTGTAGCCCGGATACCGTCTGGATACCACCAAAGTTCACTTGCCAGCCAGTGCGACTTCGCTGTAGTATTGATTTGCGTATCAGGCGGCTGACGCGAGCCACCCGGAACGGGTAGAGCAAGCTCGCCGCTGAGCAAGGAAGTTTCGCCGCATCATTCATTCCATATCAGGCTTAGGCGGCGAACACTCCCATAAGAATGCGTCATCTGAGGAAAAGCGCCTGTCGCACCGCATCGATCCTGAGATTCAGATAACCGGATGAGCTCCTGTGGGGCTCCTGCGTAGAAGGCGGCAAGGCAGCAACTCTTTTGGTGAATGATGGTCGATTGCGTGCGTAGCGCTGATGCAAGTAAGCTACGAGACAATTTGGCCGATGTGCTCAAATGACTGAACCACCTGCCTGCCGAGTGTTCCCCGTCCAGGACCGGACAAGAGGCAGGCAAATGGAAGCTCGGCGCCAATCTCAGCATTGGACGAGTAAACGACTTAACCTAAGAGCGCAATGCACCCGAAAGCAAAGTGCCAGGAAGTACAAGCATGACGACAGAATTGACGCAGCCCCAGACTGATCTGGAGCCAGTCCCGGCCATCGGCCAGGGACAGTCGCAAGGGCATCGGCGCCGGCGGCGCCGCCGCAAGAATAAAAGCAGCCAAAAGAGCGCGCCCCAGGGCCAGATGGCCCAGGCGCAACCTCAGGCGCAACCTCCGATGCAAGCGTGCCGCAGCAGCCCACGGCAGCTGCGCCCGTCGTCAGAATCACCAGGGCCAGGGACGGAAGAAGAAGAAGTTCTTCCAGAAGGGTCGGCTTCAGCCGCGCAGCCCGGCAACAGCGTTTATGCGCCCTCGCAGGGTTCTTCGCAGGGCAAGCGCAAGGGCAAGCAGAAGGGACCGCGGGAGTTTGTGGGCCCGATGGATCACAGCTATCGCGCGGTCAACGGCAACATGGCCGACGGCCCTCCCTCCACAATTCAGATTACGAGCAACAACGGCAACGGCGGCCATTACCAGGACGTCTATATGATGCAGCCGGCGGTTCCGGTCCGCGAAGACGCGCCCACGCGCATCTTCTGCTTCATTGAGGATCTGTTCTTCCAGGCCAAGATTCAGGAGACGGCGCGCAAGCTGGGCGTGAAGGTGGAGTTCGTCAAGGGCGACAAGGAGTCGGTGGCAAAACTCTCCGACGTTCCGGAAGCGGAACGGCCCACGCTGCTGGTCTTCGACCTGAACAACCTGAACGCCAAGCCGATGACGCTGATTCCCAAGTTCAAAGCCAAGCTGAAGAAGGCCACGTCGATCATTGGATTTCTCAACCATCTGCAAGGCGACCTGAAGATGAAGGCCACTGAGGCGGGATGCGACACGGTGATGCCGCGGTCAGCCTTCTCGCAGAGCTTGCCAAGCCTGCTGCGCCGCTATGGAATGGAAGAAGAAGAAGAGTACTATCAGCAGCCGGTGTGAGAAAGACAGGGAATAGGGAATAGGGAATAGGGAATAGTGAGAGTAAAGTGGTTGATTGAGTTGGTGCAAGACAACTAAAACACAATGAACGATTCCTTCAAGGATCTCGTAGTGTGGCAACGCGCAGTCGAGATGAGTCTGGCTATTTATAAGCTCACTTCAACTTTTCCGAGCCACTGAACGATTTTCGGACTGACCAATCAACTGCGCCGGGCATCCGTTTCCGTTGCCAGCTAACACCGCGGAGGGCTACGGCAAATCGTCCAGAGGCGAGTACATATCCTTCCTCGGGCACGCCAGAGGTTCAAATGGCGAAGTCCAGACGCAGCTTATCATTTCAAAGGGATTAGGCTTCGGTTCGCAGGAACCCATGCACAAGCCGAGTCCTTATCCGACGAAGTCGGCCGTATGCTGGTTGTAATGATGAAAAAGCTGAAAAGCTGATTGCCGCTTTTCTATTCCCTATTCCCTATTCCCTATTCCCTGTCTTTTCTATCCTGGTGGCCAGGTCAGGGAGCGGCCGCCTAGCAGGTGGAGGTGGAGATGGTCCACGGTTTGGCCGCCTTCTACGCCGGTGTTCACAACGATGCGGTAGCCGTCGTCGAGATGCTTGGTCCGGGCGATCTCTGCCGCCGCCCATAGCAGGTGACCCAGGAGTGAGCGATCATCCTGATTGACATCGGCCATGGAGCTGATGTGCCGGCGGGGGACGATGAGGACGTGGACGGGCGCCTTGGGGATTAAGGTCGGCGAAGGCGTAACCAAACTCATCCTGATAAACGGGGGTGGAGGGAATGACTCCTTCAACGATCTTGCAGAACAGGCAGCTCATAGCGAGTCCAGTGTACACGGACATCTTGACTTGGGAAATGAAATGAGCGGTAACGAGCGTGGTACGCGGGTTTCATTTCGAACCGCGGCCATTTTGCGATGCAAAAAGCGGAAAGATTCCGCTCAGTTAAATGGGTTCATCGGTTCTTCCGCTTTCAGCTCGCATGGGCACTATTGATCCGGCCCTCAAATAGTTTTATCGTCTCCCACCCATTCAGCAAAAATGCTGAATGGATGGGGCTCCCACGTATCAGTATTATGGGCCGGATCGATAAGTAGGCAAGTCTTCCCAATCGATGACCACAGGACGCAGGCCGCGCACGGCATTGGATAGATAGATTGCGTCGGCCTGGCGGAGATCCTGGGGATACAGCACTTTTTCTTCGACGTTGGGCTGCGTTTCCAGAATGTGGCGGCGCTGAACGCCGGCGAGCAATCCGCACTCGATGGGCGGCGTGAACCACTGGCCGTCTTTTTCAATGAAAATGTTGCTGATGGCGCCTTCGGTGACCTCGCCGCGAAGGTTGAGGAAGAGCACTTCGTCAAAGCCGGCCTGGGTTGCGGACTTCAGGGCTTCAGCGTAGAGGGGCCGGTGGGTGGTCTTGTGGAAGAGCATGGGGTCCTGGGGATCGGTGCGTTGGGAGGCGATGCGCACGCGGATGGGTTCTGCGTTGGCTGATGTTGAGTTTCGTGCAGGAGTTCGTCTTCGATTTCGGGTTGCCCTCGCGGTCGAGGAGCAAGCGGACTTTGTAGGAGGGGCCGGGCGATTGAGTTTCGTGGTTTCCCACCCTTTCCGCCAAAAGCTGCGGAAAGGATGGGGCACGGGGCATTTCGTTGAGTTACCTGCGGTTCCAGTGACAGTGAATTTTGCGGCGTGGGCCAGCAGAGCGGCTTTGACTTCGGCGCGGTCGCAGGGGAATGCGAAGTAGCGGGCTGAATCTTCCAGGCGGTCGAGATGCAGCTCGAGGAGCGGATATTCGCCTTGCCAGAGCAGGGATTCGATCAGGGAAAAAGGCTCTGTGTGGCGAGTGAGAAACTCTGCCTTCAGTAGACATTCGCGGTACTCATCAGCGGGAACGGAGTCGATGACGATGCCGCTGCCGATGCCCATGGTGCCGTGTTCGCCGTCGAGTTGCAACGTGCGAATGGCTACGTTGAAGACGGTTTGCTCAGGAGAGAAGAAGCCGATGGCGCCGGTATAAACGCCTCTGGGTTGCCGCTCGATCTGCGCCAGCAGTTGCATGGCCCTCACCTTGGGCGCGCCGGTGATGGAGCCGCAGGGAAAGAGCGCGCGGAAGATCTGCTGGAAGCCGACTTCAGGGCGTAGGTCGCCGGTGACGGTGGAGGTCATCTGCCACAGGGTGGGGTAGCGCTCGACGGCGAATAGGTTTTGGGTGCGGACGGTGCCGAAGTTCGACGAGGCGGCCCAGATCGTTGCGCAGCAGGTCGACGATCATCACGTTTTCGCTGCGGTTTTTGGGGTCGTTGCGGAGCCACTCCGCCTGGGCGAGGTCTTCGCGGGTGGTGCGGCCGCGGGGCGCGGTTCCCTTCATGGGTCGGGTGGTGATGCGGCGCTGGCTGCCTTGGCTTTCAATGTGGAAGAAGAGCTCGGGCGAAAAGGAGAGGATGCGGCGGTCGGGCTGCGAATGCAGGAAGGCTGCGTAGGGGACCGGCTGGCGGCTGAGCAGGCGCTGATAGAGCGCGGCGGAGCTGCCCGGAGCATGGACGCGCATGGGAACGGTGAAGTTGAGCTGATAAACGTCGCCCGAGCGAATCCACTCGTGGATGGCCTCGATTTGCTGGGCGTATTGCTGTTCCGTGAGGGCGATGGCGGCTTCCGGCAGCGGGGCGATTTTGCGGCTCCTGGCCAGCTACGGCGGAGCGGAAGGCGGCAAGGCCGGGAGGATCGCCGTCGAGGAAGGTTCCCGTCCGGTGGTCGAAGAGCCAGGGGCGGCGGTAGATGCCGAACCAGGCTAGTGGCTGGGCCAGAGGCTGGGCAAAGACTGGCCGCGAGGCATGGCGACCGTGGGCTCGAAGAAGCTGCCGCACTCGTAGGTAAAGAAGCCCGCGGCAAAGTGGCCGGCGGCAACGGCGCTCTCAATCTCCGCAAAGAGGCCGGGGAGTTCCGCTGAATGATTGGCGATGCAGACGCGCAGGGGAGCGGTGAAGAGGCGGGTCAGGGATTCAGGATTGGCGACTGCGCGGGTCAGACTCCTGGGCTGGGAGGCTTGGCGCACTCCAAGCAGCACCGTTGCCGGCGTTTGCTCGACCAGTGCGTAGAGTTCCGCGGGAGGGGAATGCCAGCGGTTCATGCAGCCCTGGACTACTGCACCGTCAGCGCCAGGTCGGCGGATTGGGTAATGGCGGTGATGCCGTTGCTGGACTGCGCGGTGACGAGCACCGTGTAAGTGCCCGCGGGAGTTGCCGGGGGGATGGGCGGGCCGTGGTTGTAATAGTCGTAACGGGGCGAGCAGGCCGTGGCGCCCAGCGTGGTGACCAGGGCGACCAGGGCCAGCAGCACGAGGCGGTTGAGCCAGCGGCGGCGGCGGGTTCCCCAGGCGAGTCCGCCCAGGCCGAGCGCGCCGGGAAGCAGAAACGCCCAGGCGACGGGGTTGGAGCGGGGACGAGCAGGCGAGGATGCGAATTCAGCCTGCGTGACGATGACCATGGTGCTGGTAACCGGGGCGGTGGCGTTGGGCAGGATCTCGATGTTTTCCGGGGTAAAGGTGCAGGAAGACTGATCGGGAAGGGCTGAGCAGGAAAGCGTGACGAACATGGGGGCCGTCAGCGCGGCGGCGTTCACCGGCGTAACAGAGGCTATGAGCGTTCCCGTTTGGCCGGGGGTAAGAGTGAGCGTGACCGGCGAGATGGAAATCCGGAAGCTGGGAGTGGAGCTGTCGAGCGCATGCACCTCCTCCGGCTGGGAGACTGAGCTAGCGTGAGTGGCGTCGCCGTTATAGATCGCGCGTCAGAGAGTGGTCGCCGGCTGGAAGAGAAATCGTCAAGCTGGCCTGGCCCTGGGCATTGAGCCCCGCACCGGCCAGTTGGCTAGCCCTGGTCGCTGAGGACGACGGCGCCGGTGGCCGGAAGCCCGTCCACGCCGGTGACGGTGACGGCGACGGTGGCCTGCGTGCGGCCGCCCTGGTCGCGGGTCTCCACGTTCAACGTGGTCTGCGTGGCCAAACCCTGGCGAATTCACAGCAGCCACTGACAGCGCGGGCATCGCCAGCGCGATACCAAGTCCTGCAACCAATTCAAGCCGCAGACTGCGGCGGATCATGCCTCTCACGTGCACCTGCTCCAAATCTCAAGAAAAGATCGTATACCACCCGGCAGCCGTAGCGTAGAACCCTATTGTATCTGGCTGGGGCGCTGCCTGGGCTAATCCCGCGCCGCTCTTTTTAGACGGATGAACGGGGAGAATAGGGTGTGGCCAGGCGGCCAGGGATTCTACAATAGGGCACCATGATCGCTCACCTGCGCGGAAAGCTCCTCTACAAGCATCCCGGCCAGGCCATTGTTGAGGCTGGCGGGGTGGGATACGACGTCACCATCTCAGTTCCAACGTTCACGGCGCTGCCCAGCGTGGGCGCTGAGGCGGCGCTGCACATTCACACCCAGGTCAGCCAGGACCAGATTGCGCTCTTCGGCTTTCTCGACTCTCAAGAGAAGCGGCTTTTTGAGCGGCTGATCACTGTCAGCGGCGTGGGCCCCAAGCTGGCGATCAAGATGCTGAGCGGGCTTTCTGTGGAGCGGACGGTGCAGGCCATTCGCGGCCAGGATCACGCGCAACTGGTGCGGATTCCGGGAGTGGGCAAAAAGCTGGCCGAGCGGCTGGTGGTGGAGCTGAAAGACAAGCTGGACGACTTTGCCGTCGCGCCGGTGCAGGCGTCGGTGCAGGGACCGGCGGTGGACGATGTGCTTTCCGCGCTGGTGAATCTGGGCTATCAGCGGGTTGCGGCGGAGAAGGCGATCGAACAGGCGATTGCCAAAGAGAAGAGTCTCGCCGGGGATTTCGACGGGCTTTTCCGCGGGGCGCTGAAGGTGATCCGGTAAGCACCTGCGGTGGGGCCAACTGCCTTCGGCGCACGTTTTCTGTCCCGCGTGAAGGTGATCCGGTAGAGTGCGGGGTCCTTTCAACCGAACAGGATGCGTGGATATTTAAGATGTGAATTTTGCGCTTATAGCGATTTCCCGGCCGGAATTAACGAACACCATTGCAATTTTCCTGTTCTAATCAAAGCAGGCATCTGAATGTCAGTTACTGATTGCGATTTTCCCCAGTGCTTCAAGGATGGTGTGTTTGCGTTTGATTGTTGCTCTAATCTGCCTGTGTCTCGTCACAACATGCCATGCCCAGCCGGTGCAGCTTCCGGACGCGCCTCAGCCTGCGGCTGGCGGCTCCGCGCCCGCTTCACGCTTATCCTCTTCATCGCAGGATTTCGCCGAATCGTTGGACCTGGCCTTTTCCGCGGATGGCACGCCGTTCGGCCAGACTGCGCCAGAGGCCAAACGCGGCTCGTTGCAGACCAAGCCCGGTTCCAACGTACCTGTCGACGCCAACGGGAATCCTATCCCGCTGGAGCGCCAGCAGCCGCAGCGGCTTCTGGGCATCATGCCCAACTTCCGCTCCGTCTCCGGCGGCGCCACGCCTCCGGCGCCAGGCTGGAAATATAACTTTACGGTAGCCACCCACCAGGCCACCGATTACTCGACCTTCATCATTCTTGGCCTCACCTCCCTGCTCGCGGAGGGAGAAAACGAACATCCCGTGTTCGGCAAAGGAATGGAAGGCTATTATTCCTACACATGGCGCGGATTTCTTGATAAATCGGACGGCACCTATCTCTCCGCGTGGCTGCTGCCCTCAATTTTGCACGAAGATACCCGCTTTTACGCTCTCGGTACGGGTCACAGTGTCGCCATCCGCGAACTTTACGTAATCAGCCGGCAAGGCGTGGCGCGCACCTATGGCGGCCGGCAGACGCCCAACTTTGCCGGGCTTGGCGGCAAGGTTCTGACGCAGGTTGTCTCCCGGTACTACTACCCACCCAGCGCGACCACCTTCAGCGTCCTGGCCACCAAATTCGGCTACTCCGTCATGCGCGACGTGATCAACTCCACCATTCGCGAGTTCTATCCCGATATTGCCGCGCACTATATTCGCAGGCACCAGGCGAAGATGGCCCGGAAAGCAGCGCAAGATGCTGGTTCCACTCCTTAGACCGCAGGCAGGGTTGCAAGGGGAGGGTTGTGGCGCATTGATCCCCCGCGATGAGTTTTTTTGTTAATCTTCCTACAGTATGGCTCATGAATCAAAATTCTCAGCAAGAGCATCTGATTCCGTTGAGTACCCCGCCCATCTTCGCCCCGAGGGTCTCAAATTTCTGCGCGGCATCGCGCGCAACAATGACCGCGATTGGTTCGTGCCGCGCAAGGCGATCTTTGAGGCGGAGCTGAAAGAGCCCATGCTGGCCATCATTCGCAAGGTGACGGACGCGATGATGGATTTTGCGCCTGATTTTGTGCGGCCGGCGGAGAAATGTCTGTTCAGGATTTATCGCGATACGCGCTTCAGCCCGACAAGCGGCCCTACAAGACGCACGTGGCGGCGTGGTGGTCGCATCACGGAATGGGAAAGACTTCCGGGGCCGGATACTACTTCCACATCGACGCCAAGGAAGTGGTGATCGCCGCCGGAGCCTGGATGCCGGAGAAAGAGCAACTGGCCGCCATTCGCCATTGGCTGCTCGATCACCACAAGGAATTCCGCAAGCTTGCTGAATAAGCCGGCCGTTCGGAAGACCTTTGAGGAATTTGAGGGGAATGCGCTCACCAGGCCGCCGAAGGGGTTTCCGTGCGAGCATCCGGCGCTGGATCTGATTCAATGCAGGCAATGGGGGCTGAGCACGTCGCTGCCGGCCGCCGCGGCGCTGAAAAAGGATTTTGCCGCCACGCTGATTCGTCATTTTCGGCTGGCCGCGCCGGTGGTGGATGCGCTGAATACTCCGATTGCGGCCACGCTTGCGCCCCGGAAAACGGTGCTTTTCGGGCTGAAATAGCGCGTTCCCGCCGGTTTTCTCGATTCCGGGTTTTGTTTCTTGAAGCGGCGGCTCGAAAGGCCAAAACCGGGTGATTTCAGGCAAAAATAGGCAAAATCGGCATAAAATCCAAAGAAACTTGTGGAAAACAGGCTTTTTCAGTTGACTTTGCCTGCCTGATTCGTCGCATTGTAACCTTCGATGGGTTCACCGAACCCGCATGAATACAAGGGTTTCCTGCGAAAGTTGTTCCGGTCGCACTCCCTCATGCGGTACGCATTTCGCGGCGGAAACCCGGGCAAGACCGGCAGCCCCGAGGGCTAGCCACAAAGGAGAACATCACATGGCAACTGGAATGACAAAGACCGCTCTGACACGGCACCTGGCCGAGAAGATGGAACTCACCAACAAGCAAGTCGCAGCCTTCCTCGACCTTCTGGCGGAGACCGCCATCAAGGAAACCAAGAAGAACGGCGTCTTCGTGATCCCCGGCATCGGCCGCCTGGTGAAGGCAGAGCGCAAAGCCCGCATGGGCCGCAACCCGCAGACCGGCGAGGCAATCAAGATCAAGGCCAAGACGGTGGTCAAGTTCCGCGTGGCCAAGGCCGCCAAGGACATGATCGCCCCACCCAAGAAGTAACTTCGGGCTCATCGGCTCGCAGGTGATCGGAACAAAGGGAGAGCCACGCGCTCTCCCTTTTCCGTTTTGCGCTAAAGATCAGGCTCGCTGCTGGTAATCAGGATCTTCCGGCGACTGTACTGGCCCTCTATGCCGCTTGCTGACCGACGGCGGATTTGCCCATCATGAACGCCCGCACCACCAGCGAGACGCCCAGGCTGACCAGGATTCCCTGAATCATGAGCCGGTGGTTATAACTCCACGAGAGAACTGCCAGGGTAAAAAAGATGCCGATGGGGTTGATTTCGGAGATGACGGAGATGAGCCAGTGCGGCTTGTGCCCGGCAGGCGGCAGGCCGGCGTGGAGACGCGGAAAGAGGCGCGGCACGGCGCGCAGATATTCGCGGTAAGGCTCGCCAAGCTGGACGGTGAGAAACGCCTCTTCGCCCAGAATCAGCCGCAGAAAGAAAACCGTCACCAGCGTCATGGAAACGAGCGCGCCGGAGGGCGGCATGAGGAAGGCCATGGCCGCCATCATGCACCATCCGCCAACATAGAGCGGATTGCGGAGGTACCGATAAGGCCCGTCGGCCATGACTGCGCCGGCCTGCATCTGCTCATGGTGAACGGTGCCGTAGCCCAGGTAGGCCGTGCCCCATACGCGAAAAACCGCGCCCACGGCGGCGATGAGCGAAGCCAGCACGATGACCACCGGCGCGGCGACGGCGAAGGGCAGCAAGGCCGATCCGGGCCAACTCAAGCGCCAGCCACTCCATCAGCGGGATACGCGGGCCAAAGCCCCAGACTTCAATCCATGGAGCATAGAAGCCCAGAAAGATCGACGGTCACCAGGATCACCATGCGCAGACGAAACTCGATTTTTGTTGCTCCCATTCACTTCTCCCTGTTGCCGGAGTTTAGCATTCGATTGGCTGCAGGGGATTACGTATTCGGCAGGGAGGCGGTTCATTCGGCACGTTTGAAACGCATTGCTGGATTCTGGTGAGTGCCGCTCTTGCGCGGCAGGAGTAGAATTCTGTGCAATCGGAGGTCCCGGCTTTCGGGAATTTCTCTGCGAGCCGGATACGCACTGCTTCCCCCGGTGCGGATGAGGGGATAGCGATGAAGAAAGTTCCGGTCACAATTTTGTTTTTCGCAATTCTGCTGTTCAGCCGTATGGCCGTGGGCCAGGCTGTTGGCAAGAGTGTTGATATCGATGAGCAACTGATTGTAGCCGCCCAGGCGGGCGATACCGCGACGGCGCAGCAACTGCTGGATAAAGGCGCCAACATCAATGCCAACGACGGCATTGGGACAGCATTGTTATGGGCGACGGTGCTGCACAAAACAGAGATGGTGAAGCTGCTGCTGGAGAAGGGCGCCCACACCGAAGACAGATACCTGGACGAAACGGCGCTGCAGCGCGCGGCCGATGACGGCAACATCGAAGTGATGAAGCTGTTGCTGGATCATGGCGCCAATGCCGAGGCTACATACAAGTATTTGGGTTACACGGCGATGACTAAGGCGGCTATGGACGGCAAGATCGACATGGTTGAGTTGCTGCTGGCGAAGGGCGTGAAGATTGAGGCCATGGACCAGAACGGCTATACAGCTCTGCACAGTGCAGCCGCGGGCGGCCATGCCGATGTGGTGAAGCTGCTGCTCCAGAAAGGCGCAAAGATTGAAGCCAGGGTCGGGGGCCCGGCCCACAAAGGCTCCAAGCAGGATGCAAGCCAAAACCCGCTGGAAACAATGAACAGAGGCGATACGGCGCTGATTTTGGCGGTCATCCAGGGACGGACCGAGGTGGTGAAGCTGCTGCTTTATTGGGGAGCGAAAGTGCTGGCCAGGGACAAGAATGGGAAGAATGCGATTGATCTGGCTCTTGAGGGGAAAAACGACGACGTGACGAAAATGCTGTGGCATGCCAGAGCCCTAGTCAGTCCATAAACGAGGGCGATACGGGCCACACAAGTGAGGGGAACAAGATACCATCGCGGTAAATTTGTTTTTTTGCGCCGGGAGGCAGGAATGAAAAAAGTCTTGTTGGCAATCGCTGTATTGGTAATGGGCTTGTCGTGGAATCTGATGGCCGCAGGGCAGGCCGGCTCGAATACTGGCGGCCAGAGCGTGGCCGCCAGCGTAGATGAGCAGATGTTCCAGGCCATCGAGAAAGGGGATTTCACGGCGGTCATGCAACTGCTGGAGAAAGGCGCGCATATCAATGCCCAGGGCAAAGATGGCATCACGGCGCTGATTGCCGCCTCTGCAATGGGCAAGACTGACGTTGTGAAGCAACTGCTGGACAAGGGCGCCAGCGTCGACCTCGTGGATAAACGCGGCGACACGGCGCTGAACTATGCGGTGATGACCTCGAATATCGACGAGGTAAAGCTGCTGCTGGCGAAAGGAGCCAGCGTCAACATTCAGGAGGAGGGCGGCCTGTCGCCACTGATGCTGGGGGTGGTCTCAGGCTCAGCGGAACTGGTGAAGCTGCTGCTGGATCACGGCGCAAAGACCGAGCTCAGGGATACGCAGGGACATACGGCGCTGATGGCGGCCTCGGGCGGCGGGTTGATGGATATTGTGAAGCTGCTGATTGAGCACGGCGCGGACATTAACGCCAAAAGCGACGACGGCACCACAGCGCTGAAACTGGCTGACGGGAATGGAAAGACTGAAGTGGCGGCGCTGCTGCGTGCCAGAGGCGCGAAGTGAAGCATACGATCTGAAGCGACTGAAGCTTTGTGGCAGGCTGGCGCAGGCCGTCGTCCGCCGGCAGATCGGTCCGCAGCCGGGTGCCCCAGCATTTTATTTCAAGGGTGGGTTTCACTTATTATGCTGTGGTATCCCACCCATCCGCGAGTCGCCGCGGCGACCTGCGGATGGATGGGGCACGGTAGTTTTGTTACTTAGTTAGTGAGGATAACTCGACCGACCTACTTCGCCGGATCGACGAGGGCCTGGTAGACGAGGGCGCGGCTGAGGTATTCGAGTTGGGGGCTGGCTTCGCTGAGCATGCGCTGAATCATTCCAACAAAGACGATGTCGTTGGTGGGATCGACCCAGAACCAGGTTCCGGCGGCTCCGCCCCATACGTAGGTGCCTTTGCCGTCGGGCAGGTCGGCTAGCTGCGGGTTGTATTCTACGGCGCCGTTGTAGCCGTAACCGAAGCCGGGACGCAAAATTTGCGTTCCGATGTGAAACTCGCCGGTGAGCATGTTTACAGGGATGTGGTTGGTGTCCATAAGTTGAATGCTGGAGGGCGCGAGGATACGCACGCCGTTCAATTGGCCGCGGTCGAGGAACATCTGGGCGAAGCGGTAATAGTCCTCCGTTGTGGAGACCAGGCCGCCCCCGCCCGAGGGCATGGTGGGCTGCACCTTGAAGTCGCGCAGTCCGCCGGCGGCGGCTGCATTGACGACCAGGTTGCCGTCGGAATCCGCCTTGTAGAGCGTGGCGAAGCGGTCGCGCTTGTCTTCAGGCACGTAGAAGCCCGCATCCCTCATGCCCAGGGGCGTGAAAATATTTTCACTCATAAAGTCGGGCAGAGGTTGACCGGAGAGCTTTTCAATGATGTAGCCCTCGATATCCATGGACATGCTGTAGATCCATTTTGTGCCGGGCTGATAGAGCAGAGGAATTTTGGACAGCTTATCGATCATCTCCTGAAGGTTTTTTGAGCCGAGCACGTGCTGGTCTTTGTACATAGCGTCGACCACGGTGCCGCTGTTGCCGTAGCTGAAGCCGGCGGTGTGGGTGAGCAGCTCGCGCATGGTGGGGGCGTGATCAGGATCGACGAGGATCATTTTGCCGCTGGCATCGACGCCCTTGAAGACCTTGAGGTTGGCAAACTCGGGGATGAATTTGGAGATGGGATCGGAAGGAAGCCATTTGCCCTGTTCGTAGAGGATCATCAGGGCCACGCCGGTGACCGGCTTGGACATGGAGTAGTCGCGGAAGATGGTGTCTTTGGTCATGGGCGCGCCAGTGGCCAAGTCGCGCACGCCGTAGGCGCGGAAGTCCACCACCTTGCCGTGACGGGCGAGGAGGGTGACGATGCCGGAGAAATGCTTCTCGTCCACTTCCTTTTGCATCAGCGCGTGGAGCCGCTCAAGGCGCTCAGTGGAGAAGCCCACGGATTCGGGCTTAACGGGAATGAGGTCAAGCTTTGCTCCGGCTGGCTGTTGCGCCGGGGATGGTTGAGCGGCCAGGAGAAGGACGGCTGCGGCCAGCGCGATGCGGGCGGTGATTGCGATACGATTTGCGGTCATGGGATTACCTCACGGTGGGGCGCGTAGATTGCGTGCAGGTTTGCCGAACCCTTTATACCAAGAACGGTGAGGCGCGGCAAACGGATGAGCCTCTACACGATCTGCTCAAAATCGAGATGTGGGGCACCTATAGAAACTCAAGAGGTTGTTCCAATCTGTCAGGAAGCATTGATGAGAAGCGGGTTATGGAAAAGCTGGAAAGCTGAAGTGCGCTTCCCACATTCCCACAACCCCTGCTACGACTACGGGCATGAATCTGTTGATGTTGCGCATTTCCGGGGCTAAAGCCCCAATCCTTTTTGGAGACCGCATTTGGCACGGCTGAAGCCGTGCCCTTTCAAAAATACGCCCTGACGAAGGAACAACGTATTGAAATTTCACAGGCACCTGTTATGGATTTTTTATTTACTTCGCCGGATCGACGAGGGCCTGATAGACGACGGCGCGACTCATGTATCCGAGGTGAGGACTGGTAAAGGCCGTCATGCGCTGAAGCATGCCTACAAAAACAATGTCGTTGGTGGGATCGACCCAGAACCAGGAACCGGCGATTCCGCTCCATAAGTAGGTGCCTTTGCCATCCGGCAGGTCGGCTAATTGCGGGTCGTATTCGACGGCGCCGTTGTAGCCATAACCGAAGCCGGGCCGCAAAAATTGCGTGCCGACGCTATACCCGCCGGTGAGCATGCTCTCAGGCAAGCGGTTTGTGTCCATCATTTGAATGCTGGAGGGCGCAAGGATGCGCACGCCGTTCAATTCGCCGTGGTCGAGGAACATCTGGGCAAAGCGATAGTAGTCCTCGGTAGTGGAGACCATGCCGCCGCCACCGGAAGGCATGGTGGGCTGCGCTTTGTACTCGCGCAGGCCGGCGACGGCCGGGTCGGCGTCGTCGACGACCAGCTTGCCGTCTGGTCCCTCCGTGTAGAGCTCGGCGAAACGGTCGCGCTTGTCTTCAGGCACGTAGAAGCCTGCGTCGCGCATGCCCAGGGGCTGAAAGATCTGGTCGCGCATGAAGTCGGGCATCGACTGGCTGGTAAGTTTTTCGACGATGTAGCCCTCGATATCCATGGACACGCTGTAGATCCATTTTGTGCCGGGCTGATAGAGCAGAGGAATGTTGGCCAGCTTGTCGACCATCTCCTGCAGATTCTTTGACCGAGCACGTGCTGGTCTTTGTACATGGCATCGACCACAGTGCCGCTGTTGCCGTCGCTGAAGCCGGCGGTGTGGGTCATGAGCTCGCGCATGGTGGGGGCGTGATCAGGATCGACGAGGATCATTTTGCCACTGGCATCGACGCCCTTGAAGACCTTGAGGTTGGCGAACTCGGGAATGAATTTGGAGATGGGGTCGGAGGGGAGCCACTTGCCCTGCTCGTAGAGGATCATCATGGCCACGCCGATGACCGGCTTGGTCATGGAGAAGTCGCGGAAGATGGTGTCTTTGGTCATGGGCGCGCCGCTGGCTATATCGCGCACGCCGTAGGCGCGGAAGTCGACGACTTTGCCGTGGCGGGCAAGGAGGGTGACAATGCCGGAGAAATTGCTTCTGGTCCACTTCCTTTTGCATCAGCGCGTGGAGGCGCTCAAGGCGCTCGGTGGAGAAGCCTACGGATTCGGGCTTGACGGGAGTGAGGTCAAGCTTTGCTCCGGCTGGTTGTTGCGCGGGGGATGGATGAGCGGCGATAAGAAGGATGGCTGCGGCCAGCGCGATGCGGGCGGTGGTTGCGATGCGATTTGTGGTCATGGGATTTCCTCACGGTGGGGCGTGTAGATTGCGTGCAGGTTTGCCGAACTCTTTATACCAAGAACGGTGAGGCGCGGCAAACGGCGAGCCTCTATACTATCTACTGATGGATGGCCCAGAGCTGAGCACGGAGACTATTGTAGCGATTTCCACGCCGCCGGGACGCGGGGGCATCGGGATTGTGCGGCTGAGCGGGCCGGATGCGGCATCGATTGCGGCGCAACTGGTGAGACTGCGGCAGCCGCTGGAACACGGGCGTGCGCGGCTGGCCGATGTGCTGGATGGGGTGGGCGGGGATGCGGGGCAGATTGACGAGGCTATGGTCACATTTTTTGCGGCGCCGAATTCTTATACGGCTGAAGATGTGGTGGAGATTGCGGCGCATGGTTCGCCAGTGGTGCTGGAGCTGCTGTTGCGACGGGCGCTGGAGCTGGGCGCGCGGCTGGCTGAGCCGGGCGAGTTTACCGAGCGCGCTTTTCTGGCCGGGCGGCTGGACCTTACGCAGGCTGAGGCGGTGCGCGACCTGATTGAGGCGCAGACGCTGACGCAGGCGCGGCAGGCTGCGAGCCAGATGGGCGGGGCGCTGAGCCGTCGCGTGGGGCCGGTGAAGACGGCGCTGGTGGAGCTGATCGCCCTGCTCGAAGCGGGAATCGACTTTGCCGAGGACGATGTGGAGGTGACGGCGGAAGCCGAGATTGCGCGGCGGATTGGCGAGCTGACGCCGCCGCTGAGGGCGCTGGAGGCCAGCTTTAGCCGCGGGCGGATTGTGCACGACGGGCTGACCATGGCCATTGTGGGGCGGCCCAATGCGGGCAAGAGCTCGCTCTTCAACCGGCTGGTGGAGCGCGAACGGGCTATTGTGACGGCGACGCCGGGAACTACGCGGGACCTGGTGACGGAGACGGATTTCACTGGACGGGATTCCGGTGGAGATGGTGGATACGGCGGGGTTGCGCGAGGGCCTCGCGATACTGGAGGAGGCCGAGCAGTTGGGCATTGCGCCGCAGCCGCGAGGCGCTGGCCGACGCGGCGCTGGTGCTGGTGGTGCTGGATGCGACGCAGCCGCTGAACGAGGAGGAGCATCGGCTGCTGGAGGCCGTCGAGGGCAGGCCGGCGGTGGTGGCCGTGAACAAGTGCGACCTGGTGAAAGCGTGGTCGATTGCTGGGGAGATTGGCGGAGTGCTGACGCTGGCAACTTCAGCGCTTACCGGAGAAGGGATTGCGGCGCTGCGGGAGCGGATTCTGGCGCTGGCGACGGGCGGTGCGGCGGCGGAGCCAGGGATGCTGACCAGTTTGCGGCACCACCAGGCAATTACGACGGCGCTGGCGGCGCTTGGGGATGCGGCGCAGGCGAATGCGAACAAGATTCCCCACGAGATGATTTTGCTGGATCTTTATCGCGCGCTGTGGGCGCTGGATTCGCTGACCGGGCAGACCACTTCCGACGATATTTTGAATTTGATCTTTTCGACGTTTTGCATCGGAAAGTAGAATTTGTTAGGCGATTTGATAAAGGATCCTGACGTCTGATTGCAGGGTCTTGATCTTGAATAATAGGAGCTCAAAGCAAATGTGCCCAACAATAGCTCAGTTAGTCGCCATTATCCTCCACAGTGGTGGCGGCCCGGTCACCCGCTTCGAGGTCGTTCTGTTCTTGCTGGCCGCCGGGGCCATTATGCTCGTGGCCATCTGCTGGCAGCTCTTTGACAATTGGATTAAACGAACTCGCGGCCGCAACTGGCCGACAGTCTCTGCCGTAGTGGACATTGTAAGCGTCGCCTTTGTCGAGGATGATATGCCAGGCATGAAAGCCTATCCAGATCAATCCTGCTACAAGGCCACACTAACCTATCTCTACAACAATCCCGAGCAGCAGATGGGCGACTACAGCCGCAATTTTGGCGACGAGGACGACGCTAAGGCTTGGGCGAATTCCTATAAAGGTAGTACCGTCATGGTCCACGTAGACCCACGCGACCCCACGCGTTCCGTGTTGCGAAAAGAAGACCTTTAGTTAGTTCCCTATAATTGGGGACCAACCTTTGCTGGTTCGGTAAGAATACCGGGGAACCATTTGACCGCATTGTCGTGGTAGAGCTTGCGGAGGACGGATTTCGGCAGGCCGAGGCCGGTAATCTTGCGTCCATTGTAGTCGAAGGTTTCTGTGGTTGCGAAGTACTTCCAATCCTGCGCATAGGTGTTCTGCATATCGGAAAGCTCATTCTTCACGTTTGAATCCGGCAGGATTTCAACGTCGGTTCCATAGAGAACGCGATCCTGATATTTGATGAGAAAGTTGCGGACCTTATTGTTGGGCTGCAAGGTGAGATATTGAACGCGCGCCGCGGTATCTACCGCGAAGTTGGGATATTTATCGAAGTGCTCGGCCATTTCGTCTACATCGACCTCCATGCTGCCGAGATGAGCGCCGACCACGCGGAGGTTTGGATTTTGCTCAAGGATGTGATCGCGCGCGGCGAGAATGGTTTCCTTTGAAGGCCATTCGGGATGAGTGTAGGCATATTCTCCGGGGTGGGCTTTGTAGTATCTGAGAGTCGGGGCTGGAGGGGTTGGGGGGCTGCCAGCAGGAAGTGGGCTCGGCCAGATGAGCGATGACGGTGCGGTTGTGCGCGGCAATATCCTGATAGATGGGCTGAAAGACTGGATCGTCGGGCATGAGGTAAGTGCCGTCTTTCTTTTTGATCTCCATGCCGATGGTTTTATAGATTTTTACGGCTACGGCTCCCTGCGCGAAGTTCTCGTTCAACTGCTTGATGACGCGATCGGCAAATGCGGGGGATTCGAAATCGTAGGGGCTGAAGGTTGTGCATAGGGAAACGTGGCCGGGGGTGCCGTGAATTGCGCTCTCAACTCCGTCGTATTGCGCCGTGAAGCTTTTGTAGAACGGGTCGCGGTCGTCGAGGACGGCAATATCAATGAAGTGCAGGTTATAGCGAAGCAGGAAGGCGTTGATCGCCGGAGTTTCATGTATAGACATGAACGTGAGCGTCGATGGGGTGGATGGCGGCGAAGCCCTGCATGCGGGGATTGCTGGGCGTGCGAGCCGGTTGCCAACATTGCGGCCGTAATTGCTAAACAGATCTTTAGAGCTTTCATCGCGAATCCTCTCAATATTCCAGGTTTCTGTCGTGGGCGGCTTCCCTCCGGGGCTAAAGCCATTGTTAATTCTTTTCGGCCTTAAGCGGGGGTTAAAAATTCCGCCTCCCGCCGGATCGAGCTTTTCAGATGTGTAGCGCTTATTTGCCGCTGGTCAGGTTGCGGATGATCTCCACTTCGCGCTGGCGGTAGGGCGTGCCGTCGGCGTGGAAGACGTCGTGCTGCCAGACCGCGGGCTGCTCAAGGACGTAGGGATGCTGCCAGGAGTCCCAGGGCAGATAGGTTTGGCTCTTGCCGGCGACCAGGCCCCAGTTGATGGCGCCGACGTGGTACTCGCGGGCGATGGGGAGGATGGTATCAAAGGTGCTGCCGAGGTTGCGGGCCATGTATTCGGTGCAGATGATGGGGCGGTGGAATTGCTCCAGCATCTTGACGTGCTTCTCGAAAGTCTCGGGCCAGCCGTAGTCGTGGAAGGTGATGACGTCAGATTGCTCGATCTGGATGCGGGCCAGCGGGGGCATGGTGGAGAGCGAGGTCCAGTCGCCATGCCAGACGCCGCTGGTGAGGGGCTGGGTGGGGTTGGCACTGCGGGCCCAGGCGTAGACCTGCGGAAGGAGGGCAATGATGATTTCGTTCTTGTTCTTCGGTTCGCCCTTGGCGTAGGAGTCCGCATTGCCGTTGTCGGGCTCGTTCCACAGGTCCCAGGCGAGGATGCGGGGATCGTTGGCGAAGGCGCCGATGACTCCCTTGGTGTAGCTCTCGAGGCGCGGGTACTGGGTGGGATCGGAGAGGACCGCTGCGCCGGGAGCCTGCACCCAGCCGGAGTTGTGCACGCCGGGGATGGGCGGATGCTGGGGGCCGAGCTTGGGGAACGGCTCCCAGCAGGAGTCGAAGAGGACAAAGACGGGGCGGATGTGATGGCGGGCGGCGATGACGAGAAATGCGTCAATGCGCTGCTGGAAGCCCTTGGGGTCCTGCTCCCAGAGCAGGTTGTGGAGGAAGACGCGCATGGTGTTCATGCCGATGGCTTGAGCCCAGCCTAGCTCGCGGTCGATGGTGGCGGGGTCGAAGGTGTCGGCCTGCCACATCTCCAGCTCGTTGATGGCGGTGGAGGGCAGGAAATCCGCGCCCACCGGCCAGGGCTGCTGGGCGTACCAGGCATTGGCCTGGGCTTCGGTCCAGCGTGGCCGGGGGGGTGCGCGGCGCGTCGCGTGGCGGACTGGGCGTGAAGGGTTGGGATGAGGGCAAACAGCGCTAGCGCGGCAAGACAGTTGAACGATTTTGAGATGGACAGGTGCATGGGGGCTCCTTGAATCTGCGCGAAGGAGAATTTTACTGCGCCGGTGCGGGGTGCGTCAGCCTGGGACGCTCAGGAGCGGCAGCCGATGGAATAGAATTGCGGTGATTCGAAATCACGGCCTCGCCGCTATGATTCGATCTTTTTATTCAGGAGATTCCATGTCCTTCTTTAAAAAGTCCACTCGCAGAGAATTTCTGGTCGCGGGATCTTCCGCTGCCCTGGCCGCGGCAACCACGGCAGTGAGCGCTCAGACGGATTCGCCGGAGCAAAGCGCGCCTGCCGATCCCGCAACTGAATGGGCGTCATTACACTCCAAAAGAACTTTTCGAGAACGCGGCGCAACGCACCTTCAGCGGAGACAAGGCTACCCAGGTGGCGATGCCGATGGGGGGCATTGGAGCCGGCAGCGTTTGTTTGAACGGGTATGGCGGATTGCAGGATTTTTCCATTCGCGAGCGGCCGGAGACGACGGCATTGCCGGAGGGATTCACTTGCCGATTCGCCCGAGGCGGCGTTCGCCGTGCTGCGCATCAAGGGATCTTCCAGCGTGACCAAACTGGTTGAGGGGCCGTTTCCGCCCTTCAAAATCTTCGACCAGGGTTTGCAGGGGCAGGGATTGCGACGCGGTGGATATCGAGGGCTTTCCGCGCTTCGCAAAAATGCACCTTCAAAGGGGAGTATCCGTTCGGAGAAGCGCAGACTCAGCGATCCCCTGGTTCCGCTGGAGGTCAAGCTGACAGGCTGGAATCCATTGATTCCGCTGGATGACAAGAACTCGGGAATTCCGTGCGTGATCCTGGAATATACCCTGCGCAATTCCTCTCACCAGCCGGTGGAGTATGAGTTTTCTTACCATCTGTCGCATCTGGCTCCGGGATGCAAGCCGGACAGTCGGCGTCCACCAATACCGTGATTCCCGGCAAGGGAGTCTTCCTTAGCAATAATGAAGATCCCAATGCGCAGGCCTTCGGCAGCGCCACGCTCACGGTGATTGGCGAAAAGCCGCGCAGCATACGCATTAAGGGAATGTGGGTGCGCAGCCAGTGGGAGTTCGACGCTTTGTCGGCGTTGTGGCGCGAGGTTTCAACGGGAACGTTTACCGCCAATGAGGGATCGAACAGCGTGGATACCAAGGGCCGACAATGGAGCGTCCATTCTGATGGAAGGCAAGCTCGCGCCGGGGGAATTCAAGACCTATCCGATACTCATAGCCTGGCACTTTCCCAACTGCTACCTTGAGCAGGGCGGAAAGCCGGCCACCGATGTGGAAGGCAAGCGCGGATGCCACACGCGCGCGGAAGGCCTGCCGCCGCTGTGGCGACCCTACTATGCCGGCGTTTGGAAGGACGCGCGCGAAGTTGCGCTTTATGTGGAGCAGGAATACGTCTCGCTGCGCGAGCGCACGGCCAGGTTCAAGGAGGCGCTGTTCTCATCCACTTTGCCGCCGTATGTGCTGGATGCGGTATCGGCAAATCTGGGCATTCTGAAATCGCCCACGGTTTTGCGCGAGGAAAACGGAAATCTGTGGGGATGGGAGGGCTGTTCTCCCGATGAGGGCTGCTGCCACGGCGCCTGCACGCACGTGTGGAACTACGCCCAGGCCTTTCCTCATCTTTATCCGCAACTGGAGCGGACTCTGCGCGACCTGGAGCTGGGCCGCTCAATGGATGAGCGCGGTCACGTGAATTTTCGCGGAGCGATTCCCGACGGCCCGACCGATCAGACGATCACGACGGACCCGCTGCTGCCGATGGGCAGTTGGGCGGGATCATGAAGGTTTATCGCGACTGGCAGATCTCGGGCGATACGGATTGGCTGAAAAAAATGTATCCGCTGGCCAAGCGCAGCTTGGACTACTGCATTGGCGCCTGGGACCCGGATCACAAGGGAGGGCTGTTCGAGCCGCACCACAATACTTACGACATTTGGTTCTGGGGTCCGGACGGAATGTG
Source organism: uncultured Acidobacteriaceae bacterium (assembly GCA_963724755.1). Taxonomy (GTDB): domain Bacteria; phylum Acidobacteriota; class Terriglobia; order Terriglobales; family Acidobacteriaceae; genus Telmatobacter. The sequence continues at coordinate 88,684 of CAVRVZ010000012.1, forward strand.
CACCAGCATCTACCTGGGCGCGCTTTCGGCGATGGCGCAGATGGCGAAGGCCGTGGGCCAGCCGGCCGATGCGGGCTACTATGCGGAGCTGGCCGAAAAGTGCGCGCGCTTCATGGAAGAGCAGCTCTTCAACGGCGAGTACTACGAGCAGAAGGTGCAGTATCTTGGCCTGCGCGACACTTCGTTTGCCAAATCCGTGGCCGACGTGGACGAGAAGAGCAGCGAGATGCAGCAACTGCTGAAGCGCGAGGGCCCGCGCTATCAGTATGGAAGCGGATGCCTCTCCGACGGCGTGATCGGCGCGTGGATGGCGCGGATCTACGGCATTGAAACGCCGCTGACGCGCAAGAATGTGCGATCGAACCTGCAGGCCATCTTCAAGAACAACTTCAAGACCGATCTCAGCCAGCATGCCAATGCGCAGCGGCCGGGCTATGCGCTGGGACGCGAGCCGGGACTGCTGGTTTGCAGTTGGCCCAACGGCGGCAAGCCTACCCTGCCTTTTCCCTACTCCGACGAGGTGTGGACCGGCATTGAATACCAGGTAGCCTCGCATCTTATCCACGAGGGCCTGGTCGAAGAAGGCCTGACCATTGTGAAGGCCGCGCGCAGCCGCTACGACGGAAAGACGCGCAATCCCTGGAACGAATATGAATGCGGCAACTGGTATGCACGGGCCATGTCGAGCTATGCGTTGATGGGCGCGCTCTCAGGCTTCCGCTATTCCGCCGTGGAGAAGACGCTCTGGTTCGGCCCGCAGTTGAACGTGCGGCCATTCAAGAGCTTTTTCTCCACGGCCTCAGGGTTCGGAACGATCGAGCTCGACGGCCGGTCGGTGAAGGTGGAGATGATTGAAGGCGAGTTGCCGATTGAGAAGCTGGCGCTGACCGTTGGAGGGGAGACCAGGCTGCTCGATTGGAAGGTGACCGCGCGGACGAATGCTGCGGCGGTCAAATCTGTCTGATCAAGTACGAGTTTAGCTTCAAACGACCGGTAATCGGTCAGGCTAGCGAAGTTACTGCAAACTATACCAAGAAGTGCGTGGACGTTGCCGGGGAGGCAATGTTAATCTTTCGTTCTGATTGTTCGCGCGCGAGGCGAACCGGAAATTTAAAAGAGTGAGATACTACCAGCCCCGGAGGGATGAGATCCGATGGAGCCCGATCAGATGAGCGCGCCTGATGCGGCATGAGCATGCACGCCGTTGCGCAGCCGATAGTTGCGCCTCTCACTCGCGCCGCGATCTTCCTGGTTGTAACGATCAACCCGGAACCCGGCAATCGCAGCCGCCATTCGGTCTTTTTGCGCCGACCTTGCCGCGTTGGTGCGCGCGGTTGGATTTCGCGATATTGAAGGGGGGCTTACCTGCGTCATGGGGTTTGGGTCCGATGCCTGGGACAGGCTCTTTGGCGCAGCCGCGCCCGGCGAACCTTCATCGCCTTTCGTGAGATTCGCGCCGGTGAGCGCCATGCGGTTTCCACGCCCGGCGACCTGTTTTTCCACATCCGCGCCAAGCGCATGGATCTGTGTTTCGAGTTGGCGACGCAAATCATGGCGCGGATTGGCGATGCCGTTTCTCCGGCGGACGAGGTGCATGGATTTCGTTACTTCGACGATCGCGATCTGCTGGGTTTTGTCGATGGAACGGAGAATCCGCGCAACCAGGCGGCGATGGAGGCCGCGCTCATCGGTGAGGAGGATGCGGCATTCGCCAGACGGCAGCTACGTCATCGTGCAGAAATATCTGCACGATCTCGATGGGTGGAATCGCTTGCCGACGGAGGCGCAGGAACGAATTATCGGCCGCACCAAGTTCGCCGATATTGAATTGGACGACGCCACCAAACCCACCTCGGCGCACAACGCTCTCACGACCATCACCGAGGACGGCAAAGAGGTAAAGATTCTGCGCGACAACATGCCCTTCGGCCGGGCCGGGTCAGCCGAATTCGGAACTTATTTTATTGGCTACAGCCGTTCGCCGCGCAGGACGGAGCAAATGCTTGAGAATATGTTTATTGGCCGTCCGGCCGGGCAACTATGATCGCCTGCTCGACTTCAGCCGCGCCGTTACCGGAAGCCTGTTCTTCGTGCCGCACGGCCACATTTCTTGAAAACCTGGACGAAGATCCGACCACGGATGCGGCGTCTTCCCCGGTCACGACAAATGCCGAACCCGCTCCATCTATTCCCCGGAAGAAGGATGGTTCGCTGGGTATCGGTTCACTCAAAGGAGAGATTCAAACATGAATAATCTGCATCGCGAGCTTGCCCCGATTTCCGATGGGGCATGGGCGCAGATTGAAGAGGAAGCAACGCGCACGCTGAAGCGCCACCTGGCCGGAAGGCACGTGGTTGACGTGCAGGGACCGGCGGGCATTGGCCTCTCCGCCGTCGGCACAGGCCACCTGCGGAAGATCAAGGCGCAGGCGGACGGCATCCTCGCCAGGCAGCGCGAAGTGATGGCGATGGTGGAGCTGCGCGTTCCTTTCAGCTCTGGACCGCCAGGCCATCGACGACGTTGATCGCGGCTCCAACGACTCCGACTGGCAGGCGGCGAAGGACGCCGCGCGCAAGATTGCTTTTGCCGAGGACGCGGCCATCTTCGAGGGCTATTCCGCTGCCGGAATCGTGGGCATGCGGGAGGGAACCAGCAATCCGAAGATGACGCTGCCGGCGATGTGCGAAAGTACCCGGATACCATTGCCCAGGGACTCAGCCGGTTGCGGCTCGTAGGCGTCAATGGCCCTTACGCGGTGCTGCTCGGCGCAGACGCCTACACGGAGCTGTCTGAGACCAGCGATCAGGGATATCCCGTGCTGGATCATGTGAAGCGGCTGGTTGAGGATAAGATCGTCTGGGCGCCCGCCATCCAGGGCGCATTTGTGGTGACCACGCGTGGCGGCGATTTCGATCTGCACATTGGCCAGGATGTCTCCATCGGCTATTTGAGCCACACCGATACTGCGGTCGGACTCTACCTGCAGGAGACGTTTACGTTTCTGCTGCTCACGATGAGGCAGCCGTCGCGTTGGCTCCGCCTGTGAAGTCGAGGCGGGGATAAGGACGCAGCGTCCGGCGGAACTGGCGGCGATAGCGCCCACAATTTGCCGCCTGGCCCGCTGATAGATGCAGATGGTTTATAAGACCGGTTCTACGCTGCTGTGCTAACGGCAGAGGCCTCCAGATCGATGGCGCGGGGGAACAGGATGTTGTTCTCCAGATGAATGTGCTGGTGAAGGTCCTGCTCAAATTCCTTCAGGCCGTCATAGTAAGCATGGTAGGTGGGGCATGCGCCGGCGGGCGTAGTGAAGTGATTGCTCAGGACGTGAATCTCCGCCAGGAGCGCGCCGGCGGCATCATGTTCGCTGGTCATCATGGCGATGGGATTGGCCACGGCGCCAAAGCAAGCCTCGGGCAGCGTATCGCCTGTGGCCAGTGCGGCTTCAAGACCGCCAATATAGGGAAATAAGACGTTCTCTTCCTTGGCGAGATGATGGATCAGCTCGTCGTCGAGTTGTGCGAGCGCATTTTGGAGGGCGAGCAAATGCGGCTGCGTATCGCCGTGGCGATTGACTACCTTTTGCGCCAGCTCGGCCAGGCGCGGCAGTTCCCTTTTCACATACGCGTGATGGGTGGCGACGATATGCTCAATCAGCTGCCGCAGAGAGGCTTGCGCCCAGTCAACGGGGAGCGGCGCGGCGGAGTTTGCGGCGGATTCGAGCGCGGCAAGGACTTCGTCGACGGAAAGATTGTTGGCGGAGCAGGCTTCGGCCAGCGGTTTGCGGCCGCCACAGCAATAGTCGATGCCGAAGTGCTCAAAGACGCGAATGGAAGTTGGTTGCTCAAGAGCGATCTCGCGAACAGTAGGTGTGGATGCAGTCATGATGATCTCCTCAAGAATCACTCTAGGAGGGTTGCGGGCATGGCGCAGCGACTTTAGTCACTGGGGCGGAATTATTGATCCGGTAAGAAAAACAGTGACATCACATTCCCATCCATTTCCGCAAAAAGCGCGGAAATGGATGAGGCACCCTGACAGTATTTTGTCGCCGGATCATTAATCGGCGGCGCGCATTCAAGGCTGTGCGCTAGACTCTTTTCCATGGAGAGGGAACGCATCGATCTGACGGCCATACTGGAGAAAACCGCGCTCCTGTCAAGCCTGTCGCGGGCAGAGTTCCAGTCGCTGGCGGCGCGGACAGTGCGCAAGCACTTCAAAAGCGGCGAGTTGCTGTTTTCAGAGGACGAGCCGTGCCACGGGCTGCACATTATTGCGCGGGGCAAGGTGCGCATTTTTAAAACGTCGGTGAATGGGCGCGAACAGGTGCTGGCGATGAACCATGCGGGCGAGTCCGTGGCCGAGTTGCCGGTGTTTGACGGCGGGCGCTACCCGGCCTCCGCAATGGCGGTGGAGGATACGGAGATTGCGTTTATCTCGCGGCAGGATTTTCGCGCGTTCTGCATGGAGCATCCCGAGGTTGCGCTCAAGATGCTGGCGGTGGTGGGGGCGCGGCTGCGAAGGCTGGTGGGCATTATCGAGGAGCTGTCGTTCAGCACCATTCGCCAACGGCTGATTGCCCTGCTTCTGCGGCTGGCGGAGACCGAGGGCAAACAGAGCGAGCGCGGGATTGAATTTCAATTGCCGGCAAGCCACCAGGAGTTGGCCAGCCAGCTGGGAACCGTGCGCGAATTAGTCTCGCGGAACCTGATGCGGCTGCAAGCCGAGGGACTGCTGGACGTGGATGCGCGGCTGATCGTATTGAAAGATAAAAACGGGCTGAGCGCGCTGCTGACGGCAGCTCCGTAGCAGCCATCTTATAAATGCCATTCAGCCTGTGCACAGCGACCCTCAGGGGCTAAAGCCCCGATCCTTTTGAAGCATTCGGCACGGCTAAAGCCGTGCCCTTTCAAAACTACGCCTGGAAAAAGGAACAACGAGTTGAAACTTCACAGGCACCTCGCCGTGCCCTTTCAAAACTGGTTTATTAGATAGCTCCGTAACAAACGGTCAATGGCCGTAGCTCGCAGCATCGGGCACAAGCTGCATATAAATATCGCGCGAAACATCGGTCTGCCAGTGGCCGGTGGCGCGCGCCGCGCCTACCAATCAAAAGAACACCAGCGCCAGCACTGCGGCAACAATCTGCGGCTTGAGCGCCCGATGCCGCCAGCGAGATGCAATTGCTTCGGGCGGCTGGCTCTCGGGAGTGCGAAGCCTGCGCGGCGGAAGCGAGAGCTGCAGCGCGTTTTCAGCCGGGCAGACCGCAACGCACTCCATGCAGCCGGTGCACTCGACCGAGCGGATCTGGACCAGGCGATCCACGGGGAGTTGGGACGGGCAGGCCTTGTTGCATTTGCCGCAGTCGATGCAGGCTTGCGCGTCGCGGCGGATTTTTACCGGGCTGAAGGCGGAGACGATGCCCATCAGCGCGCCGTATGGGCAGAGAAAACGGCACCAGAAGTTCTGAATCACGACGGACAGAGCGACGAGCGTTGCCAGCACTACGATTCCGAGAGTTCCTATGGTGCGGAAGAAATTGAGCATCTTGACGTCCGCCACGATGCTGAAGGGGGACTGAAGAAAATCGCCGAGATCCTGCGCGGACATGGTGAAAATCACGAAGAAAAAGAAAGCGAGAAGAAGGTACTTGAGGCTGCGCAGGGGAAGATCGAGCCAGGCCGGCAAGGCGAAGCTGCGGCGAAAGAGCTTGCGGCCCAGCTTCCACAGATATTCCGAAACCGTGCCGACCGGGCAGAGCCAGGAGCAGAACGATTTCTTTATCAGCAGGCTGGAGAGAAGAAAGACGCAAAGAAGAACCATCGCCGACGGATGGATGGCCGGAATATGGCGGGTGAGGAAAAAGTATCTCAGGTTCATGAGGCCGGCGATCGGCAGCCAGCCGTCCACGCCCGCAGGCCGCTCGATATAGAGCGAATTGCCCTGGCTCTCAAAAGAGCGGACCCACAGAACAAACCGGACCCCGATATATGCGTTGAGCAGCAGGAAGGCGATCTGCACAGCGCGGCGAATCTGTTGCGAGCGGTCGGGCTTGAGCCGGCGCACAAGAAGATTCCTCTGCTTTGGCGGAGGGTTTTGGGGCGTTGCAATGCCGGCGGTGGATGCGTTTTCAGTCAACAGATCATCCTTCTGCGATTGACGATAGCCCGCGAAAACAATCCCGAATAGGACTAAAGTCACAGCACTTGGGATGCGAATTGTGCGAATGTGACAGACAGCATGGTTCGCGTTCGCACAGGCTGGCAATTGCCTCGGCGGCGATGCAACAGAAAATGGAGATCCGGAATGCAGGAAGAAGCAAACATAAGCAGGCCCAGGGAACCGCATCAAAATCATCGGTATCTGCCGCGCGAGCATGGAGCGACGGCGATGCTGTTGACCCCCATCGTTTGCGCGGCGATTCTTGCCCATCAGTGGCGCTGGTGCGAGCTTGCGACTCTGACGGCCGCATTTGCGGCGCTGGCCGCCAAAGACCCGATGGTGGTGTTGGCGCGGCAACGCTTCGTTTGGAAGCAGCCGCATCCGGAGACTGCCGTCGCGGCGCGGTGGTTCGCCGGCTGGATGGTCATCTTTGTCCTCAGCGGACTGGTGCTGCTGGCTGCCTGGCCTCTCAAGGCGATCGTGGCAATGGGCCTGGGCGTTGGAATCTTCTCGGCGCTGGCGATTGCGATCAATGTGAAGAACCGTCAGCGCTCGACGCTGTTTCAGATTGCCAGTGCGGCGGCTCTAACATCCAGCTCGCTGGCAACGTGCCTGTCGGCAACCGGCGCCATCGCGCCCTGGTGCTGGTGGTTGTGGCTTTTGATGGCGATGCAAGCCACCGCGGGAATCCTGGTGGTGCATGCGCGGCTGGACGCGCGTATTGCATCGCGTGGAACCGCACCGGCAAGCGAACAATTCCGGCGCGCGGCCCAGGTTTCATTAGTCGTGCTGGCCTGCGCTGCCGTCATCGCCACGATCGTCATGCGAGGCTGGATCGCGCTGGCCCTGCTGGCGGCTGTAATGGGTTACTGGTACGATCTCCGCAGCCAACGGGATTCTGCCCGGCTCCAGGTTCCGCTAAAGAAGGTCGGTCAGCGTGCGCTGGCGCTGTCGTCTCTTTATGCGAGCCTGCTCATCGTTGGATTTTGGTAGGCAGATGAGGATTTCACCTTGCTCACTGAATACCGGGAATTGGCCTGCTGCATAAAAACCTGGCTTGGGACAATGGGTACGTGATGCGCGGTTGCCGCAGGTTCATAGTTTCAGACCTCAAGCTGGCAGGGTAACGGTCGACGGATAGGCACGCTTTTCAGCAAGCTTCCCATCTTTGAACGCAAAGAAGGCCTGCGGAGTAAGACTCACATCATAGACGTGGCCTCGAAATCTGTATCCCGTCAGTTTAGCCTCTCCCAGCGTGGCGTTATAGCTGGGTCCAATATTGAGCGATCCATCGAATTGCGGCCTTAGACCAAAGATTCCTCCTATCACCGCCTGCGCGCCCGCGCCGCTTGAGATCTGGAGTGGAAAATCGATCTGGTGCTCCTGAAGCTTGAGCACATCGCCATAGATGGTTTGCGGAAAGTAGGGAAAGCGCTCAACCCACTGCGTACAGCGAGAGAGGAGTTGCCATGCGCGCTTTGCATCCCCGCAGGCATAGAGGCTGTCAGCGATCCTGAGAGTCTGTCCGACATATTGACCGCCGCCGCCCCAGTCGCAGTCCTCCATGTCCCAGTGATCGCGGTCGCTGAGAGAGATTGAATACATGCCGTAGGGCGCGAGGAACTCCCCTGGGCGAATGCGCTCCGCCATGCGCATCTTTCTCGCCATGGGTACGGCTGAGGTCATAAGCATGTCGTACGCGTGGCAGCTGTACACCATGGTCCGGGTTCCGTCGGGATACTGGTTGCCATACCATCCTGCCTGTTCGTCCCAGAGCAGATTGTTCAAGGCTAACTCGATTCTTGCGGCCGCGGCTTGAAAGCGCTTCGCGTCGTGGTCATTGCGCTCCGCGCACCAACGGTAGAGCTGGTTAAAGTAGTCCACGGCAAGGGCGTTGATGGCCGCGATCGCGTGCTCGTAGCCGAAGGTGCGGATCTCTAGCGCCTTTCCAGTGCCTTCGCCGATGTCGATCAATCCGTTGGGGCGCGTGTAATGGTCGAGAAACTCCATGCCCGCCTGCTTGAGATAGTCGAGCAAAGAATAATCTCCGATTTTGGCGTCCAGCGATTGCCCGTTGCCGGTCTGGCGCAGGTAATCGCAGACAATCTGCATAAGAGCGAACGGCGACTGCGCATACCATCCTCCCGACTTCCCTGTCCAGGAGAGATAGGTGGAGTTAAGCGCGCCGCCAGAGCGGAGGAAAGCCTCCACCATGCCCAGCAATCCCTGTGGATCGAATTGAGCAATGATGCGGCTGGAAAAGGAGGTGTCCCAGGCCACCGCGTTGCCCCGGCCCATGCCAAAATCGTAAAACGGCGAAGCGCAATAATTCTCTCGAACCTGCCGGCAGAAGAGCACGCTGAGAATCGAACGCTTGTAGAACTCGTCCAGCATGGCATTGGCAGTGTGAATTTGCGGCAGTTGGGAAGAAGCCCACTGCAACTGCCCGACGTTGGCCACGATGCTCTTCTTCACACGGCCTGCGAGATCGGGAAGATGATAGGACGGTGTCGCGGGCTCGGCCTTCGGCTTGAGCAGCAGCGCAATGCGCACGGTGCACGTGCCTTGAGGCGAAAGATCGACGCGCCACCCATCTTTATCTGCCGGGCCAATGTCGGAGACGGCCTCGACGGTGAAGTCGCCTTCCTGGCGCTGGAACATGGGTTTGCGCACCCCCTGCTGTGGGTCAGCCGGCCGCGGTTGGTCGGGAATGATGGTGAGCGAAAGCGGTTCATCGGAGCGATTACGCAGATCGATCTCTTCGTAAATCTCATCCTCGACGGCCGACAAGAATACCCTGCACTCCACATGGAACGAGATCAGCTTGCCCGCCATGCGCCGGTTGAATATGCCCGTCCGGATGTAACAATGCGGCCACCACTGCGCATCCTGCGAAAGCAAAATCGAGCTTGACTCGTCGTGTTTGTAGACGGGGCCGAGCTGGTTTGCCGAGCGCGGTTTCTGGTCCAAATAGAGAGGATCGGCAAACTCATCCTGAATGTCCTGGATCAGCGTGCCAGTCTGCTCTTCGCGAAAGGCAAGGTTGAAGAAACCGCTTTCAGAGAGGCCTAAGGGAGGAGCGATCTGCGGATCGGAAAGATTGAGCGGAGGATAGATCATGGCCTTAAGGCCGGTAACAGTGCGGCCGCGAAACGAGGTCGATCCACGTTGACTGTAGAGACGCAGGTCTCTGCCGGTGAAGCCGATCTGCGGCTGCGGCATGGAGAGCGCGGCGGGCGAGAGAAAAATGCCGGCATCGGCCCCGGACGGCGGCGCGATGCGGAAGGAACTGGCACATGGCGGCGCGCAGGAGACCGCAACGCCGGCGTCGTGCCCTGTTGCCTGTGGCGCGGCCGGTTCAGCCGGCACTAACGAGACCACCGTGGATGCAGCCAGGCCGCTCCCGGCCAATCTTACGAAGTTTCTTCTGCTGATTTTATTCATAGATAGTCACCGTTTAATCAAAGGTCGCCCGAATTTTACTACGCTACAGCAATGTTTTGAGGTCGTGCCTGGAACCCGCTCAGGGCAAGCGCATTTGAAAACCCGGAGTGAACCTGCATGCGAGAATATGAAATATGAAGTTGAGAATGCAGATGGAGCTGATGTTGAATTGAAAGTCTCGATAGAGTCGCTGGATAATCCCGATCACGAAATTGTGCCATCCTGATATGCAGACACGTACTTTGAATTTCAATCCCCCGCCAACTGCTCGAGCAGCGTATCGAAGTCTTCCAGCCTGGCGTATTCGATGATGACTTTGCCGTGGCCGTTGTGGTCTTCAATGTGGACCTTGAGGCCGAGGGCGCGCTGCAGACGCTCCTGGACTTCGCGGACGTTGGGGTCGATGGCGGGCTCGGGTTTGGGATCCTTTTTTGCGGACTTTTCGGGGTGCAGCAGGCCCTGGACGTAGTTCTCTGTCTGGCGAACAGAAAGCGAAAGTCTGACGATGCGCTGGGCGGCCTTTTCCATCTCCTCGGCGTGCTCGAAGGCCAGCAGCGTGCGGGCGTGGCCAAAGCTGAGCTCGCCGGACTCGACGCGGGCCTGCACCGTGGACGGCAGGCGCAGCAGACGGAGGAAGTTGGCTACCGTGGTGCGGTCCTTGCCGGTGCGCTGCGCCATCTGCTCCTGGGTCATGTGGAACTCGCGGGAGAGACGGTCAAAGGCGCGGGCCTGCTCCATGGGGTTGAGGTCGGCGCGCTGCAGGTTTTCGACGATGGTGATTTCCATCGCCTGCTCGTCGGAGACCTGGCGCAGGAAGGCGGGGATGGTGGCCTTGCCGGCAAGCTGCGAGGCGCGCCAGCGGCGCTCACCGGCGATGAGCTGGAAGCGGCCGTTGGCGAGCGGGCGCACCAGCACCGGCTGCACCACTCCGTTGGCGGTGATGGAGGCGGCCAGCTCGGCCAACTGCTCCTCGTTCAGATTGGAGCGGGTCTGGAAGGGATTGCGATCGATCTGATCGAGGGGAATCTCGCGGGGCTTGCCGCCTTCGGCATCGGCGGCGGCAGCGGGGGCTTGCACGCGGGGGAGAAGGGAATCCAGGCCCTTGCCCAGGGCGCGGCGTTTGGGGTCAGATGGCGGCGCTGGTCATATTTCAGAATCCTCTATCCGGGACGATGATCTCCCGGGGGTTACAAAATCTTCGTTGCCGGAGATCCGGCGATTTGTGCGGCGGCCTCGGTACCGGATAGCGTAGAGGCAGCCATCAGGAGTATGGCCATAACGGACTTCTTCGCTCTGGGCGAGTCCGGCTGTCTGAGCTTAGAGCAGCGGCTTTGCGTTCCGCGCTGCGCGGGCTCTCGAATCTGATTGCGGGCCAGAAACTCGCCGGTCAGTTCGAAGTAGGCCTCGGTTCCGCGGGAGCGGGGATCGTAAAGGGCCACGGGCTTGCCGTGGCTGGGCGCCTCGGCCAGCCGAACGTTGCGTGGAATCACGGTGCGATAGAGCCGGTCGCGGAAGTACTCGCGGAGGGTCTCGGTGACCTGCTGGGCCAGGTTGGTGCGGTCGTCGTACATGGTGAGCAGGACGCCTTCGATGGTGACGTCTGGATTGTAGGCGGCGCGGACGCGTTCGAGCGTGGAGATGAGCTCGGAGATGCCTTCGAGGGCGAAGTACTCGGCCTGCATGGGAACGATGAGGGTGTTGGCGGCGGCCAGGACATTGAGGGTGAGCAGGTCGAGGGCCGGCGGGCAATCCAGGATGATCAGGTCGAAGTTGTCCTGGATCGGGGCCAGGGCCTGGCGCAGGCGGAGGGCGCGGTCGCTTGCCGTGGCGAGCTCGACATTGGCGCCGGTCAGGTTCTTGGAGCCCGGCAGCAGGGAGAGCAGATCGATTTCCGTGGGGAGAATGACCTGCTCGGCGGGGGAGTCGCCCATGAGCACGTCATAGATGGAATGGCGGTTGTCGTCGCGCTGGAAGCCGAGGCCGGAGGAGGCGTTGGCCTGGGGGTCGCAGTCGACAAGGAGGATCTTGAGGCCTTCGAGAGCGAGGCATGCGGCGAGGTTGATGGCGGTGGTGGTTTTGCCGACTCCGCCTTTTTGGTTGACAACGCCGAGAATCTTTCCCATGGCAATCCAGAGTAAAGGGAAGGGCGGATTGAGGGTAGGGAGTTGCGCTGTGGAGAACGGGGCGCGTCTGTGGAAAGCTTTCTGTGGATGGTAGAGGGGCGAAAAACGAGCAAATATAAGCAAGGGAAGGGGTTCGCGGCGAGGGAGACAGTGCAGCAGAAGGAGTCGGGCAGAAAGGGGTCTTGCGGTGGAAAACTTCCGTAATTTTTTATGGAAGCGCGGTCGATTTTGCGGGATGCGTTCCAATTTGAGACTGTGCCAATTTGGGATTTTTCTGTTTTTGTTCCACGTGGAACATTTCCCGTTTTGGGCTGGGTTCCCAAAATGTTCCACGTGGAACAGGGCTAATTTACCTGCCAAAAGTTGCGGTATAAAGATGCGTTCAGATCGCATGTCACACCTTCAAACACCAACCTCATCGGCCTCTTCAAACGTCTGGGGCCGAACATACTGCGCTTCGGTGGAAACTTGGTAGACCAGAATGTGTGGGCTGCGAATTGAGCCGGCCAGGCCCCGGAGCAAATTGCACCCAGCTACAACCGGTGGGATTACCATTTAGGGTGCCAGCATCAATCTTGACGGGTTACTCTCTCCGTCTTCCGCCAACGACTTCGGCTCGCGCGGCCTTCAACCGAAGTCTATATTCCCGCACTCAGCGCGGTTTTTGATTCCTGTTGTTTAGGGTTAAGATTTTTGTGTTGGAGGATGAATCCGGGCTTGCTGGCGATGATTCAGGAGGTTGCCTGCTGCCGCTCTCCGAGGGCAAGCAGGCGGTCTGTGCTGCCGGGAAGTGGAACCACATTGGCCAGGAGAAGGAACTACCGGCCGCAGCTTGAAGGCGGGCAATTTCGTGCGCGTGAAGTCATCAGCGCCAGCCAGCCTCCGGGAGCGAACTAAGCTGATTGCCGCTGCCTGAACGGCCAGTTCCATGCGGTCGACGGCGCGAAGAGTGACGCAATCGAATCGAGCGGGCAGCAACTCCGCTCTTTGCGAATGAACTTTGGCGGTGATACCAAGGATGCGGATCGCTTCCTGGAGAAAGGCTGCCTTCTTGCTCTTTGATTCGGCAAGGGTTACGGCGATCTCAGGCCGGCAGAGGGCGATGGGGATGCCGGGGAAGCCGGCACCGGAACCGAAATCGAGCAGCGTGGCGATTCCGGCGGGAAGCGCGCGGGCGCAGGCGATCGACTCGACAAAGTGGCGGGAGAGGATGCCGTCTTCGTCGCGAATGGCGGTCAGGTTGATGCGGGCATTCCAGCGAAGAATAAGCGAAAGGTAAGTCTCAAAGCGTGGGCCAGGGTTAGGATCAAGCGGGCTCGTAATCCTGCCTGGATCAAGGAGGGCGTTGAGTCGAATCACTGCCGTGGTTCTGCACCTTCTGCCCATCTGATGCACTCACCCCTGCGCTAGCCGAGTTCTTCAATGCGGCGCGGCTCCCATCTTTCGGCTGCTTCTACGAAAGCCGCAAAGATGGCGCGGGAAAATGCGCTCTGGGTATAGGTCCGCTCGGGATGCCATTGCACGGCGAAGACAAACTGCTCGGCTGAGTCCAGCTCGACCGCCTCGATTACGCCGTCTTCAGGCGATAGAGCGGTCACCAGCAGATTGTCGCCCGACTGAGCGAATGGCCTGATGGTGGCTGGAGTTGACCTGGGGCTCCGCGGGATTCTCCGCTGGGAACCAGGCGCGCCAGCCTCGACCCTTGAACAATTCGCACCGGGTGCGCCTCAACCACTTCCCGGCCGGGGCGATGATTGACCGGCGTCTTCAGATCCTGAATCAGCGAGCCATTGCGCCACACATTCAGGTTTGAGCGCCGTCGCAGATGGCGAGGATGGGCTTGTGGAGGTTGAAGGCGTCCTGCAGGAGCAGCTCATCGACGGCGGTGCGGGCGGGGTCTGGCTCGGCGCACTCGGGAATTGGATCTTCGCCATATCTTTGTGGGTCAACGTCGTTGGGGCTGCCCGGCAGCAGAATCCCCTGCACCCCCGCCAAGCAGCTTCGCGACTTTTTCCTGGGGCTCGTTGAGCGGAACGATCACCGGCGTGGCTCCGGTAGCTTCCAGGGCGGCCACATACTGCGGCAGTGCGCGCTCATTGTAGGCTGGGTCGCTGCCGGTGGGCTCGGGAATGGCGATATGAACGGACATGGAAGCACCAGTTTACTGAGAGATGCGGCCGATCAGGATTTCGTGCTCCACATCGAGTTCGCATGCTCAATGAGCCGAGCGAATCAAACTTCAGCGCGAAGTGAATCTTCCTCGACTGCTTCGCTGTCGCCCGCGCTCGCCGGCTGCCTGAGGCTCTCGATGGCGTCGCGCAGTCGCGCGGTCAGCTCTTCGGTCTGGCGCGGGGTCATTCCTGTGGTCTCGATCGGCTCACCTACGGCTCAGCGTCAGTTCGCCGGGATAAAAGATGGTGGGTATGAATCGGCAGCAGATCGTAGACGCCGCTGAGCGCGATGGGCACCAGCGGCACCTGGGCGCGAATGGCCAGGTAGGCCGCGCCGGAGAGAAACTCGCTGCAGTTCGCCGGTGAGTGGTGCGCCTGCCCTCGGGAAAGACGAACAGCGGCATTCCGGAGCGCAGGGCCTTGACGCCGGCGCCCAGGCTGGAGAGCGTGGCGTGCGGGTTGGCGGTATCGATGGGAATCTGGCCGGAACGATTCAGGTACCACCCGATAAAAGCGATGGGCCACAAGTCCTTCTTGGCAAGAATGCGAAATTGGAAGGGCAGCGCGGCGAAGATCACCGGCGTATCCATGTAGGAGGTGTGGTTGGAGGCATAGACGGCGACCGGGCATTTGCGCAGATTTTCCGCCCCGCGGACGATGAGCTTCGACCCTGAGAACCACACCAGCGACCGCGCCCAAATCTGCGCGATGCGGTGCTGAATGCGGCCGCTCTTATCCACGAACGAGACGAGCAGCGAAAGGGAACCGCAAACGGCCGTAATCAGCGTGAAGAGTGGGGTCTGGATCAGGTTGGTGCGCCAGCGATAGAACCTGGGCAACGGATTGGGCCGGCGGCTCATTGTGAATCACCCCTCTCCGGCGAGCAGCAGGGGCCGCGCCTCGCCGACCAGGAATACCGATCCTGAGATGACGATCACGCCTTCGCCGTCGCGCTGCTTAACCTGTTGCAGTGCGAGCTCGATCGCCTGGGCGACCGACTCGGCGGCGACGGCCGGAGTTCCCGTAGCCTGGGCAGCGGCCATCAGATCGCCAAGGGCAGCTGCGCGGGCGCTGTGGATGGGCGCCAAGATCACCTGATCAAAGAGCGGAAAGAGAATCTGCGCCATCTCCGCGATGGGCTTATCGCGCAGGCAGGCGAAGATGAGGCATGCGCGGACTTGCTCTTCACGCAATAAGCCTGTTCAGCCCAGACGCGCAGAGCCCATGCTCCGGCGGCGATTATGCGCCACATCCAGAATCCATTCCACGCCGTCTTTGTGGATACGTTCCAGCCGTCCCGGCCAGCGCGTCTGGCGAATGCCCTCCGCGATCGTCGCCGGGGTAACGGGAAAGCCCGGCATGCCGGCCAACTCCGCGGCTGCGGCAATGGCCAATGCCAGGTTGCGATGCTGATGGGCGCCCTTCAGCGGGGAATCCACCTGGATGGATTCGCCGAGAACTTCGACCGCATAGGGACCAACTGTGTCGGCGCCGATGGGCGGCATATAAGTGCGCCGCATTCACCGCGCGCACATTGAGGCTCGGCGGCGACCTCGCCGAGAACCTGGTTGGCTTCAGGGTGCTGCGGCAGGGTAATCAGCGTTCCGCCGGGGCGAAGAATGCCGGCTTTTTCGCGCGCGATGGCGGCGATGGTCGAGCCCAGCCACTCGGTGTGGTCGAGCGAAATATCGGTAATCGACGGAGAGCAGCGGATCGACGACGTTGGTCGCGTCCAGCCGGCCGCCCATGCCCACTTCGAGCACCGCAATCTCCGCGCCGCTCTCGGCAAAGTACAAAAAGGCCTGCGCGGTGAGAATTTCAAAGTAGCTGGGCAGTTGCGGCAGCCGGCCGTCGAGCACCAGCTGGTGGGCTGCGTCGTGAACGCGAAAGAAGAGGGCGGCGAAGGCGTCGTCGTCGATCTCGACGCGATCAAGGCGGATGCGCTCGTTGGCGCGCTCAAGATGAGGCGAGGTATAGAGGCCGGTGCGCATTCCGGAGGCGGTAAGAATGGAGGCCAGCGTGGCGGCCGTCGAGCCTTTGCCGTTGGTTCCGGCGATCAGCACGGAGGGAAAACGGCGGTGCGGATTGCCGAGCGCATCCAGCAGAATGCGAATCTCGTCGAGCGAGAATTTGCGCCGGGCCTGGCCGGAGCTCGTGTAGAGCTCAGGCACCATTGCATTCAGTTGATCGATGGCCGCGGCATAAGACATGGAAAGTTCAGTATAGAAGGCTAGAGCCGGTTACCTATGCGGGGGCGGTGTTCCCTGCCTCAAAATAATAAATCCCAAACTCCACCCCAACTCTCTCATTATGCTGTTGCAACTGGAATCGAAGCGCATTATTTTCAACTCATTCAGGGGGGTCATTCCCGCGATGGGTTGCGAGTAGCTTCTCCATCCAACGAGTCCAGAAAGGATGAAATAGAATGGCGAAAAGAGGAAGAAAACTGACCGTGCAAGGTTCTCTTCTGGGTCAGAGGCCGCGGAAGCGGAAGCAGTTCGTTGAAGACCCGTGTGTTGAACCGCAATTCGCTCGATAACGAGGGCCAACCAGACGAGTGCCCTCTAAATGAAATGGGATATGGGACACATGCTGTTCGCACTCAGAGCCGAAGGCTGCTGGCAGCACCGCAGGTGCCGTTCAAGCACTTTTAGCCAAGGAACGCATCACAAATTCAGGGTCGGCGGCAATGACGATAAGAAGCGCGCGCGCAGCGGCTTCCGGTTGGCGACGCCCAGACTCCCAATGACGAACCGCATCCACTGACAAACCAAACCGATCCGCGAAACGCCCCTGGCTCAGGCGTAGGCGCTTGCGGAGACCTCGCACGTCCACGGTCTCCGGCAGAGTGACCTTGTAACCCTTGCGCTCACCTTCCATGTAGGCGCGGGCTTCGGCCGTTCCTTGTGCCATCTCCTTAAACAATTTGCTCATCGCTTCCCCCTGGTTTCGGCAAAGAAACTCTTCGCTGTCCAGACCACGGCACAGGGGCCAGGGCATTCTGCTCGGCCTTGCTCAAAGTGCCCTTCTCCGATTTGGCATACACGGGTTTGAGGAAGATTGGCAGATCCTCACCGCCGTACAGATAAACGATTCGTGCGCCGCCGCGTTTTCCCATGCCGGAGCGTGCAAAGCGCAGCTTGCGATACCCTCCTGTGCCGGGCATCAAGTCTCCGGCCTCCGGGTAAGCGGCGATGGTTCGCACGATTTCTTCCCGGTCCGCTTCGCTATAGATGGCTTCGGCGGCTCTTAGGAACATCGGGGTTTCGACCACCGTTTGCATAGAAAAACTATATGCCAATGGCATATATCAGTCAACCCTTTTCTCAGCGTAGAAGAGGTAGGTTGCGGCTGTACTGTTCCGTTGCCTCGAGGCATTGCAGGACGGCGACACGCTCATTGTCTGGAAACTTGACCGCCTGGGCCGCAGCTTGCGCGAACTGCATCAATTCCGTAAGAGCAGTTGCAAGGCCCGGCGGGCGCTTTGCAGGCAGGCTCGTGCTTCATCTTCAGAGAGCAGGCCCTGATGCACGGCTTTTTTGCCGGTATCGTTTACCTGGTTGGCTACGGGGATAAAGTCCGCGTCGATGCCGGAGAGGAGCAGATTGTTGTTGACCTCGTGGAGCAGGTTGCCCAGGGTTGCGGCGTTGCGGTAGCGGGTGCGGACCTGGCGGGTGAGCGAGGCGGGGAGGGTTTGCTTGATGGCTTCTTCAAGCACCGAACGGCACATGACGGCGCAGGCGGTAAAGAGGCCGAAGAAATAGCAGCGCGTGGCCTCGTCGAGATAGCGGTCGGCCTCCTCTGAGCTGGGCGCTGCCACGACACATTCGCGCAGGTGGGTGGCGCGGAAGACGGCCGGCTCGACAAGTTCCAGCAGCTCCATGGCGAAGGCGGCGCGCAGCAGATCGTTTTGCTGGCCGTCGAGGGCGCGCTGAATCTCCTGCCAGGCGGGGGCGGATGCGCTGTCGCCGGCTTGCTGCAGGCGGGTCAGAGAGGTGAGCCTTTGCCGGGCGTGCTGGATAAAGCCCTGGCGCATCTCCTGCGCCAGCATCCGCCAGCCTGCCACAAAGGCCGCGGGGTCCTGCCCGTAGCGGGCCCAAAGCTCGTCGTATACGATGCCGGGCAGAATCTCCCGCAATTGTTCAAAGCGCCCGGTTCTTGCCAGCTCAGAGATTGCCTCGCAAAACTCCCGTCCCGGCGCGCCCTCGGCGGACATGTGCAGGAGTTGGTCTTCCAGGCGGCCAACATCGATGGTCATTGACCGAAGTTCCTTCCTCAATCCAAGTGTAGGAGCTAAAGCTGCGCCTGGCTGCCGCAACTGAAAGTATCTGCGTGGGTTCGGTGCTGGAATGGGAAGTTGCTCTGATGGGCGGAAATCTGCAGTCATATCCGCTGAGTGTGAGTTCGGGAATCATTCCTCAGAGCTAAACCCACATCAGTTAGCCGATTTATGCTGGCTTAGCTCATACCGCTTCAATTATCCACTACTGTTCTTAACGCTTGATGCATGAAGAAGAGTCTTTTGTGGAAGACTAGCCTTCGGCAAACCCTATTCTCTAGCGGCTGCGGACGCACTTTTCACACAGATCTTCCGCTTTGCACAGGCTTTTTTCGTGCCTGTGGGAGGAGTGGGAAACAGGGGTCACAGCTGGCTCTGCTTAGCACTGGTTTTCCAAAGCTCCTCAATTCCACAGCCGGGATTTAGAAAATCCAACCGCCAGCTCAAGTTCCACGCCCACAATCATTTCGGAAGATTATCCACTTTTCCTGCCTGAACTACGGTTACTACTGTCTTTTCTTTATATCTTTTATCCTTTTCCTCACATACCCGTCGCACTGAACAGGACGACTATGCCGAAAACCGCTGGGTGGCGAGCAGATGTGCCGGGCCGGTGGTTGAGCGGGCCAACAGGAGATGGTCCTCAGTATCCAGAGAAGCAACCCTGTTTTCCACGCGCAAGTCAAGGCAAAGATGAATACAATCAAGAAAAGAAAAGGCAGCCACTTTCGCCGGGCCGCAATGTGTTGTAGAGTGTGGCCAGTACAGGAATTTGGCTTTCTGGAGTGAGGGTGGGCCTATGCCGATCGTGGAAACAGAAGTGGAGAAGCCGGTCGCGACAGGGGGCAGCGATGGAGATTACCGTAAGCCGCCAGGACCTGGTGAAGGAACTCACCGCGACGCAAAGCGTGGTGGAGCGCAAGACCACCATTCCGATTCTGTCGAACTTTCTGATCGAGGCGGAGGGTGAGCGGCTGAACATTACCGCGACCGATCTCGACCAGGCGATCCGCACCAGCGCCAAGGTGAAGGTGAAGAAGCCCGGCGCGTGCACCATCCCGGCGCGCAAGCTTTACGACTACATCAAGCTGCTGCCCGACGGCGACATCTCCATCAAGCTGCTCGAGAACCACTGGGTGCAGATTCGCTCAGGGCGCTCGAACACCAAGATGGTGGGCATGGCGCGGGCCAACTATCCGCAGGTGCCGGAGTTCCCGTCCGTCGCGGCGACCAGCATCTCGCTGGTCGCGCTGAAGACGCTGATCGCGCGCACCATCTTTGCCATCTCGAACGAAGAGTCGCGCTACACGCTGAACGGCGCGCTGCTGGTGATCAAGGCGGAGTCGCTGGCCATGGTGGCAACCGACGGCCACCGGCTCTCGTTTGTCGAAAAGCCCAACGAGATTCTTGAAGGCATCAGCGGCGAGAAGCGGGTGCTGATTCCGCGCAAGGCGCTGCAGGAGCTGCAGCAGTTGCTCTCGGCCTCCGACGCGGAAAAGGTGGAGTTTGCCGACGACGAGCATACGCTGTTCTTCCGCGTGGGCCATCGCACGCTGAGCACGCGCAAGCTCACCGGGCAATTCCCGAACTTTGAGGCGGTGATGCCGCGCGACAACACCAAGTTTGCCGTGGTGCGGTCGAGCGAGCTTTCGGCGGCCATTCAGCGCGTGGCGCAGTTTGCCGACGAGCGCTCGGGCGCCATCCGCTTGCGCCTGGAAGGCAACGAGCTGAAGATCAGCGCCAACTCGGCCGAGTCCGGCGAGAGCGAAGACACCATCGATACGCCGTACTCGGGCGACCCGATCGTGGTGGGCTTCAACTCCGGCTACATTCTCGATTTTCTGAAGGCTCTGAGCAACGAGGGCGAGGTGCGGCTGGAGTTCAAGGACTCGCAGTCGGCCGGCCAGATGCGGCCTGAAGATCCGGATGCGGAGTACAAGTACCGGTATGTGCTGATGCCGATGCGGATCTGAGAGCGGGGATTAGGGTATAGAAAACTCCCCTGGCAGTGGAGCCGGGGGTTGAATTTGTGGACGCTCTCGCTTTCCGTTCTGCGGGCCACTCCAGATACGGAACCACCCGGAGAGAGTACCGGTTAATAGAATGGGGCTAATAATATATTATTTATCATATATTTCTTCGTAATTTCTTCGTTTATTTCTCTTTCCGGTTCAGGTTTTAACAGAAAAACTAACCCAGGTTACTGAATATGTAACAAAAGCCTTAAAAATGAGGCATTGACACTGAATGAACATAGAATCAAAATGTATAATCGTCAGTTCCAATTAAAAAAGTCAACGTTTGCAAACCGGCATTACTGAGAAAGAGGCTAAGGGATGCGAAACTCATTGATAAAAATTTCATTTGTATTGGCGCTTGTCCTCATGATGCAGGTCAAGCTGACGGCGCAGGACGTGGCGTATATGACGGGTGTGGTGACCGATGCGACCGGCGCCGTGATTCCCGGCACGACTGTGACGCTATCGAATGCTTCGACAAGTGTGAAGTTCACACAGGTAACCGACAATTTAGGTTCTTACCGGTTTCTGAATGTACCACCGAATCCTGGATACAGGGCTACCTTTGCCCACGCGGGCTTCGAAACGGCGGAGTTTACCAATATCACTCTTCTTGTGGGCGTCACACGCACGCAAAATGCGCGCCTGTCTGTTGGAACCACGACGCAGACGGTTCAGGTATCGGCGAGCAACGCGGTTGTGACGCTGGATACCTCCGACGCTTCCATCGGCAATAACATCGATGTTGAAGAGTTGAATACACTCCCGGTATATGACCGTTCCACTGGAGTCGGGACTCTGTTTGTGCAGCAGCCGGGCGTCGATTCCTTTCAGGGCGCGGTCACCGGCTCTCGCATTGACCAATCATCGGTAACCGTTGACGGCCTGGACGTGAACGACGTCGCGGCGGGAACGACCTTTGCCATCATCGGCACGGCCCCAGTCGACTCGGTGCAGCAGTTTACAGGGACGGTTGCAGGCATGGTTCCCTCCGTCGGCACCGGAGGCGGCGCCCAGTTCCAAATGGTAACCAAAGGCGGAACCAACAAGTTCCACGGCAATTTGAACGAGTACCATCGCGATACGTCCACGGTGGCCAACAATTGGTTCAATAATCTGCTTGGCATTCCCCGCACGCCTTATATCCGCAATCAGTTCGGCGGAGATATCGGCGGCCCCGTCAAGAGAGACAAGATCTTCTTCTACTTCGATCT
The DNA here is from genome assembly GCA_963724755.1 of uncultured Acidobacteriaceae bacterium. Taxonomy (GTDB): domain Bacteria; phylum Acidobacteriota; class Terriglobia; order Terriglobales; family Acidobacteriaceae; genus Telmatobacter. Next base: position 110,096 of record CAVRVZ010000012.1, read on the forward strand.
CGCCGACTCCAAGATCGTCCAGTCGGCGACTGCCGATCCGGTTGTCCCTCTGTCCCAGTTCCTCGGCGGGAGCCTCAACTACATCAACAACAGCGACCCTAGCTGCGGTGATTCCACTCGCATCTCCAGCTTCACCCTCCTGCCCTCGTGCATCAGCACCCTGCCTAACACTGGCACTACTAGCGTGACATCCTTAGATCCAGGAGGACTCGGTTTTGATGAATCGGAGTTGACCTTTATCAACTCACGCTATCCTGCGGCCAATGACCTGAGCCAGGGCGACGGCGTCAACACCGCCGGCGACCGCTTCACTTATCCGCGGCCGGACGACCGGATCACTTACGTCGGCCGTATCGACTACAACCTGACGCAGACGCAAAGAATATTCGGGCGCTTTACCATCACCCGCCGCAACGCGATCGAATCGGGCCCCGAATTCCAAACCGACCCTGTCACTCACCCTGAAATCGACCACAGCTATGGCTACGTTGTCAGCCATGTGTGGAATATTGGCAAGAACAAGGTGAACCAGTTCTACTATGGCGACAACATCTCCAAGCTCAGCTTTCCTGACGAGTTCAACCCGACCGGGCCCAACCAGTACAGCTTCTCCGGCCTGAGCGGCCCCTACACATCCTATGACGGGCAAACGCGCCGCGTGCCTATCCCGGTGGTCCGAGACGACTTCAACTGGCAGCATGGCACGCACACCATTACCATGGGCGGTTCGTTCAAATTCGTCAAGACGAACAGCAATTTGATTAATAACTTCAACTTCGTTGGCGTCGGCTTGCAGGGCTCCGCGCTGGCGGGCGGCCTGGACTCGGCAGTCCGTCCCCCGACATCGCGACCGGCGGCTCTCAAAACGCGTACAATGTGGCAATCAACGATTATGACAGCCTGTTTGCCACCGCGCTGGGCGTGGTTGGCGACATTTCAACCAACTTCAACTACAACAACGCCGGCGGCGCGCTGAATGCGGGCAGCGGCGGTCCGCGAGCTTACCGCTTCTATCAAACCGAGATGTATGTTGGCGACACATGGAAGGTACGAAAGAAGCTGACCCTCTCCTATGGCCTGCGCTACCAGTTCTACTCGGTTCCCTACGAAGCGCACGGCGAAGAATCGGTTCCGATAGCGGTTCCGTCGAACGGAGTTGACAACGGCATTAACCTGGACACGTTCATCAACGACCGCATTGCTTACGACGCGGCGGGCAACATCAGCAATACCGGCCTACCCATCTACAGCTACGTGCTGGGCGGCAAGGTGAACAACGGGCCGAACCTGTATGCCCCGAATTACAGGGACTTCGCTCCCCGCTTCGCCTTCGCTTATACGCCGTTCAACAATCAGAAGACCGTCATCAATGGCGGCGCGGGCATTGTGTATGACCGCACGGTGATCAACGCCATCAACTTCCTTCAGGACCAGCTTTCCTTCCTGTTCTCGAACACCAACACCAATGAGTTTGGTTCGTCCAGCGGCGCGGATGCATCTCTTGCGGCCGACACACGGCTTGGCTCCAACCTGTCATACCCGACAGCACTGAATCCATTGCCATCCCCCATCGCATCACCATTTACTCCCTATGTGGATGGAGAAGGGAATCCCTACGGATTGGCGGAAGGCGCAGTCGGCTTTGTGATCGATCCCAATCTCAAGGATCCCTACTCGATCACCATGAACTTCGGCGTCCAGCAGGAGCTTCCCTTCCACATGGTCCTGAAGGTGAACTATGTGGGCAGGCTGGGCCGCCGCCTGCTGGCGGACGCGGACGCCAACCAGGTGATCGACGTTCCGGATTATACAGGCGGGTCAACGCAGACCATGGCCGGCGCCTTTGCCGGTCTTACAACACAGTTAAGGGCAGGCGCGGATTATACAACTGTTACTCCAGAGCCGTGGTTTGAGGACGTCCTCTCACCCATCTTCGGTGTCGGCAATAACACGTCCGCGGTGGCCTACTACGCCGGTCAGTTAGCCTACAGGGGCGATATAGCCGATTCGCTCCAATCACTTGCCTACTACACCTACGGGTCGGGTTTCCTCCCCACCAACATCGGCATTCCGTCACAGTTTGGCACCAACGCCTACCTCACCAATAAGGGTTTCTCCAACTATCACGGCCTGCTCGTCACCCTGGATAAGAACATGTCGCAAGGTTTGCGGTTCGAGTTCAACTATACCTGGTCGCACTCGATCGACAACGCGTCAGTGGGCGCCAATGAAAACTCCCTCTTTACAGCCACTGGATTCATCTGCGACATCCTGCAGCCGCGCGCATGCCGCGCCAGCTCGGATTTCGACATACGGCAGGAGATCACTTCGAACTTCTCGTACGATCTGCCCTTCGGGCGCGGCAAGATGTTCGCGAGCGACGCATCGCGCTGGCTGGACGAGGCGATTGGCGGATGGAGCTTTTCCGGCCTTCCCAGCTACCGCACCGGCCTTCCCGTGCCCGTGTACTCCGACGCGTTCCTGGCCTCGTTTGAAAACGACGATCCGGCCATATTTACCGGCAACAAGGCGGATCTGAAGACCAAGGTCAACGTAGACTACAGCACCGATACCGTCTACGATTTTCCCGGCGGATCTGCCGGCGCGGCCAAAGTGCTGTCGGAGTTCAGGGGACCAATCGGCCTCGAGTACGGACAGCGCAACATTGTACGCGGTCCGGGCGCATTCTACTTCGATGCCGGCCTGGGGAAGAGATTCCCGATCCTCGACAATAAGCTGAACCTGATGTTCCGCGCCGATGCGTTCAACCTCTTCAACCATCCTAACTTTGCGATTCCAGGCGGGCTGACGGGCGCTTCGCCGCCCAATGGGATCAACATAGTTACAAACGGTTCAAGCTTCGGCCAGATTTCAAGCACCAGTGCGGCGCCGGCGTCTTTCGCCGTACCGGCCGATGACTTCCGCGTGGCGCAGTTCTCTTTGCGGCTGGAGTTCTAGGAGTCTTAACCCTGCCGTGATAATTCGGCAGCGAATCAACGACGGCCCGGCAGTGATGCCGGGCCGTCGTGTTTGTGGGGGTGGAGTTGGAGTTTGTCGAAGCAGATTATGCGACTGCCGGTGTCTTCAGGAACTCAAGCGCGCGGATCAGATAAGCTTTGAGATCGCGGCGCTCAACAACCGCGTCGAGGAAACCCTTTTCAAGAAGGAATTCGGAGCGCTGGAAGCCCTCGGGGAGCTTTTGGCGGATGGTCTGCTCGATGACGCGGGGGCCGGCGAAACCGATCAGAGCGCCGGGCTCGGCGATGTTCAGGTCGCCCAGCATGGCAAAGCTGGCGGTAACGCCGCCGGTGGTGGGGTCGGTGAGGACGCAGATGTAGGGAACGTGGGCGTCGTCCAACTGGGCCAGAGCGGTGGAGATCTTGGCCATCTGCATCAGGCTGACTACGCCTTCCATCATGCGCGCGCCGCCGGAGGACGCGACGACGATGAGCGGCTTGCGGCCCAGCCGCGCGCGATCCACGGCGCGAGCGATGGTCTCGCCCACCACAGCGCCCATCGATCCGCCGATGAAGCCATACTCCATGGCGCTGAGGACGACCTGGTGGGGTCCTAGCCAGCCGAGAGCGTTGAGGATGGCGTCATTGAGGCCGGTAGCTTCCTGCGCGGCCCGCAGCCGCTTCTTGTATGGCTTCACATCGGCAAAGTTGAGAGGGTCAGTGGAGCGCAGGCCGGTATCCACCAGTTCATAGCCGGGTTCGAGCAGCAGTTCAATGCGCTGGCGTGCGGAGATCTTGAAGTGGTGCCGGCACTTGGGGCAGACGTTCAGGTTGGCTTCCAGTTCCGACTTGTAGAGGACCGCGCGACAGCCCAGGCACTTGATCCACAGGCCTTCGGTGCGCACCGACTTGCCGGCCGCATCCACCGATTCGGGGGCCGCGCCGGCCGGGCCGCCCGCCGCGGCGGGATACTCGCCATTTTCACGCTTGAACCAGGACATGAAAACCTCGCGAAAACATGGAACGGTTATTGCTTACCGTATAACAGCCCATGAATACTCACGGCTACTGATGGCCTTGAGCATATTGTTTGCTAATAGTTCCTGCATAAATTATGTCCTTGCACCGTCCCTACGGGACTCCGTAACGAGCTTCGTGGAATCTTTTCCCCACGCTAAAGCGCGGGGCTAACCAACTCTGCGCCTCCGGCGCGTTTGTGCTACACAAATCCGACACACTTGTGCTCTACAACCCCGGCGCGTTTTCGCGGATATTCCTTATGAGTCCTGAATAACCGCTTGCTGACCCTTGACACTGACCTGACCCCTGCCTCTTAGTATTCTATTCCGCGCTGGGCAAGAATGCCTTTTTGATAGGCGTGCTTCAGCTCGCGCATCTCGGTGACGGTATCGGCCAGCTCGACCAGCAGAGGGTGGGCGTTGCGGCCGGTCAAGATCACATGGACCATCTCCGGACGGTTGCGCAGGGCCTCGGCTACCACGGCGGGGTCCAGCATTTTGTAGCTGATGGCGTAGTTGATCTCGTCCAGGATGACCATATCCCATTCGCCGGAGTAAATGGCCTGCCGCGCCTCCTGCCAGGCGGCTTCGACCAGGCGCACGTCCTCGGGGTCGGTCTCCGCGCCGCCCACCTTCACAAAACCGCGGCCCATCTGTTTGAGGACGAAGTTGGAGCCGAAAGCCTTGGCCGCATCCAGCTCGCCATAGTGCCATGAGCCCTTGATGAACTGGAGCATGAGGACACGCATTCCGTTGCCCACGGCGCGCAGGGCCGTGCCCATGGCAGCGGTGGTCTTGCCCTTGCCTGGTCCGGTATTGATCAGGATCAGTCCTCGACGGGAGTCGGTCATAAAACCTCAGGGGTTAGGGGTTAGAAAAGGCGCGGTGAACCTCTCTTCAGGATATGTTGAACTGCTGTGACAACTGTAAATGTAAGCTTTTGATCTTGAAAACAGACTGCAAACCACCTGTCTTTCTGTCTGACCCTAATCCCTAACCCCTATTCAGTGTCCGCTGTGGTAAGGGTGGCCCGTGAGAATTGTAAATGCGCGGTAGAGCTGTTCGGCGACGACGAGGCGGGCCAGGGCGTGGGCCATGGTCATAGGGCCCAGCGAGAGCAGTCCGCCCGAGGCGGAGGCTTTTTCCAGAGCGGCGGCGGACCATCCATCGGCTGGGCCGATGGCGAAGACGATGTGCTGCGCTCCCTGGTCGCGGCGCGCGCCCAGCCAGGCGGCAAAGGCCTCCGAGGTCATCTGCCGGCCGCGGCTATCGAAGAGAACGGCGACGACCGGAGTGCGGCCCTGCTGTCGCGCGAGCCAGTCAAAAAGATTTTGCTCGGTGCGGAATGCCTGCGACTGGCAGCGCGCAAAGGCCGAGCAGCGATCGAGATAGAGCTGGGTGAGAGCTTCGAAGCCGTCCTTCGATCTGGTTGGCGAAGCGGGCCGGGAGCCGATATGGGCCAGTGTAAGGAGCATGGGGACGAGGATACCTTAATAATCCGGCCCATCAATAGAATCATCGTATCCCACCCATCCCGCAAGAAACGCGGGATGGATGGGGTACCCAATCCACAGTATTTATGGCCAGATCAATAACAGAGGCAGCAAGGCGATCAGGCCTTGCGTCCGGTGCGCTTCTTCGCGGCAGTTTTCTTGACTGCGGTCTTCTTTGCGGGCGATTTTCTGGCTGCGGGCTTCTTCAGCTTGCTTTTCTTAGCCTGAGATTTCTTCGCCGGCGGCTTAGCAGCTTTGGTTTTACCCGCGGCGGTTTTGCCCGCGCTCTTTTTCTTTGCCGTTATCTTCGGTTTGGCCGCGGCCTTGGCTGAAGACTTGTTGCGGGCGGCGAGGGTTCTGGCGGAGAGAGCCGATTTAAGCTCAGCGTCGAACTCGGCCGGAGTCAGGGGGCGGGCGGACTTGCGCAACCTTTCAATGTCATAGAAGGCGCGGCGCTCGGTGAGAAAGACGTGGACGACAAAGTCGACATAGTCGAGGAGAATCCATTCGCCGTGGCGCCGGCCCTCGACGGAGTTGGGCATGACGCCGAACTCCTTTTTGAGCTTGTGCTCGATTTCGTCGGCGATGGCGACGGCCTGGCGATCGTTGGCGGCCGAGGTAACGAGGAAGAAGTCGGACAGCCCGGAGTCAATGGGGTCGAGCTCGAGGATGCGGGTATCGAGGCCTTTTTTTTCTTCACAGACCTGGGCCGCGGCCTGAACCAGATTGCGGATTGGGATGGGGATTTGCCGGTGTGCTTGGGTGGTCGTCATTCGGTAAGCGGGTTCTCCAACCTTAATCGTAGACCCTGGCCGTGGGAGCGGCAAATCACAAGTAAAGGTTATGCGAACGAATGTAATCGAGAACAGCTCTTTGGAGCAGCCGTTGACCGGCCTGTTGAGTTCCGGAAACCGGGCTAATCTGCTGGCGAATCCAGTCGCGAACCTGGGTAGCGCTGATATCGACATTCAGACCGGGGAGAATATAGAACGGGGAAGTTTCTCCAGCGGGATTGCGCAGCAGGCAGGAGCGGATAGCGAGATGGGAACGGGTTTGATCGGCGCCGGGGGCCGAATCCAGGATCAAGCCTTCAGGCAGCGCATCGCTCAGATCTTCAAGCCGCTGGCCGGGGCGCGAGGCAACTATCAGCGGAGCTGCAAAGGGGATCTCCGCAGCCCGGTGCCAGCTTCGCAGCGAGAAAAACGAGTCGGCGCCCATGAGGCAGAAAAGAGCGCTGTCCGAGGGGAGTTTGGAGCGCAGGTTTTGGAGTGTCTCCAGGGTGAAATTGGGCTCGCCCGAGGGCTTGGGCGCGTCGGCAAGCGAAACGGCCAACCCCGGCTCGTCGCCGATGGCCAGGCAGGTCATGGCCAGACGATCGGAATAGCCGGCGGCGGATGCATGAGGCTTGAGCGGCTGAGCCCCCACCGGGGCAAAGAGCACGGAATCCAAGCCAAGCGCCGCGCGGGCAGTGCGCGCCACGGCCAGATGACCCAAGTGGGGAGGGTCAAAACTGCCGCCGAAGAATGCTACCCGACGGCCGCCGTTTTGAGGCAGTTCCATGTGTTCATGGTATCGCGCTGCAGGCTCTGATAGCATCAAATCAGTATGATGCGTTTCGCGATAATTCTGACGGCCCTGGCCGGCGTAGTGATTTCCATTTTGGCACTGCGTATTCAGTATTCGACTGAATCGCAGCCCTGCTCGATCAACGAGAAGTGGGACTGCGGCATCGAAAATCGCGGCCCGTACTCCGAATTCGCGGGCTTTCCGGTGGCGGCCATCGGGATTGCCGGCTACCTGGCCACGGCGTTGCTGACTTTGGCGGGACGGCGCATTATGGTTGCCTTACTGGCCGTAATCGGGCTGATGTTCGCGGTCTATTTGAGCCATATCGAGAGAGACGTACTCCAGGTGTGGTGCTTTTATTGTGTTATCTCGCAGGGGCTCATCATGCTGCTGACGATACTCAGCTTATGGTGGATGTATCTGATTCCGCCCAAGCACCGAAGCGCACGTGACTGGACCGAGCTATAGCTCCCTGCCTCAGGGCAGGTGGTAATTCGGGCTTTTGAATATCTCCTTTGCGGCTTCATCCGCCGCTCATCTTCCCAAATGCCTGCGCTGCTAAAATTGAAGGAAAGCCATGTTCAAAGAGAGATATGCGCGCTGGATGTATGAGTGGGAGACGCGGCTGACCATGCGCGACGAAAACCGCGTGGTTCGTCCGCTGGAGTGGGGCTTCGAGTGGATTGCGCCGTTTCTTGAGGCGAACGGCTTTGGCGACGCGGCGCCGGGCGCGGAGGTTGTGCGCGACCCGGCGGCGGCAGAAGCGGCCATGGTGCGCATCAACCAGCTCCTTATTGCCCATAGTGACAAGTTCTTCGGCTACCAGCGGCCCACCGACTTTCGCCTGGAAGAACGGCACCCCGAATTGTTCCCCACCAATGTGCGCCCGGAGACGCTGGCCCAGGAAGCCGCGATCCGCCAAATGGCGGCCGAGGGAAAAATCGCCCCGGCGCAGTTTTTGCGCTTCACCTCGCCGGAGCGGACGCCTTATCCGGAAAACGACCAGGTGAATGCGCGCTGGTTTCCAGCGCCGGCGCACAAAGATCCAACGCGGGCCAAACAGGCAATTGTGGTTCTGCCGCAGTGGAATGGGGATGGATTCGCCCACAATTCCCTGTGCACCATCTTTAACCGAATGGGAATTTCTGCGTTGCGGCTCTCCATGCCTTACCACGATATTCGCCGACCGGAAGAGCTGGAGCGCTCCGACTATAACGTCAGCGCCAACATCGGCCGATCGCTCTCGGCCTGCCGCCAGGCAGTGGTCGATATCCGCTGCTGCGTTGACTGGCTTGAGGAGCAGGGCTACGAGCAATTTGGTGTGCTGGGAACCAGCCTGGGGTCCTGCTACGCCTTTTTGGCCTCGACGCACGACGCGCGCATCCGGGTGAATGCTTTCAATCATGCATCGACTGCTTTTGGGGACGTAACCTGGGCCGGACAGAGCACGCGTCATGTGCGCCAGGCGCTGGAAGAAGCCGGACTGACCCAGGACCGCGTGCGTGCGCTGTGGGCGGCGGCCAGCCCGTGCTACTACTACGACAAATTCGGCAGTCCCGAAGCCGGCGGACCGCAGAAACGAGTGCTGATGGTTTATGCCGATTACGACCTGACCTTTCCCAAGGAGTACTCGCTTCAGGTGGTCGATGCCTTCCGGCGAGTGGGCCTCAACTTTGAGGCCAAAGTGCTGCCCTGCGGCCACTACACCACCGGCGAAACGCCTTATAAATTCATCGACGGCTGGTACCTGGGCTGGTTTGTTTATCGCGCGTTCAAGGCCCTGCGGAGAGAGAAGGCGGAGGGTTTGAGAGTGGCGGCTATTCCTGCGGCCGGGTTGGATAAAACGGAAGAGGAAGCTGTCACCCGCTAGAGCCTCATTCGTATCCCACCCTTTTCGTCCGCTGCGGCGCACGAAAAGGATGGGGCACCCAATTTTTACTTGCCTCAATTTAACTTACCCAACATTCCCGCCCTATTTTTTCCTGGCACGCTAGCGGACCGCGCTCAGGTCCAGCTTGAGCAGCTTGGCGGGGTCGAGGTACGCGCCCTGCCAGCGGACGGCCCAGTGCAAATGCGGTCCGGTAACGCGGCCGGTTGCGCCGCTGAGGCCAATGCGGTCGCCGGTGACCACGCGCTGGCCCTCCTTTACGTCGATGCGGCTTAGGTGCATGGAGATTGTGAACAGGCCGAGGCCGTGGTCGATGATTACGCAGTTGCCTTCGTAGTAGAGCGGCCGGGCCAGAACGACCACTCCGCTATTGCCGGCGCGGACCGGAGTTCCCATGGCGGCGCGAAAATCCATGCCTTTATGAATGCTGGCCAGCTTGCCGTTGAAGATGCGGCGGACGCCAAAGCTGGCTGTGGGCGGGGCTGAGACGGGCCTGTGAAAGCTGCCAAACCACATCGGTTCATGAGAGCTGGCGGCAAAGACGGAATCCTTCAGTTTTCGCTCGGCCACAATTTGCTGGAGGGCCTCGGGACCGGGCTGGACGAATTTTGGCGCTACCGAGAGCGAGCTGGTGCGGTAAGGAGCGGGATGAATCTGGACTGTTTGGCTCAGGTCGAGTGCGCCGCCGCCGTAGTGCTCGACGATGCGCAGCGTGGAAGGACCGGCCTGGGCTTCAACATCCACACCGGCGAGCGCAAACCACGCATCCCCATCGCGCCCGCGAAGAAACAAGAGTTTTCGGCCCAGCCATTCGCCTTCGAGCGTTGCTGTGGCCGGGGCATCGACGCGAATCAACTGCGGCGAGCCGGATTCCACCACCGCGGGCGTGAGCGTGACCGCCGAGGATTGCGCGTAGGCGTGGATTGGTATAAGAGACGCGCCTATGACACAGAGGTGCAAAAGCAGCCATGAACCCGGCACATAAAGCTTAAGAGGTTGCATCAGATCCAAGGATAATCCGTCTCGCTATATGCAGCTTTTTGTGAATCGACCCAGTATTCGCCAGGGGAAAATACATGTCTCGTAGGGGCTAAAGCCCAATCCATTTTTACCGTCGTTTCGGCCCGACTGAAGTCGTGCCCTTTTACATAGCCGGTCGATTCGACATTCATTGACATTCACCAAACACTATCTATCGTGGATGCGCGTTCAGCCATGCGTTTGCCCGCTGCTCGGCATCCTCCTGTTCGTCGGCGGTGATTCTGGCTCCCATCATCTGGCGGCTGGCGGCGTATTTTTCCTGATTTGGCCCCTTTACCCTGGCAGCCAGAAAAAACCAGTAGTAAGCATCGGAATCACTGTGGGGGACGCCCTGGCCCATGGAATAAAGAACGCCGAGCGTAGCCTGTGCGTCCGCATCGCCCTGTTCGGCGGCTTTTCGATACCAGGCAACGGCCTGCTGCATATCGCGGGGAAAGCCTCTGGCTCCGTCACGATAGAGCGCGGCCAGGCGGATCTGGGCATCTGTGCGTCCTTGCTCGGCTGCTTTGCGGTACCACGCGGCGGCCTGTGCGTAATCCTTTGCGACAACCTCGCCGTTCCTGTAGCTATCGCCCACCTGCACTTGCGATGCGGCATCGCCGGCGTTGGCCCGTGCCAGCAGGGCTGGGTCAATACCGGGGTAGTGAATGCGCGGAGTTTGCGTAAAGGCGGGAATCAGCGCTGACGCAACGAGCATCACAAGAACAATTCGAATGCATCGCATTTTCATGGGACCCTCGTACAACGATCCGAAATGATTGCCGAAACCAGTTTACCGAGTAATCGGGAATCCAGACGAGCGGAGGAGATGAAAGTTAACCGTAGATCTCCAAAATAAAACTGCATACGCGCGGATTGGGTCTGTCTTTTCAGCGGAGCTTCGAAACAGGCTAAAATTGTTCTATGACCGATCGCATTTCACTCCCACTCGCCCAGGCCGACCCCGTCGTAGCCGCCGCTCTTCAGCAGGAAACCCTCCGTCAGCACGAGGGGCTGGAGATGATTGCCAGCGAAAACTTCGTCTCTGAGGCGGTGCTGGAGGCTGCCGGGTCCATTTTCACGAATAAATACGCCGAGGGCTACCCTGGGCGGCGCTACTATGGCGGCTGCGAGTATGCCGATGTGGTGGAGAACCTGGCGCGCGAGCGGGCCCTGCAAAATATTCGGCGGCGAGCATGCGAATGTGCAGCCGCACTCCGGCTCGCAGGCCAACGCCTCGGCTTATGCGGCTGTCTTGCAAGCGGGCGATACCATTCTGGGGCTGGACCTGGCGCATGGAGGCCATCTGACCCACGGGCACCGGCTCAGCTTCAGCGGCAAGCTCTACCGGCCCACGTTTTACCAGGTGCGGCGGGATACGGAACTGATCGACTACGACGAACTGGAGGCGATTGCCGAGCGGGAGAAGCCCAAGGCGATCATCGGCGGCGGCAGCGCTTATCCCCGGCTGTGGGATTTTGCCCGCATGAGGCAGATTGCCGACAAGGTGGGCGCGGTTTATATCTTCGATATGGCGCACATAGCCGGCCTGGTTGCCGGCGGCGTGCATCCTTCGCCGGTGCCCCATGCGCACATCACTACTACCACGACCCACAAAACTCTGCGCGGACCGCGCGCCGGATTGATCCTATGCGGGAAGGATCTGGCGGCAGCCGTGGACAAGGCCGTCTTTCCCGGCCAGCAGGGCGGGCCGCTGATGCACATTGTGGCTGCCAAGGCGGTTGCCCTGGGCGAGGCGCTGCGGCCGGAGTTCAAGACCTATGCGGCGCAGATTGTAACTAACGCCAAGGTGCTCGCCATAGCCTTGCAGGAGGCGGGATTCCGCCTTGTCTCCGGGGGTACGGATAATCACCTGATGCTGGTGGATACATTCCAAAAAGGCATCCTGGGCTCTGAGGCCGAACTGGCACTGGGCAAGGCCGGGATCACGGTGAACAAGAATTCGATTCCTTACGACACCAATCCGCCGCTGAAGGCGTCGGGCATTCGCATAGGAACGCCGGCGCTGACCACTCGCGGCATGAAGGAGCCGGAGATGCGGCAGATTGGCGCATGGATCGCAAAAGCTCTGGAGGCGCGCAACGACGATGCGGCGCTGGATCGGATTCGCGGAGAAGTGGCGGAGCTGGCCAACCGGTTCCCGCTGTATGCATGGCGGCGAGACGCAGCGGCCGTGGTGGCTTAGAACATTCCTCAGCAGAGATCGCCGGCCAATCCAGGCTCAGAGTTAGCATTCAGAAATTTATCGAAAGCAACTTGCCTGAAAACGCCGGGTTAGAGCTAAAGTAATGGATGATGACCCTCCAGGGGGACAAAAGCAGCAGAGAATGGCTGCGGTCCCCATGGGCATCGGGAGGATAAGATGAAATCCATTCAGTTAGCTTTGGCCGCTTTGCTCGTTCTTGCTGTTCCAGCATATTCCCAGCATAAGGAAGCGGGAGGAGGAGGGCATCCGCCCATCCCGGCGCACGGGCCAAAGGCGTTCACAGGCACGCCGCACGCGGCCGCGCCCAATCGTAACTACAGCGACAAGGCAGGCCATCCCAACGTTCCGCACGTGGATGGGAAAACGTGGGTTGGCCACGACACGGGGCGCGACGATGCAAACTATCATATGGACCACCCCTTTGCGCACGGTCAATTTACCGGCGGTTTTGGCCGCGGGCATGTGTGGCACCTGGGTGGCGGCGGTCCAGGCCGCTTCTGGTTCAACGGATGGTACTGGGACGTTGCGGCGGCTGACATTGCCTTCTGCGATGGCTGGCTCTGGGACTCCGACGACATCGTGATCTATCCTGATCCAGATCACGACGGCTGGTACCTGGCCTATAACGTACGGCTGGGAACCTATGTGCACGTGGAGTATCTGGGAACATAAGAAGTATTTTCAAAGCGGAAGCGATTCATGCGACAAAGGGGGACAGGCCGATGAGCTTGTCCCTTTTGTTTATGGACAGCTATCATGCGGCGCAACCGGATTCCTCAACCTATAGGAATGAGCCTGTGGATAGTAATGGATTTTAGCTTGCCTGACAGAGTGTTGGCAGGACTTGAGCATGAGTTCATCCGCCAGAGGCTTATCTCCGACCGGGGGCAGAAGAAACAGGCATTTTTTTATTCTGCAGAAGGCTTATAAGGAGATGACAGTGGGCAAGCCGGAATGAATTGCTCCAACGAGTATTCCTTGACTCGATAAAATCCATCCGCCTAACTGTGCAAAAGCCGAAATATGAGTTATGCTTAACTTATGGCTATTGATTCAATTCTTGCCCAAATAGACGCGGAAATCGCAACGCTAAAGCAAGCACGCTTACTGCTAGCGAGCGCCGGCCTTGTCACAACGGCAGTAACCGAGCCCACAACTAAAAAGAAGCTGCGCAAGTCCAGGAAGAGGCGCACGCTGAGCCCCGAGGCGCGCAAGCGGATTGCCGATGCGCAGCGCAAGCGGTGGGCCGCACAGAAAGCCAAGGCCAAATAAGATACACCAGCCGACAAATCTGCTCTGTTTTTTACCCCGCACGTTCCCGGCTTCGCAGTCATGAGCTGATAGTGCATTCAAGCAGAAGCGCCCGCCGTTCGCGCCGCGGGAACTTGCCCGCCCGGCGGTGGAGATGCTCAGTCTTCGCCACTGGCCGATATGGAAGTGCGCATCCGCGCGATCAACGATACATGCCGCAATCCTATCCCTCCATAAGAATCCATGCGGAATTGACTTGATCCCCGCTCGATTGGGGTTTAACGTGTTGCCAGCAATCAAAGTGCAGGCAATGATCGGAGGCTCCCGATGCGCAGGTCCATTTCAATTCTTGCGGCAGTTCTGATCCCACTGTTTTTCATTGTGCCGGCCACCCCACAAACGTCCAATGGCTCAGGTGGACAAAGTCCCGACGCGCTGACGGCTCAATATAACCAGGCCTATCAGGCAAAGGATTGGCCCAGCGCCGTCGCCGCCGCGCAGCAACTGGTGGGGTTGAAAGCAACGTCACAGAACCTGAAGTTCCTGGGGAATGCGCAGCTTTACTCCGGCTCGGCGGATGCGGCATTGGCGACTTACGGCCAAGCCATGGCAGCGGCGGAAAAGGAAAAGCCCGCAGAAGGTCCGGCGATGAGTGGCTGGAAAAACAGCCTGTCGCAGATCTATATCGGCAAGGGCAATGCGCTGCTCAGGCTCAAACGCAACGATGAGGCGATTGTGGCTTATAACCAATCCGCCATGCTCGCATCCAATCAGGGACTGGCCTACTTCAATATTTGCGCCGTGCTCTATAACATCGGCAACACAAAAGACTCGGCCGTGGCCTGCCGCAAGTGCGTGCAGGCGGACCCCACCAGGGCGAATGCATGGTTCGTCCTGGGGTCAGATATCTTTGCCGATTTGCCTCCTGTCGCTCATGGCAAGGTCGCGGCCTCGCCCGAGACCAGAGAGGCGCTTGAAAAGTATCTGGCGCTGGCTCCAGACGGTCCTCACGCCGCCGACGTGAAAGCCATGCTGGATATGCTCTCAAAGTAGGAAGATGCCGTCATAGGCACTCAATAGTTCTCTGACCGCGTGTTTCTAGCATTGAGTTCAATGCTATCCCAGGTCCCAAAATCAGGACCTAGGGCACCCAAAATTGGTACAACAACAAACGGTCAGTGTTCTAACTCAGCCCGGTCATCACCAGCATGCGCGGCTCCGTCATCTCTTCAATGGCGGAGCGGATGCCTTCGCGGCCCAGGCCCGATTCTTTGACGCCACCGAAGGGCATGGGGTCGAGCCGCCAGGTGGGAGTATCGCCCACGATGAGCGAACCGACTTCGAGTTCGCGATAGGCGGTGAGGATGCGGCCGGCGTCGCGGGTGAGCAATCCGGCCTGCAGGCCATATTTCGAGTGATTTACCTCAGCCAGAGCCTGTTCAAAGTCGTCATAAGGCTCAATGACCGCAACCGGACCGAAGGCCTCCTCGTCGCGGACCATCATCCCGGGCTTGGTTGCGGTGAGGATTGCGGGGGTGATCACGGAGCCGTGGCGCTCGCCGCCGGCTACCAGCTTGGCGCCGCCGGCAACGGCTTCCTTGATCCAGGTTTCGATGCGCACGGCTTCGCTGAGCCGGATGAGCGGGCCTATTTCAGTGGCTTCCTCTGCGGGGTTGCCGGCGACCAGCCTGGCCGCGTGCTCGACGACCTTCCATAAAAATGTCTGGAAGACGCCGCGCTGGACAAAGACGCGCTGCACACTGATGCAGGACTGGCCGGCATAACCAAAGGCCGCATAAGTGGTGCGCAAGGCTGCCCCGTCCAGGTCGTGCCAGTCTCCGTGGACTATGAGCGCGGCATTGCCGCCCAGCTCGAGAAGAACGCGCTTGCGTCCAGAGCGAGCTTTGAGCTCCCAGCCCACTTTGGCGGAGCCGGTAAAGCTGACCAGCTTGATGCTGTCTTCCTTCTCCGCCAGCCACGCGGTATCGGCATTGCTCAGCGTGAGCACGGCCAGCGCCTCATCGGGCCAACCGGCCTTGAGGATCACTTCTCCCAGGGCCAGCGCGGTAAAGGGGGTTTGCGGAGCGGGTTTCAGAATCACAGGGCAGCCGGAGGCCATGGCGGGCGCAACCTTGTGGGCCACCAGGTTTAACGGGAAGTTGAAGGGAGTTATCGCCAGCACCGGACCGATGGGAAAGCGCTGGACGAGCCCCCAGCGGCCTTCATTTCCTTCAGTCAAATCGAGGGGACAGCTCTCGCCGCCAAGCCGAGCGGCCTCTTCGGCGGCGGTCTTGAAGGTGAGCACGGCGCGATCTACCTCAGTGCGCGCCAGGCGAATGGGCTTGCCCGCCTCGGCGACGATCAACTGCGCGAAGCGTTCCTTTTTGCTCAATGAGCGCGGCGGCTACGTCCTCAAGAATTTCGCGGCGCTTCCAACGGGGCAGTGCGCGGGTACGTCGCTGGCTGGCTGTGGCGTGATGCACGGCCTGGCGCGCATCGGCGCGGGTGGCCACGGTAACCCGGCCCACCAGCCCCTGGTCCCAGGGTGAGCGCACTTCCAGGGCTTCGCCCTCGATCCACTCCTTGCCGCAGAGCAGAAATCCCGTTTGTGTTCCCGGCCGCATCTTCATGGTGTTCCTCGCTCGACTCTGCTCTAGATGTTACAAGGATAAGGCGTGCGCGGCACATGGAAACAAAAACAGTCTTCCCCGGCAGTTTCAGGATGAAACGCCGAAGCGATTATTCCAATCCGTTCCCGAATCGCAGTTATTTCAGGCCCTCAACTTGTAGCGGAAGCGCATATCTTCGGCATACCACATGATGTAGTTGGTTCCCCAGGTGTTATTGAAGAGGCTGGAGTGGATTCCGGCGCTCAGATCGGGCTGCACGTTGGAGAAAAGCAGCGTCGTTCTATCGCCCAGGGCTACCACCGGCGCGTCGATGGTCTCCACTGCGAAGCTCTGCCCGCCGTGCCGGTATTCGAATCCCTTCGAAAGGCCATGCATGTGGCGGCCTCCTGAGACTGCAACGTCGAAGGGCGAGATGGATTCGCCGGATTTATCCAGAGTCCAGCTCTCCTGGTCTTCGGTAATGGGGTTGAAGGTGAGCCAAAGGGCTTCGGGGAGCCGGGTAGCGGGCTTCTGGAAGCAAGACAGGTTGAGATGAATGACCGGCTCGGCTTTGGGCAGCACGAGCTCGAGGAAGATTTTGCGCGGGAAGCTGGCGCGACCGGATTGGAAGGCTTCTTCGTCCTTGATTTCAAGGCGAGCGACGATGCGGTGGGCTTCAGCTGTTTCTTCCACGTGAACTATAGCCGAGGAGGGATGCCAATCCTGCTGGACCGCGCCGTACTTTTCAATATTCGGCTTGCCGAGGTCTCTAAAAATCCAATCCGCGGTCGTCGTCCGATAGCTTTCGATGAAGGTGTGGTAGTCCTTTTGAGAAAAAGTCTGGTAGGTAAAAAGAGCAATGGGGTTGGTCTTGCTAGCCCATTCACGGCCGGTGGATTTGTTGCGGAGGCGGGTGATGGCGCCGGATTGCGCATCGATTCCCAGGATGAAATGGGCGGTTTCAATGGGTTTTCCGGCAGGCTGCGCTATGGCATTGGGCGAGAGTTCCGGCTCGGCCGGGATGAGTGTTTTGAGGTTGAGCTGGGCCTGATCGCGCAGATTGGCGGGCAGCGCGGCGACGGCGTCGTAGAGGTCCCTGCGCTTCTCTTCCCAACTGAACTCCATCACTTTGTAGCCTTTGGTATCGAGCACGCGGGCAAGGTCGGCGGGCTTGTAGTTTTCAAAGTCAATCCAGGTCTTGGTATCGGTGCCCCAGGTGTGCTCGGCCTCGAGCAGCAGGCGGCGAAGCAGGGCCAGATCGGTCGCGTCTCCAATTTGAAATGCGCCCTGGGCGATCCATGCGTCGCGCAGGTGGGAGATTTCGCGATAGCGGGCTACCTTCAGCGGGTCGCTCGAGCAGCCGTAAATCCAGGTATCGCCGATCTCCTGGGTCACCACGGGAAGATGGTCGCGATAAGGCTCAAGTGCGTTGGCCATGTCGGAGAGGTTGGCGGCGGTGATTTCCGCATTGGGGAAGCGCGCGGCGAGCTCGGCGTGGATGGCGGCGATTTCTTCGGGCGTGTGCGGACCGCTGTTGTCGCCGCGCACACGGGTGACCAGCGCCAGATCGGAGCCGGGAACGCGGGCAACACCGCTGTAGTCCCAGTGATACATCACGGGCAGGCTTGCTCCGGAGGGATCCATCCACAGGAAGATCGGCGGCAACTCGGCGGCCGTGCAACCGCCATTGACGCCGATTTCGAGGAGGTTGACGCCGTGTTTGGCCAGTGGCGGAACGATGCCGCGAGTGTGGCCAGGAACGTCCGTCATTTTGGCGCCTGTGGTGACCACGCCGAAGCGGCGGTCGAGAGACTGCGAGAGCGCCAGACTGCCCTCGATCATAGACTGGCTCAGCATCTCGGTCTGCCAGGTAAACGGCAGTGCGTGCCAGGCGATGTCACGGCGGGCGATTGCCTCCTCCATGGCTTTGCGATCGGCGGGCGAGGCCTGTTCCAGGTATTCATAGAGCAGCCAGGAGCCGGTGGTCCACACATAGCGGCGCTTGCCGGTGGCATTTGCCGCGCGGGCAATCTCAATGGCCTGGGGAAAGAATTTCTCGAAATATCGTTTGTGGACGACATTGTATTGCGTGTCGATGAAGCCGGCGTCGAAGTGGCACTTGAACATAACCAGAACGCGCTTGACGGCGGGGTCGGGCTGGGGCTGCTGGGCGTGGAGTGAAAACGGGGAGCGGAGCAGCAGGCCGGCTCCGGCAGCGGAGACGATTTTTACAAATTCGCGGCGTTTCATGATGGATTTTCCTTGACGAACTAAACCGCTCGAAGTTTACCACTGTACGGCGGCTTTGCAGAGCCATGCGCGGGGGTGATGGGTCTGCTTCAGAGTTGTCCGCCTGCGGGAGTAGAGATTACGTCCCACAAGCCGACATTCGAAGACCAATTTTGCATAGCACTGATAACTGGCAGAATATACGGCAATTAATCATCTTTTCTTTTGATTTATTGCATTGAGTGAACACCATTTCGTGGGCTCAATTTTGCCACGCAGTACGGTGAGGGCTGTCACCGGCATTTTTCGTGGCACACTCGGTAGTTAACAAGTAGTAATTGACGAACAGGTTGTTACACGCCCTAACCCTCATGGCGTGTGGGAGAGATCTCTTTTCCACACACTGCGCAACGCACCGAGCGTAATGGGTAGGGCGCCGGCGAAGAGGAAGACCATATCACCCACCATGCGCAGCCATTCCAGCTTGTGGTAGGTGCCACCCATGATGAATGTCAGCCGGCGCGCGTGCCAATACCCGTTGGACACGGAATCCCAGAGCTGGAGGACTCCTCCGGGGAACAGATCCAGGAGGATCATAAGCGCGAGGCCTACATTCAAACCCCAGAAGCCAAATCGGACGAATTTCTCCGTTTCCTTCCACACTTCGTCCGATTGCATGGCCCTCAGGCAGAAGACCATGACGGCCAGGGCCAACATGCCAAAGACGCCGAACATTGCGGCGTGCGCGTGATTGGCGGTGAGCGACGTGCCTATCTCGAAGTAGGAGACGATCGGCATATTGATCAGGAAACCGAAGATACCCGCGCCGACAAAGTTCCAGACGCCCACGGCCATGAGGAAATAGATCGCCCACTTCTGGCTCCAGGCCATGTCCTGGTCGCACTCGGAGCATTTTGCCTTTCTCAGCTTGATGAAATCCCATGCGTCCAGCGTCAGAAGCGTGAGAGGCACAACTTCCAGAGCGGAGAAGCACGACGCCAGGCCCATGTTGAGCGCTCCCTGGCCCGTGAAATACCAATGGTGGCCTGTGCCGATGATCCCGCCAGCGAGATACAGGATGGCATCCAGATAGATCAGGCGCGTGGCCGTCTTGACGCTGACCACGCCCAACTGGTAGAACATGATGGCCACCAGCACGGTTGCGAAGAGTTCAAAGAATCCCTCCACCCAAAGATGGATGATCCAGAAGCGCCAGTTGTCGATGACCGCAAAGTTGGTTTCAGGACCATAGAAAAGAGCGGGCAGATAAAAGACAGGGATGGCCACGGCAGTGTACAGAAAGAGCGAGGACAGCTCGCGTTTTTCAGGGTTTTTGAAAGCGGGCCGGAGCGCCCTGAACATCAAAAACAGCCAGAAAAGCAGGCCGACTATCAGCAAGCACTGCCAGAAACGCCCCAGGTCCAGGTACTCGGAGCCTTGGTCGCCGAACCAGAACCAGAGCTTCCCCAGCTTGTCGTTGATGCCGAGGGCTTCGCCCGCCATGCTGCCGAAGACCACCACCGCCAGCGCCCCGAGGAGCGCGTATGCGCCAGCCTTCTGATGTTTGGGCTCTTCGCCACCTACCCATGACGCCAGAAAAAGGCCGCCGGCTACCCAGGAGGTCGCGATCCAGAAGATGGCAAGTTGAAGGTGCCAGGTGCGCGCCAGGGTGTAGGGCAGCCAACGGGCGATGTCGAATCCATAAAAGGCGCCTGTCTCCACCCGGTAGTGAGCGAGCAGGCCTCCAAGAAACGATTGCGCCAGGAAGAGCAGGGCCACGACCGCGAAGAACCACCCCGTAGCCCACTGGCTGGGCGTCAGCTTCAACGCAGGGGGGGCAAAGTGCCGGAAATGGGAGCCAGGGCCCTCGGTCTTCCAGCCCAGGTAGTCGAATTTGCCAACGACGAAGAGGATCAAACCCAGCCCCCCAAGGAGGGTGATCAGGCTCATGGCGCTCCATACGTAGGCATCGGCGGAAGGATGGTTTCCCGCCATCGGCTCGTAGGGGAAGTTGTTGGTATAGGAGTAATCCTTTCCAGGGCGACGCGCAGTCGTTGCCCAAGCCGCCCAGGCAAAGTAAGCGGTCAGATGTTTCAGCTCATCGGGGTCGTGGATATAGTTGGCGGGCAGGCCGGGCGCCGCATCCTTCCGGGTGAAGTAGTCGCTCCACTCGCCAAGTTCCGTGTGGTAGGCCGCGACCTCGCCTGGCGAGAGCCGGAGAGTGCGGGAAGCCGGGTCGTACCGGTTTTCCTTGAGCTGGACGATCGTATGCGCGGCTACGACGCTTTGCTGATCGGTAGAAAGCTGCACAAAGGGCTCGCCGTACTTTGCGGTTGCAATCGTATCCCGCGTTATCTCGCTCAGACGGTGCAGGTACTCCGCGCTGTAATCAGGACCCAGGTAAGCTCCATGGCCCCACAGGGTCCCGTGCTCCATCAGGGCATACTTGAAGAACACCTCCTGGCCCGCTTGGATGTCGGCCCCGGTAAACACCACGGCGCCCTTCGCATCCACGGCCTGCACGGGTATGGGCGGAGCGTTGGTGTAGGTCAGGACTGTGACCAGGGATAAAACCGAAAAGCCGGCGATCATTACGAGGATGACCGAATGTCTCCACCACGGAGAAAGGCTTGTAGCGTCGGCAGACGTACGGGCCATGATATTCCTCCTTCAATTCCTTACATGAAATCTTCTGTTTCGGCTCTAAATCGTCCGAGATGGCAATCCGCAAGCAAGATAGCAATCCATTTCATTTCTGTATCCTGTGTGTTCAGGGCTACACCACAGTTGACTTGACGGGACGCAACACAAGCAGCGACTTTTGTCACAGATCAGAAGGTCTTTCTGCAGAAAGATTTTCCATCAGGAACTCTTTCAACGCAACGGCATTGTTGTGTTCGCAATCATGAGAACTGTAGAGCAGCGTGACCGTGCCGCGACGTGCCGCTTCCAGCATGGGAAGCCACGAAGTTGGATGATGCCTGAGTTCGGCAAAGTAACGCCTGCGGAACTCATTCCACCGCGCCGGGTCATGATGAAACCATTGGCGCAGATCCGCGCTGGGAGCCGCATCTTTCAACCATGCGTCCATTTCCAATGAAGACTTTTTCACGCCTCGGGGCCATAAGCGCTCAACAAGAAATCGAGCGCCGTCTGTGCTGGAAGGTGTTTCGTAAACACGTTTGAGCTGAATCAAGCGCATCTCCTACTGCGAGAATAATCCCGCCTTCCAAACGCGAGAAATCACGGAGCATAACGCCTTTTCCGCAATTCAAGGCACCGTCCCGGAGGCGTCATGCGAGTGGGATTCTCGCGCCAGTTCTTATGAGGCTCAATTGACCCCGGCTTTTATCTGAACGAGCAACATCTTGAGGGGAGATTTTGCCGAGATGCCGTGTGGCAACATCGGGGGCATGTAGACAAACGAGCCGGGTTGGGCGTTGACCTTGTCCTCGCCCAGTTGGACTTCGGCTTCTCCCTCCAGGAAATAGAGAATGGCTGGCGTCGGAGCAGAATGCGCAGAGAGTTCCTGGCCCGCCGAGAAACCAAACAATGTGACGTTCACCCTGTCGTCCTTGTGCAGGATGCGGCTCAAGACCCCATTCTCTGGTGGTGCGAACTCCTGCCCCAGATTGGCAAGAAATGTGTAGTCCATAAACTTCCCCCTTGGGTGTCTACAACGTGTGATGCGGTTGAACGAGCCGAACTCGACCACGACCAACCCCTTGAGGGCGTCGCATGGTGTCGGTCGACAGATCAGCGGTCCGCATGCGCTGAATTACACCTGTCTTCAGTCAGTTGCTCGGAGCATATCTGGCAGGTGCCGCGTGCCAGCACATGGTGAGTAGGAAGACACTCTCATCCACCGCATAAACGTCATGCGTGATACCGCGATCGAGCATCAGCAGATGGCCAGCGGGAAGTTCAACGGTTCGATCGGGCAACTTCAGCCTAAGACGGCCGACGAGGGTGTGAATGATGGCCTTCCCGTCTACCCGATGTTCTTTCGTCTCTGTGTTCTGCTTCATGGCAATAAGCAAAATGCCACAGGCTGGAGAATTCAGCAGTGTTTTGGAGCTTCGCCCTGTCCTTCGTTGCCACGACTCTGCAAGTCGTAGATTCTTAATCTCTGTGGCTAGATTGGAGTGAATCAATGGCTGATCCAATTCAGGAAGCACGGTAAGGGGCTCGTTTTCACTATAGTAGCGTTTCATTTGGTTCTCCTTGTTCATTGAGCAGTTTCTGACTTTCCATACTTACTTTGACCTTCTTATATTAGAAGGTATAAGAGTGCAATGCAGCGACCTTAGTCACAGAAACGATATGATCAACTCACTGCGCTGAAGAAGTGTTAATGTTGTTGCCGGCAATCAGTAGAATGGTCGAAAGTGACAAGAATCATCTCGTGCACGAGCCTGCACAAATGCGGAGCGGCCCAGCAGAAAGATCAGTAGGGGCAAAAAACGTCTTTTGTCGCGGTCAAGTTCATCTCCGCGCAGAACAACAACACGTTGTTCGGATTCGTATAGTCAATTCACGGAAAGATGTTGTCAGAGGTGAAAATCCAAATCTGGACGGGGGAACTGTAGACGCCTTGGCAGCCTATGATGCCACCTTGAATTCGTGACCAGCCCTTACCACTGCCTTCTTCGCCGCTTCAAGGACCTCCGGCTTGTCATTATTAGGCAACACAGCGACGGGCGGGGCGGACTTGAGCTGAGCGAGCATTTGCTCCCTTTCAGGCCCGGCCATGTCCTCCAGCAATTCGTATAAACCGTCCTCACGCTCTTCGAGTTCGTTGTGAACTTCAAGAATAGATCGGATCGTAAGCATGATGGAAGGCGTTGGTGGGGGGGCCAAAAGCGTAACAAGTGCTCCGTGGTCAAGTCGAAGCCGTTCCCCTATGGCTGCCTTTTTGCCGCCCTGCCACCTGGCGATGGCAGGTAATACAATTTTTTCTTCCATGGAAATATGCCGCAGAAGGCCTTTACGAAATTCATGGTATGACTCTGCATCAATTTCAGCGGGCTTCGCGACGGCACGTTGCAACAATGAGTCAAGCCTCTCATGATCGTCAGCTAGATATTGATACAGCGCTCCCGGCATAAGCCCTCCATCGCATGATCAGGTGAACCAGTATTTCCATTATGATTTCCCAGCCGAGCAATTGTACATCCCTGGGCTGCTTTTGCTCCACTTTCTCTGTGTGGTGGCAGGGCAAACGCATCTTAATTTTCAGTCGGGCGGGTGACCTACCCTTTACCAGCCAACGAATGTGGGTGGGAGAGTACACCACCTGTATTCGAGATCGGTTCCAGCAAACGCCCTTATGTCCTTCCAACGGCCAATCACTGATTATTCATGAATTCGGTAACGGGTACATCTGCCCGCATCGTATAGACGGCCGCAGCAGTTGCGATAGACTGCTTCCATGATCCACGACGGCAAAAGCCGCAAACTTCCCTTTGACCCTGCCGAGGCAATCGCGCATCTGAAGGCTAGCGACCCCAAGCTTGGCGCGCTGATTGACCGGGCGGGCGCGTTTACGCTGCGGCTCGATGCGGCGCCTTCGCCGTTTGAGTCGCTGCTGGAGTCGATCCTTTATCAGCAGTTGCACGGCAAGGCGGCGGCGACCATCCATCGGCGGGTGCGCGAGTACTTTGGGGGCGATCCCATGCCGCAGCTGTTGCTCGATACTCCGGATGAGCGGCTGCGGGCGTGCGGGCGTTTCAGGCAACAAGATCAAGGCGTTGAGAGACCTGGCGGCGAAGACGCTGGACGGAACCGTGCCTGCGCACGCAGCGATTCGCAAAATGTCTGACGCGGAAATTGTGGAGCGGCTGACCGAGGTGCGCGGCATCGGGCCGTGGACGGTGGAGATGCTGCTGATCTTCCGCCTGGGGCGGCCGGACGTGCTGCCGGTGACCGACTACGGAGTGCGCAAGGGTATGCGCTGACGTTTCTGCGCGTGCCGAAGACGCGGCCGCTGGAGGCTGCCGATTTGCCCAAGTCCGGATGTGCTGTCTCGAAAGGGGAAAACGCTGGGCGCCGTTCCGTTCGGTGGCCAGCTGGTACCTTTGGCGGGCATGCGATCTGGCCAAGGGCGCCGCGCCTTCAGGGCGGTCGAGCTTACAATATAGACAACTGGGCTTTTCATTGAGTCCAATTGGGTGCGATAAGAAAGCAGCAACTGCAGGCTTCGACTCGGTCACGACGGGACCTCCGTCAATGACATCCGGGTTGCAATCTCGATTAAGCAATTCGATGGACCTTATGCCCGAGCAAGCGATTTATCTGCATTCATGGTCATTTTTATCAGCCGCCGCGCGAGAATCCCTGGCTGGAGACGGTGGAGACCCAGGACTCGGCCGCGCCCTATCACGACTGGAATGAGCGCATCTGCGCGGAGTGCTACGCCACCAACGGCGCGGCGCGGATCCTGAACAACAAGAACCAGATCACGCGGATCGTCAACAACTACGCGCGCATGAGCTTCAACTTCGGGCCCACGCTGCTGAGCTGGCTGAAGGAGAACGCGCCGCGCACCTATCGCATGATTCTGGACGGGGAGCGCCGCAGCCGCAAGAGCTATCAGCGGCCACAGCTCGGCGATGGCGCAGGTTTATAACCACATCATTATGCCGCTGGCCAGCCCGCGCGATCGCATCACGCAGATTCGCTGGGGCATCGCCGACTACCAGCACCACTACGGCGCGCCGCCCGAGGGGATGTGGCTGGCCGAGACGGCGGCCGACGTGGAATCGCTGGAGCGTTTCTTGGGTTTCGTGCCGTCCAGATCCTTGGCCTCCAGAACCTTGTTTTGGGCATCCAGATCGTTCTTCTGCAGCATCACCTGCTCAATTTCATCCTGAAATTGTTGGGCGAGTTTCTTAGCCTCGGCCTTGGTGCCGCCGTCCTTCTTGAGCATCGCTTGCCAGGCGTCTTTGTTCTTGTACTTGTCGGTTGGCTTAGCCATGTACTTGATCCATCTCTCCATGAGTTCGTAATCAAGTTTGCGGGCCTCAACTACCTCCGATATGTCCTTCTTTTCCTTGCCCGTCACTTCCCAGACGCCTTCGAGATAATTCGCCGTTTGCAAAGCGAGCGAGCGGGAAAGCTCGTCGGAAGCATCCTTGGTCATCTCGTGCGCGATCTCTTGCTTTTCGTCGAGCTGGTCCTGCAGCTTCAGGTAGTCAGCGACAACTTTTTGGGGCGCCCTGGGATACTCTTCATAACTGGTATTGAAGAAGACTCCCGCCAGAGCATAGTAATCGGTCTGCGGAATGGGATCGTATTTGTGATCGTGGCAACGCGCACAAGCGACGGTCAGTCCCAGAAACCCGCGGCTCACTACATCCACTCGATCGTGACGCTCATCGGCGCGCGTCACTTCGTTGGAGCCATTATCGTAGTACCAAGGTCCAAGACCCAGGAAACCAGTCGCGGGCAGCGCTTTGTAGCGAGTTTTCGCGTCCATCAGATCGCCGGCTAGCTGCTCCTTGACGAACTGATCGTAAGGCATGTCGTCGTTGAACGCCTGAATCACCCAATCGCGATACGCCCACGCGTTGGGATACGGCCGGTAGCCTCGTGGGAAGGGGTTCAGACTGCGATAGTCATCCTCGCCATACCGCGCGACGTCGAGCCACATTCTTCCCCAGCGCTCGCCATAGCGAGGCGACGCCAGCAGCCGGTCTACCAGCTTCGCGAAGGCGTCAGGCGAAGTGTCTTTTTCAAATGCCGCGATTTCTTCCGGCGTTGGAGGTAGCCCGATCAGGTCAAGCGTTGCCCGGCGAATCAGATCCAATTTCGCAGCGGGTCCGACAGGCTTCAGACCTTCCTTTTCCAAACGCGCCAGCACGAAGCGGTCAATGTCGTTTTTCGCCCACTTCGCATCCGTGACCGCCGGAATTGGCGTGTCCTGCAGAGGCTTGAAGGACCAGAAAGCGCGGCGCTCGGCTGAGATGGTGTACTTTCCGGGAGCGGTGGCAACCGACTTCGCCGAACTCTTCGGCCATACCGCCCCCGCCTTGACCCAAGCTTCGAGCACCGCGATTTCCGGATCGCTTAGCTTGCCGCCCAGCGGCATCTTCAAGGCCGGATCGGTCTGTTTAATCGCGGAAATCAGAAGACTCTTGCCGGGGTCTCCGGGAACAACATCCATACCGCGCATGCCGCCCTTCTTTAGAGCCTCTTCGCTGTCCAGGCGCAGTCCACCCAACCCAGACTCGGCATGGCACGCGAAGCAATTATTGGCTAGGATCGGACGTACTTTGGTTTCGAAAAAATCGGGATCGGCCGCGTTTGGCGTTTGCGCTTCCAGCAAGCCTACCGGCGGACAGCAACAGAAGTACGCTCCACTGGCAATGTGTCTCATCAAACGCAAATCCTTCCACAGGATGTTTCATCTTACCCGGCCACAGAGCGCAGTTTTGGAGGAAGTCGGGACGGGGGCCTGCTCATGTCGTATTATACGCCCTCTTCGGCTACAATGAAGGCTCCCCGTTGGCGAATTTATGCGTAACCTGATTGGCATTCTCACTGTTGTCTTTGCGGTCTCCGGGGCGGCCTCGCCCAAGCAAGGCATCCAAACCCCCGGAGTTCAAATCCCATTCTCCAGTTTGAAAGCCGAGGCTACGTTTCAAACGCCGGACCAACCGGACTGGATTTTCTTTTCGACTGACATATTTGTTCCGGCTAAAGATCGGCTCGACAAGATCGATGTCAAAACCAATAAAATCGCCGACCCGGTGGCCGGGCTCAACAAACCGTGCGGCGGCATGGTTTCAGCTTTCGGGAGCCTCTGGATTCCGGCCTGCGGCGACGGATCCTTGGTCCAAGGAAGCGCCATGGCACGTCTGCACAGAGGTGAGGCACCGGGACGATCGACGCGGCGGCACCCCGTCCGGCTCCTGGTGGCCGGTTGCGCGCTCGGCGCGCTCCACTGGGCGCGTTCGTCTGCGCCTCCGGCGGCGTGCCGGCCGGGGCCTCGCCCCCACCGCTCCATGTCTTCCAGAAAGAATCGGTGCTGACGTTCATGAACGCCGCCGACGACGTCATCCAGGGCTACCCGCCCGTCGGCGGACACGCCCGCGAAGACGACGTGGACTATGTCGGCAACCACTCGCACCACGCCAAGCACCCCACGATGACCGACCATCTCTTCTGCACCGTCGTGACCGCACCTGCCACCGTGGACTGTTCCGCCGAATTCGCCACGGGCGGCTCCCTGATGCTGTATGCGGACCCAACCTACCGTCAACCTGGCGAGCAGCGGGGACCCTCCAATCATGGCGGAACCGGCAGCTACGCCGGCTACTCCGGGACGGCGATCCAGCACCACCATCGGAAGCAGCAACAACAGCGACGTCGTACTGACCCTGCGCAAGCGATGAGCCGAGCCGGGTGTTGTCCCGCGGCGGTGCTCTGCCCTGCTCTTCTCTGACCAGCACCATGGCCACTCGCCTCGACACGTCACCCGGCCGCGCACAGGCGGAAGGCGGCGATGGATTACGACCGTCCCTGTCGGCGACTCGTACGCCGCCGGCTACCAACCCGTTGCCAGTGCCACCGCACACCGTGACACGCACGGTTTCGCCTATCAGGTGGTCGATCTGGCCCGGGCGGAGGGTACCGCTTCATCCTGCGGAACTTCGCCTGCGACGGCGCCACGACGACCACCATCCTCCAGCAGGAGCGGTTGCCCACTCCCCGCCCGGGCCCCGACGTCGTGTCCTACCGACGTGGGACCCAGGCCGCGGCCGCAGATCGGTTCATCGCCCCGGCACCACGGCATAGGTCGGACTCATCACGGTGTCCATCGGCGGCAACGACATCCTCGGTTGTACCGCGCCGCCATCTTCATCTCCTGCATGACGCAGGACGCTCCGGCATCGAAGCCAACCTGCATTCGCTCCTGGCCGGTCTCACGCCAGGCCGCGGGAGCTGGGGTTCCCATCGTCGGCCTTACCTACCCCGACGTCTTCCTCGGCTCTGACACCTCGAAGGATCCCTCGGAACAGAAGTCTGGCCCTGGTGTCGATCGTGGGGTTCGAGCGTCTCTTGAACCCGGCCTTCGAGACCGAATACAGCGACGTCGGTGGCCGCCTTTGTCGACGTGACGAAGGCGACCGGTGCGTACGTGCCGCTCACCGAGACCACGACCTCGCTCTCGGCACCCACAAGGAGCGATCCCCGTTGCCGTCGCCGATATCTGCTCGCTGACCTACTACTGCGGGCTCCATGACGTGCACCCGACGGACCGGGGCTACACCGTCATCGCCCGGCTGATCGTTGCCACGCCACCCGATGCGGACCCGATAACGCCAAGGGGTCGCACGGAGGTCCCGCCGGGTATCCCTGCGGCGTCAGGACTCGTCCCCCCTGAGAGCGGACGGCCCGGTCGGAAAGATCCCCCTAGCGGGGAGACGAGGGTCGGCCCCGCCCGCTCACAGTGTCAAAAGGGCGGCAGAGCCTCACAAAGAGAAGACTCGAACAAGACAGGAGTTGGTCGAAACAATGATCCGCACGCAGAAAGTCCCTCTCGCCATGTTGGGCATCCTCGCCGTCCTTGACCTGGTTTCCCCAGCCCTCGCCTCCCGGGTGACCGGGTCCGCCAAGCCTCCGGTTCCGGCAATCGCAGTCATGGTGATCCTCGGGGTCGTGACCCTGGCCGCCATGTACGGCCTATGGCGGGGGGCTCGCTGGCCCCGCCCGGTCGATCAACGTCACCCCGGGCCTCGACGTGGTCAGCAGCCTGCTCGGGTTGGGGACCGCCCCAGCGTGGCGCTGGTCGTGATCGGGACGGTGACTCTGGTGTTGTCGGTGGCCGTGATCGTGACCCTGGCCCGGACACCGGCCGCCGAACTGACCTCAGCTGGCCGCGGAACTGACTGACCGAGGGTTCCCGGCCTCGACCGGGCATTGCCACGGCCGTGAAAAGACGACAACAATTCAACCGACACCGAAACGGGGTGCACCATGAGCAGCAGGCGGACCTGGGCCAGGGTCATCACTGGCCCGACCTTCGGCATCACCGACCTGGGGTGGGGCGACATCGCCCTGGCCCTCTTCCTGAGCGCCTTCGCCGTCGTCATCGTCACCCACGGAAAGAGCGGGGGACACGTCCTCGACGCCGGCTGGACCGGGGCACTCGCCGTGCTGCTCATGACGCTGCCGGTCGCCTTTGCCCGCAAGCGCCCGCTCGTCGTGGCGGGCGTGCTGGTGGCCGGCGCCCTCATCAACTGGGGGGCCATCGGCCACTACGTGCGCTGCGGGGCGACCCTGCCGGCGGTCTTCTACATGGCCTTCGTCGTCGGGAGCCGCTGCCAGGGCCGGGACCGTGTTCATCGGCGAGGCGCTCGTGATCGGCAGCATCCTCGTCCAGTGCGAATCCGATCCCCAGCTCTACCCGATCGGTAACGCGCATCCTCTTCATCCCGATCTCGCTCGCCTTCCTGGGTGCGGGTTACCTACTGCACCGGCGCAACGTCACCGTCGAGGCCCTGCGGGCCCGGACGGTGGAGCTGCACGAGCAGCGGGAGCGAAACGCCAACCTGGCCGTCGAGGCCGACCGTGCCCGCATCGCCGGGGACCTCGACCAGTATCTGCACGCGCAGGTGCACGACATCGCCGCCGCGGCCGCCGCCGGTCGGAGAGTCGCTCGACGACGGAGCCGACGAGGCCGCCGACGCCTTCGTGGCCATCCAGGGCACCGGCCGGGAGACCCTCACCCACATGCGACAGGTGGTCGGGAGTCTGCGCGAGGAGGCGCCCACCGGGCCCCAACCGGTGCTGGCGCAACTCGACCGGCTGCTCGGCCAGACCGACGAACTCGATGTCCGCCTCCAGGTCACCGGGGACCCCCGCCTGCTGCCGCCGGGCCTCGAGCTCTCGGGCTACCGCATCGTCGAGCATCTCCTCGCCACGTTGGAGAAGAACCCGGTCGCCGAGGCCCGGGTCGAGGTGGTGTTCGGGGCGGACGCGCTCGAGTTCAAGGTGGTGGGCCCGAGCGTGCGCGAGAGCGCCGCCCGACCGGCACTCGCCGCCGCCACCGAGCGGGCTCACCTCCACGGGGGAACGGTTCGCTCCTCCACTGCGCGACGGGCTCCGCGAGACCCTGGTCCTCATCCCACTGACCGCCGGGGCGGTCTAGGGGCGTGCCCCGACTGTGGCGGTCACTGCCGCCACCGGCCCGATCCCCTCGTGGCTGCGCTGCTGACCGCGGGAGCGGCCGATCGCGCTCGCGGCCGAAGGACAGCTAGGGGACTTCCCCGGCTCGGTCTGCGTGCTCGGCTTCTGCGCCCTGGTCGCCCTGCGGCGGTGGCGGCCGGTCCCCGTGGCGGTGGCAGCCGGGCGTCCTCGTCGCCATTCCCTACCTCGCTCGACGACGCCTCGACGGTCTACGCCAACGCCACCTTCATCTCCGGGTGGGCGGCCGTCTTCCTCTACTGCTACGCCCTCGGGTCGGACGCGCCGTTTCCGCTCTCGCTGCTCGGCATCGCCGCCATCCTGGTCGGCGTCAACCTCAGCGACGGCGGATGGAACCCCGTCCCCGAGATGGTGGCCCTCGGGCCCTACGCCGGCGGCCTGGCCGTGGCCTCGCGCCGCCGGGCGTCGGCCGAGCTCGAGCTGCGGGCCCGCGAGCTCGAGGAGGAGCGCGAGATCTTCGCCACGCAGTCCGTGCGCTACGAGCGCGCCCGCATCGCCCGCGAGCTGCACGACATCGTGGCCCACAGCGTGAGCCTGATGGTGGTCCAGGCGAACGCCGGCGAGCGCCTCGCCGCCCTCGACCCCGCGGGCGCCGCCGAGGCGTTCACCTCCATCAGCGAGGCGGCCGCACAGGCCGAGGCGGAGATCGATCGGCTGGTCGAGCTGCTCAACGACACCTCGCCCAGCCCCACCGGCTACCGGGCTGCGCATCGTGGAGGAACTGGTTGCCCGGGCCCAGGCCTCAGGCGCTGGCCATCTCGTGCCAGCTGCGCGGCGACATCGACGACCTCTCCGAGCGGGCGTGCCGACGCCGCCTACCGCATGGTGCAGGAGGGCATCACCAACGCCATGAAGCACGCCCCCGGCGCGCCGATGGAGGTCACGATCCGCGGCGACGACGACGGGGTCGAGGTCCGGGTGGTCAACGGCCCGGCCGGTCCGGCTCTCGGGCTTGGAGCGGGCCGGTGGCGGCCACGGCCTGGCCGGCATGCGCGAGCGGGTCGACCCAGTGCGGCGGCACCTTCGTCGCCGGCCCCACGCAGCGGACGGCTGGCAACTGGTGGCTCGCTTCCCCCATCGCCGCCGCGACTCCAGCGCGGCCTAAGGTGCGTGACCGATGGCACGGCCCCGCGACCTCGGAGCTCGCAGGCGCACGCGGCGAGATCTCGGTGCTCATCGTCGACGACCAGCGGCTGGTGCGTTCCGGTTTCGCGGTGATCCTGGGCACCGAGCCGGGCATCACCGTCGTGGGCCAGGCCGGCGACGGGCAGGAGGCGGTCGCGCTGGCCCGCCGGCTGCGCCGACCGTCGTGCTCCTCGACATCCGGATGCCCAACATGGACGGCCTGACCGCCGCTCGCCATCATCCTCGCCGAGACGGCCAGCCGCGTCCTCATGCTCACCACCTTCGACTCCGACGAGTACGTCTACGCCGCGCTGCGCGCCGGCGCCAGCGGCTTCCTGCTCAAGGACGCCCCGAGCGAACAGCTGGTCGGCGCCGTGCGCAGCGTGGCCGCCGGGGACGCCCTCATCGACCCGTCGATCACCCGTCGGCTCATCACCCAGTTCGTCCACGCGGCCCGGCCCGACCCTGTCGATCCACCGAGCTGGCCGACCTCGACCCCGCGCGAGCGCGACGTCCTGCGCCTGGTCGCCCAGGGGCTCTCCAACGCCGAGATCGCCGCCGAGCCTCGTCGTCGAGGAGAGCACGGTCAAGACCCACGTCGGCCGGATCCTCATGAAGCTCGACCTGCGCGACCGGGTGCAAGCGGTGGTGTGGCGTACGAGAGCGGCGTGGTCGTCCCCGACCGGTCCTGAGGCCGAGTCAGCCCGCGGGTGATCGAACCGGAATTCGGTACATGACTGAAAGGGTGACATCGGTGAATCTGTGAAATCGCTGAGATCGGGTCTTGGCGGCAGGTTGAACAGATGACGCTTCAGTCGTCATGCGAGCAGGGCGTCGCGACGAACCCAGGTCCAACGGAGGACGAAAAGCGAGAGGGCCAGCGTCACCACATTGATCACCAGCTCCATCACGCCGTCGGCGCCCTTGCCCGACACGCCGTGTTGCAGGTCGTAGAGCACGTCCATGGCGAAGAGGTAGAGCCCGGCGCCGCCCCCGGCCAGGAGCCAGAACAGGGCCGCCCGCCGCGCCGTCCAAGGCAGTACGAGGCGGCGACCAGGCAGAGGGCCAACCAGCCGTCGGCGAGGGGAAATGCGTCCTCGAACTGGGTGTATGCCGCGCCGGACTCCGAGGCGACGATGGAGCGATGGAGGAGCCAGGCCAGCCAGTACCCCGCGATCAGGAGCGCCACCGCCAGGAGCAGGCCCGCCATGGCCCGCCGGCCGCGCCGTCCTCCAGCGGGTGGCCGTCGGCCGT
>CAVRVZ010000013.1:0-73591 GCA_963724755.1 uncultured Acidobacteriaceae bacterium
TTCACTCAACCCTGCATTCGGGTCACGCCCGCCGGTCACGCTCTTGTGGTGGCGCACATCGGCGCCCTGCACCCAGAAGATCACGTCCTCGGCAATATTGGTGGCGTGGTCGGCCACGCGCTCCAGGCTGCGGCTGATCATCAGCGCATTCAGCGCCTGCGGAGCCAGGTGGCTTTGCTCTTCCATCACTTTGGTCAGCGCCTTGTAGGCCGCGCTGATTCATCGCATCCACGGCGTCGTCCATGGTCAGCATCGAGCGCGCCATCTCTGCATCTGCCCTCGATAAATGCCTGCAAGGCACTTGCGCACCATGTCTGCGGCCAGCGACGCCATCCTCGGAATATCCACCGGCAGATCGACCACAGCCATCTGATCCATGTTGCGCACCCGGTCGCTGATGCTCTTGGCCGCGTCGCCCACCCGCTCCAGGTCGGCGTTGATCTTGATCACGCTCAAAATAAAGCGCAGATCGATGGCCATGGGCTGCTCCATCGCCAGCAGGTCCAGCGCCGCCTGGTCGATATCGCGCTCCAGCCGGTTGATGGCGATCTCGCTGCGGCTTACCAGGTCGCAGATCGAAAGGTCGCGCACGCGATAGGCCTCGATGGCGCGCTGGATGGCCTGCTCGGCCAGCCCCGCCATCACCAGCAGCTTCTCTTTCAGTTCGTCCAAACTTTGTTGAAAGCGTATGCGCGTCATCCGAACCTGCCTGTGATGTAATCCTCGGTGCGTTTGTCGCTGGGATTGGTGAAGATCTTGTGCGTCGAATCGAACTCCACCATCCGGCCGTTCAAGAAGAAGCCCGTCTTCTCTGCCACGCGCGCCGCCTGCTGCATGTTGTGAGTCACAATCACAATAGTGTACTGCGATTTCAACTGAAAGATCAGGTCTTCGATTTTTGAGGTGGAAACCGGGTCCAGCGCCGAGGCCGGCTCATCCATCAGCAGCACCTCGGGGTCCACTGCCAGCGCGCGCGCAATGCACAAGCCGCTGCTGCTGTCCGCCGCAGAGGCTGGCGCCCGATTTCTTCTTCAGATCGTCCTTCACCTCGTCCCACAGCGCCGAGTTCTTCAGCGAACTTTTCCACAATCTCGTCCAGCGCCCGCCGGTTGCTGTAGCCGTTCAGCTTCAGCCCCGCGGCCACGTTGTCGTAAATCGACATGGTCGGAAATGGATTGGGCCGCTGGAAGACCATGCCCACGCGGCGCCTGATCTCCACCGGCTTGGCGTCCTTATAGATATCCAGATCGCCGATGCGCACCGTTCCCGTCACCCGCGCAATGGGATTGGTCTCATGCATGCGGTTCAGGCAGCGCACAAAGGTGCTCTTGCCGCAGCCTGAGGGACCGATCAGCGCCGTGGCATGATTGGCCGGAATATTCAGGTTGATGTCCTGCAGCGTGTGATTGGTTCCGTACCACGCATTCAGGTTGACTACCTCGATGCCAACGCCCACTTAGCTTGCCCCTTTCAAAACGCCGCGGCTGGTCACATAGCGCACCAGCGAAACCGCGAGCACAATCAGAACAATCAACACCAGCGCCCCCGCCCACGCCAGCCGGTGCCAGTCGTCGTAGGGCGAGAGCGCATAAACATAAATCTGCAGGGGCAGCGCGGCAATCGGCTCGTTCAGGTTCGCACTCCAGAACGGATTGCCCAACGCCGTAAAGATCAGCGGCGCGGTTTCTCCCGCCACGCGCGCAAAGGCCAGCATACAGCCGGTGATAATGCCCGGCGAGGCCGTTTTCACGGTGATCGACAGAACCGACCGCCAGTTGGGCACGCCCAGCGCCAGCGCCGCCTCGCGCACCGCATGCGGCACCATCAGCAGCATCTCTTCGGTGGTGCGGCAGACGGTGGGAATCATCATGATGCCCAGCGCCACTCCGCCTGACAAGGCCGAAAAGTGCCCTTGCGGAACCACGATCAGCGAGTAAATCGCAATGCCCATCACGATCGACGGAACGCCGTTCAGCACATCGGCGGTAAAGCGCACCGCATTGGCCAGCTTGGTTCCGCGTCCAAACTCAGCCAGAAAGATGCCGCCGCCGATGCCGATCGGAACGCCGATCGGGCTTGCCATCCCAAGCAGAATCCCTGAGCCAAGCGATGGAGTTGGCCATGCCTCCGCCCGATTCGCCCGGCTGGTTTGGGAGATCGGTGAAAAAGTCCAAGTTCAACGAGCTGGCGCCCTTTAGAACAAGATAAGCGAAGATGGCCACCAGCGGCGATGACCACCAGAACAGTCGACAGGATCGCCAGTCCCGTGGCCAGCGCCATCGATCAGCGCTCGTATTCTCGCCCTTAGTTTGTGTTCGCTTGGCACCCTTTATTCTCCCAGCTCGTCTTCTTTTCCTCTCAACGGCGAGCCTTCGTCCTGTTCCCTGCGCATCTCAATTCACTTGCGCGGGCGTTCCCCGCGTGACCGCCCATACCAGCAGTTGGGCCAGGGCATTCACGATGATGGTCACGATAAACAGCGCCAGACGCAATCTCCATCAGCGCACTCAGATACACATCGCCGACCGCTTCGGTGAATTCATTGGCAATCACCGACGCCATCGAAGCTCCATTGGAAAGCAGCGAGCGGTGCAATCTCCGGCGTATTGCCGATCACCATGGTCACCGCCATGGTCTCTCCCAGCGCGCGCCCAAGACCCAGAATGATTGCGCCCACAATTCCGATGCGCGCATTGCGCAACACGCCCATGCGGATCATCTCCCAGCGCGTGGCGCCCAAGCGCCAGCGCCGCCTCCCGCTGCGAATGCGGCACCGCCATCATTACTTCACGCGTCAGCGAGGAGATGATGGGCAAAATCATCACTGCCAGAATCACGCCTGCGGCCAGAAATCCCAGGCCGGTGGGGTTATCGTCGCTGAAGAATCCCGTCCAGCCCAGCAGCTGTGATCAGCAACGGATTCACATGTTCCCTCAGCAGCGGCACCAGCACAAAGACCGCCCACAATCCATAGATCACGCTGGGAATGGCGGCCAGCAGCTCGGTCATGAACGCCAGCGGACTGCGCAGCGCCTGGGGACACATTTCGGTAAGAAACACGGCCACGCCGATGGCGAGCGGAACCGCCATCAGCAGCGCCAGAAACGATGAAACCAGCGTGCCGTAGATAAACGGCAGCGCGCTGAAATGCCCGTTCACCGGATCCCAGTACAGCGGCAGTTTGGTATCCGGATCGATAAACGCCCTGAAGAAAAAATCCAGGCCGAACTTGCTCCAGGCCAGTTCGGAGCGCACCACGAGCTCGACGCAATCAGGGCCACAATGCCGAAGATACTCAGCGCGCAAAGCACCATCAGCCAATGAAATCCGCGATCGGCAAGCGCCGAATTTCCGCGCGACAAAAGAAAGGAGCGAATCGCCGAAACCGGAGCCGGCGCCGCTGGACGCTTACCGTCAGGAGGATCTGCTTCAGGCTGAAGCTGCTCGTGGGAGATGCGAATATCTGGCACGTTGGCGTTCACTTCAAACAGGCTAACCGGCGAATATGAATAGGAGGTTACAAGGGAGCTAAATCAAGCGCATACAGCAGGAATAATCCCGCCTTCCCTACCTGCGGATAGGTCAATGCGCTTCGCGAATGCATTGACGCCTCGTAGGGTCATCAGTCGCGCTGGACAAGTCAGACACGCGAATAGACGGGGAGAGCATGGGCCTTCACGCCCCTGAACCGGCAAGAAATGTCGCGGGCTTTAGCCTCGGACTGCCCGCACCGGTCAGCTGCGTCGAGCCGGCTGCAATTGCCACTCTCCACCTTCCCGATTCTCACCCTCTCAACGAAATTGAAATCTTTCCTCCATTGGTTTTCAATTTCCGTTAAGCTGGTAAGCTGGAACCCGGAAGGCCTTGATCATGCGCCCAGTTTTTACCTTTTTCGCTCTCCTCCTCGCCACCCTCGCCCTCGACGCCCAAAGCAATCTTCAGCCTGACCCGCCCCACCGCGAGTGGAAGGCCTCCTGGATCACGCATCCCACCGCTCCGTTGCGCGAGCCTCTGGTGCTCCACTTCCGCCGCACGCTCTCGCTGGCAGCCGTTCCCGCCACCTACACGGTTCGCGTCAGCGCCGACAACCGCTTCATTTTGTACGTGAACGGCCATCGCGTAGGCGACGGCCCTGCCCGCGGCGACCTGGCCCACTGGCGCTACGAGCGCTTTGATCTGGCCCCGCTGCTCCAGCCCGGCCAGAACCTCATCACCGCGACAGTCTGGAACTTCGGCATCTACGCGCCCATCGCGCAGATGACTGACCGCACCGCCTTTCTGCTGGAGAGTGAAGCCACCGGAGACAGCTCCATCAGCACCCCCGAAGGCTGGCAGGTCGAGCAGGAACCGGGTCAGCGGCCGCTTCCGCGCGTTCGCCAACGGCTTCTGGCAATACATGGCCTCCGGTCCCGGCGAAGAGATCGATGCCGCGCATTACGACTGGACCTGGAACAACCCCTCAGCCGTCCGGCTCATCCTGGGCTCCCCGCCGCCTCGCCCATGCGCGAAAGCATCTATTCCAGCGTCAACCAGGCTCACTCCTCCGACGTCGAAGGCGACAATCCCTGGGGCCTCGTTCCTGACCGGCTTCCGCACATGGTGTTCGAGCCCACCAGCCCCGGCGAAGACCGTCCGCACCGACATTCCCGGCATCTTCAGCAGCTTTCCCGCCGCGCCAGTCACCGTCCCCGCCGGCAGCCACGTCCATATCCTGCTCGACCGCAAGACCCTCACCACCGCCTATCCGCTGCTCACCGTCTCCGGCGGCAAGGGCGCGCGCATCAAGCTCACCTACTCCGAGGCCCTCTACGACAAGGACCAGCACAAAGGCGACCGCGACGAAGTGGGCGACCGCGCAGCCCTCGGCCTGACCGACAGCTTCCTTCCCGACGGCGGCGCAGCATCGCTCCTTCGAGCCGCTCTGGTGGCGCACCTGGCGCTATCTCGACCTCGATATCCAAACCGCCGGCCGAGCCCCTGCAACTCGAATCGCTCACCGCCAACTTCACCGCCTATCCGTTCAAGGAGCGCGCCACCTTCCAATCTCCCGATCCCGACCTCGCCAAAATCTGGGAGATCAGTTGGCGCACCGCCCGCCTCGATGCCCACGAAACCTACATGGACACGCCCTACTACGAGCAGCTCCAATACGTAGGCGATACCCGCATCCAGGCCCTCATCTCCTACGCCGTAACCGGCGACGACCGCCTCGCCCGTCAGGCCATCGAAGCCTTCGACCAGTCCCGCATCTCAGAGGGCATTACCCGCAGCCGCTATCCCAGTTCGCTGGCGCAAAACATTCCCACCTTCTCCCTGCTCTGGATCGGCATGGTCCACGACTACTGGCTCTACCGTCCCGATCCCCAACCCGCGCGCTCCTCGCTCCCCGGAACCCGCACCGTTCTCGACTGGTTCGCCACCCACGAGCAGCCCGACGGCCTGCTCGACAAGCTTCCCTGGTGGAGCTTCATTGACTGGGTCACCAAGGGCGAAATCCCCACCTACGACGCCAACGGCGAATCCTGCGTAACCACCCTTGAATACCTCGGGCGCGCTGGACGATGCCGCCGATCTCGAAAAAGCCCTCGGCGACCCGCATCTCGCCGCCCGCTACCAGGACCGCGCCGCCCACGTGCGCTCAGGCATCTACGGCAAATGCTGGAACGACTCCCGCGGCCTGCTCGCCGACAATCCCGAGCAGAAAAACTTCAGCCAGCAGGCCAACATCCTCGCCGTCCTCTACGACGTCGATCCCCAAAGACCATCAGCAAGGACGTGCTGCGCCGGATGCTGGCCATCGAGCCCGGCACCACCCCCGACGGCGTTCTCAGCGCCTCCTACTACTTCCGCTTCTATCTCGCCCGCGCCCTGGAGCACGCCGGCATGGCGGACGAATACCTCAACTCCATCGACCCCTGGCGCAAGATGCTGGCCCTCCACTTCAGCACCTGGCCTGAGATTCCCGGCGAGCACCCGCTCCGACTCCCACGCCTGGAGCGCGCACCCCATCTACGACCTGCTCACGCTGGTAGCCGGCATCGAGCCGGCCAGCCCCGGCTTCGCCACGGTCCGCATCGCTCCCCACCTGGGCAACCTGCCCTCGCTCAAGGCAAGCTATCCCCATCCCCAGGGCATGATCGAGGTGGAATATCACCGCCAGGGCGACGGACTCGACGCAACCATCACTCTGCCCGGCACGCTCACCGGCAGCTTCGTCTATGAAGGCAAGGATTGGTGGCCTCTCAAGCCAGGCGTGAACCAGATCCACGCCCCGCGGCAATAATTCGGTCGATTGCGCCACAACTCTAGCCAAGGGCACCGCTTTGCAAGTGAACTAACTGCGGGTGCCCCATCCATTGACACGATTTCATCGTGGCAAGGGTGGGATACCACGAAACTCAACCATCGAATGCTTTGAAAGGCCTCTCGACTCCGGCCTGCCGCCTTCCGCAGCCATTCAACAAAGCAGAAGCATTCATGCATAATCCCACGCCATTTCATGGCCATACCAGAAAAATCGATATATCAAACGCGAATCGCTGTTTCGCCCATAGAATAAAACGTGTTACAACTCCAACATGGCAAAGGGAAAGAATTCGCACGCCATCAGGCCACGTCAATCTGAGAATGCTCGCCGAGTATCTCGAGCTATCTCAGACCACCGTCTCCCTGGTCCTGAACAACTCACCCTCCGCCAAGTCCATCCCTCAGGAGACCCGCAACCGGGTGATGGAGGCGGCCAAGCGGCTCAACTACCGGCCCAACTACTTCGCCCGCTCCCTGCGGCAAAGCCGCTCAATGAGCGTCGGCGTGCTGGCGCCCGATCTGAGCGAGGGCTACTTTACCCGCGTGATGAGCGGCGTGGTCGAGGAGTTGACCAGCGCCCACTACTTCTACTTCACCGCCTGCCACGACTGGAAACGGGAGCTGATCGAGCAGTATCCGCGCATGCTGGTGGAGCGCGCCGTCGATGGCTTTCTGCTGCTGAACACCCCGGCAGACCACATTGCCGTGCCCGTCCCGGTGGTAGCCATCTCCGCCCACAGCGCGGCTGAAAACGTAACCAATATCGTCCTCGATCACCATCTCGCCGTCGAGCAGGCGCTCACCCACCTCTACGCGCTGGGCCATCGCCGCATCGCCTTCATGCGCGGCCCCCGCGCCATCCCCGATTCCGAGATTCGCTGGGAGACCATCCAGCAGGTCGCCGCGAAGATGAGCCTCAAGCTTGACCCCGCGCTCGTCATCCGCATCGACTCCGCCGGGTGGTCGATGAAGACCGGATACCACCCCATGGCCCCCGAGATCGGCTACAAGCCCATGCAGGCGCTGCTCAAAAAGACCCGCGACTTCACCGCCATCTTCTGCTTCAACGACATCGCCGCCATCGGCGCCATCCGCGCCCTCAAAGACGCGGGCCTCTCGGTGCCGGGAGACGTCTCCGTGGTCGGCTTCGACGACATCCAGTCCGCCGCCTACTCCACGCCCTCGCTCACCACCGTCCGCCAGCCGCTCGCCGAGATGGGCAAGCGCGGCGCGCAAGTGCTGCTCGACCGCATCGCCAATCGCGAAAAAGAATTCCCATCCGAGATCGTCATGGCCCCGAAATTGGTAGTCCGCGAGTCCACCGGCCCGGCCCCGGCAAAACGCAATAAATAAAAGTGATCAATAATTGTCCAGTTTTGCATCCGAGATGTAAGCAATCAATAAATCCCGCCCGAGGCGCGGTTCGCTGGTGAACGCACAATCTCTATTCCCTATTCCCTGTTCCCTGTTACTCCAGCATCTGCAAATCCAGCGGCTCTTCGAGCAGATAATCTCTGTCTCGAATCCCCGCCAGCGCCCGCCTGAGCGCCGAAGACTTGCACGGCTCCACGGTCACCACAAACGGCAGCGCATCCTCCGGATAACCCGGCTTCTGCACAATCGCCCGAATATTGATGTGCTCTTTCGCCAGCGCCCCGGTAATCTCTGCCACAATCCCCGGCCGGTCCTTCACCAGGAAGCGAATGTAATGCGGAACCTCGAACTCCGCGCTCACCTTCGCCGCATCGGCTGGAAGCTCGACCCGCCGCGACCCGTGCGCCAGCGCCAGCAGATCGCTGACCACCGCCACCGCCGTGGGATGCCCGCCCGCTCCGTGCCCTGAAAACACCACATCGCCGCCGTAGTGGCCGGTCAGAATCACCATGTTTTCCGTTCCCCGCGACCAGGCCAGCGGCGAACGCAAATCCACCAGCGTCGGTCCCACCGTGGCCGCCACCTCTCCGTTACTCCGCTCGGCCCGCGCCACCTGGCGGATGGTGCAGCCCAGATCCCGCGCATAGCTGAAGTCCACCGCCGTAATCGCGGTGATCGCCTGCGGCACAATCTCTTCCGGGTCGACCGCCACGCGCAGCGCCAGCCGCATCAGAATCGACAGCTTGGCCCGCGCATCAAATCCGCCCACATCCTCCGTCGGATCGGCCTCCGCATAGCCCTTGGCCTGCGCCTCGGCCAGCACCGCCGCATACTCCGCGCCCTCCTCCATCTTGCTCAGGATGAAGTTGCAGGTGCCGTTCAAAATGCCTTCAATGCGCTCGATGCGGTCGCCCGGCCAGTCCCATTTCCAGCCCCGGAATCACCGGAATTCCGCCGGCCACCGCGGCCCCATACTTCAGATGCCCGCCCTTGGCCGCGGCCAGCCGCTCCAGTTCCACGCCCTGATAAGCAATCAGCTTCTTGTTGGCCGTAACCACGCTCTTGCCGGCTTCCAGCGCTCGCCGCACCCAGCCGCCTGCCGGATCAAGCCCCCCGGCCAGCTCCACAATCACATCCACATCCGAGGCCAGCACCGCGTCGGCATCCTCGCTCCACACCACGCTCTGCGGGAACCCAATCCACGCGCTTGCGCGCAACGCCGCGATTGAAGATGTGAGTCAGCTCCAGCCCCTGCGGCTTTGACTCGACCAGAATCCGCGCCACCGAACTGCCCACCGTCCCAAAACCAAAGATCGCAATGCGCAACGGATGCTTCGCGCGTGCTCCCCGCGCAACCTCGCTCGAATGCTGTTGCGTCGATACTGAACCCTGCACTTCGGTCACCGGCATTTCCTCTTGATTAAGCAATTGAAATTACTTGATACCCCGATGATACCTGACCGCGCCGCATCGATCACCCGATGCTCGTTTCGAATCCGATCGTCCTGTAACATGATTCCAGATGCGGCGCACGCTCTCCATTTTCCTGATTCTGAACTGCTGGCTGGGGCCGCTGGCGGCCATCCTCCCTGCCCGCGATGAGTCGCGCCTGCCCCCCTGCTGCCGCCGTCACGGAGTACATCACTGCGCCATGGCCATCCATGATGGCCCAGGCCGCATCCAGCAAACCCATCCTCACCGCTCCGCAACTTGCCCCTCGTACCCCGGCGGCGCAGCCCTACCCATCGGTGATTCCTGCGCTGGCCGCATCGCCGGTCAGCATGCCGGTCCTGCTCGCGCTGTCTAACTCGCCCGCCTCAGGCCGCGCCGCTGCTACCTGAACCCGATCCGCACCCGCGCCAGTCGCGGTCCTCCGTCCACAACTCTCGCCTAGAATCCCCGTTGAAGGCCTGTTCTGTCTTCCCTCGGAACAAGATGAATCCTGTCCGTAGACGCTGGAATGTCGCCTTGAAGATTCGTCTCTCTGACCGTATCCGCCTTTCAACGATCCAAATCCCGTCAGGTATCGCGCGCGCTTCCCGCCATCGTCTGCCTGCACGCGCCTCACATTCTCGGAGGTCAATTCATGCGTCGTCTCTTTTCTCTTGCCGCAGCTTTATTCCTGGCCGCCTCCATCCCCGCATTCGCCACCGTCTTCGCCACCGTGCACGGCGTGGTCCACGATCCCCAGCACCGTCCCATCGCCGGCGTAAGGATCACCCTTCAAGCCGCCGATTCCGCTTTCACTCTGCAAGCACCGCAACCGGCTCCGAGGGCACATTCGAACTGCCCCAGGCCCCCATCGGCGTTTACCGTCTCACCGTCGCCGCCCCCGGCTTCTCCACCGTCACGCAGCCGCTCACCGTAGCCTCCGGCACCAACCCCGTTCT
Organism: uncultured Acidobacteriaceae bacterium; assembly: GCA_963724755.1. Lineage (GTDB taxonomy): Bacteria > Acidobacteriota > Terriglobia > Terriglobales > Acidobacteriaceae > Telmatobacter. Next base: position 10,071 of record CAVRVZ010000013.1, read on the forward strand.
GCACATTCCCCTCCAGCTCGCCCCAGCCGTCCAAAGCATTCAGGTCGAGGGACTAGAGGTCTCCCTCTCCGCATCCGATTCCGCAACCCCCACCACTCTCATCACCCGTGCCGATATCGAACTGACTCCCGGCGCCGACCGCACCATCGGCATGGAGATGATCACCGACTACGTCCCCGGCGCCTACATGACCCACGACATGCTTCACATGCGCGGCGGCCACCAGACCAGTTGGCTGATCGACGGCATCGCGATTCCCAACACCAAGATCGCCTCCAACGTCGGCCCGCAGATCGATCCCAAGGACATTGACGCACTCGAAACCCAGCGCGGCAGCTACGCCGCCGATGTTGGCGACCGCACCTACGGCGTCTTCAACGTCCTTCCGCGCAACGGCTTCGAGCGCGACCGCGAAGGCGAGTTCCTGCTCTCCGGCGGCAACCTCGGCACCGGTGAAGCCCAACTCTCCCTCGGCGACCACTCCAGCAAGACCGCCTGGTACGCAAGCCTTACCGGCTCCCGCTCCAACTACGGCCTGGCCACGCCGGTCGCGGCCATCTATCACGACGCCACCAACTCCGAGAGCGGCCTTCGTCAACCTGCATTCGCAACCAGACCCCCAAAGATCAGCTCCGCCTCAACGCGCAATATCGCCAGGACTACTTCGACGTTCCCTACGACCCCAACCCCAACGACTAGGAGTGAGCCACCTCAACGGCTATTACAGCTCCCTAGGCCTGCGCGACGCTCAAACCGAGCGCGATTCCTTCCTCATCGCCAACTGGGTCCACACCCTCTCGCCCAAAGCACTGTTTTCCTTCGCGCCCTTCTACCACCTCAACCAGGCAGACTATGACTCGCTCCCCACCGACCTTCCCGCCTCCACCACCTGGCACCAGACCTCAAACTATGTTGGCGGCCAGGGCGACGCCCACGTCGACGCTGGGCCGAACAGCTTCTCCGCCGGCTTCTATTCCTTCTATCAAACAGAAAACGACCTCTTCGGCGTCGAGGTCAACACTCCACCCGGAGCCTCTTATCCCAACACTCCAGCCACCGCCGCCGCCGCTCTGGTCGAGTTTTATCTCACCGACCACCTGCGCCTGGGCCAGTACATCACCCTGCTCGGCGGCGAACGCTTCTCCATTTACCACGGCGGGTATCGACGAGTCCGCAACCTACCCCCGCATCGGCGCAACCGTCGAGATTCCCCGCCTCCACTGGGTCCTGCGCGGCTTTTACGGCCACTTCTTCCAGCCCGCGCCCTCTGCTCACCGTCTCCAGTTCCGTCCTCAACTACGCCGGCAGCCTGCCCACCGGCGAAAACTGCCTTCACGCCCCTGCCCTCCGAGCGCGACGAAGAGCACCAGTTCGGCATTCTCATTCCGTACAAGGGCTGGTCGCTCGACGTGGATACCTTCAAAAATCGCGTCAACAACTTTCTCGATCACTCCAACCTGGGCGAATCGAATATGTACTTCCCCATCGCCGTCGATGGAGCGCTGGTCCGCGCCTGGGAGATGACCCTGCGCTCGCCCGAGCTGGCCCACGCCGGCCAATTCCACCTGACCTACTCCAATCAAATCGCCCAGCAGCGCGGCAACATCATCGGCGGCTTTGTCTGTCAGCATTCCCACTGACCCCGCCTGCGATCTCGGCCCCAACTACATCGCCCTCGACCACGACCAGCGCAACACCCTCAACACCGGCTTCACAGCCAACCTGCCCCTGCACTCCTGGTTCTCAACCAATGTCTACTACGGCTCCGGCTTCTCCAACGGCCTTGCCGGCGCAAATGAAGGCCCATACAACGGCCCCTATCTGCCCGTCCACACCACCTTCGACGCCTCCGCCGGCCACAAGATCGGCGAGCGCTTGAAGCTCTCCGTCACGGCACTCAACGTAACCAATCACCGAGTCTTGCAGGATAACTCCGTAACCATCGGCGGCTTCCACTGGAACGATCCAAGAATGATCTCCGCCGAACTCCGCTACCGCTTCCACTTCTAAATTATTTCAATCGCAATTTGCAGATTATTTCCCCAACAACCAGTAATTGCAATCGATTAATCCATGAAACGCGTCCGCAAACAAACCTGATAACCAGCTAACTCGCTAACTTGCTGACTCGCTAACCAAACAACCCCGGCATCACAACCCCGGCCTTACCCTCAACCACATGCGTAAACGCCGCGGCATTCATCGGCGCTTCCGGCCCAATGTAAACCGTGCGCGCCCCATTCTGCCGCGCCCAATGCACAAAATTCGCCGCCGGATAAACCGATCCGGAAGTGCCCACCACCACCATCAGCGTAGCCTTGCCTATCTCTTCCTGAATACGATCCATCTCCAGCGGGATCTCGCCGAAGAAAACAATGTGCGGCCGCAGCCGTCCTCCGCAGGCGCAGCGGCCCACCTCGTCCAGGCTTCCATAAATCGCACGATCCTCAACTGGCGCCCGCCCGCATTCCCGCTCGCAACGCGACTTGGCCAGCTCGCCATGCATATGCACCAGCCGTACTGACCCTGCCCGCTCGTGCAGATCGTCCACATTCTGCGTGCACAAGAAAAATCGCTCTCCCAAACGCGCCTCAAGTTCAGCCAGCGCAACATGCGCGGGATTTGGCTGAGCCTTCGCCCCATCCGCCCGCCGTCCTGAATAAAACTCCCACACCAGCTCCGGATTCCGCACCCACGCCTCCGGCGTGCAAACATCCTCAACGCTATGCCCCGCCCACAACCCGTCGGAAGCGCGAAAGGTCGGCAACCCACTCTCCGCACTAATCCCCGCCCCAGTCAACACAAACACGCGATCTTCAGCGCCAATCGAAATCTTACTCATGATTTCGTTCCTGAATAATTTTCCGTTCGAGGTTAGTGCGATCCCAGCTCTCAAATGCGAGCCCCTGAAGCACCCATCTATTCCCTAGTCCCTAGTCCCTAATCCCTATTCCCTGCCTTTTCACGGCACCAGCAAAATCTTCCCTGTAGTCTTGCGCTCTTCCAGATCCGTCTGCGCCTGCGCAGCATCAGCCAGCGGGTAAATATGCTCGGTGCGCAACTTGAGTTCACCCTTGGCCGCCCAACTCAACACATCTCCGGCCCTCCACTCCAGTTCCGCACGCGTGGCAATGTAGTGCCACATCGTAGGCCGAGTGATGAACAGCGACCCCTTGCTGCTGAGCTGGATCAGATCGAATGGCGGCACCGGCCCGCTGGAGGCGCCGAACAGCACCATCATCCCGCGCGGACGCAAACAGTTCAGGCTGCCCTCAAATGTGGTCCGTCCCACCGAGTCGTAAACCACGTCCACGCCCTTGCCCTCAGTCAGCCGCTTCACCTCCGGCTCAAATTCTTGTTTGGTATATAAAATCACATGTGCAGCGCCAGCCTCGCGCGATAGTTCCGCCTTGGCCGGCGTTGAAACCGTCGTAATCACTTTGGCACCCAGCCGTACCGCCATTTGTGTCAGCAGCAGCCCCACTCCGCCGGCCCCCGCATGCACCAGCGCCGTATCCCCTGCCTTCAGCGGAAAAGTCGAGTGAGAAAGATAATGCGCCGTCATTCCTTGCAGCATGGCGGCGGCGGCCTGCTCCATGCTCAAATTCGCGGGCACCTTGACCAATTGCGTCGCGGGAACCAGCGCGTACTCGGCATAGCTGCCCAGCACGCTCGTGGATGCCACCGCGTCGCCGGCGGCAAATCCCGTCACGCCCGGTCCCAACTCTTCCACCGTGCCCGCCGCTTCGCTGCCCGGTGTCATCGGCAACGCCGCCTTATAGACGCCCTTGCGAAAATAAATTTCGATGAAATTGACCCCGACAGCCTCTACGCGGATCAGCACCTGCCCCGGTCCCGGCTGGGGAATGGGCAACTCGACCAACTCTAGAACGTCAGGCCCGCCTGTATGGTGAATCTGGATGGCTTTCATATCACGGTAAGAATGAACCTTGAGACCCGTATTCCGCAAGTTTCAAAATGCACAATTCCATCCACAAATAAATCAAGCCCCACCCAGACGACCGGACGGGGCTTTCCTATTCCCTACTCCCTGTTCCCTGTTCTTAAAACCTTTCCTCTCGTCCTTCCGACAAAATGCCCTGCTCATCAGCGGAAACCAGGCGCACGATGCGGTCGACGGTGTACGGGGCATTTTGCTGGCTGGCGTGGAAGTGGCGCACCCCGAGCTCTCCCAGCAAACCGATGGCCACCATCTGGATGCCGGCAACAATTAGCACAGCGCCAATTACAAACATCGGTCCGTGCAGCTCCATTAAACTTTGATGCGGGTTCAACAACTTCAGCACCAGCAGCGCCGCCGAGATCGTACTACCTATAAGAATTCCCAGGGCGCCAAATCCCCCGAAAAAGTGCAGCGGACGGCTCATGTACTTGAGCAGAAATCGAATGGTCACCAGGTCAAAGATGACGCTGAAGGTGCGTCCGATGCCGTAGTGGCTCTTGCCCCTCTCGCGGTTCATATGCCGGATGGGAATCTCGCAGATCGACGCGCCATACCAACTCGCAAGCGCGGGAATAAAGCGATGCATCTCGCCGTAAAGCGGAATATTCTGGATCACCTCGCGCCGATAAGCCTTGAAGGTAGTGCCGAAGTCATGTATGTGCACGCCTGAAATCAAGGCCATCAGCCAATTGGCGCAGCGCGAAGGAATCCGCCGTAGAAGCAAGCTGTCCGCACGGTCCCTGCGCCAGCCGGAAACCACATCGTAGCCTTCTTCCAGTTTTTCAAGAAAACTCGGAATATCGTTGGGGTCGTGTTGCAGGTCGCCGTCCATGGCCAGGATGAACTCGCCCGTGGCGTGATCGAATCCTGCTGCCAGCGCAGAGGTCTGGCCGAAATTCCGCCGCAACTTCACCACCAGCACCCGGCTGTCTACCGCGGCTATCTCTTCCAGCAGTTTATAAGTGCGATCGCTGGAACCGTCCTCCACCAGCACCATCTCAAAACTTTCGCCCACCTGTTCCATCACTTGCTTCAGGCGCGCATATAAAGCAGTAACATTCTCCTCTTCGTTATGGAACGGCACAACGATCGAATACTTCTCCATAATGTAAGTATAGATGCCGTATCAATAAGGAAAGTATTAGGGAAATTCGCAACCTGCGCCAATCAGTCCACAAGCTGATCATCGAGAACCACAATGCCGAAGAAAGACTATGCGTTCAGCACGTCCAGCATGGCCTGCATCTCGCTCAGCGCATGGCGGTTGCCGCTGCGGGCCGCGCACGCGATCCCAGCCTTCAGCCTCTCGATAGCCTCCGCGTTGCGCCCCGCCGTTGACAGCGTCTGCGCAGACATAAAGTAGCCGGCCGTATAGTCGGGATCGTTGGCCAGCAGAGTATCGAATTCTTTGAGCGCCGCCTCTGTCTCGCCGCGACCAGCCAGTTCTACTGCCAACCCGTAACGGGCCAGGCTGCTCTTCGGATCCAGCGCCAGAATCTCTTTTAGTCCTGCAATCTTGTCCATTTTGCTCATTTGCGGCCTTCTGTTGTTCCATGTCAGCCGTGGGGAATTTGCACATTTGGCTGCGATTGTCGAAACTGGATAGGTAGCCCTCGTCAGAGGCAACTCTCCAATCCGCACTTCCACCGCCATCTCCATTGTACCGGGTGGCCTGCGGACTCGGGCGCCAGCACAAAGAATGGAGTCAGCTTAGCATGAGTCCCCGTGAAAACAACCAGAGCCCGCGCACCGTGGCCAGCACCCAGTCGGAGATGACTGAGATCATCCTGCCCAACGATACCAACACACTGGGCAACCTGCTGGGCGGCCGCCTCATGCACTTTATCGATCTCACCGGCGCCATGGCCGCCTATCGCCACTCGCACTTGAACATCGTCACCGCCGCAATGGATCACATCGACTTCATCCGCCCCGTGCACCTGGGCGACCTGCTCACCCTCAAGTCCAGCGTCAACCGCGCCTTTTCCACCTCCATGGAAGTGGGCGTAAAAGTGTGGGCTGAAAACACGCGCACCGGCACGGTGGTCCACGTCGCCAGCGCCTACCTGGTCTTTGTGGCCATTGATAATCAAGGCCAACGCCAAAAGGTTCCCCCGCTCCTCCCTGAAACTCCAGATGAGATTCGCCGCTATGAGGATGCATTACGCCGCCGCGAGCATCGCGAACGAGAGTCGGCTCGCCGCAAGGAAGCCAAACTGACCACCGCCCTACAGCAAGACGCGGAAGCTTTCAAACGGTAACCGCTATGCTTTGAAACCGCATAGCTTTAGCCGAGGCAATGCCGGCAATCGAAAAAAACTGGGTGCCTCATCCTTGACGCAGTTTCATCGCGTCAAGGGTGGGATACCACAAAACTCAACCATCAATGTTTTGAATGGTTCACAAGACTTCAAACAGTTTTCAAAAAAGGAGCAACAAATCACTATGGCCCATTCACCAACCATGCCTTCCCCCGTAGCATTGCCCGGCGTCTCCAAAATCGTCGCCATCGGCTCCGGCAAGGGCGGCGTGGGCAAAACCACTGTAGCCGTGAACCTGGCCATTGCGCTTTCCAAGCTCGGGGCACGGGTAGGCCTGCTCGATGCCGACATCTACGGCCCCAACGTTCCGCTGATGATGGGCTCAACCCAGCAGCCCAAAGTTGGCCCGGATAATCGCATCGAGCCCAATCTCACCCACGGCATCAAGACCATCTCCATCGGCTACATCTCGCCCGGCGACAAGCCGCTGGTCATGCGCGGCCCCATGCTCCATCAGATCATCCGCCAATTTTTACAGCAGGTTGAATGGGGCGAACTCGATTACCTGATCGTCGATCTTCCTCCAGGCACCGGCGACGTGGTCATCTCACTCGTCCAGACCGTCCCTCTCACCGGTGCCGTAGTTGTCTCCACGCCCAGCGACGTCAGCCTTCAGGACGCGCGCAAGGCCATCGAGATGTTTGCCCAGGTCAACGTCGACGTGCTCGGCATCGTGGAAAACATGAGCCACTTCACCTGCCCGCACTGCCATGAAGAGATCGACATTTTTTCCCGCGGCGGAGCCGAGCGCACCGCGAAGCAGTTCAACATTCCGTTCCTGGGAGCCATCGAGTTGGTGCCCGCCATCCGCGAAGGCGGCGATCACGGCCTGCCCGTAGCCCTGGCCGGACCCAAGAGCCCGCAAGCTGCCGAATTCTATGCCATAGCCCACATGCTGATGGAACAAGCTGAAGCCGCCGCGGCCGCAGCAACCGACGTTATCGAAATCAGATGAGAAATATTTGAAAGGCCGACGATTTTAAATTTGAAACCCGGCGATTTTAAAAGGTAAGACTTTATCCAAAGAAATGCCGGCAATCAAAAAATCTGGGTGCCCCATCCTTGCGACGTTCTTGTTTTTGTCGCTAGGGTGGGATGCCACGAATGTCAACCATCGATTCTTTGAAAATGCACGACATCAATCTCAAAGTCACTTCACAGTTTTGAAAAGGCACGACTCCAGTTGTGCCGCAAACGGCCAACAAAAGAATTGGGCTTTACAGGCTGCGGAAAAACTCGTCCAAGGGGCTTTGTAACAAGGGCACGGCTTTAGCCGGGCCGATAAAGTCAGCAGAATGAGTCGGGCTTTAGCCCCTGCTGATTCATTCTTTGCCAAATTCGCTTTTCGCTCGGACTTTTCCGCAGCCTGCTCAGCCCCTGAGGGAATGCGGGCCTTTCACCAAACCCTTTCTGAGATCCCTAGATTAGGAAGTGATTGGCAAATAAAGAAACTGGCGCACCAACCGCGCTTTACCGCCAATGCCCCTCAACCAGCACCCATTCTCCATGCCGATGAACCCACCGGTGCTTAACCCAGTGCGCATGCGGATGTGGCGCACGCTCCCAGTGACCGTGAACCCAAACATAGTGATCGCCATCCCAGCGTTGGTAGCCGTCGATCCATACAAATCCCGGCTCCGGAGGCACACCGCGCTCTTCAACAACGGGGGGCGGGGGCCCTATGCGAATCGCAATCTGCGCGTAGGATGCCGCGGGGAACATAGCCAAAGTCATAGTCAATGCGAACAATACTGCCATTGCAGTTTTCTTCACGACGATTCGAATCCTCCTGGGTCTCGATTGTGTTTCAGGAACGCGAATATCTGTTCCGCTTCACAGTTCTATCAACTCACATTCTCAAAATAAGTTGTGTCCAAAACAATACAAACCTCCCAGAAGGCCGCCGCGTGCACCTCCGCATGACTGACGTTTATGATTTCAGAATGAAACGTGTTTTATTGTCCTGGAGCAGCGGCAAAGACAGTGCCTGGGCGCTCCACGTCCTGCGCCGTCAGCCCGATATTGAATTGGTTGGCCTGTTGACCACGCTCAACACCGAATTCCATCGCGTAGCCATGCACGGCACTCGCCTCTCCGTGCTTGAAGCGCAGGCTGAAGCCGCTCGATTGCCGCTTTGGGTCGTGCCTCTGCCCTGGCCCTGCTCCAACGAAATCTACGAGCAGCGCATGGCCGAAGTCTGCGACCGCGCCATCCGCGAGCACATCGATGCGGTAGCCTTTGGCGATTTATATCTTGCCGACGTCCGCGCCTATCGCGAAAAGCAACTGAAGCCAACCGGTCTGGAACCCTTGTTTCCCTCTGTGGCAGATTCCAACCCCCACACTGGCCCGCGAAATGATTGCCGGCGGCCTGCGCGCAAAGGTGGTTTGCGTGGATACCAAACAACTGCCCGGCTCCTTTGCCGGCCGCGAGTACGACGCCGCATTGCTCGACGATTTGCCGCCGGAGATCGATCCCTGTGCCGAACGCGGCGAGTTTCACACCTGCGCCTATGCCGGCCCCATGTTTGCGTCCCCAATCAATCTCGAACCCGGAGAAATTGTGAACAGAGATGGATTCGTCTTTGCGGACTTTCAGGCACGCAGCGAGATTCCCAACCCAGCCTGAACTTTGTCTAAGAACAGAAACAGGGTGCCCCACCCTCGCCGGGTCTTTGTTTTTCCGGCTAGGGTGGGAAAAGACTCCACACTCCGACAGATTACTCAAAAAACCGGTAGTGGGTCAGTCTAAAATTTGATTTGGTAATCTTCGCGGCTGCCAGCCGCCTGATTCGGTTTTTTCGAGGACTTCGATTCCAGCATCCTGATAACGCTGATGTGGCTCCTTATCGGGGTCATCCCTGAGCAATTTATTTTCATCTTTGGTGACAACAACTACAGGCCATTTTTTAAGATGATTTTTAACACGTCGCACAGTAAGTTTGCCGCGTTCCTTTATCATCCACTCCCATGCGCGTTTGATTGGGTATTGATGCTCATTCGTTACCTTATCAAGCCATCCCTCTTCGTCAGTTAGAAGTAGAAACGGATTATGAGCTTTTTTGCTTCGGTAGGGGCAATTCAAACTAAGTTTCCTCGACTGAGCATCACACTTTACTGAAAAATAATTCGTAATAACCCGAAAAGCGTATGTAATGACTTCATCTCGGATTGAGTCTTCTGAGTTCGCTTCTCTAATCAGAAAGTCTATGCGTCGATCAATTTGACTTTCATTCATTGGAGTTCCACGTATTGACATTTCCAAGCCGCCTTTTTTACTGGGTACCCCTCCTTTTCACGTCCTTTGTGAAAAGGAGGGGATACCACAACCCTGAATATTCGTTACTGTCCTACCGCAGTCTTTATCAAGCCGCCTCAATCTCTTCAGCCAGCGCCTGCGCGGCTGTCACACAGGCGCCACGGTCCACATCCAGATGCGTAACCAGCCGAATCGCATCCGCCCCAAATGCGCTGATCAGAATTCCGCGCTCCTTCAGCCGCGCCACCACACCCTTCGCGCTCACACCACCCGTCAGCCTGAAGACCACAATATTCGTCTCGACCGAATCAAGGTCGATCGACACACTTCTCGATGTGCGAAAGCGCCTCCGCCAGCAGCCGGGCATTGGCGTGATCCTCATGCAACCGCGCCGGCCCCTTTTCCAGCGCAATCAGCCCCGCCGCCGCCAGCACGCCCACCTGCCGCATTCCGCCGCCCAGCGCCTTGCGATAAATCCGCGCCCGCTCCATCAGCTCCGCCGATCCCACCAGCATCGACCCCACCGGCGCGCCCAGTCCCTTCGACAAACAGAACATCACCGTATCGAAGCCGCGCGTCAGCGTCTTCACATCCACGCCCAGCGCCGTAGCCGCGTTAAAGATGCGCGCTCCATCCAGATGCACCGGCAGCTTGCGCTCCTTTGCTCCCGCCCAGATCTCCTCCATCACCGGCAGCGGCGTCACCGTCCCGCCCGCAAGATTGGCGGTATTCTCCATCTCGATCAGCCCCGTAGCAGCGCGAAACGCCCCGCGCGCCTGAATCACCGGCTCAATGTGCTTCCAGGTCAAAATGCCCCGCTCGGCGGGAACGGCCCGCACCAGGCAGCCGGAAAAAACCGCCGTCGTCGCCATCTCCCAATCCAGAATGTGCGCCCGCGACTCGGCAACCACCTCCTGTCCCGGCTGCGTATTCAGACGAATCGCAATCTGGTTGCCCATGGTGCCCGTGGGCACAAACAGCGCCGCCTCGCGTCCAAAGACCTCCGCCGCGCGCCGCTCCAGCAGGTTCACCGTGGGGTCCTCGCCATAAACGTCGTCGCCCACCTCAGCCGCCGCCATCGCCGCCCGCATCTCCAGCGTTGGCCGCGTCACCGTATCCGAACGCAAATCGATCATCGCCGCCAATTCACACTTTCCTTCCCGCTCATCCATGAGCTACCAAACGTGGCAGGCATTCGCCGGCATCATCGGCTGCCCGGTCTTGCATCCGAATGCCTGGCCAAACTCCGGCATATTCTGCACCACGCCCTTGATGCGAAACTCCTCCGGCGAGTGCGGATCGGTCTGCACCTGCAATCCGTTCCATTTCGGGCCGCATGCCTCCACACCAGTTCTGTCCGTACGCTATGAAGAACTGCTGCGTTGCCGTAAATCCGTTCGCATCCTTTGCGTTCAGGTCGATGCCTTTGCGCTTTGCATCCGCCAGCATGGCCATATACGCAAGGCGCAATCCGCCGTTGTCCGCCGTGTTCTCGCCCAGCGTCAGCTTGCCGTTCAGCTTCACATCGTCGATCGCCGTAAAGCCGCCGTATTCCTTCACTTCGCAGTCCGTCATGGCGTCGAACTTCTTGCCGTCCTCCGCCGTCCACCAGTCGGCGAAGATTTCCGTTGCCGTCAAACTGCCGTCCCTGGTCGTCGAAACCATGCGTCAGTTCGTGGCCCTCGATCGCGCCGATATGGCCGTAGTTCTCAGCATCAGTCGCGTTCGGATCGAAAAATGGAGGCTGCAGAATTCCCGCCGGGAAGTTGATGTCGTTCATGCTCGGGTCGTAGTACGCGTTGATGGTTGGCGGCGACATCTGCCACTCTCCGCGATCCACCGGCTTGCCGATCTTCGCCAGCTGCCTGCGGTTCTCAAACTCCCTGGCCCGCATCGCGTTGCCCAGCGCATCTCCGCGCACCACCGTCAACGTCGAGTAATCCCGCCAGTGGTCCGGATACGCGATCTTGTCCGCAACCATGTGCAGTTTCTCCCTGGCCTTGGCCTTGGTCTCCTCGCTCATCCAGGTCAGCGTGCCGATATTCCTGTCCATCGCGTCTTCGATGTCATGAACCATCTGCACCGTCTTCTGCTTGTTCTCCGCGGGGAAGTATGTCTTCACATACACTTCGCCCAGTGCCTCGCCCAGCGCGCCGTCCGTGGCCTGCACGCACCGCTTCCAGCGGTCCTGCTGTTGCGGCTGTCCGCTCAGCGTATGCGCCATAAAAATCGAATTGCTCTTCATCCAAAGCCGTGGGCAGCGCATAGGTCGGCATACCTTTGATAAGTTGCCAGCGCAGATAGGTCTTGATCGTGTCCAGATCGGTGGATTGAATCACCGCGTTCATTCCCTTGAAAAAATCCGGGTTCGCCACGTTCAAGTCGCTGATGGCAGGCGCGCCGGTAGCAGCTGAAGAAGTCCGGCCACGCAATCACCGGCGTCAGCTCCGCCAACTGCGTCACCGTCATGGGATGGTATACATTCTTCGGATCGCGCCTGCGAAGTAACATCCATCGACACCTTCGCCAGCGCCGTCTCCAGTTCCATGATCTTCTTCGGCGTCGCTGGCCGCGGCATCATCCGTCTCGCCCAGCAGCTTCAGCATATTTCCAATGTGCTGCACATACTGCTGCCGTGGTCTTCTCGTCCGCTGCGCCCGGTGCGCAGATAGTAATCGCGCTCCGGCAATCCCAGCCCGCCCTGGTCCACAGCGGCAATCTGCTTCCGCGCGTCCTTGAAATCCTGCTGCTCGCCATAACTCAAGAACGCATTCACATTGATCAGTTGATAGTGCGCCAGCAGGTCGGTCAATTCGCTCTTGCTCTTGAGCGCCGCGATGCGGTCGAGCTCCGCCTGCAGCGGCTTCAGCCCGGCTGCCTGAATCGCATCCTTGTTCATGCACGTCGCATAGTAATCGCCGGTCTTCTGCTCGTTCGGCGTCCGCGAAGGATTATCGGCCTCCACCTTTTCAAGCAGCGAGTGCAGCGCATATTCCGTGTGCTCGAACATAATGTAGAACGGTCCATATCCAGGCATATCCGCCGGGGTTGGATACAGCTTTTGAAAAATTCCCGCACGCATACTGCGCAAAGTTCACGCAGGGATCGGCCGTCGTATCCATGAAACCCGTGTCCAGCCCCGGCGGCAGCTGCGGGCTTTTCTCCGCACTCACCGCGCGCCTGCTCCTGTGCGCTAACCGCCGGAAGATCGATTACGCAAGACGCAACAAGCAATGCGCCCACCATCAGATTCCCGCAAATGTCTTCATCAGTCTCCTGACCTCTCTTTGACCTCTGACCCTATTCCCTATTCCCTATTCCCTGTTCCCTGTCTTTACGGTATCTGCCCCATCGGCAGTTCCATCACCGGCGTCCGCTTCCCATCCTTCACTGCATAGGCCCACAGCCCGTGAAAGTTCTCCCTCAGCCCCGGCTGCGCCTTCAGCAGCGCGCTCATCACCGCCGTCGCCTCCGTACGCATAGCGGCCGGATCGGTCACTCCCGTCGATTCGTAGGTCAACGCCCAAATCCGGCTCGCGCAGCGAAGCGTCCAGGCGCACCGCGTCAATCTTCCACGTGCGATCGCCGTCATGAAGCGTATAAGGAAATGCATTCTGCGGCGAATCCTTGATCTGCGCCTGCTCGTCCGCCAGTTTTTCCAGATTCGTCGAGGAGATAAAATCCACCGGCACCTGCAGATACCGCGCCGCATCGTAGCTGTACCATGCGCTCCACGGCTGGTCCTGCCTTGGCCAGGTCGCGGGCCCGCGCCCAGTACCAAACGCCGTCATGCCCGTCGAAGGTTCCCTGCCGCACGCTCAGCCCGGCCAGCTTCCACCCCGGCGCATCCGCTCCCGCCGCCGTCCCAGGCCAGCATCAATGCCCATTGCCCGCCCAGCGGAGCTCCCGCCGCATCGGCCAGCACCACCCCGTAGCGTCCCGGCGGCAGCGCATGCATGCCGATGGTCACGGTCAGCGAACCGTCCTTATTGCTGCAGAAAAACTGCGTATCGGCGGGCGCGGCAAGACTGGTCGCGTCCAGCAGATACAGATTCCGCAGCTGCACCTGCCCGCCCTTCACCAGCGGCGCAGCATCTTCCACCGCATCGCGAATCCCGGCCCATTCGCCGCTTCTCCGCCGGCAGCAGCGCGTCCAGCAGCGTCGCATAATCCTGCTGCACCAGGGCCTCTGACAGCCGTCCCCCGGCCGCCACCAGCGCATCGCGATCCTGCTGCAACAGCTCAGCCTGCGCGGTGCAACTCGCGGCCCGGCTCGCCGCCGGCAAAACCAGCAAAGCCGCCGCGACACATAAACTTCAAGCGAGGCGCATCCCTGGCAGATCCTCTCTCGCCCGATGAAACTCATTTTGAGCGTCCGCGGGCCACTGATAGTCTAGTACAGTAGAGCGGCAGCGGATTGCCGCCGTCCCGCGCCGGTACCGGGCAGGGAGAACCAATTCTCATGCGCAAGATGATCCTGTTCGAACTCACAGCCCGCGCCGTGCCAACCCTCGCGGAGATCGCGTCTCCTGCGCGTTCGCACTCCTCTCGTGGTTCTGGCTGCAACCACGGCCCTGTTTGCAGTTCAATTGGGAGCCCAGGCTACCGCCCGCACAATCGCCTTCAAAGCCCACTGCACCCGCGCCCACCGCTGTACCCATACGCCCGCCGCTCAAAGCGCCCGCCAGCGGCTGCAAAGCCCCTGGGGCGAACCCGCAGCCCTGGCAGCAATCCTCAAACCCCCGCACGCTGCTGCAAAGCACCTGCACGCAAGACCCTTCCCACGAGCCGCGTCGTACACAACTTTAAAGTCCACCGCACCACGACTGCAAAAACTCCGGCCTCCGCAGCTACCAAGCCAAGCGACAACCTCAGCCGTCCCAGCGAATTCAAAGACCCCTGACCCGCGGCGCACGACGTCTTCAAAACCCGCCGCATCGTCACCAACCGAGTTGCGACAAGCCAGAGATCGCCGGCGCAAGCAGCCCGCCAAAGAAAAGTCGCTTGCGACGAAGGCCCCAATAACGCCAGCCCCGTTCAAACGCCTCCCACGCCCCAACCTCCTCACTGGCCTGCCAACGAGAGGCCGGCCGATGCCTCCGTCACCTGGGACAGCCACGGCCTCCTCATCACCGCGCAAAACTCCAGCCTGAAGCAGATCCTGGATGATGTTTCCGCCGCCACCGGGGCAAAGATCGAGGGTTTGGGAGCCGACCAGCGAATCTTTGGCGCCTACGGTCCCGGAAAAGCGCGCGAGGTGCTCTCTCAACTCCTCGACGGGACCGGCTATAACGTACTCATGATCGGGGACCAGGGCGAGGGAACACCGCGGCAGATCGTGCTCACCAGCCGCAATGGCTCCACAACCACGCAGGCCGCCGCTGCCAATCCCGCTCCGCCCGCTCCCAACGCTCCGCCGAAGAAGATCCCGACCCCAACGACGAGCCGGCCGAAGAAATGGCGCCCGCAGGCTTGGCCGTCACGGCCCCGATCACAACAATCCTGACCAAGGTGCCCCACCCCGTCCGTAGCAAGAGGAAATCGTCCTTGAACCAGGGAAACGCTATGCTGCTTCCTCATCTCCGCCAGCAAGTCCTCGACGCCAATCAGGAGATCGCCCGCCGCGGCCTCGCTCCCCACACCTTCGGCAACGCCAGCGGAATCGACCGCACCGGCGCCGAGCCCCTGGTCGTCATCAAACCCAGCGGCGTCGACTACGCCACGCTCACCGCCGCCGACCTGGTCGTCACCAACCTTGACGGCAAAATCGTCGAAGGCTCCCTGCGCCCCTCCAGCGACCTCGATACCCACACCCCCCTCTATCGCGAATTCCCCCAGATCGGCGGCATCGTCCACACCCACTCCGAGTTCGCCACCTCCTGGGCGCAGGCCGGCCGCTCCATTCCCTGCCTCGGCACCACCCACGCCGACTACTTCCACGGCCCCGTTCCCGTCACCGAAGCTCTCACCGCCGAAGAGGTCGCCGAGGACTACGTCCGCTCCACCGGCGCGGTCATTGTTCGCCGTTTCCGCTCTCAGGGCCTCGATCCCCTCGCCGTTCCCGGAGTCCTGGTAGCCGGCCACGCTCCCTTTGTCTGGGGCAAAACCGCCGCTGAAGCCGTCGAGCATGCCGACGTTCTGGAGTACATTGCCCGCCTGGCCTTCCGCAGCGTGCTCCTCGGAGCGTCCGAGTCCGGCATTCCGCAGTACGTTTCCGAACACCACTACCTCCGCAAGCACGGCCCCAAAGCCACCTACGGCCAGTTCTGACAGCGACCAAATCTCACTCGTCTCTGCATCACGGATCTCATGAAATTTCACCGTTACATTCCCGGCATTTCATCGGGGATCCTGCTTTAAACCTCCTCCTCTCCTAAAGACTACTGATTTCCATAGTTCGATCCCTTTCAATGTAGACCGTCTACCGTTTTCTGCATTTTTCACGAAAAACTATCCCAAATTCCGGTTGACATTTTCGGGAACTTGAAGTCACTATCTTGCGTATTCTCAATCGATTGCCGATATAATCCGCGAGCAGCTCGTTCATACTCGGCCGCATGGCAACCGACGTGCAATAAAATTGAATAGTTCCAGGGTCGCTCCCCTATGGAAACAAGCCTTTTCAACCGTTTGCAGGCGACGCTGCTGGCCGTAGCCACGGTCGGTCTCTTCCTGTTGGCGGCTTTGAATCTTGTGGAGGAGCGCCATTATCCAGCAGCCCGTCGACGGGGTTTGGTGGCGCGAGGCAGCCGGCGGGCTTGAAGCCGACAAGGTGCTGCCCGACAGCCCCGGCCAGCGCGCAGGCATTCAGGCCCATGACCTGCTCACCGGGCCCAGGTACTGCCCGACAACCCCGCCCAGCGCACAGACACCAGATGAACTGCTCCCCGGATGTAAAGCCGCTGCCTGAGGAAGCCTCCCAAGCGCCCGACCAGGCAGGCATGCGAAGCCGAAGCAACTGCTTCCCAAGGCCAACTACGCTCCCATCACGCGGGTATCCGACCTGGAGCGTGTTCTCTACCGCACCCGGATCTACGGCAAGGCCAGCTACCAAATCACCCGCGACGGCATTCCGCTGGACACGCCCGTAGTCGTCATTCCCGAGCCGCTTGACCGCAGCCTGGCGATGGGCCTGCGCATCATCGGCCTCATCTACCTGGCCATCGGCATCTACGTTCTCTTCCGCCGCTGGACAGCTCCCCGCGCCACTCACTTCTACCTCTTCTGCCTGGTCTCGTTCGCCCTCTACGCGCTCAAGTACACCGGCAAGCTTCGACACGCTGGACTGGACCGTCTTCTGGTGCAATGTGCTGGCTGAGTCGCTGCAGCCGGCGCTCTTCCTGCATTTTGCCCTCAGCTTCCCTGAAGAACGGCTCAAGAACATCCGCCGCCGCTGGCTGCTTCCGCTGGTCTACGCACCCGGCGCCGGGCTGCTCGGCCTCTGGCTCTGGGCCATTGAAACCCGCCAGGCCACCGGCCTGCTGCTCGCACCGCCTCGACCAGACCGGCACCGCCTACGACGCCGTCTTCTACATTCTGGCCGCCGCTCTCTTCCTGCGCAGTTACAGCCGCGCCAACACGCCTCTGCTGCGCCAGCAGTTGAAGTGGCTCACCCGCGGCACCTTGCTGGCCGTCGTGCCCTTTACGCTCTTTTACGCCATTCCCTTCTTCTTCGACCTGCAACTGCCCAGCCTGCTCACCAATCTGGCCGGCTTCTCCATCGTCTTTCTGCCCCTCACCTTCAGTTGGGCCATCGTCCGCTACCGGCTGATGGACACCGACCTGATCTTCAAGCGCGGCGTGGCCTACACGCTGGCCACCGGCCTGATGCTCGGCGCCTACTTCGGCATCATCGCCCTGGTCGCCGCTGGTGGTCCACACCCGCCTGCCCGACAGCCGTGCGCGAGTGGGGCCTGGTGCATCGCCATTCGTCGTCGTCGGCCGCCGTCTTCGACCCCCTCAAGCGCAGAATTCAGGGCTGGGTCGACCGCGCCTTTGACCGCCATCGCTACGACTACCGCAAGGCGCTGGTCGAATTCGGCCGCGGCCTCAGTTCTGAGACCGATCTCCAGGCCCTGCTCGAATCCATCGTCGAGCGGCTGCCGCGCACCCTGCTGGTGGCCCGCGTCGCGGTCTTCCTGGTCGAGGATTCCGGCCGCCTGCGCCTGGCCGCCTCCCACGGGCTGCCCGCCGAAGCGCGCACCGCCCAGGCATCGCCTCGCCCTGGGCTTCCTTGACTTCGACCAGGCCAACGACCACTCCCACATCTTCCTTGAAAACGCCCAGGCCGCCCTGCATCTGCCCCGCGACCAGCAGCGCGCCGCCGCCCTGCTCGACCTCAACTACTATCTGCCCTGCCGCGTAGCCGCCGGCCAGATGCAGGCCAGCGAAGCCACTCCCTTCGGCCAGCCGCCACGCGCACCATCGCCGTCATCGGCCTGGGCCGCACCATCGGCGGCGACTTCCTCTCCAGCGAAGACGTCGAGCTGCTCGAATCCCTGGCCAGCTACATCGGCATCGCCCTCCAGAACGCCAGCCTCTACGCCCGCCTTGAAGCAAAAATCGGCGAGTTCGAGCGCCTCAAGGAGTTCAACGAGAACATCGTCGAATCCATCAACGTCGGCATCCTGGCCCTCGACTCTCGACGACCGCATCGAAAGCTGGAACGCGCAGATGGAGGCCATGTACGCCCTCAGCCGCGCCGAGGCCATCGGCCAGCCGCTCGCGACCGTCTTTCCCGCCGAGTTTATCGAGGCGCTCGAAGGCTTCCGCAACGAGCAGGGCGTGCATCACCTCTACAAGTTCCCCCTCACCACCCGCGCCGGCGAGCAGCGCACCGCCAACATCGCCATCGCTCCCCTGCTCTCGCGCGATTTCGTCTCCGTCGGCCGCATCATCCTGGTCGACGACATCACCGAGCGCGTCTCGCTTGAAACCCAGCTCGCCCAGGCTGACAAGCTCAGCTCCATCGGCCTGCTGGCCGCCGGCGTGGCCCATGAAATCAACACCCCGCTGGCCGTCATCTCCTCCTACGCGCAGATGCTCTCCAAGCAACTGAGGGGCGACGCGCGCCTCGGCCCGGTGCTCGAAAAAATCACCCAGCAGAGCTTCCGCGCCGCCGAGATCGCCAACGGCCTGCTGAACTTCTCCCGCACCTCCACCACCGAGTTCCGCGAGACCAACCTCAACCAGGTCATTCGCGACACGCTCTCGCTGCTCGAGCACCAGTTCAAGACCGCGCAGATCGTCGTCGATCTCGACCTGGCCGAGGAACTGCCCCCCATCCACGGCAACCCCGGCAAGCTGCAGCAGGTCTTTCTCAATCTGCTGCTCAACGCCAAGGAAGCCATGCCCGGCGGCGGCCGCCTGCGCGTGGCCACGCTGGTCAACGGCCACGTCGAAGCCAGTCGCTGGTAGCCGACTCCGGCTCCGGCATCGCTCCCGAGCACCTCAAGCGCATCTACGATCCCTTCTTCACCACCAAAACCACGCCCAAGCCCGGCGACCGCCGCGGCACCGGCCTCGGCCTTTCCGTCTCCTACGGCATCATTCAGGAACACGCCGGCAAGATTCACGTCGAAAGCGCCGTCGGCGCCGGCACAACCTTTCATCTTGAGTTTCCCCTGTTAAGGAAATCCGTACATGCCTGAGGTCGAACAGCCTTTGAATCTGCCCGTCTCCGCGTCTGCCGCCAACGGCAACTCCGCCGACGCCGGCATTGCCGCCAGCATCCTGGTCATCGACGACGAGGCCGCCATCCGCGAGTCGCTCGAAGTGCTGCTCACGCTCGAGGGCTACGCGGTCACGAATGGCCGCCGACGGCGAAGAGGGGCTGCGCATTCTCGACCAGGAAAACTTCGACCTGGTGCTGCTCGACCTGGCCCTGCCCGGCCAGAGCGGCCTCGAGCTGCTGCCGCAGATCAAGGAGCGCCAGCCCGAGCTGCCGGTCATCATGATCACCGCCTACGGCACCGTGGACAACGTCGTCGAGGCCGTCCGCGCCGGCGCTGAAAACTTCGTCCAGAAGCCCTGGGACAACGAGAAGCTGCTGGCCGACATCCGCTCCGCCGTCGCCCGCCATCGCGCCGAAGAAGAGAACCTCCAGCTCAAGCGCACCCTCAAGCAGCGCTACAACTTCGCCAACATCGTCGGCAAAAGCGAGATCATGCTCAAGGTCTTCGACCTGGTGGCCCAGGTTGCGCCCAGCCGCTCCACGGTCCTCATTCAGGGCGAAAGCGGAACCGGCAAGGAGCTCATCGCCAAGGCCATCCACGCCAACTCGCCGCGCCGCGACAAGCCCTTCGTCCCCATCAACACCGGCGCCATGCCCTCTGAGCTGCTTGAGTCCACGCTCTTCGGCCACGTCAAGGGCGCATTCACCTCCGCCATCGCCTCCAAGAAAGGCCTCTTTGAAGTCGCCAACGGCGGCACGCTCTTCCTCGACGAAATCGCCACCATGGGCATGGATACCCAGGCCAAGATCCTGCGCGTCCTGCAGGACCGCCGCTTCATGCACCTGGGCGGCATCCAGGAGATTCAGGTGGACGTGCGCATCATCGCCGCCACCAACGTCGATCTGCGCACAGGAGGTGCGCGAAGGCCGCTTCCGCGAAGACCTCTTCTACCGCCTCAACGTCATCACCGTCGACCTGCCGCCGCTGCGCGCCCGCCGCGAAGACATTCCCCTGCTCGCCCAGCACTTCCTCGAGTTCTACGCCAACGAGAACGACCTGCCCCGCGCAAGCTCTCCGCCGACGCCCTGCGCGCCCTGGTCGATTACGAGTGGCCCGGCAACGTCCGCGAGCTTGAAAACTCCATCGAACGCGGCGTCGTGCTCTCCTCCGGCCCCATCATCGGCTCCGACCTGCTCCCCGGCCACATCACCGGCCGCAGCTTCCAGGACGCCCTCCTCGAGCACAACCCCAACGCCTCGCTCTTCGACATCCTCGAAGACATCGAGCGCCGCATCATCATCGAAAAGCTCGAGCGCTGCAACGGCAACCAGACCGACGCCGCCGAGCAGTTCCGCATCCCCCTCTCCACCCTCAACCAGAAGATCAAGCGCCTCAACATCGAAATCCGCAAAAAAGGCAGAGAGTCAGAGAAGTAGCGTACACCGCTTCTTCAAACCAGCTGCTGCGCCAGTCTCGCAATCCACGTTCGCAGAACGCACAGATCTTCAATCACAGTGGATATGCGCCATGTCTCACAGACACGCGCTGTCAGTGCGGTTGCGTCCACGCTCGCGTGGGGAGGCTTCAACAGTAATTCGAGTCCTAGGCGCTTATTGACGGCATATACAAGAAATGGCGGGTGGCCCATGATACCGGCGCCGTATAGCTGACCAAAACGCACTAACGGATGGGTGCCCCAGGTGCCTCGCCTTTGGGCACCTGGGATAGCACAAGACCCCGGCAATCCGACCCGGTGCCCCATCCTTCCGCGGCCTTATCGTGGAAGGGTGGGAAACCACAACTCTCCACCATCAATCACAGAAATAACCCCTACGTAGCCGTAAACACCAACCGCCCACCCTTCACCAGCTCCGAATGCAACACCGAACGGCCCACTCACCTCCAGTCCCATTCAGCGTAACCCGATTCAGAAACTCCCCCGGCTTATTCCCGTGCGCCTCAATCCGAATCTCCCGCCCATCCGGCAACCGAATCTCCGCCTGCATCGAACAGCGGCGCGCCCAGCACCCACTCCGGCTTTCCCGGACACATCGAAAAAATCCCCAGCGAGCTCAGCACATACCACGCGCCCATCGAGCCGGTATCCTCATCGCCGGGAAAATTATCCACGCTATAAAGCTCATTCAGCACCCGATGCGCCCAATACTGCGTCCGATCCCGCCGCCCCGCAACGGTGAACAGATAAAGCACATGATGCACCGGCTGATTCGAATGCGCATACTGCCCGAAATCCACCGCCGCCATCTCTGACATCTCATGAATCTCGCGCCCGTAGCTGCCCACATGGAAAACCGGCGGCTGGCTCAGCATCTCTTCCAAGTACCCGAGAAACGCCGTCCGTCCGCCCATAGCCTCCATCAGCCCCTCCGTATCGTACGGCACTGAAAATCGATATTGCCACGCCGACCCTTCCACATAAGCGCCGCCCCACGTATGCGGATCGAACGGCTCCAGCCACGACCCATCCGCCAGCCTGCCGCGCAAAAACCGAGTCTTCTCGTCGAAAATCTTCCGCCAGTTCCGCGACCGCCTTTCAAACATCGCCGCGTCTTCCTTCATCCCCGCCGCCCGCGCCACCTGCGCAATGCAGAAATCCCCATAAGCCGAGTCCAGCGTCTCCGCCACTCCGTCCTTGGCCACGTCGCACGGAATAAATCCCAGCCTCTCGTACTCCGCCACCGCCGGCCGTCCATAACCCAGCCCCGGCTTAACCGGCTGCGTCGCATGTTTCTTCAATCCCGCAAACGCCGCCTGCAAATCGAAGCCTTTGATGCCCTTCGCCACCGCATCGCCAAAGACAAAATCCAACGGACTGCCCGTCATGCAGTTGCGATACCCCGGGCAAGGAAACTGCGGAAACCATCCGCCCTCTTTATAAGCATTAACCCACGCATCAAGAATCTCTCCCAGCCGCTCCGGATAAACGCAGCGCCATCATCGGATACCACGCGCGATAAACATCCCAATATCCGTGGTCCGCATACATCACGCCCGGCTCAACTTTGCCGTTGAATGCGCTGCAGTGGATAAAATTCCCCTCCGCGTCCCGCTCATGCCAGATGCGCGGAAAGAGCAAAGCCCGATAGAGTCCGGAATAGAAAATTTTCCTCTGCGTCTCGCTTCCACCCTGAACGCGAATCCGCCCCAGCGCCTCTTCCCACACCGCGCCAGCCTCGCGCTTCACCTGCTCAAACGGCTTTTCTCCCACTTCACCTTCGAGGTTGCGCGCAGCCTGCTCGAAACGAGATAAACGAAGTACCCACGCGCAGCGTAACCGGCTTCTCCGCCTGCGCCGCGAACCGCACCACCGCAACCCGCCTGTCTTTCAACTCCTTCACCTCGAACCCGCTGATCCGCGCATCGGTTCGAACCACGTAATACGCCGCAAATCCCGCCGGAACGCCGCCGCTGTTAGCCCTGGTCAGCGCGGTAATCGTCCCAGTCGCCGTATCGCAGTGCGCCTCGGCATCTTCACCCGGAAGATCGATCATCACCCCCGCCTCACCCGAATCCTGAAAAGCAAATCGCATCACCGAGCACCGCTCCGTAGGCGCCAACTCAAGCCAGCAGCGATACCGCGTAAGACGCAGCTTCAGAAAATAAGGCGAAATCGTCAGCTCTTCCGGCCGGTAGCTCGATGCCCGCTCGAATGCCTCCGGTGACGGATCCCCGCTGAAGGGCATAAAAGTCGCATGGCCATAATCGTCAAGCCACACGCTCAATTGGTGCGTGCAGCGGATGCCCTTCAATGCCGCTGATCGTGCGGCTGAAAAAACAATGCATTGCGATTGCTCGATTGCAGCGCCCAATGCGCCATCGCGAAAGGAACCGCAACAATCGGCAGCGTATTGCCGCGCGAAAACAGTGAAGTGGAATCAGTCCCCTGAAGAGGATTCACCAGGTCCGCCAGCAAATCGCTGCCCGACTGCCTGCCGCGACTTAACTGAGGCCTGCCCCTCGATTTTGAGTGCCGGATAGCGAGCTTTCAGCTGCCCCCGCGGCCGGCTCCAGCGAAGAAATAACTGCTGCCGCGCCCCCAATCTTGAGAAAACTGCGCCTGCTGGTTCCACTCACCATCCGGCATCATCATCCCTCCAACATTTCTCGCCGCCCGGCGAACACAGACGGAACCCTGCGTTACGGCGGCAGTCCTCAAACATGGTATCGGCGCTCGCGTTCCATTGCGCAACAACAGCGAATCCAGCGCTCTCTAAACCGGCCGATTATTCGCTATGCCTCCGCTCCCTCCTACGCTATCCTGTCGATAAGCAGTTACCCCCTCATCCAGCAGCCAGGAAATCCTAATGGTGACCGACGCGATCGATAGAACCGCCAAGAACATCGTGCTTACCGTGCAGGAATACTCCCTGTTCGCCTGGCGCGCTTTCATGAATCTTTTCAGCAAGCCCCGCTACTGGCCTGAATTCCTCATCCAGTCCGACATCATCGGCGTCGGTTCGGCATGTCCATCGTATTGCTCTCCGGCTTCTTCACCGGCGGCGTGCTGGCCCTGCAGTCGGCCGCCACCCTGGCGCAATTCGGCGCCATCGCCATGACCGGCCGTTTCGTCTCCCTCACCATGGTCCGCGAACTGGGTCCCGTGCTCACCGGAGTCATGGTCTCCGGCCGCAACGCCTCCTCCATAGCCAGCGAACTCGGCTCCATGGTAGTGACTGAGCAGATTGACGCCATGCGCGCCCTGGGCGTTGATCCCACGCGCAAGCTTGTCACCCCGCGCATCTTTGCCTGCATCTCCATGCTCTTCTTTCTCACCATCGTCGCCGACGCCTTTGGCATCCTGGGCGGCGGCTTCGTTACCGTCTTCATGAACCACCAGGACCTCACCCAGTACTTCTCCTCGGCCTGGGAGGCGCTCCGTTATCCCGATATCGTTCAGGGACTGGTCAAGCCGCTCTTCTCCGGTTACATCATCGCCTCCATCGGCTGCTTTTACGGAATGAGGACGACAGGCGGCACCGAGGGCGTGGGCCGCGCCACCATTGATGCCGTCGTCATCTCATCGGTGCTCATCATTGTCGCCGATTTCCTCCTCACCCAGGTCCTGCTCACCCTCCTTTCCTGATGACTGAAACTTTCACTTCCGCACCGTCCGCCCAAGTCCCGCCTCATCAGCGGATCTGGCCCCGTGGTCGTCTTTCGCAATGTCTCCATCGCCTTTGACGGCCCACCGGTGCTTGAAGACATTAGCTTCACTGTCGCGCCAGGAGAGACGCGCATCCTCCTCGGTCCGGCCGGCGTAGGCAAGAGCGTCCTGCTCAAGCTCATCAACGGCCTGCTCCGTCCTGCCAGTGGCAGCATCCTGCTATTCGGTGAAGAAATTTCCGCCATGCCTGAAGAGATGCAATTTCCCCTCCGCACCCGCACCGGCATGGTCTTTCAGGAGGGCGCGCTCTTTGATTCGCTCACTGTCCGCGATAATGTCGCCTATCAGCTCATCCAGGAGCAAGTCCCCGACGATGAAATCGATGAGCGTGTTCGCAATGCCCTGCGCTTTGTCGAGCTTGAAGAAACCTTCAGCTACTTTCCCGCCAGCCTGTCGGGCGGCATGAAGCGCCGCGTCGCCATCGCCCGCGCCCTCATCCGCCGTCCCGAGTTGGTGCTCTACGACTCACCCACCGGCGGCCTTGATCCCATCACCTCCACCACCATCATCGAATTGGTCATGAAGCAGCGCGACGTTTACCACACGCCTTCCATGCTGGTCACGCATCGCCTGCAAGACGCGTTCACGCTCAGCACTCACCGTTTTGATCCCGCGCAAGGCGGCATGGTTCCGCTCCTTGCGGGTATAACCGATCGCAACACCACCTACCTCATGCTGGAAGACGGCCGCCTTATCTTCGACGGCTCCATCCACGACCTGGTCCACTCCAGCAATCAATTCGTGCGTACGTTTATCGAGTAACCCGCGCAACTTCCGCCAACTCCATCAATCAAGGCCCCACCCATTGCCCAGAGCCGGCGGAATTAAAGATAGCCTCGATAACGGCCATATTTTTGATCGAGTCCTCGACCGGAACGGGTACCTCAGTATCTTCAAGAACTGCCTTTGAAAAAGCCTCGCCCTGCTGTGTATATTGATCGCAAATAGGAAATATTTCCGTAGTGATTCCACCGCCAAACAAATCCCCGCTCATATCGATGAAGAGCCGAGTGGGTCGGTCTGGAGGCGCATTGAAGGGAATCTCGATTTCGATGCGCCCGCGTGTGCCGATGAAATGCACGCGCTGGTAAGGGACCACTTCCGTGCTGCAGGTGAAGATGGACTGCCCATTGGGGAAGTCGAGAATTGCCGAAGTGAGGCTGTCGATCTGCATCTGGGGATCGCGATCGATAAGGCCAACCACGCGCCTGGGCTCCTGCTGAAACGCGTAGCGCGATGCGTGAATAAGGTAGCAGCCAATGTCCATCAGACCGCCGCCGCCGCACTCCACATGGGCGCGAAAATTCCTGGGGTCCAGGCCCGAGTAACTGAAGTAGCCGACGATGGAGCGCAGTTCGCCGATTCGATTTTCGTCGAGCAGTTCGCGCAGTCTCACCCATTGAGGATGGCAATTGACCATGAAGGCTTCGCCGATCTTGACTCCGGTCCGTGCGCGAACCGCAAGCAGAGATTCGGCTTCCGCCACGGTCAGGCTGATCGGCTTCTCGCAAAGAACGTGCTTGCCCGCTTCAGCCGCCTTGATAGTCCAGGGAACGTGCAGTTGATTGGGAAGCGGATTGTAAATAGCGTCGATATTGGGGTCGGCGAGAAGTTCTTCGTATGACCCGTAGGCAGTGGGAATGCCCAGCGCCGTTGCCGCGGCTTTTGCCCGCGCCAGATCGCGCGACGCGATGGCGTCAACACTAATGTTTTCGCCCAACTGCATCCCCGGAATGACTTTCTTGAGACCGATATTGGCGGTGCTGAGTATTCCCCAGCGAAGCTTCTTTGACATACTCGCAATGATAAATGAACACGCCCTCATCCTCTCCTCAGCACATCACGGGGATCGCCGCGTGCCGAGGAAATCCAGCAATTCCCGTGCCGATACGACCTTTGCTTTCCCGCAGGATTTCGAGGGAAAATCACGCTTATTGCCGGTAACAATAAATTCCGCATCTCCCGCCAGAGCGCAAGCAATGAATTCGTCGTCTCCAGGGTCCGGTGAAGCTCCTGGAGATGGATTTGGCTCAAACACCATTCCTCTCGCACGCAGCATCATGAGCACCCCTTCGATCGCTTCCTTCGGAAATCCGAATTTCGGCCGGGCAAGCACATCGGCATATTCTTCCAAGATGCCCCTGCTGAGGCACGGTCTGATTCTGCCTCTCCGGACGGCGTCCAATATCTGCGCTTCATTGCCGAATGGAGAAATGAGCGATGACACAAGTACATTTGTGTCCACCACCGTGCGAATCACTTAGCAGCAGCCTTGGCGGCGGACCGCTTTTCCCGCCGGTACTGGCCGATTTCAGCGTTGATCTCCTCCATCGTCAGTTTGTCCAGGCCCTTCCGTTTCGCGCCTGCCCAGGCCTTTCGCAGCCAGTCCGGCGCAGCGGCCACATTTTCCAGATAATCCTTCACGCTTAGTATCACCACCGCCGGCTCCCCGCGACGATCGACAATAAACCGCTCATTCTCTCTGACGGCACGGTCCATTAGTTGTCCGAACTGCGTCCGTGCCAGGTGTGCATCGACCCTCCGGTTCATCGGCTCCTCCAATGCATCAATCGATACATTGATTATAAGGCTGATTAATCCGATCTGGTGCAAAGATTCTCGAATTGTTATAGTTTTACCCATGCCGAAATGCCCTGAGCGCGTTCGATTCTTTTTCCTCTGCGCATCCATCGCTCTCGCAGCCACCGTAGCTCACGCGCAGCAACCAGCCCCCATCGTCCTTCACGCCGCGCGCCTGCTCCAGGTCGATACCGGTACCCTGCTCCAACCCGGCGAAATTCTCGTCGAGGGAGATCGCATTCGCGTCGTCGCCTCCTCGGTCGATCATCCTCAAGGCACAAAAATCATCGCCCGCAACCGCGCCTCGTCCGCCGAAGCCGCGAGCGAATCTCTCCTGCTCGATTACAAAATCAGTGAATTCAAGCGCCAGATCGCTGCCGGCATTCCCTTCGCCGTGGGCTCCGACGTAGGTCCCTTCCCCCACGGCACACAGGCCGTCGAACTGGAACTGATGGTTCGCTACGGAATGAAGCCCCTGGCAGTCCTGCAGGCCGACATGATTGAAGGCACAAGGTTGCTAGGCTGGGAAGGCCAGATCGGCCAGCTAAAACCCGGCTTCTTCGCTGACGTAATCGCCGTCCCAGGCAATCCGCTCGAAGATATCAAAGCGGTGGAGCACGTCAGTTTTGTGATGAAAAACGGCGTCGTGGTCCGGCCCTAAAGAAGCTCTGATCAATTCGCAGTTTTTGAAAGGACACGACTTCAGCCGCTCACGGAATGCCGGCAAAGAAATTAACAGCGGGTGCCCCATCCTTGACGCAGTTTCATCGCGTCAAGGGGTGGGTTACCACAAAACTCAACCATCGATGCTTTGAAAGGGCACGACTTTACAGTTTGCGGAAAAACTCGAACTTGGGGCTTTGTAACAAGGGCACGGCTTTAGCCGGGCCGATAAGGTCAGCAAAATGATGCGGGCTTTAGCCCCTGCCAAACCATCCTCTGCCAAATTCGCTTTTCGTTCGGACTTTTTCGCAGCCTGTTTACATCGTGCCGCAAACCAGTTAAAATCAACGCAGCCTCTTTAGCCCCTGGAGCGTACGCCTCAAACTTCTTTAGACTTTCCTTGAGCCGGCTCACTTTTCAGCAAGCGGCGTTGCGCCTTTGCCTTGCGAGCCAGCTACTTTTTCCATCACCTCTGTGTACCGCTTCGGCTTTTCCGGCTTGAGAGAATCCTTGATCGCCTTGCGGTATCCGCCCAGGTAGATCGAGTAGAGAATTGCCAGCGAGCAACCGATGCCCCACAGAAAACCCCACAAGAGTCCAAACAGAACAGCTCGCCCAAAAGCATCCATCGCGCTCGACCCTTTCTAACTTCCTTTACACCGCAACCGTAAAGCTGTCCTCGGTGCGCGTCACCGCGTGGTAAAGCGTATCGCGCTCCACCGGAACCCGCCCGGCCTCGGTAATCAGCCGGCAAAGTTCCTTGCGCGTCATGCCCTGCGGCGTGGTGGCGCCGGCGTCGTGATAAATCTTCTCCTCGATCACCGTGCCGTCCAGATCGTCGGCGCCAAAGCGCAGCGCAATCTGCGCAATCTTCGGCGTCATCATCTGCCAGTAGGCCTTGATGTGCGGAAAGTTATCCAGCAGCAACCGGCTCACCGCGATCTGGCGAATGTCGGTCAGCCCCGTCGTCACCGGCAGGTGGTCGAGCGCCGTGTTTTCCGGATGAAACGCCAGCGGAATAAAGGTCTGGAATCCGCCCGTCTCATCCTGCAACGCGCGCAGCTTCAGCAGGTGGTCCACGCGGTCTTCGTCGTTCTCAATGTGCCCGTACAGCATGGTCGCATTCGACTTGAAGCCCAGCTTGTGCGCCAGCCGCGCCGTCTCCAGCCACTCCTCGCCGTCGATCTTGTGGTCGCAGATAATCGACCGCACCCGCGCCGCAAAAATCTCCGCGCCGCCGCCCGGCATCGAGTCCACGCCCGCCTCGCGCAGCTTCACCAGCGTCTCCTCAATGCGTCAGCTTGGCCCGCCGCGCCAGGTACGCCACTTCCACCATGGTGAAGGCCTTGATGTGCACCTTGGGAAACCGCTCCTTGAGCCCGCGCACCAGGTCGAGAAAATATTCGAGCGGCAGATCGGGATGCAGCCCGCCGACGATGTGGAACTCCGTCACCGCCTCCGAGTAGCCCTGACGCCGCCGTCTCCCACGCCTCTTCGAGCGCCATGGTGTAGCCGGCCGGATCGCCCTTCTTGCGCCCAAAGGCGCACAGCTTGCAGGCCGCCACGCAAACATTGGTCGGATTGATGTGGCGATTGACGTTGAAGTAGGTCACGTCGCCATGCATCCGTTCGCGCACATGGTTGGCCAGCCAGCCCACCGCCAGCACGTCCGGCGAGCCGTAAAGCGCCAGCCCGTCGTTGAAGTCCAGCCGCTCCCGCGCCAGCACCTTGGCCGCAATCGGCTCAAGCCGCGGGTCATGGCTCTGGAAAGCGTGGCCCGGAAAAACTCGATTTCGAGGCGAAGCTGCCATCTCGGTCTGCATATTCTAATGATACAGAAATCGAGTCTCCGTTCCTCTCGCTCGAGTCCCTAGTCCCTGCTCCCTATCTCTTACTCGTTTGCGTCCCCGCGGCCTGGCGGTTCCACCACCACCCCATCATAGAGCGAGGCCGCCAGCAGCCGGTCTCCCGCCGCGCGAATCAGCAGAATCCGGTATCCGTCAATCACGCGCCACTTCCAGGTCAGCGTCTTCGGATCGATGGCATAAACAAGGTCGCTGCTGCGCGAACTCGCCAGCAACCTGTCGCAGCTGAGCATCGTAGTAAAGATCGTTCACATTCGCGGAACGGAAGCCGCTCAATCCACAGCCAGGTCTTGCCCTGGTCGCGCGTAAAATAAACCCCTTCGCGCGTGCCCAGCCACAACGTTCCATCCGCTGAGAAAGTCGCCCGATGAATGCGCGTCAGTCCGGTCGGAAGCTGAACAGGCATCCAGGTCTGGCCGGCATCGGTGGAAACAACCACCCCGTCCCGCCGCGCCGCCGCCATCGTCGTTCCATGCGCCGCAGCCGTGATATATTCGCTCGAGCCCATCACCAGTCCGCCTTGCCAACTGGCGCCCTGGTCCCGGCTGGTGAGCAGTCCGCTGCTGGTGGAGGCAAGCCAGACATCGCCCGACAAGTCCAGCGCATAAACGCGCCCTTCCAATTCGCGAGCCTTATCCTTCTACCAGTTTCTCTGTCGTCGATTCTCTTGCCTTTTTCGATCATCGTGATCTTCTTGCCTTTTACAGTCTTCGTGACCTTCGTATCTTTTGCAGTCTCCGTAACCTTCCTGAGCACCGAGTTCTGAATAGTGTTCCTCGGCTGCCAACTCGCGCCGGCGAAACTTGCCGCTCCCTGCCTCGTCTCAAAGCGAAGATGCCGCGATTGGTCCCGGCCAGAATCGTTCCGTCCGCCGCCTGCGCCAGCGCAAAGACATCCCGCTCGTTCAGGCCCGCTCCCCGATCTGCTCCCAGCTCGCGCCGCCATCGCTCGAAGCAAACACGCCGCCATAGCTCTTGTCGTTTGCAACCCCGGCAAACAGCCGCGCCGGATTGCCGCGGTCCACCAGCAGCGCCTCCACTTTGCGCTCCTGAAAATCCGTCATTCGCGGCAATAAAACTCTTCGCCCCGTCCCGGCTGTAGAGAACTCCGCTGCGATCGGTGGCCAGCAGCACATGCTTCGTGTCGTTCGGATCGACAAACACATCGTTCACAATCACATCCGGCCCGGTCATGCGCTGGAAAGTCTTGCCGCCATCCACGGTCTTGTAGAGCCCCTCGGTGGTTCCGGCATACACCACCTGGCGATTCACCGGGTCCTGCAGCAGTTTGCGCGTTCTGCGCGCCGTCATGGGAATCCCTTGAATCTTGTGGAACAGCTCGCCCGCGTTTTCGCTCTTGTAGATTCCGCTGCACGCGCTCAGAAAACGTAATGTTCGGCTCGCACCGGATCGAGGATGATTGAAAACACATCGGAGTCCACAATCAGTCCCTGCTTGATGTTGTGCCAGTTCTTGCCGCCGTCCTCCGTCTTCCACGGCAGATGCCATGTGCCGGCATACAGAATATTGGTGTTCGCGGGATCGATCGCCACCGATTCAATATCGTGAATTTCGTTGTTTCCCGGCGGGCTGATCAGCGTCCATGTCAGGCCTGCATCGGTGCTGCGGAATACGCCGTCGCGCGTTCCGGCAACCAGCATCTTCGCGTCGGTAGGCGCCTGCGCCAAGGCGCGAATCGACTGCCCGTGCATGCCCATCACTTCTCTCCAGCTCTTGCCCGCATCCCGGCTGATCCAAAATCCGCCGTTGGTCTGGCTCACCTCCCACGCCGCCACATACAGAACCGAATGATTGGTGGGGTCCACAATAATGTGGTCCAGAACCAGGTCGTCCAGGGGATCGATCTTCGAGAGCCGATGCCAGGTTGAGCCGCGATCGGTCGATTCGTAGATCCAACTGTTCGTGGTGCCGAGATAAATGTGATTTGTCTGTCCCGGCACCGCGGCAAACGCGCGCGCATCGCCGCCCGCTGGACCAATCGCGCTCCAGGAGGTCTGCGCCTGAACTTTCAGTCCGGCAAGGAATAACAGCATCATGAATAGAAACTCGCGCAATGCTAGATGCGCCGATGGGGCAGATAAGGAGTAATCCGCAAGCTATTCATAGGAGCAAATTCTAATCGGAACGCTAAAAATAGGCAAAAGAAGAGAGGCTGACCGGCTTACCGGTCAGCCTCGCAATGCTGTACAGAAACTACTCATGCTCGCTTTCGCTCGCGCCCATCCTGCGACTAGAGCTGTAAGGCTGCCGGGAAAGGCATTAGCTGGCTAGTGTGGCGGCCGCTGGTTTCGCGGCCTTCTTGTGCTCCGGCCTTGGCTTGCAGGGCCTTGCGCGCCTGCGGCTTCACCACGCGTCTCATCCACGGCGGTGGTTCCTGGCACATCGGCTGTGAAGGTTGCGCCGGCTGGCACCAGGTAGTTTTCCACCGCCTGGCATCGGCCGTGCCGGTTGTGACGCTGATGCGCGAGGCATCAATGCCCTTCTCCGTCACCAGGTAGTCCTTGACGTTGACGGCACGCTGTGCGGCGAAATCTTCCACTTTGAGGTGCTTGTGCTTCAGTGCGGCCTTTTGCTCTTTAGCGGTCTTGGCCCGCTCCTTGGCATTTGCCTCGCCCACCACCACAACCTTCGCATCCGTCTGCTTCTGCAGGTCCAGAGCTACTTCGTCCAGGCATCGCCTCGGCTACGTTGTCAACCCGCTCCGGACGCTTCTTATCGGCCGCAAAGCTGATCGAGCAGAGAGCCTGCGTGTGCGGAACCGGCGGCACATACGGCGCCGCGATGGTCACCGATGTGTTCGCGGTTGCGGTACCGCCCTTGTCGTCCGCAACGTTGCAGTTGATCCTCACCGCGCCGGCCGGTGCACCGGCTGAATTGAATGTCGCCGAGGCGCCGCTGCCGCTGATCGTGCCGGAGGTTGCCGAGTAGCTGTAGGTCAACGGACGGTTCTGCGGGCTGACGCCGACTGCCGTAATGGTGCTGGTCTCGCCCGGCTTGATGTTGCTGGGGTTGGCCGTGCAACTGATGGTCGGCGGCTCAAACGGCTTCACCGTAAAGCTGGCCGAAGCTTCCGCCGACTGGCCCGGCTTCAGGCCTTCCTTGCCTGCCTTGCCTTCCTTCACTTCCGCCTTCACCGTATACGTGCCCGGCGCAAGCGCTGCGGTGGCCACCGTGGCCGACGGTCCGCTGCCCGTCACGCTGTCTCCCGACCAGCTATAAACCACATTGTTCTTCTTGTTGGTATCCACCGCTCCAGCAGTCGCGGTCACTGTGACCGGATCGCCTGCGAAGACAGCAGGTGGGCTGGCCGCGGCAGACAAAGTGATAGGCGGAGCCTTCTCGCACCCCAGTGCCATGAAGACAAGACCTGCCGAAACCATAATCACGAATACAGACTTCAAACTACGCGAAAACATATAATCCTCCTTCACAACGATGCTGAACAACAATGAACATCCTTACGCTGGAGGGGACGATGTACGCCCCCTCCCTGCCTTAAATCACCTTCTTGACATACTTCATGGCCGCATCGACCGGCCACTACTTAGTCGGTGCTTTGGCCTTCTTCTTGGGCGCCGGAGCCTTTTCGCTGAGAAGAGTCGCGGCATCCGCTGCGTTGAATGGGTACAGGCGCACCGATTGCTGGCCAGTAGTGTTCAGTGTGATGTCTACACGGCGGTTCTGAGCCAGAACAATGACGTTCAGATCGTGAAGAACCTTCTTTCGCTGCACGTCGGTCAAGTCAGGATTCTGTTCGACCAGATCTTTCACCTCTGCGGCGGTCAGCTCTTGCTCTTTGCCAAGGCCGCGTGTTTCAATGCTGGCTTCGGAAACACCCTGTTCAACCAGGAATTGCTTTGCGCGCGCGACTCGGCGATCGGAAAGCGCCAAGTTGTAGTCAACCGATCCGCGCACATCCGCGTGTCCGGTCAGGGTTAGATGGGCATCCGGCTTGAATTGTAAATACGCCTTGAAGTCCGTCGCCAGGGTGCTCAGAGTTTGCTCCTGACTGGCCAACAAGCCGCCCTCGGGGTGCTCGGCCCTGGGCTGAGCAGTCGCGAAGAAGACACTGTGCAGCGCCAGACGAGACTCTAGTCGCAGTTGCTCCGGAGAGGGTCCCGGAGGCGGAGGAGGAGGCGCAATCGTGACGCTGGCGCTAGCCGTCGCCGTATTCCCCTTATCGTCCGCCACATTGCAGTTGATGGTTGACGCACCGACCGCAGCTCCGGTCGAGTTGTAGGTAGCCGTGGTGTCGGTGCCGCTTACCGTGCCGGAGTCAGCCGAGTAGCTGTAGGTCAACGGACGGTTTTGCGGGCTCTGCCCAACCGCCGTAATGGTGCTGGTCTCGCCCGGCTTGATGGTGCTGGGATTAGCCGTGCAACTGATCGTTGGCGGCTCGAAGGCCTTCACCGTCAAGCTGGCCGTACAATTCGCCAACTCGTAAGGCTTGTCGCCCTTGCCTTCCGTCACCGTGGCTTTCACGTCGTATCTGCCAGGCGCCAGCGAACCGGTGGCCACTGTAGCCGTGGTTCCGTTGCCCGTGACGCCATTGCCTGACCAGGCATAAACCGCAGTCTCCTTCGGGTTCAGATTCCCCGCCGTTGCGGTAACCGTCACCGGATCGCCCGGATAGACCCATGTCGGAGTAGCCGCGCAGACTAGCGTCGCCGGTGGAGGCGGCGCAACGGAGCCGATATGGATAACCAGGCCGGTGCTCAAACGCAGTGCGTTGATGCTGACGGATCCGCCATCTGCGGGGCCGTAACCCTCATCCATATACTGATAGTCCGCCTGAAACACTCGAAGAGCCAAATGGTTGTTGATCCACCCCGTCTCCCAGTCCAGGCCACCTCCGCCCGTGACCACCCATCCCCAGGTATCCGGCTGTTGTAATGGGCCAACAACCTCTTCCATGCCTCCCAGAGCATGCACGAAGGGCGTAAAGCTCGAATTCCAGGCGTAATGCGCGCGGAACGGCCAGCGGTAAATCACGCCTGTCGACATACCGTAGAAATCATTTGCGGACGCGGTAGCAGCATAGTTGCACCCTGGGTTCGCTTGCAGGGAGTGCACGCCCGCCGGCTGCGGCTGATTGACTACCGGAGTGGAGAAAGGAGTGCAGACCGGGATCGTCATTGCGTGCGCGTCGCCCTCAAACTGCCACCCAATATGATTGTTGAAGAAGTAAGAAATACTGCCTATCGCACCACCATTGACGGGGACGTAGTTAGACGGCAAGGTCCCGCTTGGAACCGGCGTTTGCACCGTCCCGAAAGGCGCAAGGTAGCTGTATCCAAGGAAGATGTCCCATTTTGATGGGGAAGGAGAAATAGTTGTCGCGGACTTGGGAGCCGGCTTGACGGAATCCTGGGCCGTCAAGGCAACGGACCCCATCGTCGCGATTGCAAGTACAATTGCACAACTCATTGACTTCAAAACACGAACGTTCATGCGCTTATCCTCCGCAAAAAGTTGTTGATGACCGATGGAAAGGGAAAGTATGCGAACAAAGATTCCGGCTCGTACTGACTCAGTTCCTGGAAGGTACGGGCCGTACTTCGTTCATACTTCAAGCTTAAACGTACCATACGATGATTAGGAAAGAGCATCTTTTTCGTGCTTCAGGCATCGGACATCTACTCAAAGTATGTGGAAAAATGAGATCCCAGCAAAACAAAAGAGGCTGACCGAAAAACCGGTCAGCCTCAATGGATTGAGCCAGACTTAATGCGCGGCACTGCCTGCCCCGTACCGCTCCGGTAAAGCCTTGCGGGTCTGTGGCTTAATCACGTTTTCATCCACAGCCGTGGCTCCGGTCACGTCGGTCGCAAAATCGGCTCCCGCAGGCACCAGGTAGTTTTGCACTTCCTGGGCATCCTCTGCCCCGGTCTTCACCGTGATCCGCGAGGCGTCAATGCCCTTTTCCGTTACCAGGTAGTCCTTGGTGTTCACGGCGCGCTGAGCGGCAAAGTCCTCACCTCTGGCGTGTTTGCCCTTCGTCGTCTTCTCCGCCGCGGTCGAATCGCCCACCACCACGACCGATGCATCCGTCTGCTTCTCCATATCCAGAGCCACCTCGTCCAGGCAGGCCTTGGCATCGTTATCCACCCGCTCCGGACGCTTGGGATCCTTCTCGAAGGTGATCGAGCAGAGAGCCTGTGTATGCGGAGCTGGTGCCACATACGGAGCGGCAATTGTCACCGCGGTAGTTGCGGATGCGGTGCCGCCCTTATCGTCTGCCACGTTGCAGGTGATAGTCGCCGTGCCCACTGAAGCGCCCGTCGAATTGTATGTCGCCGTGGTATCGGCGCCGCTTATCGTGCCGGAATCAGCCGAAAAGCTGTAGGTCAGCGGACGGTTCTGCGGGCTCTGGCCAACAGCGGTAATGGTGCTCGTGTCGCCCGGCTTGATGTTCGTGGGGTTAGCCGAGCAGTTGACGGTCGGCGGCTCGAAGGGCTTTACCGTAAAACTGGCCGTACAATTGGCCACCTCGTAGGGCTTGTCGCCCTTGCCTTCCGTCACCGTGCCCTTCACCTCATATGTGCCAGGAGCCAGCGAACCTGTGGCTACCGTAGCGGTGGTTCCGTTGCCCGTGACGCCGTTGCCTGACCACGCATAAACCGCCGTCTCCTTGGGATTCAGTTCGCCCGCCGTCGCGGTAACCGTCACCGGATCGCCCGGATAAACCCACGCCGGGGCAACCGAGCAGGCCAGCGTCACCGGAGGTGGCGGCGCAATGCTGCCCAAATGGATGACAATGCCGGCACTCGCGCGCACCGCGTTGATGCCCACTGAACCTCCAAAATCAGCCCCGTAATCTACGTTCATATGCTGGTAATCCACCTGAAAAAGGCGAATCGCAAAACGATGGCTCAGCTCCCAGTCCACACCGCCGCCCGCCGTTTCCACCGGGTCCCACGTGCTCGGTTGATAGAAAGGTCCGCTCACACTTTCCGCACCCACCAGGGCGTGCAGGAACGGAGTAAATCTGTCGCCCGGCCAGCGGTAGATCACCCCTCCCGATCCGCCGTAGAAAGAGTTCGCTGCCGGCGTCGTATCCGGGTTGCAAAATCCCGTAAACGGACCGCTTGTAAACAAATTGCAGGTTGGCGCGCTCTGGGGGTGTGCGTCGCCTTCCCCCTGCAGTCCCCAATTCTTGTTGAAGTAGTAAGAAACACTCCCGATTGCGCCCAGGTTGACGGGCACATAACTGGTCGGCAGAGTCCCGCTCGATATCGGCGTTTGCACCGTGCCGTAGGGTGAAATGTAACTGTACCCCAGAAAAATATCCCATCTGGACGGCGAAGTTGAATAGGATGATCCGCTCTTAGCTGCAAGCTTGGCCGAATCCTGGGCTGCCATGGCAACAGGCGCCAGACTTGCAATCACCAGGGCAAAAACCCAACTCATAAACTTCAAGGCACGAATATTCATGCGTTATATCCTCCACGACAGGTTGCTGACCGACGAACAATTGATTTGGGATGTTTGCGAGCATAATTCGCCACTCACGCTAACTCGGCTCCATCACGGGTCGCGGGCCGCATTACGCTCATTGATCTGATTCAATCCACCATATGAGGATTCTTGAAGATTATTTTGATTCCGTCTCGTCGGTTCCATCGCAGCTTGAAAAAGCCGGCTGACAGGAGACGATGACTTAGGCCTAAAAATAGTTACTATGGAAATAAATATCGAAGCCCGCGCCTCTTCCAACCATCACGCCATATTCAGCGTCTTCACCAGGCTGCGCGGCTCGCGCTGGATCTTTTCCTGCAATAACGTAATCGCATAAATAAGTTGCTCCGGCCGAGGCGGGCATCCGGGAACGTAAACGTCCACAGGAATCACCTGGTTCACCCCCTGCACCAGCGCATAGTTATTGAAAACACCGCCTGAGGTAGCGCACGCGCCCATTGAGATCACCCACTTAGGCTCCGGCATCTGGTCATAGAGCCGGCGAATGATGGGAGCCATCTTTTGCGAAACCCTCCCGGCCACGATCATCAAGTCAGACTGCCGTGGCGAAGGCCGGAAGACCTCAGCGCCGAAGCGTGCGATATCAAAGCGCGACGCGCCCATTGACATCATCTCGATTGCGCAGCAGGCCAGCCCAAAAGTCATTGGCCAGATCGAGCTTTTCCGTATCCAGTTCACGGCAAAGTCCATCGAAGTCAGGATGATGCCCTCCGGCTCCTCGTAGCCGTAGTTCACCTCCCTCACCTTGGCGCGGTTCTGCACACTGCTGTCCAGCGCTCCAAATAGATATCGATCCCGCTCTGCCGCAGCCGCCATGCTTCTACTATACCGCGTCATCGATTAAGACGAGTGAGCCTGATCCGTATACGGAGTGGAAGATGCAGACTGATGGCGAACCCTCTACTGCCTTTGATGACGAACCCTCTACTGCCTTTCCGGAGGGAGCGTGAGGCTTTAGCCTCACGAATCAAAGCCCTTGATTTGAGTAGGGCTTTAGCCCCGGGTTTTTCCTCGGAATCGCGAAATTGACTTTGTCAGCCTTTCCGGAGGGAGCGTGAGGCTTTAGCCTCACGAATCAAAGCCCATGATTTGAGCAGGGCTTTAGCCCCGGGTCTTTCCGCAGAATCGCCAAATTGACTTTGTCAGCAATTTGGGCGATAGACCCTTAGACGTGCTGTGGAAAAATCCCCATAATGCAAAAATAATCAAATGTCCATATCGCGTTTCGTTTTTTCCCGCACCCCGACCCTCTCATTTTAAAATTTTGATGGGTTCCTTATACCAGAAGCCATATTCTTTCTCGAGACAACCTCATAAAAAGGCTATGCCATTGTCATCCTAAACTCAGGAGTGGAATTGTATGTGCCGTCGCGCCCTGCAACTGATCTTCCTACTTGCCTGCCTGGGTCTCCCAGCTCTGGCCCAAACCGCGTCAGCCCCGGCAGCGCAAGCCCCCGTTACCCAGGCTCAGATCGCCGCCCTCCAGCAAGCCGTCCAGCAGGCCCAGTCCGCCGGCGATAACGCCTGGATGCTGGTCTCCGCCGCCCTGGTCCTGCTCATGACCGGTCCAGGCCTGGCGCTCTTCTACGGCGGCCTCGTCCGCAAGAAGAACATCCTCGGCACCATGATGCAAAGCTTCGCCATGATGGGCCTGGTTACCGTCATCTGGGCCGTCTGCGGCTACTCGCTGGCCTTCGGTCACGGCAACGCCTTCATAGGCAGCTTCGAGCACCTCTTCCTCCACAACGTCGGCCTCACTCCAAATCCTGATTACGCCGCCACCATTCCCGAGCAGACCTTTATGATCTACCAGCTCATGTTTGCCATCATCACCCCGGCGCTCATCACCGGCGCATTTGCTGAACGCATGAAGTTCAGCGCCATGGCTGTCTTCCTCGCCCTCTGGTCCCTGCTCGTCTACTGTCCCATGGCCCACATGGTCTGGGGCGTGGGCGGCTTGCTCAACGCCTCCGGCCACCTCATCCCCAGCCTCGACTTCGCCGGCGGCACCGTCGTCCACATCACCAGCGGCGTCTCCGCTCTGGTCACCTGCATCTACCTCGGCAAGCGCATCGGCTACCCTCACACCCCCATGCCGCCTCACTCCATGGTGCTCAGCTTCATCGGCGCATGCCTGCTCTGGGTCGGCTGGTTCGGCTTCAATGCCGGCAGCGCCCTGGCCGCCAGCCCCTTGGCCACATCCGCCTTCGTCAACACCCACTTCGCCGCCGCCGCCGCCGCCATCGGCTGGACCATCGCTGAGTGGATTCATAACGGCAAGCCCACCGCTCTCGGAGCCATATCCGGCGCAGTTGCCGGCCTGGTCGCCATTACCCCCGCCTCCGGCTTCGTCCAGCCATTCGCCGCACTCCTCATCGGTCTCATCGCCGGCATCTTCTGCTGCTTCATGGTTTTTGAGGTCAAGAGCCGCCTCCGCTACGACGACTCCCTCGATGCCTTTGGCGTCCATGGAGCCGGTGGAACCATCGGCGCGCTCCTCACTGGCCTCTTCGCCGCAAGCGTCATCAACCCCATCTTCAAAGACGCTGCCGGCAATCCCCTCCCCTCCGGCGTCATTGACGGTCACTGGTCCCAGTTGCTCAACCAGTCTGCCGGCATCGCCATTGCCTGGGGAATCTCCATTGTCGGCACGCTCGTCCTCCTGTTTTCCGTAGACAAAATCATCGGCCTCCGCGTCTCCCCGGAGCACGAATCCGCCGGCCTCGACCTCTCTCAGCACGGCGAGGAAGGCTACGACCTGAACTCGTAAGCAACAGATTCCAAGCAGCCTGACCACGGCGCCAAGTTCGGCTACAATGAACTGCCGCCAACTCGCTAACTTGCGATCCCCGCCGCAGCGGGGGCTAACTTGCTGCTTTTTCGTAATCCCTTCGTCTTTCCTGGAGAGGAAAACGATCTGCTCCGGTCCAGTTTGTTCGGGCCGGATCGACAAAAAATCCGGGGCACTGCCCAACCAGCATCCCCGCCTGTTACGCTGTCAAGCGAGGCGTTTGTATGCTCAAGATCGAAGCTATTCTCCAGCCCTCCAAGCTGGACGCAGTCAAGGATGCGCTGCTTGAGGCAGGCATCGAAGGAATGACCATTCTCGAAGCCCGCGGCCACGGCCGCCAAAAGGGCCACACCGAGTTCTATCGTGGCCGTGAATACACGGTCGATCTTCTTCCCAAGGTAAAAATCGAGATGGTTATTCTCGACGAGCTGAAAGACAAAGCTATCGCGGCCATCGAAGGCGCCGCCCGCACCGGCCGCATCGGCGACGGTAAAATCTTCGTCAGCCGCGTCGACGAAGCCATCCGCATCCGCAACGACGAGCGCGGCGAAACCGCCCTCTAGCTGTTCGAGGGGTTGGCTTTGAAAGGGCTCGGCTTTACAGGCTGCGGAAAAACTCGACCAAGGAGCTTTGTAACAAGGGCACGGCTTC
This sequence comes from uncultured Acidobacteriaceae bacterium, assembly GCA_963724755.1. Taxonomy (GTDB): domain Bacteria; phylum Acidobacteriota; class Terriglobia; order Terriglobales; family Acidobacteriaceae; genus Telmatobacter. Next base: position 50,522 of record CAVRVZ010000013.1, read on the forward strand.
AGCCGGGCCGATAAGGTCAGCAGAATGAGTCGGGCTTTAGCCCCTGCTGATTCATTCTCTGCCTAATTCGCTTTTCGTTCGGACATTTTCCGCGGCCTGTCCAGCCGTACCGTTAGAGGCTCATATATCGCGGGCTTTAGCCCCTGACAAACCGATTGACAAGCCGGATCGGATAGGCCGGGGCTTCAGCCCCGGCATCGAATTGCCGACCCAAAAACCGCGGCCTTCAGGCCCTGAGGGTTGGACTTCGGCTCCTCAAAGCACTGGCGGATAGAACCTTGGCAAGGAGCCGCTCTTTATTTCTTCTCCGCGGCAAACGCGTCTGCTTCGCTGTTCAACTCGCTCACCGTCGCCGCGTGCGTCCAGAACGCCAGCCGATAACGGAAGGTCGTCTTTTGTCCCTCCTCCATCGCGTAGTCAAGCACCGGCTGCTTCGAGTCAAACATGTGCCGTCCCAGCGGATTCGCGGCAAACAACCCGTAACCCCGCGCGTGCCAGTAAGTCGGATAGCCGATGTTGCCGGGATGGTCGAAGATCGCAATCGTCACCGTATGCCCCGCATTGTCATGGCCGGTTAGCGAGCACCATCGCCCTTTCGTTGACCACGCCGCTTTTCCTCGCACTCCCTCACTGGTCAGATACTCGCCCGTCGGCGGAGCCACGCCCGCAAGGTTTGCAGCCGCCGCAACCGTTGTCGCAATGCCGTTCGCATCCGTGAAGGTTCCGCCCTTTTCTTCAGGCGACTCCAGCCATCGCGCCACGCGCAGCCCCAGCAAGCCGTCCTTGTCGTCGTTGAAGACCAAATGCTCCAATGCTTTCAGCGTCACAACCAGATCGATAGTCCGCGTAGGCCCGCTGTGCGCAAACACATACGTCGAAGTCTCCGACAGAACTGGAATGTTTCTGCCCGTCGATCCACGTCGAATCCGTAACCAGCTCGCCCCGCGACGCGCCTCTCTTGGTGGAAACAATCCGGTCGAACACAATTGTCCCCTCCTTCGCGGCCCGCTCTGCCGGAATCGCATCCGAATTGCCCCAGAAGTCGAATCCATTCACATTGCGAATAGTTGAACCACAGGCCATAATGATGCGGATGATCGGTCCGCTCGCCCGGCCGCGGTTTAGCGGCCAGCCGCGCGTCACAGTCACTCCATCAGCATCGATGATCGGATAGAGTACCGGCTTTTTCACCGTCGTCGGCCAGATATACGAAGTGAAAGGTTTGCCGTCGATTGTAATGTCGACCCGCCGGCTTGCCTCATCCGCCACCACCCGCACGCCCTTGCTTCGGCGCAGCCCACGCGCCGGCCGTACCCATCAACCCCGCTACCAGCCACAATCCACAGCGCATGTTTATGCATACACATTTCCTCCCGCCAGCACCTGTTGCTGTATTCTCGTCAAAGGTCACCTTCATTCCCGTCTTGATCGCCGCCACGTTCATGCACAGCGCAATGGAATGGCTATAGCCCGCCTCGATCGGGGCATTCGGTGTCTTGCGTGAGCGCACGCACTCCATCCAGTTCCGAATATGTGCCGCCGTCTGCGGATCGCCGTGCGTGTTGGCGTTCGTGCTCCACGGTCTCCGCCTTTTCAACCAGCGAGGAACTAGGCAGCAGGTTGGCCTTCATCTCCATCTCGACCGCATATTTCGCCGTCAGCCCACCCGTCGGCGTCACCGTCTGTTTGTCCATGTCCATCATGCCGCCGTTCGAGTAGTACAGCTCCTTCACCCCCCCCGCCGAGTTCGTGAAGCGCGACGTGTACTGCACCTGGAAACCCTTCTCAAATCGTCGAGCGGACCGTAATCGAACACCGCCGTCATCGTGTCCCAGTTCGTGCGTCCATCTTTCCATAGGTAGATCCCGCCGTTGGCCACGCAGGAACGCGGATGCGGCAGCCCCGTGAACCAGTGCACCGTGTCGATCTGGTGAACCAGCCACTGATCCGGAATCCCCGACGAGAACGGCCAGAACAGCCGAAACTCAAGATACTTCCGCGCATCGAACGGCGCCATTGTTCCTGCCGAGCGAATAGCGCTTCCAGTCCGTGTCCTCCTCTTTCAGCAGAGGCACAACCTCCGGCCGCCGCCAGCGCCCCGGCTGGTTCACATTCCAGCTCATCTCCACCATCACAATGTCGCCAAACTGGCCTGACTTGATGTATTCAGCCGCCTTCTGATAGCGCGGGCGTCGAGCGCCGCTGCGTCCCCACCTGCACAATCTTGCCGCTCTTCTTCACCGCGTCCAGAATCATGCGGCGCGTCGGCCATGGTGTGCGCAGTAGGTTTCTCCACGTACGCATCGCGGCCCGCACGCACCGCTTCGGCCCCGTGGTACGCGTGCTGAAAATCAGCTGTCGCAATGATCACCGCATCCACATCCTTGCGCAAATAAAGCTCATCGTTGTTGCGCACCGCGTCGGGACGATTGCCGCACAGCTTCTCAATGAACGCCGCGCACTCTTCGCGGCGGCGGTTCCAGATGTCGGAGACAGCCACGATCTGGAAGTTGAGATCCTTGGCGCTCTGCTGGAACGCGGGCAAATCGCCGCTTTTCATGCGATCGCCGCAGCCCACAATCCCCACCCGCACACGGTCGTTCGCGCCCACGATCTGCGCATAGCTCTTCGCGTTCCATGAGACCGCAGTCGCCGCCAGCGCTGCGCTGCCGGCTTCCAAGAATTCTCTGCGATTGTTTTGACTCAATTCCATGGTCGATTCCTCTCGATATTGCCTTTCCGGCGGAATTCAGTATGCCCGCGTGGTGCCAAACAAAACAGTAAACAGTATAAGAGGCGAGTGGCCGCGATCTCAGGGAGATATTCATTCAGCTGAGGGGACCGGGGATGACCGATGACCTGGGGCCGCTCCCATTGCCGGAATGAAATCAGTCCCCTGATGTCGGCCAGCGTTCACTAATCCATCCCCCACCCCATCGAAAAAACCATCACCCCACCGCAGATAGTTTGCATATAATTACCCTCCATTCCCGCACAATAAAGATAACGGCCAAATCCAGCCGAAACGGAGAAACCCATATGTCCGAAACAGCCCTAGCCCTACCCGCCCCAACCATCGAACAAAAACCCGCTCCTCACCCCGAAAACCACGCCGTCGAACTCTGCACCCAAGCCTATGAGCGCGCCTATAAGGCCGCAAAGAGACAGAGCGATAGCAAGTCATACGCAGACGGGCAATCCGAAATGGCCTTCCGCAAAGCCATGCCCCGGCTCTCCGGGCAAGAGAACATCCGCGACTTCATCGCCTGCGTAGCCTATGGCATGCTCATCAAAGCAATCACTGGCCCTGATGGAGCAAGGCTCCTCTACGCAGCCCAGGTTGCCAATTCCACATTCCGCAGCCAGCGCGGGAAACTCGAAAGTTTGAATCCACCCACCCCCCCGGGGTCCCTTCCCGCTCTTGTTCGCCAATATTTTGGCATAAGTGATTGATTATAAAAGATAATCATCCGAAAATCACGTGTAAGAAATATGCAAAAAATGTTGAATTTCGTCATGATTCTGTCAATAATCCACCGTTTCCGTCGCTCTTCGGAGCAATGAGACTTTCCTCCTCAAATGCCGCCGCTAACTTGCCAACTTGCTCGACGCCGCGAGAGCGGCGGCCAACTTGCCGCATCTGTCACAAAAAATAATTTCCGTATGCCGCAAAACCTCGCCCGCCACTAAATTTTCACCATCCGCCCCAACATCGCTTATGCTGTTAACAATCCTTTCTTGCTTCGGCGAGCCACACACCAACACTCATGAATCCAGTCGCTTTGGCGGTTGACGATCTTCGGGAGCAGTATACGCGGGAGATGGCGCTCGTCCGCCAGACCTGCGAGCGCACCGGCGACGGCACCGCCGCCATCCGCCGCCGCTCCGCCGTCGTCGACCGCATCCTCATTGAAATGTGGCGTCGCGCCTTCGCCGGCCAGCCCGCGCAGAACATCTCCCTGCTCGCTCTGGGAGGCTACGGCCGCAAAGATCTCTTCCCTTACTCCGACATCGACGTGCTCTTCGCCTTTGCCGATGAAAAGACCGAAGAGCAATCCGTGGAAGCCGTCCGCGCCATCATCCAGGGCATGTGGGACATCGGCCTCCGCGCCAGTCCCAGTTCCCGCACCGTCAAGGAAGCCGGCCGCTTCGATCCCGACAATCTCGAATTCACGCTGGCCACGCTCGACCGCCGCTTCCTCGCCGGCCAGTTCCCTCTCTACCAGCAACTCCACCAGACCGTTCTTCCCGGCCTGGTCCTGAGCGAGTGGAACACCATCACCCAGAAGCTGGGCGAGATGGCCCGCGCACGCCACGCCAAGTTCGGCAACACCATCTTTCATCTCGAACCCAATCTCAAGGATTGTCCCGGCGGCCTGCGCGACTACCACCTCGCCGTCTGGTTCGCCCTGCTCTTCCACCTCAAGGAGACCAAGGAGTGGCCCCGCCAGCGCGGCGGCGTCTTCCAGAGCGCCCGCGGTGACGCCGAGTCCGCCTTCGACTTCCTCGCCGCCGCCCGCTGTTTTCTTCACTTCCGTCACGGCCGCGACGACAATATCCTCGACTGGCAATCCCAGGACGAAGCCGCCGCCAACTCCATCGGCCTTGAAACCCGCGGCACCGCCGATCCCGCTTACTGGATGCGGACCTACTATCGCCACGCCCGCATCGTCTATCGCCGCGCCGCGCTGCTGATGGAGCACTCTGCCCGTCCCGGTCAGCTTCTATCGCCAGTTCCGCCGCCGCCGCACGCCCATCGCCGGCACCGACTTTCTCCTCGACCAGGGCCGCATCGACATCGCTCCCGGCGCGCAGTTCAGCGACACCGGCGCCATCCTGCGCATCTTTTCGCTGATGGCCACGCACGGCTACACGCTTTCCCAGGCCGCCGAAGACCGCATCACCGACGCTCTGCCCGCCCTTGCCATTCACATCCCTGAAGGCCCTTACCTGTGGAACGCCTTGCGCGAAGTCTGCTCGGACCGCACGCCGCGCATGCTCTGAGGACCATGCACGCCCTCGGCGTTCTTGAGATGCTTGATCCCCGAGTTCCACGGCATCGACGCCCTGGTCATTCGCGACAGCTATCACCGCTACACCGTCGACGAGCACACCTTCCTCACCATCGACAACGTCCACGGCCTGCGCCAGCCCGCCCACGACTACGAGCAGCGCCTGGCCCAGCTATTGCCGGAGATCGACCGGCTCGACCTCTTTCTGCTCGCGCTGCTGCTTCACGACACCGGCAAGGCCCGCCGCACCGGCGAGCATGCCGGCCAAAGCGTCGAACTGGCCGACGCCTTCCTCGCCCGCCTCGACTTCGACTCCGAGGAGCGCGAGTCCATCCTCAAGCTCATCCGCCTCCATCTGGAAATGTCGGTTGCGCTGCGCCGCGATATCTTCGACCTTGAAAACGTGCGCGGCTTCGCCGACAAAATCGGCAGTCCCACGCTCCTCAAGATGCTCACCCTGATGACCTACGCCGACATCAGGGCCGTCAACCCCGAAGCCCTTACTCCCTGGAAGGCTGAAAACCTATGGCAGTTCTATATGTCCACCGCCAACTTCATGGACCGTTCGGTCGACGAGGTCCGCTACCGCGCCGCCATTGATCCCACCCTGCTCAACCGCCTCCGCTCCATGGTTCCCGCCGCCGCAGTACGACGCGCTAGGGCAATTCCTTGAAGGCCTGCCGCAGCGCTACCTGCAAACCCGCCTTCCCGAGCAGATCCGCAATCACTTCCAGATGGCTCTCAACCTCGACCGCGACCACGTCCAGCTCGATCTGCGTCCCAACCGCCAGCTCTTCGACCTGACTGTCATTACCCGCGACCGCACCCGCCTCTTTGCCGACGTTGCCGGCGCCCTGGCCGCCTGGGGCATGAACATCGTCAAGGCCGGCGCCTTCTCCAACGAGGCCGGCGTCATCGTCGACAGCTTCCACTTCACTGACGTCTTCCACACTCTGGAACTCAACCCCAGCGAGAAAGACCGCTTCCTCGCCAATATCCACGACGTGGTGGCGCAAGAGGTTTCAGTCGAGCAGTTGCTTGAGGCCCGCCGCCACATGGGCCGCCCCGCCAACCTCAAGGTTGAGGTGGCCACCCGCCTCCAGTTCGACTCCGAGTCCTCCACCCACTCCACGCTCCTCCAGGTCGTCGCCCAGGACGTTCCCGGTCTGCTCCGCCAGATCGCTCTTACTCTCAGCACCCACCAGTGCAACATCAAGGTGGCGCTCATCGACACCGAAGGCGAAACCGCTATCGACGTCTTCTACCTCACCAGCCACGGCGCCAAGCTCAGCGAAGAAGCCCAGCAGTCCCTGGCCACAGACCTCACCGCCGCCCTCGACTCCATGCGCACACCTGTAGCTTGAGTTCCCGCTTCGGGTATGAAGATCAATTCCCTTATATTGTTAAAGAAATTTAGAAGAAGCAAAATAAGTGACGTGGAAAATAATTATTGCTCCTCGACGATCGCCAGATCCCATGGGGCCAGCGTTAGAACTGCAGCGCTGGCAACAGATTTTCCGTCCAGCAGATCAGTCCCAGTGGCGTAGGAGTAGCTGATTTTTACCTCCGTGCTTCCGTAGTTGAAGTAGTAGTGCAGTCGCTTCCCAAAACGGTTGACTCCGTGCTGCACGTGGACTCTAGTCGGAAGTTGCTGATCGGGACCGGTGAGGCCAAGTTGCTTCAGGCTGTCGCGCAGGACTGCGGTTTGCATTTTGTCAGTGAGATAGGTTCCTTCGTAGAGAAGGGTTCCGGCACCGAATTCGTTCTCAGTAATGGCCGGCCACTTCCCAAAGAAGGGATGGTCGTAGTAGGCGATGGCTTTGGCGTGATCGAGAATGAGGAATTCAGCCCAGTACGAGACCTGGTTGTCGCTCGCTTTGCCCACGTTGTAGGGATCGCCTTTGAGCGCCAGCGGGTGTTCGAGGTTGGAAAATTCCTGGTAGCTGAAGCCGGCTGCATCACGCAATGGACCGGGAGCGCGCACCCAGCGGACGGCCGAATTTTCGTTGGCGAATCCGCTTTTGAATGTCATGACGACGTGACCGCCGTTTTTGACGTAATTGGAGATGCGTTGGAGCAGGGCGTCATCGGCGATATAGAGCGCGGGGACGATGAGTAGTTTGTAGGCGGAGAAATCCTGAGTAGTTGGAAACACAAAATCCGAACCGACGTTGAGGTCGTAGAGAGACTTGTGAATCTGATGAACCAGCGAGTCGTATCCGGCAATGGGTGGTGCGCCGCTCCATTGCCGTCCCGAAGCGGTGAAGGGCATAAAGCTGATGGCGTTGCGCGAGTCGCGGCTCCAGAGTATAGCCACCTGGTTATGAATCTGCAGGCCGGTTAGGTGAGAACCTATTTTTTGTAACTCGTGTGCGGTGCGACTAACTTCAGCATAAGTTCGGTTAGGTTCTAGGTCATGCGAGAGCACGCCCTTCCAGTAAGTCTCCTGATTAGCTGCGATGGAGGCCCAATGCCAATACTCAACCATGTTGGCGCCGTTGGAGAGATGGGTATAAGCATCTTCGCGGATCTGTCCATCGTAGGGCGGAAACTGAAAGGCCGAAGACCAGTCAGTGGTCTGAGCGTTGGTCTCGGTGATAAGAAAGTTCGAGTGCTTGAGAGAGCGGGTAAAGTCTTCCTGCAGCGACTGCTCCGAGCCGTCATAATGATCCTGTGTGCCGTGGTAGACGTTGACAGCGGGAATATCGAGAGCTGTAGCGACGGCTTCCTCGTTGACGTCCGGCCGCATCATTCCGCCGTAGTCGGTGGTGATGAACTGGCGGGGCGAGGCGCATTCGCGGACCAGCCCTGCCTGCCAGTGAAGAAAATCAGTGACGCGGATCTGGCTCCAGCGGGTCCATTCCAGCTTGTAGCCGGTAGAGATGGTTCCGTCGCGGGTGGGAAGGTCCTCCCAGGTGTGCAGGTTTTCTCCCCAATAATTGAGGAACCAGGCCTTGCTGAGAGCTTCGGGAGTGACGAACTTCTTCTCAAGATAATGCTGGAAGCCGATGAAGACGTCTGGATTTGCGGCGTCGTTGCTTCCAGTTTCGTTGTCAATTTGCCAACCGATGACGGTGGGATTGTTCTTGTAATGGGCGACGATGTGGCGGATGAGGCGCTCGGCATAGAAGCGGTAGGCAGGAGAATCGGTATCCATATTCTGTCGCATTCCGTAGGAATTCTTGCGGCCGTCAGGATAAACCGCCAGGATCTCGGGATGCTGGTGGGCCATCCACGCGGGAATGGAATAAGTGGGCGTGCCGAGAATGACTTTGATGCCGGCCTTGCCCATTGCGTCGACCACGCGGTCCATCCACGCATAATCGAATTGGCCGTCTTCGGGCTCCCACAGGCTCCAGGTGGACTCGCCCATGCGGACCACGTTGAGGCCGGCATCATGCATCAAGGCCACGTCCTTGTCCAGGCGGTCGTAGGGCATGTACTCGTGGTAGTAGGACGCGCCGTAGAGGACAGTGGAAAAATCAAGGTCCGGCGCGGCAGACGATTTCTGGCCAGTCTGCTGCGCGCCGGCCGCGACCCCTGTCAGCAGGGTTGCCGTCGCCAGCAGTGTAATTAGGTTCTTGTTTATTAGCCGCATAATCGGTCCTCTTTCCGGTTGAACAAACAAGTCTAAACCAAGAGGTGTGCGGAGGAAACTTTGAGGTCAGGAATGATCTCCTCGCTCTGCGCCTTCTGCTGCGCAGCGGTTAGATTCAGCGGCTCGACTTTTGCTTTGGAATGCTGAGCCGCGCAAAGAATATCGCTTTTAGCTACCTACGATGAAGACAATAATCAATGGCGAAAGTTGCAGCGATGTTATAAACATATTGTGTTCTTTCCAGGGCGCTCTGGCTATCTGCGGATTTGCGGCATCAAAATAGCATGAAGAGGTTAAGATGCGTAACAGATTTGGATCTTCCTCGATTTTCTCGTATCTTATATCTGAGGTATTCCATGGCTAATCTATTGCCTGCCGGAACTCCGGCGCCAGAGTTCAGTCTTAATGTCACGCCCGACCAGAAGCTTTCCCTGAGCGATTTGCGGGGAAAGCCGGTCATACTGGCGTTTTATCCCGCTGACTGGAGCCCGGTCTGCGGCGATCAGATGGCTCTTTACAACGAGATTATGCCCGAGTTCCAGAAGTTTGGAGCAGAGTTGATTGGTGTGTCGGTGGATGGCGTCTGGTGCCATGAGGCCTTCGCCCAGGATCGGCACCTTCACTTCCCGCTGGCAGCGGACTTTGAACCGAAGGGTGCGGTCGCCAAGTCTTATGGAGCCTATCGGACCGCGGACGGTGTCAGCGAGCGGGCTCTTTTTGTAATTGACCAGAACGGCGTGATCGCCTGGAGTTACTGCTCGCCGATCGCCATCAACCCCGGGGCCGACGGCATCTTGCAAGCTCTTGAAAATCTTCCCGAATAGGAGAAATCCATGAGCAAGCTTTTTGTTGCAGTCACAGAGAACGACCATATACAGGGAGATCTTGCGGCGGAATTCAACCTGGTTGAGTACGGCGATTATCAGTGCCCTCATTGCAGAATGGCGTATCCAATCGTCAAGAGACTTCAGAAGCACTACGGAAAGCAGTTCTCCTTTGTCTTCCGCAACTTTCCTCTCAGCCAGATGCATCCGTGGGCGGAATCGGCTGCTGAAGTCGCGGAATTTGCCGGGGCTGCATGGTAAGTTCTGGGAGATGCACGATCAGCTCTTTGAAAATCAGCAGAACCTGGGCAATGCCCTCTTCCTGGAATTGACCGAGGCGCTTGACCTCTCCCCAACGGATTTGCAAACTGCCCTCGCGGAGCAAATTTATCGTGCCCGCGTAAGGTCCGACTTTGCGGGAGGAGTGCGCAGCGGCGTGAATGGAACTCCAACGTTCTTCATCAACGGTCAGCGCCACGACGGAACCTACGACTTCGAATCTCTCAGCGAAGCGATTCAAGATGCAACTAGAGCGCATTCTTACAGATAGTGAATCGATACGCTCGTTCGCGTCATGCCTTGTTAACGCTGGATCGCCAAGCCAAGCGGAATATCGAAGAGATGAGGGAATTTGAAACGAAACGGATGCCGGCCTAGTGGCGGAAGTGCGAGAACAGGTACAAGATCGCCGACAACACAATGCTGATCAGGATACACGTTCCGAGTGGAAAGTAAACTGAGAAGCCTTTACCTTTGAAGGCAAAGTCTCCCGGCAATCGACCCAGGGGTAGGCCGATGCGTTCCCCTAGCAGCAAGACCGCTCCCATAACGGCGAGCAGAAGTCCGAGGCCGAGAAGCATTTTCCCAAGTTCGTTCATTGATAGCCCTCGATTGCCAATACCATCAAGAGTACTGTGAATTGGCATACGCAAGAAACGGTTGCAAGTCTCAATGCGAGGAGGATCGATGCGGATGTTCACTTTGAGTCGCCGGCATTATTTGCCTTTTTGCCGTGCTGTTCGATGCCTTCCAGACCATCATTCTCCCACGCCGGGCTACGGGCCGCTTCCGGCTCACCCGCATTTTCTATATCGCGACCTGGCTACCCTGGAGATTCTGCGCCAAAAGAATTCGCCATCTACGCAGACGAGAAACCGCCTTCAGTTACTACGGACCGCTGTCGCTGATTTTTCTCCTCATGGTTTGGGCTGCCGGGATGGTTCTGGGATTTGCTCTGATTTTTTACGCCTTGGGCAGCCCCTTCAACGATCCCACACAGGGGCCGGGTTTCCGATCCGATCTCTACGTGAGCGGGACTACGATCTTTACGCTTGGTCTGGGTGACGTGATGCCGCATGGCGGCTGGGTGCGCGAGCTTATCATTCTGGAAGCGGGTACGGGGCTGGGTTTTCTGGCCGTCGTGATGGGGTATTTTCCGGTTCTTTACGGTGCGTTCTCGCGTCGCGAAGTGAGCATCTCACTGCTGGACGCGCGAGCCGGATCTCCGCCAACGGCCGCGGAGCTACTGCACCGCCATTCCTATGAGGGCGGTGACAACGCGCTCTCGCTGCTGCTGGTGGAATGGGAACGTTGGTCGGCGGAACTGCTGGAGAGCCACATCTCCTATCCGCTGCTCTGCTACTTCCGTTCGCAGCACACCAACCAAAGCTGGATCAGCGCCCTGACGGCTGTGCTGGATACATCGGCACTGCTGATTGCCGGCGTTCGGGGACACGAAGCGCGCCAAGCCCAGTTGACCTTTGCCATGGCGCGCCATGCCTTAGTCGACCTATCGCAGATCTTCTCACTGACTCCAATCAGCGATGCTCCTGACCGGCTTCCTCCCGAGCGTTATGAAAAGCTTTACAGCCTACTCTGCCAAGAGTGGCGTTAGCGTGTGCCGCGACGGTCTCTCCTATGAAAGGCTCAAAGACATGCGCTCCCTGTATGAGGGCTATGCACTGACGCTGAGCAGGCATCTTTCCATGCCGTTGCCGCCATGGATCTCTGATCAGCCACACAAAGACAATTGGTTAACCGTGGCCAGATTGCGCGCCCAGACCGAGGCAGCCAACTCTTCCTCGGATAAGCAAACGACAGCCGATGAAGGATCACAGACCATCGCCGCCCTGCTGGATGAGCATCACGAATTCTGAGCAAGAGTTTTTGGACGGTCATCTACTACACCACCGACGGGACCACGTCGTCTACCGGCTCGGCGCAATAACCGAGTGCGATTACTGCACTATCTACGGACCAGGCAAAAGCAGCAGAACTTGAGTCGTCACTTGAGATCCGTGTGATGGGTAGGTCTCCCGACCCTGGCCGCCTCTCCAGGAACATCAACCGTTCTCCACGTGGATGACTGAAATCCGAGTCGGGCATCTTGCCAATGGAGCGGCTGATCGGTCTTCCCTGAGCGGCACCAGCGATTCCGGTTCCCAAAAAGCAATCGCATTGTCCATCCCGACCTCTGTGCCAGGATGGACGGCGCGACTCGAACTGCTTCTAACTTACTCTAATCCATATTCAGTTTCCTCTTTGCTCTATCGCTAGTACGCTGTGTAGCTGTAGTCGGTATATTGCCATGCTCCGTTGATAAGTGAATAAAGCCGAGTGTAGATTCTCTCCCCGTTGCTGGGCAGGTTACTTACTGTCTCGGTCGTAGCAGTTACGTTGCCCGAGTTATAAAGGTTGCTCGAGCCGGGGCCAGTCGTTCCTACCCAGAACTCAAAGTGCACAGCGGTGTTGCCGGGCGTCCACTGGAAGGTAACGCTGGTGCCCGTGAGCGGCGTGGTGGTATCTGGCGCCGGAGTGGTAAGCGCGGCTGGCGTCTCGATGGTGTAGACGGCCGATGCCACTGCACTGCTAGGTGCACCGCTGGCCGCGGCGATCACCTCGATCGTTTCGGTTGCGGAGACGATAATCGGACCGACGTAAGGCGTGGAGCCGGTAGTCGGCGCCGCTCCGTTGGTCGTGTAGTAGATGGTCGCGCCCGAGATCGTTTCACTGATGGAGACCGTTTGACTTGTCGCGTAACTCCCGCCCACAGGACTGAAGGTAGGCGTTACCGGCGCCAAACTGTTGCCTGTGCCGCTGACTGGAATCAACTGCTTCACCCCGGTCACATTCAGCGAGCTGTCTCACCTCTGGGGTGCAGTCCAACTGTTTAGGTCCTGATCTGTCGGTTGGGATCTTCAGACCTATTCACAAAACGAATCCCCCGTGACGAATCAAATTCTACGGCTTCCTCCGTCTTCTGGTCCACATCCTGTCGGTTTCTAACCCGTCGATAAGGGGCTCGTTCTCATCTGAAAACAAACGGTTTATCAGCGCAGTTTTTCGGGCCTTCTGGACCGGGGATGAAAGGGCTGGTCTATGCCAGAAAGAACCTGCAGACGGCCGAGAATTGCAGTAAGCGTCCGAAGTTTGCATGTGGCGGAGTTGCTGGAAATGTGACAGACTCTTGCGGGGGGCAAGGAAGTGTCCACTTGTTTTTAAGTGGACACTTCATGCACCGGTGGTTGATGGATTTTATGCAGTTTGGCTAACGGATTGGAATGAGACGGCTACATTCCAGGGTAGTAGTTCGTTGATGCGATTGATGGGATGATCGGCGATTCGCCCGAGCACCGTGCGCAGGTAGAGTTCTGGATCAAGGCCATTAAGCTTGGCCGAGCCGATCAGCGAGTAGATGGCGGCAGCCCGCTCGCCGCCTGAATCAGCGCCGGAGAAGAGATAGTTTTTCCTTCCCAAGGCCACACAGCGCAACGCTCGTTCGGCGGCGTTGTTGTCGATCTCCAGCAGACCGTCGTCGAGATAGCGAACGAGCGCACGCCATCGCGAGAGCGCATAGCGGATAGCGGCCGCGGTTTCGCTCTTGGGCGAAAGCTGGCGCAGCGACTTTTCCATCCAACCCCGAAAGCTTTCGAGCAGCGGCCGTGCGCGTGACTGGCGAACCTCGCATCATGTCTGTCACGCCGGCGGCGATCCAGATCTTCGTTCCTGTGCGCAGATCGATCACGGCCGCAGGCTCTCCAAAACCGCCCGCAATAATGCCGCATCCACGCCGCTTTCTACGCGAATCTTCGCGCGCCCCGATAACTCGATATGGATGGCCCCGCCCGGCATCGCAGCAATGGACTTGATGGAACTGCTTCTCTGTGACAGCCGCATCCACGGTAACGGCGCTTGCGTCCGCCGGGGAGAGAACCACGGGCAACAACGCGGCAGACTTCTGACCCTTCGGCTCCAGCTTGCCCTTGAGATAGGCTCGCCGCCAATCGAAAACCTGATGCGAGTTCACGCCTTCGGCCTGCGCTACCTTCGCTACGCTTGCCCCAGGCTGAAGGGTCAACTCCACGATCCGGCGCTTCTCCGCAACCGTTCGGTATACCCGCTTACCGCTCGCTGACCGCACACCATCTTCATGGTCCATGAACTCATCGTTCGACTGCTGAGCCACGGCTGATCCAGATGGAATCTTCGAACGCTTACAAATTGTCAGCGGGACAAGCCTTTATGTCGTTATATATATTGATCTATACGTCAAGTATAGGTGCAAATCAATATTTCATTGATGTATATATCAAGTATGAGAACTCTACGGGAATTGGGCGAATCAGTAGCAACAGCTCGGCGGGCACTCCACCTTAAGCAGAAGGATGTTGCGGCACAAGCCGGTATCACACCCGAAGCTCTCCTGCGTTTTGAGCGCGGTCAGGCTTCTGAGTTCGGCGCAAGAAAGCTCTTGGCAGTCTTGGCTGTTTTGGGGATGGAAGTGGTCTTCACGCAAACTGGAATGTGCGGGCTCCTTGGATGAATTAAGGCGCGAGAGGGGTGGCGCATGAAGTTGACAGTCTACGTACTTGGTCGCGAGGTCGCCGTGCTGGAATCAGTCGGCGATTTCAAGAGCGTGCTCCATACGACCCAGATACACCGACAGACGACTTTGTCTCGCTCACCATGCCTGTGCGCACTGAATCTTACGTGTGGGACGATCAACTCCCTCCAGTCCTTCAAATGAATCTGCCGGAAGGCTACCTCCTACAAGTACTTCAGGAGCAGTTTGGACCGCAGATTGGGGCGAGTCCAATTGCACTTTTGTCCGTCATTGGCCGCAACATGGTGGGCCGCATACAAGTCGCCGGTGCTGGTGCCGTGCTGAATGAGCCTCCCAAGCCGATTGAAGTGGCCGAATTGCTGCAAGGAGACAACTCAGAAAAAGCCTTTGCGGAGCTAGCTCGTCAGCATGCAACCAGCGGCGTATCAGGAGTCCAACCAAAGTTCCTAGGGATAGAAGAGGAGCGAAAATCAGACGCAAGAGATTCTGGAAAGCAGTTCGGTCTGCATCAAAAGGCCACCCTGCTGACACGACGGCACATCATCAAAGGCTCATCCGAAAAGCTGCCATTTGCCGCACTGAACGAATCCCTCTGTATGCAAGTGGTTGCCAAAGTTCTCCCCAGCGCCAGAATGGAAGTCTCGCGAGATGGAAATGCGCTGGTGGTCTATCGCTTCGACGTTGACGAGGACGGTCAACCTCTCTGGGGAATGGAAGACTTTTGCGCATTGTTGGGTCTTCGTCCCGCTGCGAAGTACGAGACTACATGGGAGCGCTACTTGCCCGAGCTGTTCGCGATCATGTACCCGGCAACCGCCAATACGAGACCTTCCGACAACTCACCGCGATATTACTGCTGTCTTATGCATTGCGTAACGCAGACTGCCACGCCAAGAATATTGCCTTGCTCTATACCTCGCGGGCAGATGTTCATCTGTCCCCCGTCTATGACTTTCTGACGACGGAAGTGTATGCCGGCTACCAGGACAATCCACCCGGAATTGGATTCCTGGGCAAGAAAACGTGGACTCCAGGCAAGAATCTCAAAAGCTTCATCGCGGGAACATTTGGCATCCCTGCCCGAGAACAATTAACAATTTTTGAAACTATCAGCGATTCAGTCTCGGAAACGGCTCCCCTTGTGCTCAAAGCGGTAGAGGAACATCCAGAATTCAAAGATATAGGGAAACGCATGCTTCTCGCCTGGCAGGAGGGTGTAACAGGTCTGCGCGATCGTCGAGTTTATGCTGCAGGCGATTGTTCGGCAGCCAAGATATTCGAAGGGTTATCAGATCTTCCGAGATTAGATGGAACCAAAAAGGTGATTGGTCATTCTCCCCTACTGGGCGGTCGTTCAAAACAACCGTAAATCACTGGTGTCCGGTTAGATGTCGAATAGATTCAGTTGGTTAGCGAAGGCCGGTTGGTCAGTTCTGTGGAGATATGGCTGAAGGGCGCATGAAATCTCGGTTTTCTCGAAGATCGAGACCGACAGAATCTGTAGACAAGTGTAGAGCGAGGCATCCAGTTTCAGTTCCTTCTTGACGATGGCGATCAGCACATAGGTGGCGATGGCGCACCAGATTTGGCTTCTCACGGCGTTCTCGCTGGTGGCCAGAAAACGCTTGATGCGCAGGTGCTGCTTGATCCATTTGAAGAACAACTCGACCTGCCAGCGGCTTTTGTAGAGCGCGGCGATGGTCAGGGCAGGCAGTGTGGTGTTGTTGGTCAGAAACACCAGCGTCTTGCCGGTCTCGGGGTCGTGGAAGCGAATGCGGCGCAGATGATCGGGGTAGTTCTCTGCCGAGTAGAAGCCGTTGAGCATGACGCGCTGGTCGCAGATGATTCCGCTGGCCCGGTCCGCGGGATACGAATACACGCGCCGTGCATCCATGTTCTCCTTGGCGCGTGTGACGAAGAAGGCTCCGGCCTGGTGCATTGCGTACAGCCGCGCGAAGTCCAGATAGCCCCGGTCCATGATGTAGAAACTTCCCGCCTCGACAAGAAGAATGTCGAGCACGTTGACATCGTGCAGCTTGCCGTCGCTGATGTGAATGAAGGCTGGAATCGCGCCGCGCAGGTCCAGCAGCGTATGTAACTTGATGGCCGCCTTGGTGGATCGGAAACGGCGCCCAGTCGAACAAACTCAGGCATAAGTCGATGGTGGTGGAGTCCAGCGCATAAACGCTTGCGTCGAGTTCCAGCACCGAAGGATCTTGCGCGTACAGCGCCCTGGCGTGAGAGATCAGCCGCATGGCCAGTGCGTGATAGATGCGCCAGTCGCGCAGGTTCAGCGCATCGGCAAGCGTGGAACGTGCCGGCGGCGTGGCAATGCCCATGTGAAACAGCTTGGCCTGATTGGCTTCCAGGCACACCTCGATGTCGCGCAACGACTCGCGCCAGGTGAGTTGAGAAAAGGCCATGACGCGAAACAGATCGGCGCAACCGAGCGTGCGCACTCCTGCATCGCCCTTGTGCCGTTCGATGATGCGTCCAAAGGTCTTCCACGGCACAAACTCCATCACCTGCGCAAATAGCGTCTTGCCCACATTCATGCGGCACTCCCGGTCGTCGAATCCCGAAAGCATCGCAAATGAGCCCCACGCAATTCAAATCGTGGACACCCAACAACCGCTGTAAACCACACGTGCCAATGAACTTGACGGCGACATAATCTAAATTAAACCGGACAGCAGTGAATCCGTATAGCTCGTAACCCAATGAAGTCTGCTGATCGGCCTTCTCTGACGGTGCCTACCCATCCGATTGGCGACACAATCACACCGTTCATCCCCGGCTCGTGTGCCGGGGTGAACAGTGCGATTTTTGCTGCTTCTAACTATCTCTAATCTATTTATCAGCTATCTGATTTCTCTATATTTAGTACGCTGTGTAGGTGTAGTCGGCGTATTCCCAGCCTCCGTTGATGAGCGAATAGAGCCGCACATAAACCGTCCCGCCATTGATGGGCAGATTACTCACGGTCTCCGTTGTGGCTGTTATGTTGCCCGAGTTATACAGGTTGCTCGAACCTACTCCGGTTGTGCCCACCCAGAACTCGAAGTGCGTCGCGGTGTTGCCGGGATTCCACGAGAAGGCAACGCTGGTGCCCGTCAGCGGGGTGGTTGTGTTGGGTGCGGGCGTGGTAAGTACGGCCTGCGTCGGCGCGCCACTAGCCACGTAAGTGTAGTCGGTATATTGCCAGGCTCCGTTAATCAGGTAATAGAGACGCGCATAGACCGCCTCTCCGTTGTTGGGCAGATCGGTCACCGTCTCGGTAGTAGCGGTTACATTGCCCGAGTTATACAAGTTACTCGAGCCTACGTTGGTTGTGCCCACCCAGAACTCGAAGTTCTTCGCGGTGTTGCCCGGCGTCCATGCGAAGGCTACGCTGGTCCCCGACAGTTGTGCTGAGATATCCGGCGTGGGGATGGTGAGCGCGGCCGGCGTCGCAATGGTGTAGAGGGCCGATGTAACCGCGCTCGACGGCGCGCCGCCGGTTGCGGCGATCGCCTCGACCGTCTGGGTCGCGGTAATAGCTAGCGGAGCGGTGTAAGTCGCCGAGTTAGTGGTCGGGACGGTGGCGTTGGTGGTGTAGTAAATGGTTGCGCCGGGGGTTGCGTCAGTGATGGTGACCGTCTGGCTGCCGTAATAACTTCCGGCCGCAAGACTAAGGACCGGCGTGTACGGCGGAATGGTGTAAGCCGCCGTGCTGGCCGCGCTTGTTCCGTAGCCGCTGGCCACAGCGATGGCCTGCAATGTCTCCGCGCCGGAGACGGTGATGGCAGCGGAGTAGACCGGCGAGCCAATGGTGGGCACCGAGCCGTTGGTGGTGTAGTAGATGGTTGAGTTAGCCGTTGCATCGCTGATCGAGACCGACTGCGCCGAGCCATAACTTCCGGCTGCGGGCGAGAAGGTGGGCGTGGCCGCCGCAATGGTGTAAGCCGCCGATCCGGTCGCGCTGTTGGCGTCGCCGCTGAGCACACCGAGCGCATTCAGCGTCTCCGACGAGGAAACGGTGATCGGAATGGAGTAAACCGACGAGGCCGTTGTCGGAGTGGTCCCGTCCGTTGTGTAGTAGATGGTCGAGCCTGGGGTTGTATCGCTGATGGTCACCGTCTGCGCAGAAGTGTAAGCCCCGGCCGCGGGGCTGAAGGTGGGTGTGACCACCTCCGGCGCGCCCTTGAGCGCAACGGTAATGATGTCCATAAAATCGGCGCTGCTGCTTTTGTAGCATTGCCCGTAGTACGTTCCAGCAGCGCCGGCCGTCCCGTCTTCAATAAAAAGACCTTCGCTATTGACGGGAGTCGCAGTCACCCTCTCGGTCCAGGTAATTGGCGCTGTGCCAGGATCCCAAATACCATATTGACCGGAACAAAACGACCATAGCAGATCAGAGTTGGCTGTCGTGGTGAAGTTACTTGAGTTAACATTCGTAGGCCCATAAGTCGTAGTCCCGCTCTTCCCGTTGCCACTACCGTCCAACGGAGAGGCCGTTACATTTGTATACTCGGTTACTGCCATCCAGAGATCAACGCTTGCTGATTCGGTGGCTGTGAGCGTAATGCTACCCGCAGAGGAATTGGACAGAAGATAGGAGCTGACATAGCCGTAGCCGCCGGCGCTACTTAAGTTGGAAATCACGCTTGACGGCGTACCGGACGAGGCGGTAACGGAAGTCAGATTCGGAGAGGCCGCCCAGATGCCAATCACTAAAGCATCCCCTGCCGTCACCCCGCTAAGCGTGCATGACCTGGTTGTGACGTTAGCCGCGTAAGCGCTGCACTGCTGCACGTAGGACGGCGTAGCTACGCCGCTAAAGGAAAATGTGTAAGTCACCGATCCAACTGCGCTGGTCGTGTTGTTAGTGGCCGTAGCGAGGGCTTCCAATACGCTTGTCGCAGGAACAACGATCGGGCCAGTATATGTCGTCGAGCTGGTCGTCGGCGTCGTCCCCGTCGTCCCTGCCGTTATGGTGTAGTGAATGGTTGCCGATGGCGTTGTCGTGCTGATGGTCACCGTCTGTGCCGTATTGTAGGTTCCGGTCGCCGGGCTGAAGGTGGGCGTTGCCGCCGTCAGGGTGTATCTCGCTGTTCCGACCGCGCTATTGCTGAAGCCGGTTTCAACGGCAAGCGCTTCCAGGGTCTGAGTGGCGGAAACACTGATGGGAGCGGAGTAGACTGATGACGCGCTCGTCGGCGCCGTGCCATTGGTGGTGTAGTGGATGGTTGCGCCTGAGGATGTATCGCTGATAGTTACCGTCTGCGGCCCGGTGTAGCTTCCAGCCGCAGGGCTGAAGGTGGGAGTTGCCGCCGCAAAGGTGTACGCCGCCGATCCGACCGCGCTGTTTGTAAGGCCGGTTTCCACGGCGATCGCTTTCAGAGTTTGCGCGGCGGAAACCGTGATGGGAACGGAGTAGAGCGATGAGGCGGTCGTCGGCGTGTTCCCGTTTGTGGTGTAGTAAATGCTCGCGCCTGAAGTTGTATCGCTGATGGTCACCGTCTGGACCGACGAGTAAGTTCCGGCCGCGGGACTGAAAGTGGGCGTTGTCACGGCAATGGTGTATACCGCCGATCCGACCGCGCTGTTGCTGTAGCCGGCTTCGACGGCGATCGCTTCCAGCGTCTGCGTGGTGGAAACAGTGATGGGAGCGGAGTAGGGCGATGAGGCGGTCGTCGGCGCCGTGCCGTTCGTGGTGTAGTAGATGGTTGTACCTGAAGTTGTATCGCTGATGGTCACAGTTTGCGTCGTGGAGTATGTTCCGGCCGCGGGGCTGAAGCCAGGCGTTGCCGCGGTAATGGTATAGACCCCGGACTTGACTGAGCTATTGGTGTAACCGGCTTCCACGGCAATCGCTTCCAGCGTCTGCGTTGTGGAAATAGAGACGGGAGCGGAATAGAGCGATGAAGCGGTCGTTGGAGCCATGCCGTTGGTGGTGTAGTAGATGGTCGAGCCGGCGGTTGTGTCGCTGATGGTGACCGTCTGCGCCGTGTTGTAGGTTCCAGCCGCCGGTGTGAAAGTAGGCGTTGCCGCCGCAATGGTGTAGACCCCAGACTGTACAGCGCTATTGACGTCACCCGTGGCAGTGGCGATCGCTTCCAGCGTCTGCGTAACGGAAACAGAAATGGGAGCGGAGTCGACCGATGAGGCGGTCGTCGGCGCCGTGCCGTTGGTGGTGCAGTAGATCGTCGCGCCGCCGGTTGTGTCGCTGATGGTGACCGTTTGCACTGTGTTATAGGTTCCGGCCGCGGGACTGAAGGCCGGAGTCGCTGCTGTCGGCAGGTTGAGGGTGTAGACCGCAGATGCGGGGGCGCTCTGGATATAACCGGCTGCTGTGGCTATTGCATTGATGGTTTCAGATGTGGCAACGGTAATCGGGCCGGAATAGACAGACGAAGCGGCCGTCGGCGTGGACCCATTGGTGGTGTAGTAGATGGTCGGGCTTGGGGTTGAATCGCTTATGGAAACCGTCTGTACGGTCGTGTAGGTTCCGGCCGCAGGGCTGAAGGTGGGCGTAGCCGCCGGACTGCCTATGTAATAGGCCGCGGATGCCACCGCGCTATTGGCGAGGCCTGGGGCAGTCGCCATCGCACTCAATGTCTCCGATTCGGAAACAGTAAGCGGCGTGGAGTAGACTGCCGAACCGGTCGTCGGCGTCGTGCCGTCGGTCGTGTAGTAGATGGTTGCGCCGTTGCTTGCCTCGCCGATGGTTACCGTCTGAGCAGTAGCGTAGGTTCCAGCCACGGGACTGAACGTCGGGGTTGGGACAGCTGACAAAAGCGCGACGGTAATGATGTTCTGAAAATCGGCGCTGCTGCTTTTGTAGCACTGCCATAGTAGGTTCCGGCGGCGCCGGCGACCCCGTCTTCAACGAAAATACCCGTGCTATTGACGGGAACCGTAGACAACAACTGCGTCCAGGCAATCGGAGCAGTGCCAGGAGTCCATGTAGCAAATTCGCCGGAACACAAGGACCACAGCATGTCATAATTGGCTGTCGTCGAGAAGGAGCTTGAGTTGACATTCGCGGGCCCATAAGTCGTAGCGCTCGACGCGCTGCCAATGGCGTCCAACGGTGAGGCCGTTACGTTCGTATACTCGGTTGCTGAGATCCAGATATCGGTGTTGACTGACTCGGTGGCTGTGAGCGTGATGCTGCCTGCGGAGGCATTGGACAGAAGATAGGTACTGATATAGCCGTAACCGCCGCCGGTCCCGAGGTTGGCAACCGCGCTGGCCGGCGTGCCGGACGAGGCGGTAACGGAAGTTAGGTTCGGATTGGATGACCAGACGCCAATCACCAACGTGTCCCCTGCCGTCACTCCGGTGAGCGTGCATGACCTGTTCGCCACGTAAGTCGCGTAATTGCTGCATTGCTGCACGTAGGATGCGACCACAGTAATACTGTAGGCTGCCGAATTCACTGCGCTTGGAGCGAAGCCGCCGCCCACGGCAATGGCCTCCAATACGCTTGAAGAAGGAACGGAAATCGGACCGGAATAGACTGTCGAGTTGGTCGTCGGTGTCGTCCCGTTCGTCCCCGGCGTCAAGGTGTAGTAGATGGTTACGCCGGAGTCTATATCGCCGATACTTACCGACTGGGTTCCAACATAGCTTCCAGTTCCAAGGCTGAACGTGGGCGTTGCCGCCTGCCCTCCGATATTGAGGGTGTATGCTATCGATCCGACCGCGCTATTGCTGTCCCCCGCGGCAGCGGCCAGAGCCTCGAGCGTCTCCGTTGTGGATACGGTTATCGGAGCGGAGTAGGCTGGCGAATTAGTGGTCGGCGTCGTGCCGTCGGTGGTGTAGTAGATGGTCGAACTCGGAGTGGTATCGCTGATGGTGACCGTTTAGGCTTGACTATAGTTCCCGCCTGCGGGGCTGAAGGTGGGCGTGGCTGTCACAATGGTGTAAACCGCCGATCCGACCGCGCTAGTGCCGTCGCCCGCTGGAAACCGCGATCGCCTCCAGTGTCTCTGTTGCGGAAACGACAATCGGCGCCGGAATAGACGGACGAAGCGGTGGTCGGCGTGCGTTCCGTTGGTGGTGTAGTAGATGGTTGCGTTCGAGGTTGAATCGCTGATAGTGACCGTCTGGATGGCGGTGTAACTTCCGGCTGCCGGGCTGAAAGTAGGCGTTGCCGTAAGTGATGGTATATGCCGCCGTATCCGGCCGCGCTGGCTGTGTAGCCGCTGCCCGCCGCGATGACCTCCAATGTCTCCGAGTGTGAAATGGTAATCGCGCTGGAGTAAGTGGATGAGCCGGTGGTTGGCGTGGTGCCGTCGGTGGTGTAGTAGATGGTTACGCCGGCGGCTGTATCGCTGATGGTTACCGTCTGTGGCCCAACATAGCTTCCGGGGTATGGGCGGAAGGTGGGCGTTGGCGCCGTGCCTCCAATGGTGTAGACCGCCGATGCGACCACACTGTTGTTGTTGCCCGCGGAGATCGCCATCGCCTGCAATGTCTGCGACGCGGAAACACCAATCGGGGCGGAATAAAGCGCAGAGCCGGTGGTCGGCGTTGTGCCGTCCATCGTGTAGTAGATGGCTGCGCCTGAGGTGGAATCGCTTATGGTCACCGTCTGGGCCACCCCGTAAGTTCCCGCAGCGGGACTGAAGGTAGGCGTGGCGGTAATCGGGCCAATTTCATATACGCCCGTGCTGACGGCGCTGGGAGAGGAATAGCCGGGGGCTACGGCAATGGCATTCACCGTCTCATCCGTGGCGACAGTGATGTACTCGTCTTGTCCAATACTCTGCTGGGGCTGAGGAATTACCGGGTACGCCATTGTAG